>DLHF01000013.1:49808-111129 GCA_002483085.1 Ignavibacteria bacterium UBA7675
ACAGCCAGGTACAAAAATATCGAAGGAAAACGCGTAGCTGCATTTGATGTAGGCATGAAACGCATAGGATTTGCTGTGAGCGATGAACTTCACATTACAGCAACTCCGCGTGCAGTATTTGAAACAGGAGATGCTCTCTGGAACGAAATTGCCACGGCGATACGGCTCAATCGCGTGGATGCTGTTGTGGTGGGCGTGCCCTATGGCCACGACAACGAGACCACCCCCATGATAGAAGCGGCCAAAGTCTTTGCACAGGAAATCGAAACGAGGTCGGGCCTGCCCGTGTATCTGTATGATGAATCCTTTTCATCGCGCAATGCCTCGGCGCTGATGGTATCGGGCGGCATGAGAAAAAAGAAGCGGCGGGAGAAAGGGGCAACTGATCGCGCTGCGGCGGCGGTAATCCTACGAGAATTTCTCGACGAAGTAGCCCGAATGTAGCAAGGCCGCGCACATGCCGGCGCAAAGCGGCTGGACTACTTGCAGGCGGTTGGTGCGACCGGCGACAGCGACCCAACGGGCGTTGCAACGATGCCCGTGCCACAATGTCTTTTATAACAGGTTCCTATCATAGGGATTAGAGGCATATCCGCATGAAAAGATTCAAAGTGCAACAGGCTGCCTGCATTGTGTGCAAGCAGCGCAAAGATCTGCTCGATCTTCTTCCTCTTGCTGTGGTGCGGCTGCCGATTGCAGACTTTATCGCCAGCAGAGTACCGGACTACGATGCCGGTGGATATATATGCTACACGGATCTCAATAAATTTAGGCAGCAGTATGTAGAAAGCGTGATGATGGCCGAGCGCGGGGAACTTACTACCCTGGAGCACGACATCCTCAACAGCCTTTCCTCCGACGAAGTGCTGACGCGCGATACCGACCCGGACTACGAGCAGAACTTATCGTTTGGCGACAGGCTTTCCGACAAGATTGCAGCCTTTGGCGGGAGCTGGCGGTTTATTATAACATTTGGTGCGATATTATTCGGCTGGATCGTGGTAAATACGGCCATTCTTGTTAGCCGTCCGTTCGACCCGTACCCGTTTATACTGCTCAATCTCGTGCTGTCGTGTCTTGCAGCGCTCCAGGCACCTCTTATTATGATGAGCCAGAATAGGCAAGAGTCCAGAGACCGAGTGCGCTCCATACACGACTACAAAGTGAACTTGAAAGCGGAATTAGAAATACGCAATCTCCACGAGAAGATGGATTATCTGCTGCGACATCAGTGGCAATATCTGATGGATATACAGCAAATTCAGATGGACCTGATGGAAGAGCTCGCCAAGAAAAAAACGAGCAATGGC
This sequence comes from Ignavibacteria bacterium UBA7675, assembly GCA_002483085.1. Lineage (GTDB taxonomy): Bacteria > Bacteroidota > Ignavibacteria > Kapaibacteriales > UB7675 > UBA7675. The sequence continues at coordinate 51,119 of DLHF01000013.1, forward strand.
GGGCAATAGCGGAGACTTTGAGCGATGTGCGCGGGCAGTGCAGAGCGAAATGCCCTGAATACCAGCGGGCATATCGGTAACTTTTCCGGGCACAATCGTTTCCATGCAAAAACGTCGGCTTTCCGATAATGGGCAACGGTTGCGTTGTGCCAAGCCCATGTGTCCTGCACATTATTGCTACTACTATGTTGATTATCCTTCTTCTTGCTTTCCTGCTTCTGCCGGCCACGGGGCATGCCCAGCAGGTTGATAAAAGTTTTTACTACGACTACGGCGAAAAATTCTACTACGACATTGTCAATATCCCCGATGATCGCCCTGATTCTACGCGGTTTCAGGTGTTCTTCAGGATGAGAAACGATGTCCTGCTGTTTACAAATGTGGGCGCGCGCTACGTAGCACAGCCGCTTTTGTACGTAGAATTTATCGACTCAACGGGAATTATCCGGGTGAGCAGGGAATGGCGGGACACGGTGGTTGTAGGTTCCTACGAGCTTACACAGTCCAAAAAAGAGTTTGTAGAGGGAGGTATGACAATCGACCTGCCGCCGGGGACTTATACGGCAGTATTCGAGCTCGGCGATAAGCACGCGCCGCGCACCAGCCGCTTTCGAGTGCCGGGCATTACGGGGCGCGATTTCTACGCATCGTCGATTGTCGGGCAGCCGCTGTTCGCCGCTCCTACTGCCGACAACACGTATCACCCCTTCATTCTCAAAGGCAATATTTCGTTTCCGTCGCGCATGAGCGCTCTTATCAGCGTATCGGGCGCTCTTCCTTCCGACGAGTATGTGTACACCATCGAGCAGGCGAAAAACAGCAAGGATTTACAGCCCGATGATCCAGTGATAGATTTTACTTCCGTGAGCGGGACTGTTCGGCCTGATACAAAGCTCGTTCCTGCCATTGTGCCCAATGCCGCTACTGCCGTCGTGCGGAAAGCATATCTCTCCGGCGCTGAATTAGAGCCAGCGAACGCTCGTATGTCGAGCTCGTCTGTGCCCGATATGGGGCTTTTAGAGATTGTCCTACCCGAGGACAAAATGCCATCGGGCAAATACATTCTGAAAGTGTATAAACGCGGAGGCACCGACACGCTGACACATCCTTTTGCGCTGATCTGGGAGAACAAACCTCTGTCGCTGCGCAATATTCAGTATGCTGTAGAACTCGCCTACTATGTAATGACCGACGACGAGTACGACGCTGTTAATAGCGGTTCGCTCGAAGCAAAGCGCCAGAAGCTGTACACATTCTGGAAGGCTCGCGATCCGCAGCCCGCCTCGGTATTCAACGAAGCAATGGCTGAATACTACAGCCGCGTGGACTACGCTTTTTTCAACTACCAGACGCTTGCTGATCGCGATGGAGCGCGAAGCGAACGCGGAAAGATTTATATTCTGCACGGTGCTCCCACCAATGTCGACCGCAGGTTTGAGCCCGACACACCGGTGCTGGAAGTATGGCGCTACGACAACAATGTGCGGAAAGAATTTACCTTTGAATCGTCGGTGCCGGGTGTATTTCACCTCAAGGCAATACGGGATATGTGACACCGTAGCGTGGGTGATTTCTATTGCTCTAACGCCTTGCGCGATAGGGCGCAGACAAAACACTGGAGCGAAGACGCTTGTGCTCACAATGGCACATGAGACAGCAGACAACTCCTCTACATAAAAACGCTCTCCTTCGCCTGAAAGAGAGCGTTTTTGCATTATACTACACACCAACAGCGAGAGCGCGGTTATTTTTCGCGAAGGAAGCCTATAATTTCCGGCAGCGTAGGGCGTTTGCCATAGGAGAGAATTGCCACGCGGAAAATTTTGGAGCTGAGAAACATCACCAGAACAATAGAAATGACCATAACGACCACAGAGGCGAGAATTTCCCACCACTCGGGCCGCAGCACAGCGATGCGCATAGCCATAATCGTAGGCGTGAGAAACGGAATATAGGTAAGAGTTTTTACCAGCCCGGAGGTCGGGTTTTGCATCAGCGGCATAATCATACCTACGGGCAGCATAATAAGTATGGCCATATAGCCAGTAATCTGCTGTGCTTCTTGTTCGGTTGTGGACAGCGAACCCAGCCCGATAAGAATGGCCGCGTAGAACAAGTAGCCGAGAAGCATATACAAGAGCAAGAACGGCAGCAGCGAGAATACATCGGGAAGCGTGCCAAACTGTGTGCCAAGGCCAATCCCGATAGACAGCCACACAGTGGCCTGCAGAACACCGAGGCCACTCAGCCCCACCAATTTCCCAATCATCAGCTCAATTGGCGAGCAGGAGGAAAGCAGTATTTCGATAATCCTGTTGTTTTTCTCCTCGAACAAGCTGCGGACTAAAAGCTGTCCAGTAACCATAATGAGCATAAACAGAATAATAGAGGAGCCATAGGCAGCGATAAACACTTCTACAAAGCCGCTCTTGGTGTCTTCGTCGCCCTTGCTGATTTTCAGCGTTGTAAGCGAGAGCTCGCGGCTTGCGTCGGCATAGGTTTGCGGGTTGATACCGTGTGCGGCAAGCGAGCGCTCGACGACGAGCTTTTCTACTTCATTGCCAATTTTCCGCACTTCGATTTCGTTGCCTACGTTTGTGCCTCGGTATTCCAATTGCCGCGACGTAAGCACATCGCCCGGTATAATCACCATACCAGTAAATTCTTCGTTGAGCAGGCGCGGCTTGTAGTGCTTCGCTGCTTGTTCTAATGTCATAGCCCGGGTATCAATAGGAACCAGCGCGTAGTTGGGCCTGCCGTCGGGCAGCTTGTACTGCTCAGTGAGCGCTTTTTGCAGTGGCGCAGCCAGCGATTCCGTAGCGTCGTAAAGAAGGAATTGCTTTGTTTCTGTGTCTGCCTTTGTAGCGAGAATCGAAGGGAGCACACCAAACAGCACCATAATAGCGGGCGTGAGTACAAGAGAAATGATATAGGCTTTTGTCTTAGCCTTTTCTACAAATTCCCAGCGCGCCACATCGAGCACTTTTCGTATGTTCATCGTTTGCCCTCCGAAGCCTGTTGAAGAAATTCATCTGTAATATTTTCCCTGCCGACCGTATCGATAAAAATACTCAGCAGCGACGGCTGCACTGTGCCGATGTGCGTCAGTTTCAGATGCGGTAGCAGGTTGGGAATCAAGTCCATCAGTGTTGCTCCGCTTACGAGGTTCAACTCGGCGTAGTTCTGGTAGATGTCCGCACTTGCTACTGTGGGCAGCGAGCGCACAAAGTTCGCATCGCCTTCAAATTCCATGCGGATCGCATTGCTGCCGTGGCTGCGCTTTATCTGCTCCACAGTGCCGTTGAGTACAGCCTTGCCTTTGTTCATCAGCAAAATAGAATCGCATATCTTTTCGGCTGATTCTAGCTGATGCGTACAAAAAATAATAGCTTTACCTTCGTCGCGTACCGATAGCACGATGTCCTTAAACTTGAGCTGGTTTACTGGGTCCAGACCCGAAAACGGCTCGTCGAGGATAAGCAGCGATGGGTTGTGCAGCACCGAGGCGATAAACTGCACTTTTTGCTGGTTGCCTTTTGAAAGCTCTTCTACTTTGCGCTTGCCCATGCCGCCGAGCTCGAAGCGCTCTAACCAGTTGTTGATTCTGCGGCTGGCTTCGGCGCCGTGGATAGACTTCAGCGAAGCGAAGTAGTACAACGCGTCGTGAATTGTGCTTTTGCGGTACAGCCCGCGCTCTTCTGGAAGATAGCCGATAAAATCTTTGGACGCTTCGCCAACGGGTTGGCCATTGAAGACAATCTGGCCAGCGTCGGGCCTAATGATGTTGAGGATCATGCGGATTGTCGTCGTTTTGCCAGCACCGTTAGGGCCGAGAATGCCCTTTACCATGCCGGGTTCGACGGTGAACGACAGGTCGTCCACTGCCCGAATGCCTCCCTTGTAGTTCTTGCTAATGCGTTCGATGGATAACATTGCACTCCAGATGCTGTTTATAAAATCGGCTCCTTCTTACGCGGCAGCAGAAGCGAAGTTGCACCGCGTATCCCGGTTGGCTCCGGCAAAGATACGCGGCAATATAGTGTGTAGCGCTTCGGTCTTTGCTCTCGCTTTGGCCTTTGCACCGCGCTGCATAGCCGCCGCGTAGCTGTTCAACCCCAGTCGCTGTGCATTGCTGTGTGCACGGCGGCTACCAGCCGGGCAGCCACGCAGCGGATGTGCGACCGGCGACAGCGACGAAGCGCAGGAGCGGAGAAGCCTGTGCCACAAGAGATCGCAAGTACAATACAACTGGTACGAACAGGGGAAGATCGTGTGCCCCGAGAGCTCAAATATTTCAAGTACAATACAACTGGTACGAACAAGGGAAGATCGTGTGCCCCGAAAGCTCAAATGTTTCAAGCGCTTGGGCGAGGAACTCGGAAACAAACAGAGCAGGGCTGGGGAAGGGAAACGCGAGCAGGTCGTAGGGCACAGGTTTTTGGGTGTGAATAATGCGCCCAACGGCGTCGAGGTGTGTTTCTGTTGGTATGACCGCTTTGGTGTAGTCTGGGTTGGTGAGGGCCATTTCCTCTAATGCTTTATCGCGTTCAGCTTCAGAGAGCTCATCCCAGAGTATTGCGTCGGTGGGGTACGTGCCGTTGTTGGCAATAGTGGTATCGGTTGCGTCCGACTCGGCATTGGCAGCCAGGCTGAGCTCTGCAAGATGAGCCAGCAGTTCCCGCTCATTGTGGACAGTAATTTCACGTCCGTCGAGAGCCTGATGGCTGTTGTCAGGCGTGCGGAATTCTTCAAAACCCAAGCCTTCAAACATATCTCGGCGCGACTGATTTTGGATTTGGAATCGCGCAAAGCGCGTTTGCTCAAAGTTGATAAGGTAGGTATGGAATCCGGACATATGCAGCCAGTAAGCGAGGTGTTGTTCGCCTTCGTACTCCACTGTAGTTTCGTGGAATGAACACTCGGGGGGGAGGTAGTAAGCCTGGAGAAACTCTGCGAACTCCGGGCTTATGAGCAGACCGGGCGGCGGTAGGATGGATTGCGGCAGCACATGCGTAAGTACGTAGTCATCGTTGAGATGGAATACTGTTGTAGGAAGAGCTGCGAGCACTGAGTCGGGAAGGATAGTACACGCCGGAATATGTAATGGCGGAGTTGTAGAGAGCACCTGCGGCTCTTCGTCCAGAAAATCGTCGTCGGGCAAAATGGCCGAGAGGATCAGATAAGAATTCATCGTTGTTCCGGTCTGATAGTGGATAAATGTGAGCAGGCAAGATACGACATTGGCAAAAAAAGTAAAAACGCTAGCGGTGCCAATGCACATAGAGCGTGTGCAAAGGCGCTGATAAGGTGCTGCGCCTGCTCGGTATTATCGGGCGCCTGATAGCAAAATGGCAGCGATAGAAAAGATGAACAGGTTTGCTGGAACCACGTTTCGTATGTTGCACCCCGAAACTTTCAAGCGGTGAGAATGCACATGGGTGATAACCGACTGCCGTGGTGCAGTCTCTAAATCTTTACTTTGCTGCACATCCTGATTTTGTATTTTTGCCGCAATGTATCAAGTAGTAGTTCACTCACGAGACGAAATATGAGAACACTCCGCGCTGCTCTTCTGCAAACGGTATTTCCGCTTGCCCTTGCCATGCTCGTAGCTGCCTGTGGGCTTTCCAACGACGTGCAGGTTGACGAGAAAAATTTCGACGATGTCGTGGATGTGCGGCAAAACCTCGTGTTTAAATTTAACAAACCATTGATGCCGGATTCCCTGCTAAATATTTGGGATACAACGGCCTATATCGCGTTTACGCCGCGAGTGGCAGGGCGCTTCAAGTGGACGGCTGCCAACGAGCTCGTGTTTTCGCCCTCGGATGCCTTTCGCCCAGCTACCGACTACACAGGTCGGCTTACAGAGGCATTGGCACAGCACGCAGCGGAGAAGCCATCGGTATCGTCCGATCCTGTGCAGTTCCATACGCCGTATTTGGCACTCAGCGACGTAGAAGTGTACTGGACGAAGTCGAAGGATGATGGTGCTATTGGCGCAATAGCTAATCTGCATTTCAATTACAAAGTAAATGCCATTGATGTCGCGAAGCTGCTCAGCATAGAAGTCGATGGCAAGCAGGCTATCTACAAGCTACAGTCGGCCTCGGTATCGGAAACTGTGCCAGTGTTCATTGCTGGTATCGACCAGCACGAGACGGGCGATTTACCTCTATCTGTTACTATTGGCAAGGGGTTGAAGCCTGTAGACAGCGAGCGCCCTACATCCGAACCACTGCATCGCGAAACAGTGATCCCGCAGCCGGGGGCTTTTGCCGTAACGAATATCACCTCCGACTACGAAGGCACACAGGGGCTTGTGTATATCTTTACCTCCCAGAGCGTGGACGACCAGCAGAATGTACACAACTTGGTAAGCGTCAACCCTGTTGTTCCGTTTCAGATAGAAATCATAGACAATGGTTTGCTGCTTCGCGGTGATTTTGCACCGGGCATAACGTATGAAGTGGTAGTGAACCGCGCACTGCGCGGCATTTTTGGCGAAGAGCTCGGCAGCGACGTTAGCCGCTATGTAGAGTTTGGCGAGCGGGCGCCTGCTATCGCTTTTACTACTGCAAAGGCTATGTATCTTTCTACGAAGGGCTCGAAGGCTATAGGCGTGAATATCACAAGCGTGCCGCGCATCAAAGTAACAGTAGCCAAAATTTACGAAAACAATATTCTCGCTTATATGCGGCAAGGCGGTGACTACGATTATTTCTACGACGAAGCAACCGACGATTACTACTGGCTGTACGGATTTACGCGATGGGAAAACTTTGGCGACTTGGTGTATGAGCGGGAATACGAGACGCGCAGCCTGCCCACCACCAATGGCGTGAGCCATCTTGCGCTGGACTTGCCCGACCGCAGCCAGTACAAAGGCGTGTACATCGTAAAAGTGGCTGCTACCGACCGCCAGTGGCTACAGGACAGCCGTATTATTTCGGTGTCGGATATCGGCCTTATTGCCAAGGCAACAGAGAACGACGTTGTTGTGTTTGCTAATTCCATTATGGATGTATCGCCCATACAAGGCGTAGAAATAAAGCTCATCAGCTCCAATAATCAGGAAGTTCTCACAGCTAAAACCGATGGCTCGGGTGTAGCGCGTTTTGAGAATATCAAGGCTACCGCACCGCAATTTAAAGTAGCGATGATTACAGCGCGTGCAGGCGAGGACTTCAACACGATGTTGTTCGAAGGTACGCGGGTAGAGACCTCCCGCTACGATGTTGGTGGAGCGCTGGAAAATCCGGCGGGCTACCAAGCCTTTATCTATGGCGAGCGCAATATTTACCGACCGGGCGAAACGGTGCATCTTGGTGTAGTGCTGCGCGACCAGCAGTGGAAACCAGTGGCCGGTGTGCCCCTCAAGCTCAAAATGCTGCTGCCAAATGGCAAAGTGTACCGCACGATGAGGCTTTCGCCCGATGGCGAGGGCGGAGCCACAGCCGATATTTCGCTTCCGGCCTCGGCGGTCACGGGTACCTACATCGCTGAAGTGTATTCAGCTAATGATATTCTACTGAACTCCTACTCGGTGTCTGTAGAAGAATTTATCCCAGACCGCATCCGCGTAAATGTGACTGCCGACCGCGAAGAGCTCGGTGTAAAGGACTCGCTGCACATTACCGCACAAGCCATGAACTTATTCGGGCCTCCGGCTGCGGGACGCAACTACGAAATGCAGTTTTTACTGCGCCGAAAGGACCTGCAGCCTAAAGGATTTGAAGACTATACGTTCACGGTAAAAACGCAGAACAATGTTACCATCGATAATGTTGTGCGGCAGGGCAAGACAAACGATCAGGGCATGGCGTGGGAAACATTTGGTATGCCTGCCGGACTGGATCACTCGGGTATGCTGCTCGGGCGTGTGTACACCACAGTATTCGACGAAACAGGGCGCCCGGTGAACCGGTTGAAGCAGTTCGATGTGCTTACACAAAATGTCTTTTTTGGTGTGGGCAGAATAGAAAAATATGTGAACACACGGCAGCCACTCTCCCTACCGCTTGTGGCTGTAAACCACAAGGGATCGCCAATATCGGCGAAAGCACAGGTACAGATTGTAAAGTACAACTGGCAGAATATTATCGAGAGAAACCAGGACAGCACATTCCGCTATGTGTCGCAGAAAAAAGAGCAGATCATGGTTGAGCGATTAGTAGCGGTGAACGGAACGTCCACGAGGTTCACCTATACGCCTGTGGCGTCGGGTGAGTACGAAATTCGCGTGCTCGAAGCGGGAACTGCCAACTATGTGTCCTATGGATTTTACGCCTATGGCTGGGGCGATACACAGGTGTCGTCGTTTGAAGTCAACACAGAAGGGCAGATCGACATCGAGCTGGACAAGCCGAAATACACAGTAGGAGAAACAGCGAATATTCTCTTCAAAACTCCCTTTGCCGGGCGGCTACTCGTAACAGTAGAGCGGAATAAGGTGTACGAATACTTTGTGATAGAAACCGACAAAAAATCGGCATCGCTTGCGCTGCCGGTGAAGGAAGAATATCTGCCAAATGTGTATATCAGCGCAACGCTTATCAAACCACTTGGCGACAACACCATACCGCTGACCGTAGCGCATGGATTTGCTCCACTGCTGGCCGAAGAGCCTTCTACGCTCATGCCCGTAAGTATAAACGCCGTGGCGCGGTCGCGCTCCAAGACGAAGCAGAAAATTACTGTAAAAACCGGCAAAGCCGATGTCGATGTTACGATTGCAGTGGTCGACGAAGGAATTCTTCAGCTCAAAGATTTTGAGTCGCCAAATCCACACGCATTTTTCTTTCGCAAACGCGCTTTGCAGGTAGCGTCGTACAACATTTACCCATTCCTTTTCCCCGAATTGCAACGGCGTTTAGCAAGTCCTGGCGGCGATGGTTTTGATCTAGATAAACGCGTCAATCCACTTACCAACAGGCGGGTCAATCTCGTGTCGTACTGGAGTGGTATTCTAAAAACCAACAGCAGCGGCGAAGCTTCAATGACCGTCGACATACCGCAATTCTCCGGCGATCTTCGCATTATGGCCGTAGCGTATCGCGGCAACAAGTTCGGCTCTGCCGACGCGCATATCAAAGTAGCCGATCCGCTTGTGGTTAGCACGGCTCTGCCGCGCTTTGTAAGCCCCGGCGATACGGTGACTGTGCCAGTAACGCTCACCAATACCACCGATAAACAAGGGCAAGCAACGGCACTTATCAAAACAACTGGCGGGCTGTCGGTGGTTGGGCAGCCAAAGCAATCGACAACACTTGCTCCTAATCGCGAGGGACAAGTCGTGTTCCGCATTGCCGCCGGTGCCGATATCGGAACGGGTGATGTCGAGATAGAAGTAAGTGGGCTCAATGGCAATTATACCGACAAAACATCGCTTACTATTCGCCCAGTGACCTCGCTTCTGAAGACCTCGGGATCGGGCGAAGTGCAGGCGGGTTCCAAGCGCACGCTGCGGATGGCTCACAACTTTATTCCGTCGAGTGTTGATGGCAGGCTTATTATCGCGCGCACGCCGCTTGCAGAGTTTACCAAAGATGTGCGCTACCTTGTAGAATATCCTCATGGCTGTGTAGAGCAGACGGTCTCAATAGCCTTTGTGCAGTTGTATCTGCCCGACCTCGCAAAAGCACTCGGTAGCAGGCCCGTGCACTCGTCGGAAGTACGGCTCAATGTGCAGGAAGCAGCCCGTGCGCTTGCGTCGATGCAGCTTTACAATGGCGCTCTGAGCTACTGGCCCGGAGGTACGGAAGAGAGCTGGTGGGGCTCGGCCTATGCAGCGCATTTTATGTTTGAAGCGCGTCGTGCAGGCTACGATGTACAAGAGCAGCAGCTCGATAAAGTGCTCGCCTATCTCTCCAAAAAAGTGCGGCAGAGGACGCATGAATCCTATCGGTACTACACCGACAACAATACGATGATCACAAAAAAAATTCCGTCGAAGGAAATCTTTTACTCGCTGTATGTGCTGGCGCTTGCAGGGCGGCACGATATTGCTACGATGAACCACTACAAAATGCGATTGGACTCCATGGCGCTCGATTCGAGATACTTGCTTGCCGGGGCGTATTTGCTTGCTGGCGATAGAAAAAGCTACACAGCCGTGCTGCCGCGTGCATTTGCAGGAGAGCGCAGCACACGAGCCTTTGGCGGCAGCTTTTACTCCTATGTACGCGACGAAGCGATTTCGCTCAACGCGCTTATCGAAGGCGATCCGGGCAATCCACAAGTAGCTTCAATGGCAAAGCACTTGGCGCAGCAGCTCCGGCAGGGAGGCCAGTACGGCACGCAGGAACGTTCGTTTACACTGCTCGCGCTTGGCAAGCTCGCACGCCGTGGAAGCGAAGGCAACGCTACAGCTACAGTGTCGGCTGGCGGTAAACAGGTAGGTGCTTTTTCGGGCGATGCGCTCGTGCTTGGGTCGGAAGTCATTGGCAAGGACGTTACCATTGATGTCGAAGGCAAGGGCTCGCTGTACTTCTTTTGGGAAGTGGAGGGCATTAGCTCTACTGGCGACTACGCACAAGAGGATAGCCGCCTTCGCGTGCGCCGTTCGTTCTTGTCGCGTTCCGGTCAGTCAATTTCGCCGCAGAATGTACGGCAGAACGATTTGGTTGTCGTAAAGCTCACATTGGAATCGGCTGGCGGCGAGCTTGTGCCAAATGTCGTTGTCACCGATATGCTGCCTGCGGGCTTTGAAATTGAAAATCCACGCGTAGCTGCTGTTCCAGAACTCGAATGGATAAAAGATAATGCCGCCGCCGACTACTTCGATATACGCGACGACAGGATTAACTACTTTACAACTGCCGACACAAAGGCAAAAAATTTCTACTATCTTGTGCGCGCTGTATCGCGTGGTACATTCCGTCTCGGTCCTGTCAGCGCCGATGCCATGTACAATGCCGACTACCATTCAGCAAATGGCGGTGGTACAGTGCGCGTAGAGTAAGTGGCTTGGCAGCGTTGTTCTCAACATAGCTTGGCGGGCGATGTGTGCCTATGACGGATGGCTGTTCGCTTTCTGTCATAGGCCTGCCGTTCCGTCGCTGCACCGCGCAGCACAGCCGCCTCGTGGCTGTACTGCCTTCTCCGCAGTGGTGAACTCCGGGCAGTTGGTCTCTGAAAGATGTATTTTTCGCGCTTGTATCACAGAAGCACAAAGAGATAGTATATGGCATTACTGAGTTCGTATCTTGTCGACTATATTGAGCAGAACATCCCTGTGTTTTCATCTGCCGATACAGTGAACACCACTGCTTGTGTGGCGGCGCTTGCCGGTGCTGCTGCCGGGCTTGTTGTCAGTACAGTATTGTTGCGGATGCGGGCATCCTATCGCAACTACGACCCCGATGAGTACGGCGCGGACTGGCGCGGCATAAAAAACACACTGCTGATATTTACAGCATTTGTCTTTCTGTTTCCTGTGGCGGAAATAGTGCGTTTATTTGATGAGCGTTACTTGTTTTCGTCGCTTGTGTGGAGCGCGTTGGCGCAGCAGAGCTCGAAGCTGTACAGCTCGTGGTGGAGCAGTACTATTATTATTTCTTCGGCAGTGCGCGGTTTTGCGCTGGTGCTCGCCTGTGCCCTTGCTGTGCTAATTCTTTTGCAGCGCCGTAGTGTACGCTGGGCTGTGCCGCTGTACATCGCAGCGGCTCTGATAGCAGGAGCCGTGCAGAATTTTCTGTACGTACAGATTTTTGTCGAGGACGGAGAAGCCATCCGGCAGCAACACTTCGACCGCATGGCGGGCTTGCTTACGCTGCTGCTTATTATCGTGCCGTATATGTGGGTATCAAAACGCATCCACGCTACATTCAGGAATTGAGTATTGGAGCGGTGGGGCAGCCATTGGCAGCGCGGGCACCGAAGCGTGCGCAGGGCGCAGAAGCGCGAACAGGACGAGGCGGACAGTGCGACCGGTGACAGCGAACGACGCAGGAACAACACGGCAGTGAACAAAGAGCAACAGAACACATGGAAGGGTTCGCAACAACAATGCGTAAACGCATCACATTGCTGGGGCAGTGGCTGGCAGAAGAGCGCACTGTAAAGCGTATTGGATGGGCACTGCTCGCTGCTGCTGTGATCGTGGTAGCTATCGACGCGATATTCCCGCCGCCTACGAATGTGCGGTACTCGCAGATCGTAACAGCGGAGGACGGCACAGTGCTGCACGCGTTTCTGAGCGCCGACGACAAATGGCGCATGATGACAGAACTCAACGAGATTAGCCCGGCGATGCGCACGGCCATTGTGTACAAAGAGGATCGTTATTTCTACTACCACTACGGCGTTAATCCCTTTGCGCTTGTGCGTGCTGCCTACAACAATGTTGTGAAAGGAAAGCGAACATCGGGCGCATCTACGATCACCATGCAAGTAGTACGGCTATTAGAGCCACGCAAGCGCACAATGTGGAGCAAGTGTATTGAGATGTTTCGCGCTTGGCAGATAGAGCACCGCCACAGCAAAGATGAAATCTTGCAGTTGTATCTGAATCTCGTGCCGTATGGAGGGAACATCGAGGGCGTGAAGTCCGCGTCGATTCTGTACTACGGTCGCCTGCCGAACACGCTAAGCCTTGCCCAGATTGTAGCGCTGTCGATTATTCCCAACCGGCCTACATCGCTGCGCATCGGCATGAACGACGGCGTACTTGTGCGAGAGCGCAACCGCTGGCTACAGCGAATGCTACAGGATGGTGTTTTTCCCGAGGTCGATCTTTTGGACGCACTTGCAGAGCCATTGGATGCAACGCGCCAGGCGCCGCCGCGCATGGCACCGCACTTTGCATGGAGAATGAAATCCATGTATCCTTCGCGCGAAATTATCCGCACGCGGCTGAAGCCCGATATACAATCGAAAGTAGAGACGCTGGCGGGCAACTATATACGCCGCTTGCGCGCCAACGACATCAACAATACAGCAATCATTGTAATAGACAACACCACGCGTGGCGTGATAGCGTACCTCGGTTCACCCGATTTTTTCGACCATGAGCACTCCGGGCAAGTAGACGGAGTGCGCGCTGTGCGCTCGCCGGGCAGCACACTGAAGCCATTGGTGTATGCGCTGGCAATGGACAGAGGGCAGATCACCCCAAAAACCGTGCTTTCCGACGTGCCCGTAAACTTCGACGGATATTCTCCAGAAAACTTCGACCAGAAATTTCACGGCGCGGTGACTGTCGAGCGCGCTCTGGCCTACTCGCTGAATATTCCCGCTGTCAACATGCTGCACAATGTAGGTGTGCTGCCGTTTATCGACCGACTAAAGCAGGCGAACTTCCGGCAGATACGAAAAGACGAGAAGAACCTCGGGCTTTCTACGATTCTCGGTGGCTGCGGCGTGCGATTGGAAGAACTCGCGGGGCTGTATGCTTCTTTTGCCGACGGCGGCGAATACGCACCACTGCAATGGCTGCGCGGCGACACTGCGCGCCTACGCACGCGCCTTGTCTCCAAAGCATCGTCATTTCTCGTTACTGAAATTCTCACCCAGATGGCTCGACCAGACTTCCCGCACAACTACGAAAGCAGCGTGCACATACCACGAGTAGCGTGGAAAACGGGAACATCCTACGGGCGGCGCGATGCGTGGAGCGTGGGCTACAACAAGCGCTACACTGTAGCGGTGTGGGTGGGCAACTTCAACGGGCGTGGTGTACCCGAGCTTACTGGTGCAAACATCGCGACACCGCTGTTGTTCGACGTGTTCAACAGCATCGACTACAACTCGCAGGGCGACTGGTTTTACCAGCCCGAAGAGCTCGACTTCCGCCTCGTGTGCGCCGAAACGGGTTTGCCGCCCAACGACTACTGTACCGACCTTGTAAGCGACTACTACCTGCCCACAATTTCTACCACAAAAAAATGCCAGCACCTCAAAGAAGTGATAGTCTCTGCCGACGAGCGTATTTCCTACTGCCACACATGCGCGCCTGCGGAGGGCTACAAAAAGAAGCTGTACAGAAATCTTCCTCCTGAGCTTATAGCGCTGTACCGTTCCGAGCACATTGCATTTGAGGACATACCGCAGCACAACCCCGACTGCGTGCGAGTACTGGCCGGTGGTGGGCCGGTGATTACCTCGCCCACAGCAGGCAAGGAGTACATTCTCGCAGAAGGCGAAGGGCAGGAAATTTTGCTTTCGGCTACTGTCGACAACCAAGTAGACACTGTGTACTGGTTTATAAACGACAAGCTGTACGCCAGAGCGGGAGCCGGTGAGCGAGTCTTTCTCACGCCGCCCGGCAGGGGGCAGGTAAAAATTTCGTGCAGCGACGACCGGGGGCGCAACAGCGATATCTGGGTAAAAGTGGGGTATGAGTAGAGGGAGTAATATAGTGCCTTATAGCGATGCAATGTGGAAAAATACTTATTGATTATTACTGTACATAGTACCATCCATCATAGGCGGATGCAACTACTGTTCCTGGTTAGCCTGGCTGCTCAACCTGGTGAAACTTCATCTCTCGATAAGTATTCTTTTGCTTATAGCGCCTTTCAACCCATCAGCCATAATTGTTACCAGATAGGAACCGGTAGACAACCGATCAGTGTTAATCGTGTGTATTGTTGCCCCGGCAGGTGACACTGCTTCATAAACAACCCGACCGTTCCCATCTATAAGACGGACTGTTTTACTATGCAGAATTAGTTGCTGGCTGCTTACTTCGACGGCCAGAATTGAAGTATGGAGGGGATTAGGGTAAATACTAAATTCCTCGATACCGGTGGAAAACTCTTCCTCTACCCCTACGGCTGTTTGTTCACAGCAGTATAGCTTCCGGAAAGCACACAGGTCGTCGTCCCGTAAGGTTCGTTCCTCGCCGGGGTACAGGCCATTACTTCCGCCGCACATCATTGCAACCCCTGTCTGATCTCCGCATGATTGGCCAAACGCATCTCGTTCCCCTAAATGGCCGATACCGTACCAGTGGCCGGTCTCGTGCATGAGAACACTGGGAAAATGATAATACTCGAAGTCGTCACCATCCGCCAGACTGCCGTTGCCGTTTGGTTCCTCTCCACCGTTGTAAAAAAAGCGCGTTGGAAGTTTGGTTACAGGGTCTAACTGTATGAACTCAGGTGTCTGGTTAAATATTAGTTCTGAGTTATTACAGTCTACCTTGCAATCTGGTGCGCCGGCTGTGGGCCTTATTTCATTCCAGTTCATTGCCAAAACGCCGGTAGGATTATTGACAAAGTCGTGTAATTGTTCCCTTCGTTCCGCCCACCTTGCCCTGATACAACAGTTATCTACATCATCAGTTTGTGGCGAAGGACAACCGCTTTGTAGCCACCAATCTATAGCTGCTGAAAATATGGCACTCTCAACCCAATCGGGGGCAAAAATTATTGTTGTGTCTTCACCACTGATTTGTACGAAAGCATAACCCGGTTTTAGGAGTGTAAAGCTGGCCGGGTCATAGTAGTAACACGTAGGGGGCATACGTTTCCGAAGCGCACGGAGGCCCGGTTCATGATTGGGATATGCGCTACACTTTGTAAGTTTACGGCCTGTTGCCATATCACAGAAAAGGAAGGGCAGTTCTCTTGTCGCACAATCGTTATCGCATTTTATTTTCTGGTTTTCAGTTTGAGCAACAACAGGGCAAGAAAGTAGACATACGAGTAAGGCAAGTACAAAATATCTCATTGGTTCTCTCCTAATATTAATAGTGTTAGTATGAACCATTGAGAATTTTATTACGGATTTCCAGATACCGTGTCTTCCAGTCTGCATAATCCATAAGCAGGTTGCTTGACCATACCATGTTTACGTCTCGCACCTTTCCATTGATAATGGGCAGAGCATTATAGGAGTAATTGGTAGCCAAATCTAACTCGTAGTAATCTGCTTCGTGATCGAACTTTTGGGCGTCATGTATTAGAAAAATGATAGCGTCTTGTCCGGGTTTCATTTCAAATCGGTTCAGCGTCCGCATAAACGCTGAGTCCTGTTTGTCGAAAGGCCACGGCTCTATTGTCTCACCAGCAGCCATTAATCCAGTACTTCCAGACGGGTCAAAATAATTCTGTTCTCCATATTGGAAATAAATACAGGGATAAGGGGAAGCATTATCAAGGATCGCATGACCGCTATTGCATGGTGCAGGCTTATACACTTGCCCTTTGAGTGTATCGAGAACCTTTGCGGTTACTCTGTAACGTTGATGTCCAGTAACAACCTTGTCCGGCATGGAATCTATTTTAACAACCTGTATCCGAAAGATATATTCAGCACCCAAAACAGCCTTTACAGCCTGCTTTTCCTGTGGCGGGACAAACTGTTCAAACTTTTTCTGAATGGCAGCTTTAGTACTCTGGAAGGACGTTGTGAATGGGTTCTTTCTCAACAACATTATTTGATCTTGATACTGTCGGAAAATGATGGGATTATAGTCCATCATCCGGTACAAATATTTTGTTGCATACCGTAGAGTATCATTCATCAATGTCCAACTTTTTAGAAGGTTGGTAACGTTTTTCTGGGGAGCAAACCGGCAGATACTATCCGCGACAATGTAGGAAAACATAATGTCAAACGGCATTCCAGAGGAGAGCGGCGGAATATTGCGGATGATGGGGTAGCGTACCTGATACATTGCTGTTGTAGAATCATACCAGTACTTAAACCCCTTAAAAAACTGCTCGTCAAGGACACGTGAACCAGTTTCATTTTGGGCTGTTACATGAGCCGTAACAAAAAAAAAGCCTGTCATACAGAGTACACAGGCAAGTAATCGTGAAGGCTTCATAGCATTAAGGAATAAGTGAAATATTGGCACCATTGGGCGCGTGATTTGCAGACTACAACTTCTGCATATTCCCGTACAAAATCAATCGGACAAACACTGATTTGTAATAGTCAAGACTTGAGCTGACAGTCAGGCGAGCTAAGTTGTCAGTTGAGTTGTGAGTCCGCTATGCTTTTGATAGAGTTGATCCAGCATTTTTTCTTTGGCAAGATACTTCGAATCCATAAATGTTTGATAGGGTGTTTTACCATAACAATATTTACCTGAATGAGGTCGCTCTTTGTTATACTCTTCTACCCAGAAGTCCAGATCGTTCTGAAGCTCATCAATGGATTGATAGAGCTTCTTGCGGAACAATGTCTTCAATGGCAAGATAGAGCTCATATTCATGATGCTCACGATTGCCGCAGTATTCAGTGTCACGATTAGTAAGAATACGCAGTAAGCGTACATCGTGCTCTTCATAGAACGGGACAACACGGTCATTGAGCAGCTCTGCGGCTATCAGGGCATTCTTGCGGTCATAGAGCTTACAGATGGCAACCTTGGTGTAGGTATCGATGATCTCCAGGAGTGCCAACTCTCCACCAGTCTCATACAGTTCCTTAAAACGATAGAAGCTGTCGCGGGAGTATTATAGGCGGTGGGTCCTTGCCTCTTTCATATCTGCTGAGTAGGACAAACACCGAGCTGCTCTCAGTAGTAATTGTTGCTAAATATCCGAAAAACACCGATTGATCTGCACACACAAAAAGCGTAGCTTTGTTGTGTGCCTGTGCATAGCGTAGCTATACCAACGCTTTGTGCAGGTGATTGAGGTATGCGACCGACAGCAATATTGCGCCTATACAGTTTTTCGGGGAGAAACTCTGTTGGCGTACAGCGCATACGCATGGGGAATAGTAGAGTGCGTGAGTAGAATCACTGGCCAATCAATCGGCTTTTTATGTCCCAAAAGCCATTCCAATTTCATACACATGCAAGACATTATGGGCTCATGCTTTGTATAGGCGTGTACCTAATCCATAGCGAGCACCGGGGGAAAGTCACACCGTGGTGTTTGTATTCTTACGAACAGTGACTCAAACAGAACAGGGGATTTATGGCAAGTCTGAGGTACGGAAAACGCTACCGCATCCAAAATGGATACGGCAATTGGGCAGGTGGGTATTTAGATACCCGTGGAGCTGGCTGCGAAGGTAATCTTTACTGTGTGTCCACTGCTACGAGCTTCGATAGGGACAGCGGCAGTGGTACATGGATTATCCTATCAGCAACTGGAAAGACAGAAGGACAACCTGTACTGAATAATGACCAAATCTATTTAGTAAATCAGTACGGAGGAAAGGGCGGCTATCTCGATACCCGTGGAGCTGGCTGCGAGGACAATCTTTACTGTGTGTCTACTGCAACGTCCAACAACAGGGATAGCGGAAGCGGCACGTGGAGGATCATAACCGATTCGGCGGGCGGAGAAGTGCAGGAAGATGAAAGCGTTCACCTGCTGAATGGATACGGCGACTGGAAAGGCGGATTTCTCGATACACGCGGAGCTGGCTGCGAGGACAATCTCTATTGTGTGTCTACAAGTGTCAACTGGAACAGAGACGGTGGCAGTACGCACTGGCGTTTGCACGAGCAGTAAGATGCTCGGGTGATCGTTGACATAGCTATTTGATGCCGGGGCCTGGAGGCGAGTTCCTGCAATGTTCTCGCTATTGGTTATAGCTGCTGTTATGCAGTAACTTCCTTGTATGTCCGAATAATAGTACACAACCTCTTCCTGTTGTATTTTTGCTCTGCTCGGTGTGGAACCACGCTGCTTCACTGCGCGTTCATCCTCTTACCGACACAGCGGTATATTTACAGATTATTCGATAGGAAGGAAGTACCATGAAAGGCCCCGCGTATTTTCAACGTATGTTCGCCTATGATATATGGGCGAATAAAGCTACTCTCGCGAGTATTCACGATATGTCCAGTGAACGCGAACGTCCGCTTACGCTGCTGGCTCACATCCTCGGTGCACAAAAAGTATGGCACCACCGGCTTACCGGCGAGGACATGTCTGGCCTGCTCGTGTGGCCCGTCGTCCACGACAGTGAGTTTCCCGCGCAGATTGAGGAGTGCTATGGTAATTGGTGGGAACTTCTCAATAGTATTGACCCGGATGAACTCGATACAATAGTTGATTACGCAAATACACATGGAACGGAATTTACTAATTCCGTATCCGATATTTTGTCGCATGTGCTCATGCATTCGGTCTACCACCGCGCCCAGATCGCTATGGCGATTAAAGAGGCTGGCGGCACTCCGGCTGTCACCGATTTTATCGCCTATGCCCGCACGGTGCACGCAGCGGAATCGGGGTTCGACTACAGCGACGACGAATAAACTATGCTTCGGTAAAAAGAATACACAAGCCCGCTTTACAGTGGGCTTTTTCTTGGGTGGTGAATGAGGTGCAATATGCCGTATTGATAAGAGAACACGTCAGATAACTTCAGGATTGAACAGAGTATTTATCCACTGTATAAAATCGCGGCATACCCGTGTGTCGGTGGTCAGGTAGCGTTTCGTAATAGATTGTCCCATCGGTGTACCCGGGTCTTGCTGAACAGCCAGCCATGTATGGATACGGGCTTTTGCTTTGTGGATGGGCTTATACGGGTTGATGTTTTGCTCTTCAAGGGTCGAAAGGAACGCCTCGCAATGTGCAATAATCTGGTCGTTGTCGGGGATGAGCATATGTACAAAATCTTCAAGCATACCGGGCAAAGTGTTGTTCGGCATGAGCCAGATACCAACGGCCTTCACTGGTGTCGTTGCTGTCCAACCGATAAAGCCGCCCCGAACCGGACTGTCGGGTATTGTGCAGCCTATTTTCTGGAACTGATTTTTCAGGCTCGTCCAGCGATTATTCATTGCAAAATCTGCATCGACGATAACGCCAAGAGTTCGTAATTCGCTCTGTTTAAGGGAGACAGGAATCGAGTCTATAAGATTCGTAACGCTTTCCCTTTCGAGAATATCAAATGATTCCTGAACCGCGAATGCCTCTAAAACCGACCAGACAACGTGTTGGTCGTCCTTACCCTCTACCAGTAACTTCTGGCGGGGAAATTTTTCTTTAAACTTCATTGTCTATCGCACCTCAATATCCATTTGTGTGGCAATGCTGATGTCTTTGGCAGTGAATTCTGTAGGTATGATGTCGCCGTCGACAGTATCTAATCGGTAGATTCTGCCGGCGTCCGCGTGTTTGTCGCTGATGAGCTTTCCAAAAGCCTGAATGCAGTCGTTGCTGTGAGTCGTAGCAAATACCTGTATATTGAGCTTTTCTGCGAGGAAGAAAATTACTTCCCAGAGCTTGTGCTGTACGGCATAATGCAATCCGTTCTCGAATTCATCAATGAGCAGATAGCTGTTGTCGCTGTTGACTGCTGCAAGAACAATGGTGAGAATCCGGTTGATGCCATCGCCCATACTTTTGAGTGGGACAATCGAACCTGTTCCCTGTAGCTTTGCTACGGGGTGTCGACTCCGGAAACTGTCGTCTTCACTTACAAAAGCAAGTCGCTCAACGCGTGGCTCGATGATTTGCAAGGCCCTAATAACGTGTTCCTCTTTTTCTGTCAGCGAAATAGCATCCCAGAACGCCGCATTATTGCTGTGGTCGTAGGATGTGGGAGTAAGGTACTTGAATGCTTTATTTCCATAGCGCAGTCCCCGGTAAAACCGCGCTCCAAGAGGATAAAGCCGGGTTTCGTTGTTAAAACCTATTTCGATGCCAGGCAGCAGTTGCGATGTCGTGTCTGTTTCTGCATCAACATCGTACCTTGGTTCTTTTTCACTGACAATAATCTGTGTGCGTTTGTATAGCGGATTTTCGTCTTTTGTCGATTGCAATATCCGTTCCTCGTAGTAATACACGAGGCGCATGGATAGCGTTGATGCAGGATGCGTACCGTCCTGTGTATCGCTCTGGCTAGAGCCAATGGTGATGTATGTAGTGTCGGGTAATGATTCGTGGTAGCCGTAAAATAAGGAGATAAATGCTTTTCTGATTTCCAATAGCGACGACAATTCGCGCTGCTTTGCAACAGATTCCCCGTGCTGCTCCAGCAATTCTTTCAACCACACAATATCGCCTTTGCTCGCGTACACCGACACAGCTTCCAGCACCGACGATTTACCTGTGTTATTTCGGCCTATAATCAGGTTCACTCTTCCCAGCGAAGGTAGTGTAAGATTTTTCAGCAGTTTGAAATTTTTGATCGACAGAGATTCGAGCATATAATTGGTAGAGATAACATTCCTGTGCCGGGATTCTACACCGGCTGCCGAATTCGTTGATTGTTGTGCAAATATGTAAACTCTGCATAAAAGCTACAACCTGTGGGGTTGGTTGGTGTTCGGCTCGTTGTTCGCGTGTGCGGAATATTCTGCGGGCGAATGCCGTTTGGCCAGCGGCAAAGCAGATGTGCGCCCGGCGACAGCGCCGCGCCGGGCGCCGCAAAGACGCCCGTGCCACAATTGTCTGAAAAGTAGTTGTCTGAAGGGAAAAGAAAGGTCTACGCTCTCCACTTGATATTGCACCCGATGCTCGGTATCTGTTCCGGGTTTACAGGCTGCCCGGCGAGTACGGCGTCCAATGCGTTGCGGATGTCGCGCCCCGTTACTTCGGCGCTATTGCGCGGGCGTGAATCGTCGAACTGGCCACGGTACACACATTGTAAGTCGCCGTCGAATACGTAAAAATCGGGTGTACAAGCTGCGTGATATGCCTGTGCAACTTCCTGCGTTTCGTCGAAGAGATAGGGGAAAGGATAGCCCAATGCACGCGCTTGCTCCGCCATCTTGTCGGGTGCGTCCTCTGGGTAGTTTTCCGCGTCGTTGGAGTTGATTGCCACAAAGCTCACACCCTGCGGAATGTAGTCGCTGGCTATCGCCACAAGCCCGTCGTTGATATGCTTCACAAATGGACAGTGATTGCAGATAAACATTACTACCGTCGCTTTGTCCGATTTTATATCATCGAGCAAAGTATATGCGTGAGTAACGGGATCAAGCAGACGAAAGCCCGGTGCTTTTGTGCCGAGCGGTATCATTGTAGAAGGTGTTGCTGCCATAGATAGCTATTCCTGATTATTTATACACACAAATCGCGCCTGTCCGGCGGGATGTTCGCAGACGATTGCGTTTGATTGCGTTTTGAGCGCTCTTATCTGCTCTTTCTGTATTTGGCCATAAATGTCATTGCTTCTTCGCCTTCCAGATCGAGCACACGCTGCACGCGCAGCAGGTCGCCGTACACCACAAGGTCGCGCCCGAGCATGCGCAGTTTGCTCACTACTTTGTCGTTGATAATACAGTCGTCGTTGTCAACATCCTGCTCCGAGAGGCTCACACCATAGGGGAGAGCCCAGCCATAGCACTGCCGCACTACGGTTCGCACTTGGTCGATAGTTGTCAGGCCCTTCTCATGCGAGGCGCAGACAATCCCGAACATTTTGCCCGCGAATTCATGCCAGAAATGATCGAGAAAATTTTTTAATACACCCGACATCGAGCCGTGGTAGTCGGGCGTGGAAAGAAGGTAAGCATCTGCTTCCAGCACAAGCTGGCGGATAAGCCCAAAATGCTCAGCATCCTTGTAGGTAAGCGGAGAGTACAGGGGAAGAGGCGTTGTTCGCAGGTCGATTACATGCACTGTTGCGTCTCGTTGCGACATTTCTTCATTGGCCACGGCCATTGCCGCTACCGAAACCGATTCTCCACGCGGACTGCCGATAACAGATAGAATGTTCATACGTTCATGATAATACCCAAATCGCCAACAATCAAGCGGTATTCAGGAGCGCCAGAGTAGTTGCGCTGGCGGATATACGTGTACACTGCCAAAGACTATTGCCTGCAATTATAAGCATTTTTGTTGTTTTGACACGCATTGGAATGCGGATGAAGGTAGCTGAGTGCATAGCTGCATCCGGCTGATAAGGACATGATGCGGCTGTATTTCTGGGAATGGCCACAGGCAAGCCTCTGCATACCGTTCTACAATTGTGATGTTGGGCTATTTGGAGGGGGAGAAGTGCCACAAACAGGTATGCGCTTGTAGTTATTAGCGGCTGCTTCGGGAATTTTTCATAACTTTGCATTCTCAATACCCGATTCCCTTTCTGTTGCACGGGCGTCCCGTCCATACGGGCATCGCTGTCGCCGGTCGCAAGGCCGGTTTTCACAGCCCCGACGCTGCGCGCTCAAGGGGCGTCGCTTGTCGTCTCAATTGGCGGCGATATAGACAGACAGATGAGTAATTTACAAGCAAATCCCGATATGCGCTCGGTCGATGCAGTTCTGCAAGAGCTGTTTTCTTTTCACAGATTTGGCATAAAACCCGGTCTGGAGAACATTACTGCACTGCTCGACACACTCGGCAATCCGCACCGCAAGCTCCGCACTGTGCACGTAGCCGGGACAAATGGCAAGGGCACTTCGTGCTCTGTTATCGCTTCGGTGCTTACCGAAGCAGGCTACAACGTGGGCTTGTACACCTCGCCACATATACTGCGATTCAACGAACGTATCCGTGTAAATGGTGTTGAAATCGACGATTCCGACATCGCACGCCTCGCCGAAATAATCATGCCCGCTACGCGCAAGCTCCAAGGAACATTTTTTGAAGCTACTACCGCGATGGCCTTTGCATACTTTGCTGATTGTGGTGTGGACATCGCTGTGATTGAAACTGGCATGGGCGGGCGGCTGGACTCTACCAATGTGCTAACACCTCTGCTTTCTGTGATTACTTCTATCGACTTGGAGCACACGCATTACCTCGGTACAACACTGTCGGCAATCGCCGTTGAAAAGGCGGGGATTATCAAGCGCAATGTGCCTGTGCTCGTCGGAGAGCCACGTGCAGAATTGCGCCCGGTGTTTGCCGATAAAGCCTCTGCCGAACACGCGCCAATTGTGTTCATAGATGATGTGTGTACAATTTCCGACCAGACGTATAGCCCCGATCTCTCAATGTCGCTTTCGCTTGCTGCGCCCGATGTGGTGCATAGCGGCCTGCGCGTACCGCTGCCGGGCGTTCACACCGCGCGGAATGTGGCGATAGGCGTGTACGCGCTGCACATGCTGCGCACGAACTTTCCCCACACCGAAGAACACGTGCGGCGCGGAGTAGAGCAGATACGGCGCAATGCGGGGTTGCGTGGTAGGATTGAGCTATTGCAGCCCGAGCCAATGCTGGTGCTCGATGTGGCGCACAATCAAGCGGGTATCCGAGCGCTTGCCGATGCCTTGCAGCGCTGTGGTCTCGGCGGCAACAGGTGGGCCGTAGTAGTAGGCGCAATGGAAGACAAAGCAATAAGCGATATGCTGGAAGAGCTACTGCCTCTTACGCGCGTGCTTTTTGCTACATCGCCCGCAGTAGAACGCGCTTTGCCCGCCGAAGAACTAGGCAACCGCGCCCGCAGTGCAGGGTTCAGCGGCGTGCACGTGTGTCCCGTTGTAGCTCATGCCGTTGACGCCGCCCTGCAAACCGGCAGTCCGGTGCTCGTAGTTGGGTCGTTCTACTTGGCCGACGAAGCGCTCTCGCATTGGGAGAAGAGCCAAAAGCGCGAGGCGGGAACAGAAGAAAAATTCGCATGATATGCGTGCACAACGGGCCGTTTGCGCTGGCGGTCGTCAAAAGAAAAAACTAATTCTCTGTGCCTCTTCGGTGTACCGTTCTGCGGTCTTCCGGCAATGGCTTCTATTCATTTCTGAACAAGGTATATGACGACTCCTGACACGTATCGTATCAAGCGGGCGCTTCTGAGCGTTTCGGACAAAACGGGTATTGTGGAACTGGCGCGCAAACTTGCTGATCGCGGTATTGAGATTATTTCCACAGGCGGTACTGCGTCGGCACTGCGCGAGGCTGGCATTCCTGTGACAGGTATCTCGGATGTGACGGGTTTTCCGGAAATTATGGATGGGCGTGTAAAGACGTTGCATCCGGCTATTCACGGTGGGCTGCTCGGTGTGCTCGACGATGAAAACCACACGCTACAGATGGACGAACACGGGATTGCATCCATTGATATGGCGGTGATCAACCTGTATCCCTTTGAGCAAACCTTGCAGAAACCGGGAGTGTGGCACGACGAAATTATCGAAAATATCGACATCGGCGGGCCGGCAATGGTGCGCGCTTCGGCGAAAAACTATCGCTGGACAGCAGTGGTGGTCAATCCCGCCAACTACGACCTTGTAGTAGCTGCGCTCGACGAATACAAAGGCGCTGTGCCAGAAATCTTGCGCCTGCGCTTTGCGCGTGAAGCATTTGAGCATACAGCCCATTACGATTCGCTCGTGGCTGGCTATTTTGGCCGCACGCTGCACGAGAGTTCGCTGTCTGCTCCTACTCTTACGCTCGGTGTGCGTCTGGATCAGGCGCTGCGCTATGGCGAGAACCCACACCAGCAGGCCGCTCTGTACGGCAGCTTTACGTCGATTTTCCATCAGCTTCACGGCAAGGAACTCTCGTACAACAATATCGTTGATATCGATGCAGCCGCCCGGCTTGTGATTGAATTCAGTGAACCGGCTGTGGCTATTATCAAGCACACGAACCCGTGCGGTGTTGCTACTGGCGCTACGCTGGCCGAAGCATATCGCAAAGCTTTTGAGTCGGATACAAAATCGCCGTTTGGAGGCATTATTGCTTTCAATAGGGAAGTAGATATCGACGCTGCTCGCGCTGTCGACGATATTTTTACCGAGGTGCTGATTGCCCCATCGTATAGCCCGGAAGCTCTTGAGCTGTTGGAGAAAAAGAAAAACCGCCGTCTGATCGCTGCTGATTATACTGCGCTTGTGCAGTCGTTTGGGCACGAGGTGAAAAGTGTGGCAGGTGGTTTGCTGGTGCAAACATCCGATACCAGCCTGTATGATGAGTCCACGCTGCGCGTGGTTACTAAGCGCCAGCCCAATGATGATGAGCGCGCTGCGATGATGTTTGCGTGGAAGGTTGCAAAGCACGTGAAGTCCAACGCCATTGTGTACACGGCAAGCGACCGCGTGCTGGCTGTAGGCGCAGGGCAGATGTCGCGCGTGGATTCAGCGTCGATTGCAGCTAAAAAAGCAGGGGAAGCAGGTATTGATCTTCAAGGTTCTGCCGTTGCTTCCGATGCTTTCTTTCCTTTTGCTGATGGGCTGATGGAAGCAGTGCAGGCCGGTGCTACGTGTGTGATCCAGCCCGGTGGCTCCATACGCGATGAAGAAGTGATAGCTGCTGCCGACCAACACAATATTGCAATGATCTTTACTGGTATGCGGCATTTCAAGCACTGATGTTGTGCGGAATGCTGTAGAGAGATAGAGGTGGCACGGGCGTCGTTGTGCCGAAGTTCGGTCGCTGTCGCCGGTCGCAAGTCCGGCTGTCGGCTGGCCGGGCGTCAATCGCTGGTAAGCTACAGCGCGGCGCAATACTGTTGCGATTGGGGTTGCACGACCACGCAGCGTTCGTCTTCGCATCATTTTTATGATAATTGCCGCGCGGTGCAGAGATGATACCGAAGGCCGAAGACCGAATGCCCCGGAACGCCTCTTGTATGTTGTATCGCATGGCGGGGCAGTGAGTGCCGCAGGGTGGTTGACGACGAAAGAATGAGTTTGTGATGATTGCGCGGAAGCGCCGAGGAAAGGGAAATTTTAACGCCAGGATGTAATGGCGCAACGATGTTTAGGAAGAATAAAGAGCAGCCTATGATTTTCATTGTTATTTCTTCTCCGGCTGGCGATACGGGCGAACCCGAAATTGCCAACCATTTGTTTGAAAGCGGTTTGCGCCTGTTTCATCTTCGCAAGCCCGACTGGGATGAGGCGCAAATGCGGTGGTATATCGAGCGCATTGAGCCGCAATATCACTCGCGGATAGCGCTGCACTCGCATCATGATCTCGCGAGTGAGCTCAGCGTTGGTGGTCTGCATTTTCCGGAGTGGTCGCTGCATGGCTGCGGTGATGTGGACGATTTTCAGTCGATGGAATACTGGAAAGAGCAGCGCCCCGATCTGCGGCTTTCCACGTCGTTCCACTCGCTTACAGACTTGGAGCACGAGGAATCGCCTTCGGATTATGTGTTCTTTAGCCCTGTGTTTGCCAGTGTATCTAAGCCTGGGCACCGTCCGCTTGCAGAGCCGCACGAGCTACAGGCTGCACTGCGCAGAATGCACTACAATGTCGTTGGTTTGGGCGGGATTACTGCTGCTACCGTCGAGAGGGTAGCCGACCTCGGTTTTGCGGGTTGTGCTGTGCTTGGTTCGGTGTGGCAGAGCGGCGATCCTGTGCAGAATTGCCGGGAATTACTGGAAGCTGTCGACAGAATAGAAGAAAAGGTCAGTAGCGTGCCATAGATGGATCGGCTTCCATAGCCCATCTATCTATGCCGCCTGCAAGCGTGAGAATATTTGTGTAGCCGTGTTGTGCCAACAGCGCGGCTGCACGACTGCTACGCACACCTTTGTGGCAATACAGCACAACTTGCTGGTCGCGTGGGATTTCTTCTTTTCGCTCTTGGAGGGTGTCGACGGGGATGAGAACACCACCGAGCGAGCACAACGCGCGCTCTTCGTGCGTGCGCACATCCACAAGAAACATCGGTTCGCGCTGAAGTCGCTCTCGCAGTTCCGGAGCGCTGATGTCGTTGGTGCGTGCCGGGCTGCAAAATGCTTTGTCTGCTGCTGGTGTAGCTGCATGCTCCAATCGGGGAATGTCGAGCTGCATAGTCTGCATGGTAAGGGCATTCAGAATGAGCAGCTTCCCAGCGAGAATATCGCCCGCGCCGAGAATAATTTTCAGCACTTCGTTGGCCTGCAAGCATCCCACAATGCCGGGAAGTACGCCGAGCACACCGAGTTCGGAGCAGGAGGGCGAGTCGCGCGGATCCGGTGGTTCTGGATACAAACAGCGATATGTAGCCGAGCCTTTGTAATTGAACACCGCCACCTGTCCTTCAAAGCCCAGCACCGAGCCAAAGACGAGCGGCTTGCCGAGAGCCACGCTTGTATCATTGAGCAGATAGCGCGTGGGAAAATTATCCGACCCATCCACAACAATATCAAATTCTGCTACGAGAGTGGCAGCATTGTCCGCAGTGATAAACGCCGGGTATTCAATAATATCCACAAGTGGGTTGAGCTCTGCAAGCCGCTGTGCTGCAGCCCGCACTTTAGGCGTGCCTACATCCGCTGTCGAGTACAGCACTTGGCGCTGAAGATTGCTCATGTCCACAGCATCGCCATCGGCAATACCAATGGTGCCAACGCCTGCGGCTGCCAGATACTGCAACACAGGACAGCCCAAGCCGCCAGCACCTACAACGAGCACTCGTGCCGACTTCAGCAGTTTTTGTCCTTCATAGCCGACTTCTGGCAGCGCGAGATGCCTGCTATAGCGCGTGTGTTCTGCCTCGGTCAGTTGAACGCCGGATCCCAGTCCTTCCATACTACATCATATCCCTGTGAAGTAATCATGTGCGCTATTTGTTGCGGCGTGCGTTCGTCGGATACCTCGAACTGTTCCAAAGCCTCTAATTCCGAGGCATAGCCACCTGGATCGGTACGCGAGCCCGCACTCATAGTCGTGGCACCGATTCTAAAAATATTATTGCGGAATCGCTCGCTTTCGCGGGTTGATACCGAGAGCTCTACTTCCTCGTTCAGCAGCCTGTACGCGCAAATGAGCTGTACTAATTCGCG
Organism: Ignavibacteria bacterium UBA7675; assembly: GCA_002483085.1. Taxonomy (GTDB): domain Bacteria; phylum Bacteroidota; class Ignavibacteria; order Kapaibacteriales; family UB7675; genus UBA7675. The sequence goes on from DLHF01000013.1 coordinate 79,653, forward strand.
GTCGGACATCACCGAGACTGGCGCGGCCAACCCCTCGGCGGGGCGCAGACGCGGAAAGGAAATCGAGTAGCGTGTTTTCCAGTACGTGCGCTCCAAGTAGCCGAGATGCAGCGCTGTAAAAAACGTATCGGTGCGCCAGTCGTCGAGCCCGAGCAGCACGCCAAGTCCTATCTTATGCACACCGGCTTTACCCAAGCGGTCGGGGGTATCGAGCCGGTAGTAAAAGTTCGACTTTTTGCCCTTTGGGTGGTGTTCCTTGTAGCGGTCGCGGTGGTAGGTTTCCTGGTACACGAGCACAGCGCTCAGCCCGAGCGGCATCAATCGCTCGTAGGCTTCGCGGTCCAATGGCTGCACTTCCATAGAAATATGCGAAAAGTGCGGTCGCAAAAGCTCCAGCGCATGAGCGAAGTAGTCCACTCCCACCGTGTGAGTAGCTTCGCCGGTGACAAGCAGCACATGGTCGTAGCCATACGACTTGATAATCTCGACCTCGCGCAGTATTTGCTCGTCGGTAAGAGTGGTGCGGGGGATTTTATTGTGGAGGCTGAAGCCGCAGTAGGTGCAGATATTCTGGCACTCGTTGGACAGGTACATGGGGATATACATCTGCACGGTGCGGCCAAAGCGCTTTTGCGTAAGCCTGCTGCTCTCGGCGGCCATCGGTTCTAAATAGGGAAGAGCGGCGGGCGAAATCAGCGCCTTAAAGTCTTCGAGCGTGCGTGTGCTTTTGTGCAGCGCTTCTTCTACATCGGCTGCTGTTTTGGCGTAAATCCCGTCGCGGATGTCCTGCCAGTTATATGTATCGAAAATATCGCGAAATGCCATGATCGTCTATCCTGTCGGATGATCTGAAAACTGTGATACAGAGAACAGTGCCAAACAATGTGCAAATTTACTCTTCCAGAAAAGCCGTGAGCGGACTGCTCGCCACTGCCTGTTGTATTTGCTGGCCGAGTTGTGCTTCATAGGCTGTGCGGCCTGCTTCTACGGCTTGGCGGAATGCTCCGGCCATACGCACCGGATCGGGCGACACGGCAATCGCCGTATTCACAAGCACTGCCGCCGCGCCCATTTCCATCGCTGCGGCTGCGTGCGACGGCGCTCCTATGCCTGCATCCACGACCACCGGCACACTACTTTGCTCGATAATAATGCGCAGAAAGTCGCGTGTTTGCAGGCCGCCATTGCTGCCAATAGGCGAGCCGAGCGGCATCACTGCCGCCACGCCCACGTCTTCGAGGCGTTTGCACAGCACGGGGTCGGCGTGGATATACGGCAGGACGACAAAGCCTAATTTTACTAATTCTTCAGCCGCCTGAAGTGTTTCGATGGGGTCTGGCAGGAGGTACTTGGGGTCGGGATGAATCTCTAACTTCAGCCAGTGAGTTTCCAACGCTTCGCGTGCGAGCTGCGCTGCAAACACCGCTTCGCGAGCAGTTCGGGCTCCCGAAGTATTGGGCAGCAGGCTGAACTGCTCGTGATCTAAATGCGTGAGAATATTGTCGTCGTCGGTATGCCGTATGTCGATGCGTTTGAGCGCTGTTGTCACTAATTCCGAGCCGGAAGCGAGCAGTGCCTCGCGCATGAGTGCCGGGGAGCTGAATTTTCCTGTGCCTGTAAATAGCCGGGACGTAAATGTTTTATCGCGAAGAACCAGGGGTTGCATAGCTCTGTCCTTGTGCCGCTTGTGCGGCGTGAAGTTCATGGAGAAATTGTTCTGCTGCTTGTGCCGGATTGTGCGCCGCGTTGATTGCCGAGGAAACTGCAATGCCGTGAGCGCCTGTCTGTATGAGCTGTGCGGTATCGCCGGGCGCAATGCCGCCAATGGCAATCACGGGGATATGCAGGCCAGCACGGGTGCACTGGTCGAGGATGGCATGGTAGCCACCGAGGCCGAGCACCGGGCTCAATTTTTCTTTTGTTGTCGTAAATCGGAAAGGGCCGAGGCCAATGTAGTCCACGCCCGCATCAGCAAGGCGCACTATGTCGCTGAATGTGTTGGCTGTGCCGCCGATAATTGCATCCGGGTCGAGCATAGCACGGGCTTGTTGCGGAGGCATATCCTCTTTGCCGAGGTGGACACCGTCGGCTCCGAGTTCTACCGCCAGCGCTGTGTTGTCGTTGATGATAAACACTGCGCCGTGTGTTCTGCACACCTGCTGCGTGGCCACAGCTTGGCGTCGCCACTCATCCGCCGATGTGTTCTTTACGCGCAGTTGCACCCAGCGCACACCGCCGCTGCACGCTGCTTCTGCACATTGAGCATGTGTGTTGTCGCCAATGGCCTGCGTAATATAGTGCAGGCGCGCTATGGAGTGTTGTGTTGCCATTATCGCTTGTGAAAGCCGAGCAAACCCGGCGTACTTTCTAAAAATCGCGTTGTGTAGCGTTTAGCTCGCAAGCATGCCCGGTGTAGCGGAAAGCCTTCGGCAAGGGCTGAGGTCAGCGCTGCCGAGAGCACGCAACCAGAGCCGTGTTTTGCATGGACAGCCGTAGTTTTGGGCCGGTACGACCGCGTCCATTCGCTTGTTACGAGGTAGTCGTAGCCCCGAGCTGCATCGTTGTGCCCGCCTTTGAGGAGCACTGCACACCATGCGCCAAGGCGCGACGCCGCTTCTGTCGCTGTCCAGTCGCCGGGCACTAATTCCAGCATTTCTGTCCAGTTCGGCGTTATCACCGAAAGCGAGCGGGCGATATGTTCCAGCGTTGTGCCGTCGATACCGCTGTGGAAGCGGAAGCCCGCGCTGGCACTCATCACGGGGTCCCATACGATGTGCATTTGTGGGTTTACTTCGCGCAGCCGCCCGATGGCTTTCGACAGGACATCAGTCGTCCCGGTCAAGCCTATTTTTGCAGCCGAAATTGTATAGCGCTCCAGCAGCACGTCGAGCTGGGCAGCAATGCTGTCCCACGGAAGCCAGTCCACGCCGTCGAATCTGCTTTCGTGCTGGTAGGTAATACCCGTTGTAACGCCGAGCCCTATAAGGCGGTGCATCTCAAATGTTTTGATATCGGCGAGAACGCCTGCGCCACCGCTTGGGTCAAATCCCGCAATCGAAAGAACACAGGGTCGTTTTTGAGCCATTGTATCTACTGCCTGTAAAAGTGGGGAATATGTTGTTCGCCATTGGTCTCCGGCCAGCCGTGTTGTCTTGGCACCGCGCGGCACCCCCGCCTCGTGGCTGTTTTACCCGTTGATTCGCTCATTGTTGAGGAGCCTACGGTACACCGCAGTACAGTGGGCTGATTGTGCTTTCGGCTTTTGGTTGCTACCTCGGCGGCAGGCGCTTGGCCAGCGGAAAAGCGGATGTGCGACCGGCGACAGCGACCGGGCGCCTGTGCAGAGACGCCCGTGCCACACATCATCACCACTGCAATTACGAGTAGATTTCAGCTCCTGCGTTCACAAATTCCTTTGCTTTGTCTTCCATGCCTTGTTCGAGTGCTTTTGCTTCGTCGACGCCGAGGGAATCGGCATACGCGCGTACATCTTGCGTAATTTTCATCGAGCAGAAGTGCGGACCGCACATCGAGCAGAAGTGAGCTACTTTGGCGCCTTCTGCTGGCAGGGTTTCATCGTGGAATTCGCGCGCAGTATCGGGGTCGAGCGAGAGGTTGAACTGGTCGTCCCATCTGAACTCAAAGCGTGCTTTGCTCAGAGCGTTGTCGCGGTATTGGGCACCGGGATGCCCTTTGGCGAGGTCGGCTGCATGCGCTGCGAGCTTGTAGGTAATCACGCCGTCTTTCACATCTTTTTTGTTGGGCAAGCCAAGGTGTTCTTTGGGCGTTACATAGCACAGCATCGCCGTGCCAAACCAGCCGATCATCGCCGCGCCAATAGCCGACGTAATATGATCGTAGCCCGGGGCGATATCGGTGGTCAGCGGTCCGAGCGTGTAGAATGGGGCTTCGCCGCACACTTCGAGTTGTTTATCCATGTTTTCTTTGATCAAGTGCATCGGCACGTGGCCGGGGCCTTCGATCATCGTTTGTACATCGTGTTTCCACGCAATTTTTGTAAGCTCGCCCAGCGTTTCGAGTTCGCCGAACTGTGCAGCGTCGTTGGCATCGGCAATAGAGCCGGGGCGAAGGCCATCGCCGAGCGAGAAGGCGACATCGTAGGCTTTCATGATCTCGCAGATTTCTTCAAAGTGCGTGTACAGGAAGTTCTCTTTGTGATGTGCCAAGCACCACTTAGCGAGGATCGAGCCACCGCGCGATACAATACCAGTCACCCGGCGAGCTGTAAGGGGAATATAGCGCAGCAGCACACCGGCGTGGATAGTAAAGTAGTCTACGCCTTGTTCAGCTTGCTCGATAAGCGTATCGCGATACATTTCCCACGTGAGTTCTTCGGCTTTGCCATTTACTTTTTCGAGCGCTTGGTAGATGGGCACGGTGCCAATCGGCACTGGCGAATTGCGGATAATCCACTCGCGTGTTTCGTGGATGTTTTTGCCAGTGGAAAGGTCCATGATCGTGTCGGCACCCCAGCGGCATGCCCACACTGCTTTTTCTACTTCTTCTTCGATGGACGACGTCACAGCCGAGTTGCCGATATTGGCGTTGATTTTTACCAAAAAATTGCGTCCGATTATCATCGGTTCGCTTTCGGGGTGGTTGATGTTGGAGGGGATAATCGCCCTGCCGGAAGCTATTTCTTCGCGCACGAACTCGGGGGTAATCACACCACGCGGCGTTCTGGCGCCAAAGCTCTCGCCCGGATGCTGGTGGCCTTTGTCGCTGAGCTCGTCGATGCGTTGGTTCTCGCGGATAGCGATGTATTCCATTTCGGGAGTGATCATGCCTTTGCGCGCGTAGTGCATTTGCGACACATTGCCGCCCTGTTGTGCGCGGCGTGGCTGGTGGCTGTAAGCAAAGCGCAGGTCGTCGAGCTTCGAGTCGGTTTGGCGTGCGCGGCCATAGGACGATGTAAGATCGGAGAGTTCTTCGGTATCACCGCGCTGCACAATCCAGTCTTCGCGCAGGCGGGGAAGGCCCCGGCGCACGTCGATCTCTGCCGAGGGATCGGTGTACGGACCGCTTGTATCGTAGACAGTAATCGACGGATTGGGCTCTGAAGTCGACGAGCCGTTCATACGGTGCACCGTAGGCGTCTGGGCGATTTCGCGCATTGCTACGCGGATATTGTGCAGGCTGCCCGGCACATACACTTTGTGTGCAGCAGGAAATGGGTCGCGTGTAATTGTGTGTTCGGTTGGAAGTTTATGCTGTTTCATCGTCGTATTCCGAAGCGTGAAGAAGAAGTTATTTACCCACCCTGCGTAGCGCGGATGACCGTGAGCTTGTCGTTGTCCTGAAGAGAAGTAGCAGCCCACTCCGTGCGGGGAACTACCGTGCTGTTCACAGCCACAGCCACACCGCGCGCTGCTTCGATCTGAAGCGATGCCAATGTTTCGGCAATCGTTGCCGTGTTGTGGAGCTCGTGTTGTGTATTATTAACAAATACGACCATGCCATCTCTCGCGGAGTTGTGGAACAGACAAACAATACACTTCAGGGGGAATACCTGTAGAAAAGAAAGCGCGGAAGGGGGAGGAAGCGCAGGTACTTTTCCCTTCGGCAGTACGAACTGCATCAGGTTCAAAGGGTATAATCTCAGTTCCCACATGCCCGAGGGCGTGGAAACACCCCTAAAGTCGAAACAAAAATAGAAGAAGTTTATTGAAAAGCAAAATTCCTTGTAGAAATGCAAGTCTGACGGCTGGGAAAGCGGGTTCCAGAATCGGGGCAAAAGGTTCGCAATCCGCCATTCTGCCAATTTTTCACAAAGTGCTGATCAGAAAATAGGCATGTAGATGCTTGTGGGGAAGGTTTCTGAAACCGTGATAATACTGGAAAAGTGGTAGAGCAAAGGTTTGTAGAGAGAGGTAGTTTGCTTCTGTAGTTGATGCCGATAGAACTCTGTGCCATCGGTTGGCTGTCGAGAACAGTCGTGTGGTCTGGGGAACAGTCCTGTCGGTGTATCAACAAAATAAATATCAATTTTAGTTTTATGGAGTTTTTATGTCTCTTCCTTTATTTATTCACACCCGGCTCAACGATTATGTTCTTGACGTAGCAGGCGAGCGGACAAAGCCCGGCACCCCGGTCATTGCGTATCCTAAAAAGAGTGTAAACTATCAAAACCAACTCTGGACATACAGCGGCGACTATATTGTCAGCTATCTGAATGGTCTTGTTCTTACGGTAGACGGCGACAATAATATTGTGATGGAGGCTATGAATCCGCAGATAGGCGATCAGCAAAAATGGTTTATGGCTGATGGAGGATTCATCGTGAACCAAGGCACTGGTCTCGTTCTTGATGTCAAAGGAAATAATCCTGAACCGAGGACACCAATAATTGCGTACACGCGTAAAAATCCTCCTGCTCCAAACCAGACCTGGTGGGTGGAATCGTCGCCTTCGTCGTAATCCCAAGGTACTATATATAGTTATATAACCTTCAAGAGCCGCTCTGGAATTGTGTATGCTTTATGAGCACACAGATTCGAGGGCGGCTCTGTTGTCTATTTACAGCAGAACAGAGATACCGAAAATCCCGTGCGATAGCACGCGCCACTTGTTTGAATCTGGTATAGAGTGTCAGCGATATTTTGGCGACAGGCCGAGCGGAGTTGTGGAACAGACAAACAATACACTTCAGGGGGAATACCTGTAGAAAAGAAAGCGCGGAAGGGGGAGAAGCGCAGGTGCTTTTTCCTTCGGCAGTACGAACTGCATCAGGTTCAAAGGGTATAATCTCAGTTTCCACATGCCCGAGGGCGTGGAAACACCCCTAAAGTCGCGGTAGAGATAGGGGAAGTTTGGAAGAAAACAAAATTTGTGCTGCTGTATGATCTTTTGCCGAGTGCATGGTTCTGTTCTTTCAAGTTGAATGCCGTTTAAAAGTCATTGCGATGACGAATGAAGGAGATGGCCAAGAGATAGGAGAAAGAGAATACCTGCTATTATAAGAATCAAGCTGGGAAGAAGGATAACTAAAGCAGCTACAATCGGCGAGATAGAAAATTCCGCCAGAATGCTGCGCCGGGAGCAATGGAGGATTACTACTGTATAGAAGGGCAATGCGGGCAACACAATGATCCACCCCCCAAAAAAGAGCAGAAGTGAGAAGAGAAAGGATGGTAAGAGAAGAGAAGCAAACAGTATCCATCCGACCTTGCTTTTGTTTCGGAGTAAAAAAACGGATGCTGCCGAGCTGATAAGAGCGTAATAGTACAGTGCTGCAAAAAGATATCCACCGCTGTTCACTACCTCATATACGGGCACTGCGCCGGTGAGCGCCAGCACTGTGTTGATGATAGCCGCATATTCGAGCAGCACGATGCCTTTGGAACCTGCGGTTTTCTTTACCAAACTCCAGAGAATATCGGGTGTATCGTCGGAAGTATAGCGCTCTTTGTGTGGGTTGGTCATAGGAGTTTCTGATGATGTGCTTACTGCCGCCCGGGGATGTTCTCTGTGCCGTCTGGTAAATGCAGCATCGTATGGGGCGTAGCGGACGCCAAAATGGCAACCAATGTGTTCTGGCAATGTACCTTGGTATTGATAACACAACAGGCGCAGATTGCTCCACGCCTGCTCTGCATTTTTTTACTGCCAGTTTGCTTACTGCTGCTGCGCCTTGAACAGTTCTTCTTCGGTTTTCACGATGGTTTGCACGTTTTGCGCTGCGCTCTCCTTGCCGATTTTTCGGTAGGCAGTAGTGAGGTACTGAGCAAATTTGCTGCGAATGTCGTGCCTGCGTGTGGGGTCGGACACCTGTAGCCACACGTGCTGTTCAAACGAACGCTCAAGTCGGGAGATCACATTGCGCGGGCGCGATGCTGTGTCTTTGGCAGCCAGCGCGAGCATATTTGCCAGCCTTGCGTCGATGTCGCTCGTGCCTTTCAGAGCAAAAGAGCTATCCTTTTTCTTCATGTAGTTGTTGAACTTGTCAATCTTTTTGTCGAGCGAGTCTATCGTGTTTTGGTCGAAGCTATACACTGTAAAGTTCTGGTGCATTTTGGGGCGTATACGCACAAGTACATCGTCGGGAGAGTCGGCAAAGTTCTTTTCGCTCAGCACTTCAATAATGCTGTTTGCTTTGTCGGCTGTAAGGTCGGTGTTCAGCAGCAGTAGGCCGCCGCGTACAGCCATGCCGCCGAGAAAACCGTCGAGCTTGCCGAAGTGGCGCAGAATAGCTTGGCGGATGAACTGTCCTTGGTTATAGCAGCGCTGGAAATCGTCGCCTCCCAGCCCTTTGCGCGAGCGCAGGACGCGCAGCGTGTTCTTGGGATTTTTATAGCCGAGCAGTTCCATCACACCCATTGCTTGGGAGAAGCCCACTTCCATGTAGTAGTCGATGCGGGGTACACCCGCAATGCGTGCCAGCTCTGAGTGGTACGATTTGCGGCTGCGGTTGGGCAGCACATTAGCCAGAATATTGAACCGCTGCATGGAGTCGGCTGTAAAGCCCGCCTCCGCTGGCGTGTCGCGCGGGACGGAGGTGATCACAATCTTACCGCTGTCTGGATAGATCGAAAGCACATGGTTGCCATCGGCGTGCGGAGTTCTATCGCCAACGCGACTGTCTACACCAGTCACAGCAATATGAATGGCGCGCCCTTTAATAGTTCCCTCAAACGATTTGATGTTCTTTATCTCTGTGACTTCTGCTGCACTCGTCGTATCGGTGTTCCGGTCGTTATCGCTGTTGTTCAGAGTATGAGCTACATCGGATGCAGGCGCGATTTCGCTGGCTTCGGCACGCTCTACAAGCGACACAGACGCAGGTCTTTTGCCGGGAGAAAGAGCTTTTGCCGCTTGCCGTTGTTCGGCAGGGCGCTCGGAATCCTGCGAGCAGGACGCAAACAAAAACACGCAGCAAAAGAGAGCCGAAAGAAAGGGGAAATGTCTCATATACAAATAGCTACAGCCTGAAAAAGTCCGTGAAGGGCGTGTGGACGGACGAGCCATACGGGAAGTGTTCGCACAGTACACCACTCCGAAAAACAGTGTCTTGCTGCTCCGATGGGCGTGTCGTATCGCCTGTGCCGGTAAGCGCTCCAACTCCTATGGTGCAGACCGGCAAACCACAAATATATCTGATTCTCTGATTGTGGAAAAGGAAGTATTGGAGGAACTGCAATCAGAGCGCTTCGGTCGCTGGCTTTCCGCTTTGCCTCTGCACCGCGCTGCACGTCCGCCGCGTGGCTACCTGGCTTTCATCGCGGCAGCAGGAGCAAGCATCGGCGGCTGGCGTTCGGGCAACCGATAAGCGGGCTGTGCGACCGGCGACAGCGACGCCCGGTAGAGCCGTCCCGTTAGGGCGACTCGATGCAGCGACGCCCGTGCCACAAGCTATCGCAGAACCGCAGGCTCAAAACTCTTTTTTTCTGAACACGAGAATAGAGAGAGCAAAAAACACTGCTGCAAAACCGCTGGCATTGACAACGGGGTACATGTGTTCGATTGTCCTGTTCTGGATCATATCCGACGACATCTGGTTGAGATCGGCCATTTGGGGCAAGATATAGTAGAAAAAGGAGATCACCGAGCGCCACGTTTCGCTTGTAATAAGCGGGAAGAGAAATTCTTCGCGGCTGAACAGCAGTCCGCTGATGACCGATGCCAGCAAGTAGCAGACAATCATGCCGAGCGCCGACGACTGCGTGGTAACGCCTATGAACACGAGAACGGAGTACAGGCTGATAAAGCCGAGAAGTGCCGGAGCGAGCGATAGTAGATAGCCTACATTCCATATCCCCGTAGCTGCCGAAATAATAATCCACGAGGCGAGAATAAAGAAAACGATATTAACAGCAGCAACGACGAAGCCACCGAGAATTTTGCCGAGAAGCAGCTTTGTGCGCGAGAGCGGCTTAGAAAGCAAGAGGTCGATAGTGCCGCGCTCCATGATAGAGGGGATTGTATTAGCAGCCACAAAAATAGAAAAGAATATAGCTGCGTAGAAGAACGCGCCACCGATGCCCATTTCCACGGAGTACACGAGTTCGCGTAGAGCTACGCCGTTGGGGTCGTCGGGCGTGGGCTGTAGATGTGCGATAGTATCGCTGGCCGACGAGCTAAAAAAGTACAGCGCTAGGCCAATCAGAACAAGGGAGGAGATGACAAAGAAACCGATCATCACCTTTTTAGAAATGGCTTCGAGGAATGTTTCGCGTATAAGTCCGGCGATTTGCATCATTGCTGGTCGACAAGTGAAAGGAATAAATCTTCGAGCGAGCTGCGCTTGGGCACAATAGAAGCTATCAGCACTGAGCGGCTTCGGAGCATGTCGATCAGCGCATTGAGATCGGCAGGCGTTGCTACCGACACATCGAGGGTACGGCGCACGGGATCGGCAGAGAGCAGGCCGGGCACAGCATCGGGCACTGGCGAACCTTCGGCATAGGCAATGGTGTACACTCCATGCGATTCTGTAAGCTCGCGGGTAGTGCCAGCCCGCAGCACAGCGCCTTTGTTCATAATCACCACCCGGTCGGTTACTAATTCCACCTCCGAGAGCAGGTGAGAATTGAGAAAGATCGTCGTTCCCGCGTTTTTTTCCTCAAGCAGCAGGTCGCGTATTTCCTTGCGGCCCAGCGGGTCGATACCATCAGTAGGCTCGTCCAGAAACAGCACACGGGGGCTATTGAGCAGCGCTTGAGCGAGCCCGAGCCGTTGGAGCATTCCTTTTGAGTATTCGCGCACACGCTGCTTTCGCCTGTCGTACAGCGACACTCGTTTCAGCAGCAGCTCGATACGGCTGCGGAGGGATGCACCCGACATACCCGAGAGATTGCCATAGAACAGCAGCGTTTGCTCGCCGCTCAGATGCGCGGGATAGCGGTGATTTTCCGGCAGGAAGCCCACAAAGCGTCGGGCTCGCACCGAGGGAATAGCATCGCCGAGCACATACGCACCGCCCGATGTGGGCGAAGTAATGCCGAGCAGGAGCTTCACAAGTGTGGTTTTGCCTGCGCCATTGGGGCCGAGCAGGCCAAAAACCTCGCCGCTGCCTATCGACATTGTAAGAGGCTGCAACGCTGTTACTGTTTTGTCCTTGCCGAGGCTGTAAGTTTTCGAGAGGTTTTCAATGCGAATTGTTTGTTCCATCCTGCGTGCGCTCTAGTTGTTTTGCTTCGTTCCAGATATCGTCCATTTCACCGAGGGTCATATCGCGGAGTTGTTTGCCTTGCGCTGCTGCCTGTTCTTCGATAAAGCGGAACCGGCGGGTAAACTTACTATTGGTATATTGCAGAGCTTCTTCGGCCACAATGTGCTCGAATCGCGCTGCATTAATAAGAGCAAAGAGCACATCACCGAACTCCTCGAATGCTTTTTCTTTTTCTCCTGCTTCGAGTTCTGCACGGAACTCTTTCAGTTCTTCTTCTACTTTATTCCAGACATCTTCCTTCTTTTTCCAGTCAAAGCCCACATTCGACACTTTTTCTTGGATGCGTTGAGCGCGCAGCAGAGCGGGGAGGCTACTGGGCACGCCTTCCAGAACGGAGCGGCGGCCTTCTGTCATTTTGATCTGCTCCCAATTTTGCATCACCTGTTCGGGGCTATCGGCCACACGCGAGCCAAACACATGAGGGTGGCGGCGCACGAGCTTATTAAACTCCTGCTCGATAACATCGCGCATAGAGAAGGCGCCGCGCTCTTCGGCCAGCACTGCGTGCATCACCACATGGAGGAACAGATCGCCGAGCTCTTTAGAGAACTCCTTATCATCGCCATTTTTAATAGCTTCGAGTGTTTCATAGACCTCTTCAACCAGCAAATGGGAGATAGATTCATGAGTTTGCTCTTTGTCCCACGGGCAATCGGAGCGGAGAATACGCACTAATTCTATAAACGAGCCGAACTGTTCCAGAACATTATCTGGCTGTTTCGGGTACGGCACCTGTCTGGATTGTTCCACTTAGACCCCTGATCATGCAAAAAATTACGGGTTTTCAAAATTACGGTTTGGATTTCTGCTATTCAACAAATATTTTTGCAGGCTGTATGTTAAAATAGGAATTCCTTATTCCCTTTATTCAATATTGTCAGGTGACGTTGTGAACTCAAGTGCAAAAATCACACAGTCAATCAAAGAAGCGGACGTCAACCGCCAGTGGTTCATCGTTGACGCAGCCGGCCAAACGCTTGGCCGCCTCGCTTCGCAGGTTGCCTTTGTCATTCGCGGGAAGCACCGTCCGTACTTTACACCGCACGTAGACTGCGGGGATTTTGTCATCGTCATCAATGCGGACAAGATTAAAGTTACCGGAAAGCGCGAAGAAAAGAAAGAATATTTTCACTATACCGGCTACCCGGGTGGCGGTCGTTTCCGTGCATTCAAGTCGCTCAAGACAGAGAATCCGGAGTTTGTGATTCGCCATGCCGTAAGCGGTATGCTGCCGAAAAACATCCTTGGCCGCAAGATGGTGAAGAAGTTGAAAGTCTATGGGGGTGCTGAACATCCGCACGCTGCCCAGAAGCCCACGAACATGGCATTACCTTACGCTGAATAAGCGCATCGGGTAACTCCCGAATTTTGTTTTACACTATCTATAAAATCAACGGAGACGTGGAATGAATCCCACTCCTTCTATCGGAAGAAGAAAAACAGCCAGAGCGAATGTCCGTATTACACCGGGCGCTGGCGTGATTACCGTCAATAAACTGCCGGTCGAAGAATATTTTCCGGTCGAGCTGCAGCGTCGCGAAGCATTGCTTCCGCTGAGCGTTGCCAACCTCGAAGGGCACTTTGATATTCATATTTCGACCAACGGCGGCGGTAAAAGCGGTCAGGCAGGCGCTATCCAGCTCGGCATAGCACGCGCACTTGTGGTGTACAACCCCGAGCTGAAGTTGCTGCTGCGTCCGGCTGGTCTGGTTACACGCGATCCGCGTATGGTTGAGCGCAAGAAGTTCGGCCAGCGCAAAGCACGCAAGCGCTTCCAGTTCTCGAAACGCTGATCGCCGGGCGGCTTTTGCCGCCTTCAACTCATAATTTTTACTATTCATGTTCCGGGACCGTGCGGTGTGTGGCGCCAAAGAGCGCTTTCCGCAGCGGGATGAACGGGGCAGAAGTCAAACACAGGAGTACACATGCATCGCATATCTGTCGAGCAACTGCTCGAATCAGGTGCTCATTTCGGGCATCTTACCCGCCGCTGGAACCCCAAAATGCGCAACTTCATCTTTGGTGAGCGCAATGGGATACACATCATCGACATCCGTAAAACTCAGCTTCTTGTAGACGTTGCCCACGACGCAGCTTTAGAAATCGCCTCCAAAGGACAGAAATTTTTGTTCGTTGGCACCAAAAAACAGGCGAAAGAAGCCATCGGAGCTGAAGCTACACGCGCAGGCTGCTACTATGTAAGCGACCGCTGGCTTGGTGGTATGCTTACCAACTTCCCCACAGTGCGTAAAAGCATTAAGCGCCTGGAAGTTATTGAGAAAATGGAAGCCGACGGTACATTCGACAAACTCAAGAAAAAAGAGCGTCTTACGATTTCCCGCGAAAAAGAGAAACTCGAGCGCGTGTTCGGCGGTATTCGCCACATGACACGCCTGCCGGGTGCTCTGTTTATTGTGGATATCAAAAAAGAACACATTGCCATCAGCGAAGCCAAAAAACTCGGTATTCCCGTATTTGCTATTGTGGATACCAATTGCGATCCCAACCAAGTAGAATACCCGATCCCGGCCAACGACGATTCGATCCGCACTATTGAAATTCTCGCTAAAGTCATGGCTGATGCTGTAGGCGAAGGCCGTGAAGTAGCTAAAATTCGCAATGCCGATGAATCCGCTGCCGGTGATCGCGAGTTCAAAGAAAACGACGGTGCCGATGCTGGCGACGAAGCCTCTAAAGTGCGCCGCCGCATGCGCCAGCGCAGAAGAAGAGAGGACGAAGGCAACGAAGGTGGTGCAGAAACCGCCGAAGCAGCTCCGGCAGCAGGCGAATAAAACTATCCCGTATGGATGTGGAAACGACAGGATGGATTCCAATTCATCCTGTCGTCGTCGTGAAGTATTCTTGGTACATTATAATTCGATAACACTAACCGGAAAGTAAATAGTATGGCAATTTCAGCTTTGCAAGTAAAGGAATTGCGCGATATGACTGGCGCAGGTATGGCCGACTGCAAAAAGGCTCTTGAAGAGTCGAGCGGTGACATGACTGGTGCTGTGGAATTTCTGCGCAAACGCGGTGCAGCTTCGGCTGCTAAACGCGCCGACCGTTCTACAAACGAAGGCTTGGTTATCGCTAAAACACTCGAAAGCGGCAAAATGGCTTCGATGGTGGAAATCAACTGCGAGACAGACTTCGTTGCGCGCAATGATGAGTATGTGGAATATGTCAATACGCTGGCTCAGGTTGTGCTGGATCACAATCCCGCATCCGAAGCCGAACTGCTGGCTATCAGCGTTGGCGATAAAACCGTAGGCGACTATACCAACGAAATCCTCGCAAAATTCAGCGAGCGCGTAATTATCAAACGCTTTGCGCGTATCGCTACCGAAGGCTATGTGGTAGCGTATATGCACCCGGGCAACAAACTCGGTGTTCTTGTAGAGTTCAATGCCGAGCCGTCGTCGGATGCCGCACGTGGCATGATGCGCGATATCGCTATGCAGGTAGCTGCTATGAATCCTTCGTTTGTAGGCCGCGAGCAGGTAGACCAGCCCACGCTGGACAAAGAGAAAGAAATCTACATCCAGCAGGCAATTCAAGAAGGCAAAAAGCCCGAGATTGCAGAGCGCGTGGCATCGGGTCGTATGGAAAAATATTACCAGGATAACTGCCTTGTAGAGCAGACCTTCGTAAAAGACTCCGGTAATACGATTACTGATGTACTGAAGCAGATCGGACCTGATGTACAGGTTGTGCAGTTCCTGCGCTTCCATCTCGGCGATCAGCAGCAAGCCAATGGCAACGAGAGCAATAACTAATCGAATACGCAAGTCTCAAAGCCAAAAACTTTGAGACTTTTTTGTATAGGGAGTCTATGAAGTACAGAAGAATACTTCTGAAATTAAGCGGCGAAGCGCTGATGGGTGAACAGGAGTACGGCATTGACCCCAATGTACTGGCGTATATTGCCGGTGAAGTGTCCGAAGTTGGTTCGCTTGGTGTGCAGGTGGGCATTGTGATTGGTGGTGGTAATATTTACCGTGGAGTCGAAGGTGCTGCACAGGGTATCGACCGGGTAACTGGCGACCACATGGGTATGCTTGCCACTGTGATAAATGCGCTCGCATTGCAGAATGCCTTGGAGGAACGCAGCATTCCTACGCGCCTTCAGACTGCTATCAAAATGGAGCAAATCGCCGAGCCGTATATACGCCGTCGCGCCATCCGCCACCTTGAGAAGGGGCGAGTGGTGATCTTCGGTGCAGGAACGGGTAATCCCTATTTTACGACTGATACGGCTGCCGCGCTCCGCGCAACGGAGATCGAAGCTGATGTTATTATCAAGGCTACACGTGTAGATGGCATCTACGACTCCGACCCGGAACTCAATGCCAACGCTGTTCGATACGAGCACGTAACCTATGCCGAAGTGCTTGAGAAAAAGCTCCGTGTTATGGATCTGACAGCGATTACGCTGTCGGAGGAAAACTCGCTGCCTATTATCGTCTTTGACATGAATAGCAAGGGCGACCTCGCCCGGCTTGTGCAGGGCGAATCCGTCGGGACGACGGTTGGTGGCTAAGCCGACAATTGTTTCACTCTAATACGTATCATATTATGCCTATTCCGGATATTTTGCACAGTACGTCGGCTGCCATGCAGAAGGCGGTTGATCATTTTCAGAATGAACTGAAAAAGGTTCGCACAGGTCGCGCCTCTGCCAGTTTGCTCGACGACCTTCGTGTAGACTACTACGGCACGCCGTCGCCGCTTGGCCAGGTGGCTTCGGTCAGCGTTCCCGACGCCCGTAGCATTGTTATCCAGCCGTGGGAGAAAAATCTGCTCGGTGCAATAGAAAAAGCTATTCGCCAGTCGGATCTCGGGTTGAATCCCAACAACGACGGAGCGATTATCCGCGTGCCGATTCCGCCTCTTACAGAGGAACGCCGCCGCGATATCGTCAAACTCCTGAAAAAAGATGCCGAGGAAAGCAGAGTGGCAGTCCGCAATATCCGCAGAGATCAGCTCGAAGCGCTGAAAAAGGCAGAAAAAGAAGAGCATTTCTCTGAAGACGACCGCAAGCGCGCCGAAGAGGAAGTGCAGAAGATAACTGATAAACACGTGAAATCAGTCGATGAGATTCTCGCGAAAAAAGAAAAAGAGATTATGGAAGTGTAAGGGCAGAGGCCGGTGATTCACCGGCCTTGTCGTTTTAAAGTAATGTGCTGCGGGGAATGACGTTCTTACGAATGGGATGAAACTGGCTTGGAGCAGTGTTTAAAAGATTTGTTTGGCTGCCGGGAGCACTATATTTTTGCCCCGACTCATCGCAGGTTGCGGTAGATGGGCGCCGGTGCCTCGCCCTGTAGTACAAGATGGGTGGCGCAGGATGGGGGGCAGAAAAAAGACTTTCGTTTTGTACAATAACAGGAGGGGCTTCACTTCTGTGTCCATAGTTTGCAGCAAATAACAAGGAAATCCATACTTAAACGATATATCCGGCGATGAATACCTACGGTTATGACGACGATATGTTCGGGGATCAAAACAAGAAAAAGAACCTCGACGAAGAGATAAGGCGATTTCGCGAAGCCCTGCGTAAAGGCGAGGTTTCGAGCGGACAGTACACGCCAAGTGTGGAAAGCTTGGAGGAATTAGTGCAGTATTGTGTCGACACAGAAAAATACGAAGACGCTCTGAACTTTTGCTCTCTCTGGCTGGATTTTGTGCCGTATTCGTCGGATGCCTGGCAGTCCAAGGGGTTTATTCTCAACGCTTTAACCCGATATTCCGAGGCGTTGGAATCCTACGATACAGCTCTTACGCTCAATCCTGTCGATGCCGATATTACCATCCATCGCGCAATTACCCTAGATAATCTCAACCGCAAAGAGGAAGCTCTTAGTGCGCTTGCCCGCATTCTGGAGGTCAACCCAGACAACGAGGAAGCGCTGTTTACACGGGCTATTATCTTTGAGCGCAATGAGCAATACGAAGAAGCCGCAGCCATTTTCCAGTATATGACCAGTTCCGAACGGTTCGGGCGGGATGCGTACTACGAGCTCGGCTATTGCTACGATTTTCTGGATCGGCTCGATGAAGCCCTTGTATCGTATGGTAAATACATCGACGAAGACCCTTACAACTACAACGCGTGGTATAACAGGGGCGTGGTGTACAGCCGCAAAGGCCAGTTCTACAAAGCTATCGACAACTACGATATGGCTCTTGCCATCAAAGATGATCTGAGCGCAGCTTGGTATAATCGCGGCAATGCGTTTGCGTCGCTGGGCCGAATGACAGATGCTGTATCCAGCTACCAAGAAGCCCTGAAACACGACCCGTCGGATGTGTCGTCGTGGTACAATCTCGGCAATGCGTGCGAAGAAATAGGCAACTTTCAAGAAGCTATACAGTGCTACAGCCGGGCGATTAGCCTCGACCCTAACCACTATGAGTCGTACTTTGGTCGCGGCAGTTGCTTTGATGCATTGGAAGACTACGACAAGGCACTTTACGACTACGAGAAAGCACTTGGGATTAATAGCACACTGGCCGAGCTGTGGTATGCTAAGGGCGATGTGCTGTACAACACCGACCGACTGCCCGAGGCAATAGAAAGCTATAAAAAAGTGCTTGAGCTCAACCCGCGCGACTATGAATGCTGGCACGACTACGGCGAGACTTTGCTCGAAGTAGGCGACATACACTTAGCGCTACAGGCTTATCAGGAAGTGCTTAATCTGGCTCCGACATGGGCCAATGGCTATTATTCCATTGCGAAGCTGTTTGCACAGCAGCGCCTTATCGACAACGCCGTGCCGTTTCTGGTGCAAGCGTGCCGCATCGACCTGAAAAAGTACGAAGAATTTGAGATTGATTTTCCTGTGCTGGTAAGCGGACGCGATATGCGCACGCTTGTAAAGGCAGTGCAAGAACAACTAACGGAATAACCATGAGTGAGCAGCCATCTGTTTCAGTGCTCCCATTCCAGGGAGTATTGCCGCGTATCCATCCTTCAGTATTTATGGCCGATGGAGCGCGGATCATTGGCGATGTGGAAATAGGGCAGGATTGTTCGCTGTGGTTCAATGCCGTGATTCGGGGCGATGTCAATAGCATCCGCATTGGCGAGCGCACGAATATTCAGGATTTGTGTATGCTCCATGTCACCTATAAAAAGCACGCGCTACACGTGGGCAGCAATGTTACCATTGGCCATTCT
Organism: Ignavibacteria bacterium UBA7675; assembly: GCA_002483085.1. GTDB lineage: Bacteria > Bacteroidota > Ignavibacteria > Kapaibacteriales > UB7675 > UBA7675. The sequence continues at coordinate 98,027 of DLHF01000013.1, forward strand.
GCTGTGCTGCACGGAGCTACGATCCATGATTATACTTTGATTGGTATGGGAGCAAAAGTGCTCGACCGCTGTGTGGTAGGCTCCTATTCGCTTGTTGCCGCCGGTGCGGTCTTGCCCGAAGGGTTTGTTGTGCCCGAAGGTGTACTTGTAGCCGGAGTGCCGTGCCGGGTGATACGCGAACTGCGCGAAGAAGAATGCCAGATGATCGAACGCTCCGCGCAAAATTATATCGACTATGTCGCTATGTACCGCAATGGCTGAGTTTGTTGTTCCTATAGTACGGTACCACGCCCGAAAATAAACCAGTTTCACTGTTCTACTGCATTACCCCCTTGCGATTAAGCTCGTAGTTTTATAAATTCCGCCCCTTCCGTAAACAGTCCGGAACATAACACCGGTATCTGTGTCGTTGGTGCTCGTATATGGGGACAACGCCACCCAGCAATGAATCTAACAGTTTTTTACTATTGAGGATAAACAATGAAAACAGTTGTTTCTACATTGATTGCTTTTCTTGTGGTTGCCGTAAGTCTTCACGCGGCGTCGGACTTCCAGCTTCAGGTTATTAATAATATTGCTGATCCCGCAGCCGGAAACCTTACTATCCAGATAAATGGGAAGGACTTTCGCAAAAATCTCGGTTTCCGCGAGGCTTCGCCTCTTACAACGGTAAAGTTGCCTGCTACGCTCTCTATTGTAGCCGCTAATCCGGCGTATGCGATAGACATAGAAAATGGTCGTGAGTTTACGCTGGAGCAGTACGATGGTGGTGTTGTGATACTTACCCTTCACGGTGTAGCCGATCCTGCGAATTTTTCCACACCCGACCAGTCGCGCGATATCAATTTTATGATCCATGAGTTCGCCCTGCTGCCGGATGCTATCCAGCCGTCGAAAGTGGCAGTTACTGTTCTGCACAGTGCAACTGATCTGCCCAAATTAGACTTGCGCGTGCTGAACGATAACCCATTAGTGACAGATATGGACTACGGCCAGACCTCGTTTTTTACTGCGTCGCTGCCTACGAAATCTTATACTCTGAGCTTGCATCCGCAAGGTGATATGGCGACGACATGGAAAAATGTAGTTGCCGATTTTAGCCAGGACGCGGGCAAACACGTGTATATTATGCCCTCGGGATTTCTCGATCCGGCTGCTAACCAGAATGGCCCGGATTTAGAGCTGATCGCTGTGTATGCAGATGGCAATGTTGTCATACTGCCGCCTCCCGGCGAAATGAAAACTGGGAAGCTCCAGCTTGTGCATGCTTCTGCCGATCCAGTAGCTGAATCCGTAGATGTTTATGTAAATGGTACGAAAGTGGCCGACAACATGGGGTTCCGCAGTGCTTCTCCTTTTGTGGATATACCGGCAGAAGAAGCTCTTTCTATCGTGGTGGCCGAGCCGAACAGCAATTCCTTCGACGACAAGGTACTGACGACGTTTATAGCAGATCCGGTACCCGAGAACAGCTATACGACGATGATCTTAACTGGTGTGGTTTCCGCAACGGGCTTTGCTCCGAATCCAGGTGGGGCTCCGATTACCATGAGCCTGTCAATGCTGGCCGACCCGCACATGAAATCGCCTGTATCGTCGGAGGTTGATGTTATACCTGTTCATGCAGTAACAGATATCAATGCTGTCGATGCTCTGTACCGTGGAGGTATGAAATTCGCTACGAGTCTTAGCTATCGTAATGCGGGCTCTTATCTCCATGTCGCACCCGAACAGTATATAGTTGATATTACGCCGCCCGGAATGAATGATCTTCTCGTAAAATCGTTCACCGCTGACTTCTCGTCGCTCGCAGGTGAGTCTATTATACTCGTGGCCGCAGGGTTTGCCGACCCGGCAAGCAACAAGGACGGCTCTGGCGTTACCCTGTTTACAGTGTCGACGAATGGTACCGTCACCGTCCTCGAGGAGATCGCTGTAGGTGTACAGGAAGAGCTCGCGCTGCGTTCTTCGCTGTCGGTTGCTCCTAATCCCGCTACTGAAACAGTATTTGTTTCGTGCGAGCTGCCCACAGGTGCGCCAGTTGTACTTTCGGTGCACGATGTTGCAGGTCGTGTTGTAAAAACAATCGACAAAGGTACAATGCCCGCTGGGCGTATAAGCGTGCCAGTTGCTACGGACGATCTGGCTCCCGGTGTGTATATGCTTACACTCGAAGCCGGTGGCCATCGCATCAGCCGTTCGCTGACAGTGGCAAGATAACCTGGTCGTTAGAGTCTTCCGCAGATGAGTAATTATTACAAAACCCTTCGGCAACAACACCGGAGGGTTTATTTTTTCTGCTTGGCTCAGTCCCATTTGATGTGTACATTTGCCGCCATGTGGTCTTCAATGTTGCGTATCATCGTTGTTCTCCTTCTCGCCGCAACCTATGCAAGCGAGGGGGCGCTGCCTTGTGCTGAATCGGTCTATACACATTGTGCGACCGAACAGTCCTGCACGGCATTAGCGAACGACGCAGGCCACGCTCACGAAAGCACCCATCACGGGGAAGAACATTCCAAAGACTGCCATAACCACCAGTGTACTTGCCCATGTCATACAGCGGGAATTGAATCTGTCACTCATGCACCTGCGATAGAAGAATATACGGTTCTTGTCTATCCGCCCTCCATATGTAGCCCACCTATTGGCTTATCTCTCTTTCCTGATCATATCCCCTTAGTCTGAGTATTCATCCAAAAAATTCGTAAAGATGCCAGCAGGCGGAAACCTGTTGCCATAGTAATGTGTCATTCTGCTAATGCAACACAGTAGACACACTTATACCATTGGACTATTGCATCACACGATGATTTTTGGAACGGCGCTCACGACGCCGAAAAGTGCCACTTTGTGCTGTACGGACCATTCTGCACAGCACCTGTACATGCAACCGGCATGTACGCCATAATACATTCCTCACCTTTGGAGACAGATATATGTTCAACGCTATTATCGCGTTTTCACTACGGCATCGCTTTGTCATACTTTTTCTAACGGCTGTGCTTGCCGCCGGGGGAATCTATGCCTATACGCGATTGCCGATAGACGCGGTGCCCGATATAACTAATAACCAGGTGCAAATCCTGACCAAAGCACCGGCGCTTTCTTCAGTAGAGATCGAGCGCGCGGTCACATTGCCATTAGAGCTTTCCGCAAAGTCACTGCCAGATGTTGTCGAGCTTCGCTCGCTGTCGCGTCCGGGGCTGTCGGTGATCACTGTAGTATTTGAAGAGCATGTGGACTTGTATTTTGCGCGCCAGCTCATTCTGGAAAAACTTCGCGAAGCCGAGGAATCGCTTCCCGAAGGAGTAGAGCGCCCAGAGCTCGGCCCTATGTCCACAGGGCTTGGCGAAATTTTTCGCTACGTCGTGCGCGATACCAGTGGCCGGTACAGTGCAATGGATTTACGCACGGTTCAGGACTGGATTGTGCGGCGGCAATTAATTGGTTCCGAAGCGGTTGCCGAGGTCAATTCACTCGGCGGCTATCTGAAGCAGTACCACGTACTTGTCGACCCCGCAGCCCTCGCTGGCTATGGCCTTACACTGCGTGATGTGTTCGAAGCGGTATCCGGCGCAACAGGCAATGCTGGTGCGGGATATATCGAGACAGGAGCTGAGCAATTTTCCGTTCGATCTGTGGGATTAGCCACAGGCATCGATGATCTCAACAATTCGGTGGTGCGTACTGCCGACAACGGCACGCCAATACTGCTGCGCGACGTAGCAACCATCAGCATTGGCTCGGCACTTCGCTTCGGCTCGGCTTCGCAGGACGGAAAAGGCGAAGTTGTGACTGGTATTGTGATGCAGCTCAAGGGAGCGAATGCACGCACTACAGTAAGCGCTGTCAAAGAGCGATTGGACGACATACGCGCCGCGCTTCCTGCTGGCATTGTGTTAGAGCCATACTACGATAGAGAAGTGCTGGTAGATCGCACTATTCACACAGTGGCGACCAATCTGATCGAAGGAGCCTTGCTGGTCATAGCTGTGCTGCTGCTGTTTCTTGTCAACCTGCGGGCGGGGCTCATCGTGGCTTCGGTGATACCTCTGTCCATGCTGTTTGCAGGCATTCTCATGGTGCTTACCGGGCAGTCGGGCAATCTGATGTCGCTCGGCGCCATTGATTTTGGCTTGGTGGTCGACGGCTCGCTAATCATTGTAGAAAATGTACTGCGTGTGTTGCAGAACAAGCGAAAGGAACAGGCGAATTTCAGTTCGGGCGAGCTCAAAGCGCTTATCTTTGGCGCGTCCACAGAAGTGCGAAAGGCCGCGCAGTTCGGCGAGATTATTATTCTTGTGGTGTACCTGCCGCTGCTGGCATTACAGGGAATAGAAGGGAAACTTTTTCAGCCAATGGCCTACACTGTTTCCTTTGCTCTTCTCGGCGCGCTGTTCCTATCGGTGACATACGTGCCGGTAATGTGTTCGCTGTTACTGGGCGGGCAGCGCACCTTCCGGGAGTCGCCAGTCATTGCATTTCTGCACCGCCATTACGGTAGCTGGCTGGCTGCTGCATTGCGTATGCGCTATGTGATAACAGGTGTAGCCGTGGTTCTCATTATCGTGTCGGTTGTGAGCTTTTCACAATTGGGTGGGGAATTTATTCCGCGTTTGGACGAAGGCGATATTGCCATGCACTTGATTCGTCTGCCGTCTGTTTCACTCACAGAATCGCAGGCAATGGCTACGCGAGTAGAGCGCGAACTGATGAAGTTCGACGAGGTGAAAACCGTAGTGAGCCACACCGGACGCGCCGAGGTTTCTACCGACCCGATGGGGTTTGAACTCGCAGATGTCTTTATCATGTTGAAGCCAAAAGACGAATGGCGAAGCGGGCGTACAGCAGAAGAACTCGTGGAGGCAATGCAAAAGCGATTGGCGCAGATACCTGGCGCCGGTACGCAGTTTTTGCAGCCTATAGAAATGCGTATGAACGAACTTATTGCGGGTGCGCGCGGGGATGTTGTTGTAAAAGTTTTTGGCGAAGACTATGCGGTGCTCGGCGATGCTTCAGCGAAAATCACTGCTATTGTGCGCAGCATCGAAGGTGCTCGCGATGTGGCCGCCGAGCAGACGGAAGGACTTCCACAGGTGGTCGTGCGCCCCAACCGCGAAGCGATTGCCCGCTATGGACTACGCGTAGCCGATGTGAACGACGCAGTGCGAATGGCAGTTGGTGGCGAGACCGCTGGCGTGCTCTACGAAGGAGAAAAGCGTTTTGATATTGTAGTGCGGTTGCCCGAATCCGGGCGCAACAGCGCCGAAGCTATTGGGGAAATTATTGTTGCCACGCCGTCTGGTCCGCGTGTTCCTCTGTCGCTTCTTGCGTCGGTAGAGTTTGAAGAAGGGCCGGTGCAGGTATCGCGGGAAAACGGCTCGCGATTTACGATGATCCAAGCAAACGTGCGGGGCCGCGACGTTGAGAGCTTTGTAAACGAAGCGCGCGAAAAGATAGCTGCCAAGGTAGCGCTGCCTGCTGGCTACACTATTGAGTACGGGGGGCAGTTCGAGAATTTAGAAAGTGCCTCGCGTCGCTTGGCGATTATTGTTCCAATAGCCCTTCTACTCATCCTCTTTTTGCTGTATCAGACCTTTGCGTCGTTGCGGCTGGCCGTGCTGATTTTTGCATGTATCCCGTTGGCGCTTATCGGTGGAGTGGGAGCCTTATTTGTAGGCGGATTGCCGTTTTCGATATCGGCTGGCGTGGGATTTATAGCGCTATTTGGCATTGCAGTGCTGAACGGGATTGTGATGATCGCTGCTATTCGCAGGCATCACGTTGGGGGTATGGATCGCCGGGCTGCCGTTGCTGTCGGAGCCGAGGAACGCTTGCGTCCGGTTGTGACAACCGCCACGCTTGCGGCGTTGGGCTTTTTGCCTATGCTGCTGGCTCGTAGCGCCGGAGCCGAGGTACAGCGACCACTTGCAACGGTGGTGATTGGTGGCCTGATCTCTTCCACGCTGCTTACCTTGTTTATTCTGCCCGTGCTCTACGATTGGTTTGGCGGTACACCTGCTACAGACGATGCTGTAGACGATATTTCACCGGAAAATTCCACCCCGCGTTCATTGCCCATGCCCGGTCTTTTGCTCCTATTAGTCGTCGGTGGCCTTTTTCTGCCGTCGTTTGCATCGGCGCAGGAGGAGCTAACCTTTGCTCGTGCCCTTGAGCGCGCCCGAGCAATATCACCCGAGCTACAGCGGCAGGAAGCGTTTACAAAACAGCAGCAGGGAGTAAGAGCGCAGTCGTGGCTGTTGCCAGATATGGAGGTGTACTATGGTGTTGAAGAGACGCGGTCAGTCTTTGCAGGCTCGACGGGTATTCGCTCGTTTGGCATAGGGCAAACAGTAGATTTTCCTTTGGTGTACGCAGCACAGGCGGAGTACGGAAGCTGTTTGGTGCAGCAAGCGCAGGCGCTTGTAGAAGCTGCCGACCGCAATGTGTTCCGCAGCGTTTCCCTTGCCTACAGCGATGTTGTAGTCGCACAGGCTTTACTCGGCCTTGCCGACAGCACTGTAACAACGGCTAGACGGGTGCATGAAGTAGCCGAAACGAGGCGAACAGCAGGCGATGCCACCGCATTAGAATTGCTGCGTGCGTCGGTCGCCTTAGCCAATGCAGAACGCGAACAAAAGCGAGTGAAAGGCGAGTATGATGCTGCTCTTGCGGTGCTGAATACTCGCATTGGTGCCGACTCTGGTCGAGAGTATATTATTGCAGTGCAGCCTGCTCTGCGCTCGCTGCTGGTATCGGCGGCAGCCATAGAGGAACGAATTGCCTTGCATCCAGAAGTGCGTGCGGCGGCACTGAACACTAAGGCAGCAGGTAGCCTAAAGGACGCTGCGATGTATCGCAATTTTCCCGGCTTGTCGGTAGAGTATTCTTTCCAGACCGTGGATGGACAAAGCGGCTTCTACGGTGGCAAGCTCGGTGTACAACTTCCGGTGTGGCGGTGGATAGCCAGCGGAGCTACCGCACAGGCCGATGCAGGTGTAGCAATGGCTGCATCCGAGACGGAAGTGCTGCGCCGCACAATGGCATCAGAAGCCCGCAGCTTGTACGCCCGCTACAATGCTGAATCCAATAGCATTGCCGAATACCGCGAGCGCGTTCTGCCTGATGCACGCGAGGCATGGCGTATTGCTCTGCGCTTGTACGAAGAAGGAGCAGTGAGCTATACAGAAGTGCTCGCAGCACAGGCGGAGTACATCGAGACTACAACGGTGCTTCTGCGCGAACTGCAAGCAGCCGAACACACGGCTATTGATCTTGAATACCTGCTCGGAACAGACTAATGACTTATCCATGCAGTGGTCGTCCGGGCTACAGACAACTTACTATCAATACATTGAGATAATTTATAGGAGTGCAATATGAACAGGACAATAATGAGCGCGATCAGAGATTTTAGTCTCTGTATCGTATGTGCCACAGCGCTGATAGTGTGTACAACAGCTTGTTCGCTAAGCGGCGACGGGAAGGAAACAGAGCATGGCCATGACCATGAGGAAGGCGGACACGAGGGGCACGACCATGAGGAAGGCGGACACGAGGGGCACGACCACGAAGAAGGCGAGCACGAGGGAGACGACCACGAAGATGGCGCTGTTCACCTCTCGGATGATATGAAAAAGACGGCGGGCATTGTTGTTGCGGCTGTACAAAAAGGTGTATTACATGCTGGGATTTCCGCGCCAGCACATGTGCTTCCTACCCAGGAAGGAAAAGCACATGTAGGCACACCGCTTGCCGGGCGCATTACGCGGCTGCATGCGGCTGAAGGAACTTTGGTAGCAAAAGGTACAGTGCTTGCGGAAGTGGAAGCACCGGGCGTAGCCGAGCTACAAAGCGATTATTTTCGCGCTGCCGCAGAAGTAGAGAGAGCACAGGCAGAGCTCAAGCGCAACGAAACGCTTGGCGAAGAGCGTATTGGCTCCCGCAGGTCGCTCGAAGAAGCCCGGTCGGCTTGGCGACAGGCTACGGCACTCCGGCAGTCGATAGCCGCACAATTGCAGACAGCGGGAATTTCGCCGGAAGAAATAGACAAAAGCGGGACTATCACCTCGCGCATTTACCTGCGAGCTCCTGTTGCAGGTGTTGTATCGCGCAGGCATGTAGCTCTGGGAGAATACCTCCAGCCAGATCGCGATGCCTTTGAGATTGTCAATACGGCTACTGTGTGGGTGGATGCCCGTGTGCAGCCAGAGCGCGTAGAGGTATTGCACGTAGGCGAAACTGCAACAGTACGCAGCGGCGGCGGCGAACAGCGAAAAGGAAAGATCGTCTATATTGCTCCAGTTGTGGATTCTTCGTCGCGTACTGTAACAGTGCGGTTGCTTGTAGAAAACCGCGACAACGCATTTCGCCCACAGTCGTATGCTACCGTTGAGTTCCGCAGCACAAATGGTGGCGAGGCGCTTGTTGTGCCCCGCCGTGCTCTGGAAACCGAAGGCGGTACATACTTCGTGTATCGCGAAGTATCGGACGGTTTTGAGCGGGTGCAAGTGGCCGTAGGAAGCACGAGTGAACAGGATGCAGAAATCACAGAAGGTATTGAAGAAGGATGGCGTATTGCCGTTGATGGTGTGTTTTATCTGAAGTCTATGAGGAAAAGTGGCGAACTGGCCGAACATCATCACTAAAAGGCTGGGATTAGCAAACAAGCAAGCCCTTCGCGGGGTACTGCGAAGGGCTTGTTGTATACCGCGTTGTGCCGAGGTATTTATTGTGCTATGCCTGTAAGGATAGCGACATTATCGACGGTGCCTCCGCCGTTGTAGTCGATCTCGAACACGAGTTGGGCATTAGACTGGCCTGCCTGTTGAGGGGAGTACACCACCTGAAATTCGATAATATCACCGGCTGGAAGTTCCATAGGCAGAATCAGTGTTCCTAGATCAGTAAAATCAATTGCTGAAGCGCCCTGCATGCTTGCAGACATTATTGTTGCCGGAGCATCGCCGTCGTTGGTAATTCGGGCCGTATAGACGGCTTTATTTCCAAACGTGACCGTACCAAAGTCGATATCGCTTACGATAATTGCGTTGGTGATAATGATTGCATGGACTTTACAGGTCGTAGATGTGTCGTTGTTGACAATAATAATTTCATCGTTGTAATCTCCTGCAACTGATTCCCTAAACGTCCCAACAAGAGTAATTTTATCTACTTCTCCTTTGCGACCGAGCTTGAGGGGTAATGCAGGTAGCGACAGTGTAAATCCTTTTGTGCCGTCTTTCAGCCGGATATCTGTGATTGTTGCAGAATCAGTGGTTGATGGGTTGCTAATTTCTATAGTAAATGTGTGTGCGGTATTGGGGGCGATTTTGCCAACATCCTTTGTTGGTGTCACACTCACAGGTGCAAGTATCGTTGTCTCTTTACGCCCAGCCGGAACATCGGTGGGAGAAGTACAGGACGACACGAGCAGAATCGTGAGAGCAAGTAATGCTCCCGGGAATAGTAACCGTTTCATTGTTGACTCCTGAACAGATTAGAAATGAAATGAGAGGGAATAGGTAATGCCAAGTTTACTGATAGAATACCATGTAGAGCGATAGCGATAGAGGTGCAGCGTTCCTTCTACACCTGCGCCAATGCCGAGCGCACCAGTGCGATATTCTACACCCAGAAGTGCACGTGTCATGGGGCCGGTGCGCACTCCCCCGATGAAGGTCTGTGCGTAGGGCTGCAGCACTCCGCCGAGGTTGGGCGAGAAGCGATAGGTAGCCCCAGCCCAAAAAGCGAGATAGTTTTGCTCGATTGTTTTGCGGGCTGCGTCTTCGGTATCGTAGTACCGCTGGAGCAAATTTTCCTGGCCTACTTCCACACCAATGCTATGCTCGTCTGCAAGCTGATAGGAAAGGCCGATACTAATGTTATTCAGCGTTGGCGTCATGAGCGGGTCTACGTCGAAATCGGGATATGACCGAGCTGAGAAGCCGCGTAGATGCAGGGCATACTGCCGGTTTGCAGGGTCGGTTTCGTCGGCTGGCAGGATGTCGTCCGAGTCAGTAATAGCACCAACTGCTATGGAGTTCATCACGGGCTGTTCGATTTCCGAGGAAAGCAATTCTATATCGGACGAGATGCTCTCTACACTGCTGATGGTCGTGGCGCGATCACTATTTCCATCGGCAATATCCTCGTGGTTCGTGTTGTCCTGCCATTGCTCATGGTTGTCGCGTACCTGTTCTGGTATGGCAGCAGTCCATTGTTGCCGAACGCCGCCTATCGAAGTTGTAGCCCGCAATTCTTCGCTGCTGTTCTCTTGCTGCGACTTTTGTTCAGCCATCGCTGCGCTGTTGTCCGCGCTTGTGCTGTTGTTTATCTGTTGTTGCTTTGGCATTGATTGCGCCGCAGTATTGGCCAGCATTGCATTCTCTTGGTTGGAGGTTCCTGATAATTGCAGCGTGAGCAGAACAGCGCATACAGCGCTTGCTATCATAAGGAACGGGCGGCTTTTGAGCAGAGAAGGCAGGCGCGACGGCGATGAAAGAGCTACAAGAGCGGCGGCATCTGCCGGTGTGCCGTGCGCGATCCTCTGTTCAATGTTCTGAAACAGGCGTTCCGGCGGTGTGAGCAGTTCCTTGCGGAATCCCGCATTAAGAGCTATGAGCCTACGCATTTCCGTCTGGAGTTCTTGGTCGTGCGCCAGCATGTAGAAAAGCGTTTCCGCTTCTGTTCCTTCGAGCTCTCCGTCGAGGAAAGCGCACAATAGTTCGGACATTGAATTCTGTTCGTTCATAGTTGTATCCAGTTCGGGGGATTGCCACAAGATTTCTACGCAGCTACTTTTGCAGGTCTTCGAGATAAGGGGCGAGAATATCTTTTAGCTTTCCTTTGGCGCGATAAATGCGTGTGCGTACTATTGGCATTGTTGTGCCGAGTACCTCGGCAATTTCGTTGTACGACAGGCCGAGATGTTCTTTGAGAACTAATGCTTCTCGGTAGTCGTCGGGTAGAGCTGCCAATGCTGTTTCGAGCAGGTGCGCCAGCTCCGCCGACTCATAGGAAGGTGTATTACCTGCGGGCAGATCAAAATCTTCCAACGACAGCGTACTGTTGTACTTTTTCTGTTTTTCGTTCAGGCAGAGATTGCGAGCTGTGCGCAGCAAGTACGCTCCCGTGTTTGTCATCGTTCCACGATGGCTACGGGCTGCGCTGTGCAGCTTTACAAATGCTTCTTGGAAAATGTCTTCGGCCAGTGCTGAGTTGTTGAGCATGCGGCGGCAGTACGTGTACACTCGGGATGAATGCCGGTTGTACAGCAACTCAAAGGCTCGGCGAGATCGCTCGCCCTCCGAGCCGAGGACGCGGAACAGTTCTTCGTCGGAAAGTTGCTGCATTGTTCCTGCCGTTACTGTTGTGCTACATGTATTATGAAGGACTATTGCTATAACAGATGAGAAGGTGTTTTGTCACATTGCGATGTACAATCTGGCCGGAGTTATTTCCAGCTCGGTTTCAATAGCTCATGGCTGTTGCTCGCGCACATGTTTTCTTTGCACATAAATTTTAGATAGCTTCGCCGTTAAAATACAATGGAGAACAATGATGGCAACGGAAAACTGCAATGCTGGCTCGCAGAGAGTTGCGGGCGATGGAGAAGTTTTTACATACGAGGCAATAGCTGATGCTTACGCTGCAAAGGTAGACACAAAAGTATGGAATACTGAGTACGACCGCCCGGCAGTGCTTTCGCTGCTGCCGTCGCTCAGCGGTATCGACGTTCTTGATGTGGGCTGCGGCTCCGGCTGGTATGCTGAGTATTTCGCCGAGCAGGGGGCACATGTCACTGCTGTGGATATTACACCCAAGATGGTAGAGTTCACACGCAGGCGGCTTGGCAACCGGGCACGGGTGCTTTGGGCCGATATTGGCAAGCCATTGGAGTTTGCTTCCAGTTCGTTTGGCCTGGTGGTGGCGCCACTTGTGCTGCATTATCTGGCTGTATTGGAACCAACGCTTTCTGAGCTATACCGTGTGCTGAAGCCGGGCGGGGTGCTCGTGTTTTCCACGCATCATCCGTTTGCAGATTATCGCCTGTTTTCGCCCGCCAGCTATTTTAGCACCGAACTCGTGGAAGACACTTGGGATGTGGGAACTGTGCGGTTTTACCGGCGACCGCTTGGAGCCATTACCGAAGCGCTTGCACACACGGGATTTGTGATCGAGCGACTCATCGAGCCTATGCCCACAGAAGAGTTTCTGCGGCGCGATCCGGCGAGCTACGAACGGTTGGTTGTATATCCGGGATTTCTCGCTGTGCGTGCGCGGAAGGACGGAGGAGAGCTGTAGAAATAAAGCAGCAGAACAACACGTGGCGGTGGAAATTATCGTAAACATGCTGCGAAGACGAATATATCGGCGGCTATCGGCTGGGGAGCGGCTAAGCGGATGTGCGACCGGTGACAGCGACGCCCGGTAGAGCCGTCCCGTTAGGGCGGCTCGGGCGCAGCGCAGCCCGTGCCACAGCAATGAATGCGGACTGTCGGGATTTTTCCGGTATTGGCAAAAAAAAAGCCCGATCTGCTGGATCGGGCACCGACTCGAAAGCATTATTATAGTTCTTTGAAAATTTGCTTGCTACACTCGTTCAGGATTTTGTCGGCCTGTTTACGGGCATTCAGAGCATTAAAAATATCGGCCATGTTCGTTCGCATCGACGAGACACGATCTTTCAGATCGGTGATCATTTGTGCGTCTTTGCGGTAGCGCCTCACTATGTGGCGGAGAGCCGCCGTTGTCGTTTTCACACCAAGCAGCTTTTCCAGTTCCGCCAGCTCCTTCACGATGTCATCATCGGCATAGAATGTGATTTTCTTCATCCCTGCTCTACACAATTCAGGTGGAACTACTGGGTAATTATATTGTAAAAGCCGGGAAACCCGACCTCGGCTTATAGACGAACAGGGTAGAAAAAAAGTATGACCCGGACAGAGGAACGATGAAGTTTACCGTTGAAAAGGGGAAGGTAGCAGCAAGAGAGGGAGAAATTGTAGACACAGAGGCGATAGAGGCACAAAAAAGAAAAAGCCCGACACATTGCTGTACCGGGCTTTTCTTCTGCGGGACCGACGAGACTCGAACTC
>DLHF01000013.1:111274-287836 GCA_002483085.1 Ignavibacteria bacterium UBA7675
AACCAAACTGAGCTACGATCCCTTTTTTCAAATATTTTCAGTGGACACGAGGGGAATCGAACCCCTGACCTCTTGAATGCCATTCAAGTGCTCTCCCAGCTGAGCTACGTGCCCGTAGAAGCGAAGAGAATGCAAAATTACGGTAACAGAGCGTCCAAGTCAATAAATTTTTTATAAAAAAGCAAATTTCGCCGATTTTACTCTCTATACATTGTGCGTTTCACCGGGCATTGCCGTGCCAAATTGCAGCGCGCAGAGGCGTGTATAGATGCTGTCTGGATCGGCGAGAAGCTCGGAGTGCGAGCCTGTCTCGGCTACTTTTCCTTTGCTGAAAACGAATATATTATCGCACGAGCGGATGGTAGAAAGCCGGTGGGCGATAATAATTGTCGTGCGGTTCTGCACAAGCCGTTCCATTGCTTCCTGTATGAGATGCTCGGTTTGCGAGTCAAGCGAACTTGTCGCTTCGTCGAGGATAAGAATGGGAGCGTTTTTCAGAATAGCTCGCGCAATGGCAATGCGCTGGCGCTGTCCGCCGCTGAGCTTTACGCCGCGTTCGCCTACCACTGTGGCAAAGCGTTCGGGAAAGCTGTCGATAAACTCCGTAGCATTTGCCAGCTCGGCAGCTTGGCGTACTTCGCCGTCGGTAGCATCGAGCTTGCCATAGCGAATATTTTCCGCAATCGTGCCGCCGAACAGCACGATGTCCTGTGGCACAATACCTACGCTGCGGCGAATATCGCCCATGCCTATGGTGCGGGCGTTCTGGCCGTCGAACAGAATGGTGCCTGTGTCTGGCTGGTAGAACTGCTGGATGAGCGCTGCCATTGTGCTTTTTCCGGCACCGCTTTCGCCTACGAACGCCACGCGCTGGCCTGCGGCAATGCTGAGTGACACATCGTGCAGAGCGCGAATATCTTTGCGGCCAGGATAGCTAAAGCTGATATTTTGTACATCTATTGATGAATACAGAGCACCACTTGTTTCTCCTACTTCTTCCGGCAATTCCCTGAGCAGTTGCTGCACGCGCACCGATGCACCAAGCGTGCGTTGTACCTGCCCGAACAATTCCGCAAAGCTGCCGAGAGCACCACCTACGAACATGGCATACATGGCAAACGAGATAAGGTCGCCAATAGTAATCACGCCTTCGCGCACGAGATTTCCACCGTACCACACCATTGCAGCAATGCCGCCAAACAGCACAAAAATGATAAACGAGACAAAGGCCGAGCGCAGCTTTGCGCTTTTGATGGCAATTGCAATACCACGGCGTATAGAGCTCGTGTAGCGCTGCACTTCGTAGCTTTCGTTTACATACGACTTTACACTGGTAATAGCCTGGAGCGATTCTTCCAGCACAACGGCGGCATCGGCAAGTGCGTCCTGTGTCTGTGTGCTATAGCGCCTGATAATTCTGCCAAACAGCACTGCCACAACAACAATTGCTGGCAGCACCAGAAGGATAACGCTCGTAAGCTGAATATTGACAACTGCAATGAAGGCAATACCACCGATGAGTACAATGCTCTGCCGCAACAGCTCCAAGAAGGTAAATGTAAATGTTTCCTGAATAAGCGCGAGGTCGGAGGTAAGGCGCGAAGCGAGTTCACCCACGCGGCGTTCTGCGAAAAACGACATGGGCAGACTGATAATACGGCTGTACAGCGACTGCCGCAGCGATGCTAATGTATTCTCGCTTACAGTGACAAGAGTTGTCGACGTAAAATACCGCGTTACCGACTGCACTAAAAGAAGCCCGAAGACCATTGCACCAATTACAGGCAGCGAAAAGCTATCTGGCTGGGGATGCAGGACATAGTCGATCAATTGGCCTATCAGAGCCGGGAAGAGAATAGTAAGCCCTGTGCTGATAATCAGTACCGTGAGAGCCAGTGCCAGCCGAAGTCTGTGCGGCTTTAGGAAGCCGAGCAAAAATCGCAGTTGTTCCTTGCTCTCTTCGGAAGAGAGCTTTACTTTTTCGTCGTCGGAACGCCGTTGTGAACGTCGGTTACTCATATGGCCATTGTTCCAAACATGGGGATAAGCGCTCCGCTGATACCAGCGGCTGCGTCGGAGCAAAGGAAAAGAGCGGTAGATGCGATATCTTCGGGCTTCGTCCATTGCTTTGCCTCATCTTGCGAACCCCATTCAAGATTGGCTCGTGTAGCAATCACGCCTGGCAGAATACAATTGGCGCGCACACCATACGGCTTCCCTTCCTCGGCAGCCGAGCGCGTAAGCGACGCAACTGCTGACTTTGCAGCGGCATAGGCGGCTGCATTTGCAGAGGGATGCAGTACTGCTTTTGCGCCAATAGTGACGATGGAGCCACCACTGCGTTTCAGCACAGGAAGCACTCCGCGCATCATCAGAAAGGTCGTGCGTACATGTAGCGAAAGCATGTGTTCGAGGACACTGGAATCTGTTTCCTCAATTGGCTTTCCGCCGGAGAACCCACCTACCAGATGCACGAGCGCACGCACATTGCCGGGAGCAGATTCTACGCAATGGGCTACGGCGCTTTCCTGTGTGAGATCAGCAGTGCAGACTGTGAGAGCATCGTTGTAGTTGGCACAAATGGTGCGTAAATGGGCACTCTGGTCATCGGTGCGGCACACCGCGAGTACATGCCAGCCATTGAGGAGAAAGGCATCGGTTATATCAACGCCAATTCCACCGGCAGCGCCAGTAATAAGAACAGTTTGCATACGATTGTAGGGTGTTATCAGAAAAATTTCTACGGCACTACTGTAAAGGGATGGCTCTGCACAGCGCCGTTGTACACTACTTGGACAAAGTACGTACCAACAGCAAGCGACGAGATGGGAAGAGTAATTGTCGTTAGGCCCTCGGTGGCCTGCGGGATTGTATGCCCGAGCATACGCTGTCCCAAAATATTATATACCTGCACAGCTACTTCTGCCTTTGTTCCTGTCGCCAATACTATTGTAACGACATCCGTTTCCTGTCTGCGCGCAACAGACGGATGAACTCCTTCGATAATGTTTCCCACGAGTTCATACGGAATATCTGCCTCTGAAATACCGCACGGCAGTACCGAGGTTGTAGGGTCGATGGCCAGAAGCGAGTTCTCGTTGAAGGGGAGTCTACGCATTTGCAGGCCGTTGTCTGCTGTGATATACGCCTGTGCTGGGGTGTCGCTAAAATCGCTGAGCGGAACATCGGCGTAGTAGGTGTAGGGAAGAGTAGAAGCGTGCAGAGTATAGTCGCTGAAGAGCGTGTTGCCACTAAATCGGATGTGCAGTACACCCGAAAGCGAGAGCGTGGAAGAGAGCATCTTTACAACAATTCGCACGGATTCAGGCTGCCGATACACAGAGCGAACAACTGCAATATCGGGAGCGATGGCAATGCCATTGGAAGAAATAGCTTTAAAAATATCTGCCAAGCCATAGCCAAGTGCTGTATCGGGCGCTGTAGACTGCGACGCTGTGGCGAAAAGAAGTTCGCGCACTTCCCACGGACGAAGTTCGGGGAATACCGACATAATGAGCGCGGTTCCGCCTGCCAGCAGTGGAGTAGCCAGCGATGTACCGTCGGAAGTTTTTACTATCGGTATGTTGTCGGCGTCGGCACAGTACACCATAACGCCCTGGGCTGCAATATCGGGTTTTCGCCTGCCGTCGCCGCGAGGTCCACGAGAGGAGAACGGAGCTACGGCCTGCCTGCCTTTTGCAGCAGCGGCTACAGTAATCACGCTATCGGCATCGCCCGGAGAAATGATCGTGCCAGGGTAGCCCAAAGGAGATATCGAACCTTCATTGCCTGCAGCAGTGATACACACCACGCCGAGCGCTACTGCGCGGTTTACAGCCTGTACCACAACTGTCGATTTCCCGTCGAGCTGCTCGTACAGATAATCTTCCTGATCGTCGTCGAAATCGAAGTAGCCGAGCGACGAACTGATGATATCGACGCCCTGCGATTCCATCCACTCCACACCCGCCGCGTAGTTGTCTTCTTCGATGTGTCTCTCAGAGCGAATATCCTCCGTTTTGCCGAGCAGAAACTGCGCATTGGGTGCAATACCAATGAGCGAATCTTGTAAAAAGCCCGCCACCGTCGATAACACAAGCGTGCCGTGGTCGTCCTGCGAGGGAATATCGGGCTGCTGATTGGCCGTTACAGAATCCCCAAAGATAAAATCGTACTCGGCGCGTACATTGGCGTGCACAATCGTAGGCTGTGTGCGCCAGCGGAATCCTGAGTCGAGAAATCCCATGATTACGTTTTGCCCGGTTATGCCCAGCTTGTGTACCGCCGGAACATTGATCGAGGCAGCTTGGTCATACGATGGCCCATAGCCAAACGCGCCGCAGCCCGTGCCCGTAGAAGCAATATCAAACACTGTAGATGTTGCCGCACTCTTTGTAGAAGCCAGTATTGCAGACCGCGACGAGGTAGGGCGCACGGCGCGCACAAAGGAAAGCGAAGCAATGGCAGCAGAATCGGCGGAGTCGGCTTCGACTACAGCGTAGTTGTTCCATCGCAATGTTACAAGTATCTGTACAGTGTTTGGCAAAGCGTTGAGATATGGCTTGTACACCGGTGCGTCGCTAATCGCAAACAAGGAGTTGTCGGCGAGGACTTTTCGCCGCCGGTCGAGCGCGCGGGGTGTAAATAGCTGCACAGTCTGCTGGTACAGTGTGCTGCCGGGCTCAAAGGCGTCTGGCCCCTTGTCCCTGAAAAAGACGCGATACGTCGCAGTCTGTGCAGAAAGCTGCTCGCAGAAGAGCAATGCGATAACAACCGAAAGGCCAGACATCCGCAGTAACCATTTCATACGCAGTGCGATTTATGTTAAATTCGTGCCGCAGGCGCGCAACAACCGGTCGCCGATAGGCGTACACCGGGCGTCCGCAGTCAGAAAGCGGGCGTTTCCCAATATGTTTTATTGCAGAGCTTAAAGCTCGGCGAACCATAGGAGGTCAGTTGGCCTTCTGTCTTCGGCCTGCCGTCAGGTCTTCGCACCGCGCTGCAACGCCGTCGCGTGGCAGTCCGGGCTTCGCCGCAGCGAGTTGTCGCAGAAACAATGCGCAGACGAAGCTACCGAGCTAGGTAGCGAAGATGCCGGTGCTACAATACTCTCTTTATCTATAAGCTGCGAACAATGTCGTAGCTATCCAATGACTACACACGAAACAAAAGGCATGGAAAATACACAGAATACACAGGAATCACAAGTAGAGTTACGGCACAGGCTAACTCTGCCGGATATTGAAGAAATACAGGTGTACGAACACGTAAAACGCGCAGCCGGGTGGTGGAATGCTTCTGCTATGGGCAAAGTTGTGGTACAAGGAGCCGATAGGCTGGACCTCATCCACAGGCTTACGACGAACAATGTGCGCGAACTCCGTACAGGAGAAGGCGAGCAGACAGTGCTGCTCACCGATAAGGCGCGTATTATCGACGTGCTTACAGTGCTGGCGCGCGAAGAAGACGCTGTGCTGCTGTTTTCACCCGGAATGCAAAGCCGGGTGCTGTCGTGGCTGGATAAGTACACAATCATGGATGATTTTCGCCCTGCCGATGTTTCGGAAAGCTGGGGAGCGATATTCGTAACCGGACCGTATAGCCCGCATATTCTCGCAGAAATGACGGGGGAGCAAGTAGTACTGCTACCGCAGTTCCACTGGAAAAAGGTGACAATCGGAGGCGTAGAAGCTACGGTGCTGCGGTATCATACTATCTGCGAATTTTCCTACATTCTGTTGTACCCAGCCGATAAGCACAGCGACATCACGGAGGAACTGCACCGATATGTGCAGTCGATGCCGGAGATGAACAGTACAGTATTCGATATCCTGCAAATAGAAGCTGGGCAGGGCGCACAGGGAGCAGAATGGACAGAGGCGTACAATCCGCTCGAAGCTGGGCTAGTGCGTATTGTCGACTTCAAGAAGGGCTGTTATATCGGGCAAGAGGTGGTAGCTCGTTTGGACAGCTATAATAAAGTAAAGCAGCACCTTGTTGGCTTTATCAGCGACGAAGCTATTCCAGTCGGCGCCGAATTCAGCGATGCAACGCGATTGATAGGAACGATTACGCGGTCGACATTTTCGTCCGAGCTTCAGAAGTACATTGCCTTGGGCTATATACGCACACAGTATGCAAACCCCGGCACAACGGCAACAGCGCACTACAACGGGCGCGACTATATACTGGAAATTGTAAAACTACCCTTTACGATGTAAGCCCATGCCATCAGTATTTATTACAGGAGCCGGGAGGCGCATTGGGCGAGTGCTCGCTGAAAGATTTGCAGAACGAGGCTGGAACGTAGCAGTACACTACCATCATTCTGCCGAAGGAGCGCAACGGGTGGTTCGCACTCTGCGCGACCGCTATGGAGTTGCCGCCTGTGCTGTACAGGCCGATGTTCAGTCGCCCACAGCTATGGCAGAAGCCTTTGGCCGGGCGCACGAAGAGCTGGGGAAATTTACTGTGTTAGTAAACAACGCAGGTGTTTTTCCCGATCCCACGCCCTTGCACGAAATCGACGAGGCGTTCTGGGATATGGTGCTGAATACCAACCTCCGCAGCCAGCTTACAGCATCGCGGGAGTTTTTGAAAGTGTCCACTGGCCGGGGATCGCGCATTGTGAATTTTGCTTCGCTTGGCGGCATAGAAGTGTGGAAAGAGCGCATACCGTACAATGTATCGAAAGCGGGTGTTATTCAGCTTACAAAAGCACTTGCGCGCGAGCTCGCTCCCGACATCGCCGTGAACGCAATTGCGCCGGGCCTGATTGATATACCGGACGAGCCAGGCGAACTCACCGTTCCGGCTGCCCGTATTCCAATGCAGCGCTACGGCTCGGCAGATGATATTTTTGATGCTGTGTGGTTTTTCTCAACAGGTTCGCCCTTTATTACCGGGCAAATTCTCGTAGTCGATGGCGGACAACATCTTGTGTGATAGTTCAGTACACAAAATTATCATTGGCGCGTATGCACGCAGGTGCCCCAGCAGCGCTATAGACGTGTTTTCGCCCATACAGCGAAAGCGCATTACTCAATTTGAACAAGGTTAGAACATAAGGTTGCAGAACATCAGGTTACCAACTATGAAGAAAAAAACAAAAGCCCCAACCCATTTGAGCAAAGCTCCAAAGGCGTATCACAACCCTGAATTTATCAACAGTCCCACCGCTCGAACCTTGCGGATACTTTCGGAGTACATGTACCCGGAAAAGCACCTTATCAATTCGCGCATCAACAACACGATTATCTTCTTTGGCTCGGCGCGCATTCCTTCGCCTGAGCAATACGAGCTCGAACTCGGGCTTCTACACGACAAAATAGCCCAGGCTGCCGGTGCTGAAAGGGAAGTGTTGGAAAAGAAGCTCGCAGCTCTGCAAAAGCGCGAAGCATTCGTTGGCTACTACGAAGGAGCTCGCGAACTCGCACGGCTTATTACCGAATGGTCGATGCAGTTTCCCCCTGAAAAGCGTTTTGTTGTGTGCTCTGGCGGCGGTCCCGGCATTATGGAGGCTTCTAATCGCGGTGCTTACGAGACTGGTGGCGAGTCGATTGGCTTTAACATTAGCCTGCCTTTCGAGCAAGCGCCGAATCCGTATATCACGCCATACCTGAACTTTGAATTCCACTACTTCTTTATGAGGAAGTATTGGTTTATGTACCACGCCAAGGGGCTGATTGTATTCCCGGGCGGATTTGGTACGCTCGATGAGATGATGGAACTGCTCACACTTGTGCAGACTAAAAAGATTGTCAAGCCCATGCCCATTCTGCTGTACGGCGAGCAGTTCTGGTCGAAAATTATTAACTTTCAGGCGCTTGTTGAGGCCGGAATGGTCTCGGAAGAAGACTTGAATCTGTTTCATTTCGTCAATACGCCCGAAGAAGCCTTTGCTTTGCTCACACGCGAGCTTTCGCGGCTTCACGAACTTTGATCACAAGATACATAGCTGAATGAGCATACCTGCGGACATACCCCGCGATCCAGCGCTGAATGAGGTAGAATTTCTCGCCGTCATCCAGCTCTTGGACGACCCGGACGAACAAATGGCAGAGGTGCTGGCCGCAAAGCTCCGCTCTTATGGGCCTGCGATTGTTCCGCTGTTGCGCCATTATTTGGCAGCCCTAAACAGCCTGCGCGCGCAGCAAACCCTCGAAGAGGTGATACACAGCTTTCAGAAAGACGCACTTGCCGAATTAGAGGCGTTGGTAAAGCAGGCTGCTGTAGAGCAGCAGGATATCAATCTGGAAGAGGCTTCGCTGCTCATCTCGCGCTTTGGCTATCCGGAAACAAATAGGGAAGAGATAAGCGCACGGCTCGACGAAATTTCCTTGCGTGTACACGTGCTCTTTATTCAGACGCAGCATCCGAACGACCTTAATCTGCTGATGTGTATCAATCGCGCGTTCTTTGAAGAAGAGAAATTTCGGGGTGCCGAAGAGGAATACTACAACCCCGACAATTCATACGTTCACACGCTTATCGCTCATAAACGCGGCATTCCGATATCGCTCGCCGTGCTTTATATTCTCGTGGCCGAGCGCGCTGGCGTGGATATGTACGGTATCGGCCTTCCGGCTCATTTTGTTGTGTTTCATCCCGAGCTCAATGTGTTCATCGATGCCTATAACAATGGCCTGTTTTTGTCGGAAAGCGATTGCCACAGATTTGTAACGGATATTGGTTTTGAATTCGATAGCAGCATGCTCAAGCGTGTACCCAACACGTACATACTGATGCGTCTGCTCAAAAATATTATTCATGCACACAGTAAATGCAACGAACCCTGGGAAGCGACTGCTCTTCAGCAGTCGTTGGATATTATTACGGAGGTACTGAGTGAGCAATGATTCATTTGTCGTAGCTGCCATCGACGATCTGATGTTCCAGTCGAAAGTACGCACAATTGCCGAGGCGCGTGGTGTTGATGTTCCTGTGCGGATACGCCCCGAACAAGCTGTACAGGAATTAGAGCAGAGCGACGCGCAAGAAAAAATCTTTGTTGTTGATCTCGAAGCCTCAGGGTTCGACGCTGTGGAAGTTGTTCGCAGCCTTAAGCAGAAACATCCGGGGATCCGAGTGGTAGGATTCTGCCATCATACTGATACCGATTTGGTGCGTCGCAGCAAAAACGCCCGGGTAGATGTTGTGATTGCCCGCAGTGGCTTTGAACAGCTTTTTGCGAAGATGGCTGATGCTCTGCGGAAGGAACCGCCCCACGCTAGTTGATTATTCACTTTTAAATCTCTTACACATGAACAAGTATATTAAATTTCTCGCTCTGTTCTTTGCTGCCGCAGCCCCTGCGTTTGCAACAGGAGAGCTTACTCTCAATCCGGGTACTCCGCCGCCGGGCAATAGGATTACAATTAAATACAAGCCCGACGAAAAACTGCTCCATCTCAGCAATGTGTATGCTGTTGTGTATTCCTTCCGGGAAACATCGCTGAAGCCTACTGCGCGCCAGGCCGAGCTGAAGTTCGACCAGCCTTCTCAAGCGTATATAGGAGAGTTTAAGCTGGATAGCGCTACGGTGTACGGCATGGTGAAAATCAGCGATGGCGCAAAAAAGTACGACAACAACGACGGTAAATTCTGGGATTTTTTCGTACAGAAAAGCGGTAAACTTCTACGCAGTGCCAACTACCGGGCAGCTATTACCTACTATGGGAATATGCCTCAGCAAGCACAAAGGCGCACTGATTTCGAGAAAACTCTTCAGTTGCTTCGCAAAGAGCTGGAGCTGTATCCCGATAATTTTCAAGCAAAAGTAGCGCTGAATTCTATTAGCTACGAGCAGAAAAATATCGACTCGGTGGCGTATTTTCGCACAGTGAACAATCTGCTTTCCTCTCCTTATGATGGCTCTGTGGAAAGCTTTGCTCTGTCGGCTATTCGTCTCTACGGTACGGCTGGCCAGCCCGAAAAGGCCGACTCCCTGCGTAAATTATATGTTCGGCAGTATCCGCAAAGTGGCATGGCAGAAGAGCAAGACGTCCAGGCGCTGTCGGCATTAGTACAGGACGCCGAAAAATTTCCTGCTATGGCACAGGCTTTTCTGAAGAAATTCCCCGCCAACGAATATCGCGAGCAGATACAGATCGCTGCTGTTACGCACTATGTCAATGCGAAAAAGCCCGAAATGGCCGAGGAATTTCTGGAAGCCATACAGTACCCATCTCCAATGGCGTATGTGCAAATCGCGCGGTCGTATGCAGGAGCCGACAGTACAATGGAGGACGCCGAAGTCATGGCTGAAAAAGCTGTGGATATAGCCAGAAATCCCGTTGTCCAGACCAAGCCGTCGCATCTGGCCGAATTTGAGTGGCAAGAGCAAACCGACCTTGCGCTTGGTACTGTGCTGGATGTCTATGGCCAAGTGGAAATGACACTGCATAGAAACGACAAAGCCATAGCTGTTTTCAGAGAGATGATGCACCTGCTGGGCGATAATGCTACAGCGCCTCAATACGAACACCTGATACAGGCTCTTATCAATGCAGGGCGCATGAAAGACGCCTATTCCGTAGCGTGTACGGCCATTGGTGCATCGCAGTCGAGTGAGTATATCGCTACCGAACACAAAAAGCTGTACAGCGAAGTAGCCGATGCTCGCGAAAAGGGCAACGGAAGTTCGGAGAAATACGATGAAGTTCTCGCCCAGCTCGAAAAGCAAGCCAAAGAGTCGCGCCTGAAAAAAATGTCGTCGCAGCGCCTCAATATGGAGCCAATCGAAGGCATGCTTACAACGCTCGACGGGAAAAAAGTAACACTTGCCGATTTTAAAGGCAAAGTTGTCATGATCGATTTCTGGGCTACGTGGTGCGGCCCATGCGTGAAGTCCATGCCTTCGCTGCAAGAAGTGTACAATAAATACAGCGGCAACGACCAAGTGCAAATCCTCGTTGTGAATGTGTGGGAGCGCACCAAAGAGCGGAAAGAAGTAGCAGGGAAATTTATCGAAACTAATAAATACACGTTCCCAGTGTTTCTTGATCTCGAAGACGAAGTCGTGAAAAAATTTGGTGTGACAGGTATTCCTACCAAGTTCTTTCTGGACAAAGAAGGGAGAGTGCAATACAAGGATGTGGGCTTTAAGGCCGCCGATGAGTTTAAGGAATACGCGTCGTCGGTGATCGACCTGATGCTTTCCGATGGTTTCTATAAGCAACAGTAATCGTTGCTCACCTGCAAAATCTTTCGTTATTTTGTGTCCCCATTTGCCCGCACAGGGTGGGTGGGGATTTTCTTTTTGTCGAGCTTCAATGCGTAGTATGTGCTTGTACGTGCATGCAATGGAACTCGGCTACTGTGTAGCATTCGGAGCTGTTGGCATTCGGTCTCTGTCCTCGCTCAGGTCTCTGCACCGCGCTGCACAGCCGTCGCGTGTTTTTCTGCCTCAACCGCAGGCACAAGCGCCGAGCAGCCGAAAAAACGATAAGCGGTTGTGCGACCGGTGACAGCGGCCAGGCGGGCGCCCGAGCGATGCCCGTGCTACATTCGTTCTCTCAACAGCAACTTTAGATACTACTAATACTATCTCAGGAAAAGGTATGCAGTCGCTTCTGTCTCATTTATCAGAACTCTTTGCTCATGCGTTTGAGGCCGCTGGATTGGATCGTGCTTTTGGCGAAGTCGTTGTTTCCCAAAGGCCAGATATCAGCCAGTTCCAGTGCAACGGCGCGTTGCCTGCTGCAAAGGCAGCGAAACAGAATCCCCGCGCTGTAGCGCAAAGCGTACTGGATGCTGTGCAATCCCGCGATATTTTTGCCGATCTTTCGCTCGCAGGACCAGGGTTTATTAATATCACCCTTACCGACGAGTTTCTTACTGCGCGTGTGAATGCTGTAGCTGCCGACGAGCGGCTGGGCTGCACGCCTGTGTCGCAGCCTCGTACAGTCGTGATCGACTTTGGCGGGCCAAATGTTGCAAAAGCCATGCACGTAGGGCACCTGCGGTCGTCGATTATTGGCGACAGTTTGCAGCGAGTCTTCCGCTATGCTGGCGACCGCGTTGTAAGCGATGTGCATTTAGGCGACTGGGGCACACAGATGGGGATGCTGATTACCGAACTCCAGCGCGAGCAGCCCGATTTGCCGTATTTTGATTCCGGCTATACAGGCCCATATTCCGATGAATCGCCAATTTCTATTGAAGATTTGGAGGCGATGTACCCCCGTGCGTCGGCTCGTGCCAAAGCCGAGACTGAAGCTGCGGACGCTGCACGCACGGCTACTGCCGAACTCCAGCAAGGGCGCCCCGGCTACTTTGCGCTCTGGAAACACTTTGTGGCTATTTCGCGGGCGGCGCTCATGCGCGATTTTGCCGACCTCGGTGTACACTTCGATCTCTGGCTCGGCGAAAGCGACGCACAGCCGCGTATCCCTGCGATGATTGCGCGATTAGACGCCGCTGGTTTTCTCAAAGAAAGCGATGGTGCGCGTGTGATTTACCTGGCGGATGCCGAAGAAGAAAAGCAAACGATGACACCGCTTATCGTGGTGAAATCCGACGGCGGTGTTATGTATGGTACTACCGATTTGGCGACCATTGAACAGCGCGTGGGCGACCTCCACGCCGATCTGATCCTGTATGTTGTAGATGCGCGGCAGTCCGCACATTTTCGCCAAGTATTTGAGGCCGCACGCCTTACAGGTATTGCCGGAAGTGTGGAACTGGAGCACATTGGCTTTGGTACGATGAATGGCACCGACCGCAAGCCATTTAAGACTCGTGCCGGTGGTGTGATGAAGCTACAGGATTTGCTCCGCATGGCTACCGAGCAAGCGCTGGCTCGTATGACCGAGGCAAAAATTGCCGAAGGATATAGCGAAGAAGAGCGGAACGATATTGCACGCAAGGTGGGCATTGCATCGGTGAAGTATGCCGATCTGATGAACCATCGCACAACCGACTACATTTTTGATATCGAGAAATTTGTGCGCTTTGAAGGGCGGACTGGCGCTTATCTCCTGTATGCGGCGGTGCGTATCAAATCGGTTTTACGCAAAGCGGGCGACCAGCAGATGAAGCCCGGGCCAATAGTGATAACCGGGTCGGAAGAGCGCGATCTCGTGCTGATGCTACAGCAACTGCCTGAAGTGCTAGCTGCAACCTATGCTAACCGCGCGCCGAATCATCTTTGCGAATACATCTTTACGCTGGCACAATCGTTTAGCCGCTTCTACCAGAACTGTCCGATGATTTCTGAACAGAATGAATCCGTGCGATCTTCGCGCTTGGCACTTGCAGGGTTGTGTCTGTGCACATTCGAGCGCGTACTGAACCTGCTTGGTATGGAAATACCCGAACGCATGTAGAGCGACATACTTGTGGGTTTGCAGAGGCACTCCGCTGGGGTGCTTCTGCGGCTACATTGTCACCGAAGGCTCGATAAGCGACAGCGTACCAGAGTCTGCATCGAGTTCGGCCATCGTGCCGATAGGGACTGTCATCTTGCTCTGTACATGCCCGATGGGCAGTCCGTACACCGTGGGGATTTTCAGAGAAGCAAGCCGCTCTTGGAGCACTTTTTCGAGAGTAAAAGAGATTCTGAAACCGGGATCACGCAGCCGCTCGCAGTCTTTGAATCGGCCCAGGGCAATGCCTTTGCATGCTTGTAGTTTTCCAGCTAGCCACAATTGCGTCAGCATTCGGTCTATGCGATATGGCTCTTCGGATACCTCTTCGAGGAAGAGAATTGCATCGGTTGTGTCGATCTCGTAGGGGGTGCCCAGCGTGCTGGCAATCAGCGTTAGATTGCCGCCGACGAGTCTGCCATGTCCTTTTCCGCCGTAAATAGTTCTGAGCCTACTCTCGGAAAAATTGATATTGCTGAACTCCTGGCTATCGGCGATTTTGCCGAGCGGGGTATCGGTAAAAAGCGTATTGTAGAAATACTCTTTTGTGAATCTATCGAATGTAGACGAGGCTACTGGCCCGTGGAATGCAACAACGCGGCTGCGCGTGTACACAGCGTTGACAAGAGCTGTAATATCGCTGTAGCCCACGATAATTTTGGGATGGCTGCGTATTACATCAAAATCGAGCATAGGGAGGATGCGCATAACGCCATAGCCTCCGCGTGCACAGAGGATTGCATCAATATCGGGCCGCTCAATAAATTCCATGAACTCAGCAGCGCGATCTTCGTCGGTAGCGGCGAGATAGCCATTGCTTTTTGTAATCGCTTTACCGAGTTCTACCTTGCACCCCCAGTTTTTCATCGCGCTTATACCGTCGGCTATGTCGCGCATGCTTACACCGCTGGCAGGAGCTACGATACCTACAGTTGAGCCTGCACGCAAGGCATGGGGCAGTAAAACTCCGTCCTCCCGCTGAACGCAGGGGGGGAGTGGAGCGGACGGAATTACCGGAGAGGAGACAGCGGCATCATGTGTAAAAGCATTGAGTTTGGGGGTGTGCAGTGCCACTGCCGTACCTACTATTCCGGCGAGAAATTCTCGTCTTTGCATTTTCATAGTAACCTGTTGATCGATACTGGGAACCCTTCTTTTTTTATCACTTGGGGGGACGTTTCTATTACGCTGAGGGATCAATTTCCTAAATTAATAGCTTAAAGTCAATTCTCTAAAGCATGAGAAGAGAACTTTTGTTAACTTATCGGCAGTGTCGGCGCTTCCCGTACTCATGTATTTGCATTCGTTTACTTTCCATGATTCGAACCTTTTTTCTCTTTGCCGCTTTGTTTGCGGCTGGTTCTGCTTTCCTTTGTGCGCAGAATAACAGCGACTCCGCTCGGAGTGTGCAGTACAGCTTGGGATTTATTGGAGGGCTTGAGCGCATCAGCAATCAAACATCGCTTCCGATTATTCCTGGCTCTACGGACTGCGGCTTATTCAGCGATGGTACAGCGACCGGCTACTGGGGTGGAGTCATGTTCGACTATCCCATATTGGCTCCATATCTCGATGTATCAGCTCGCTTGCTGTACAATGCTCGTCCTGCAGTGCTCGAAGCCCAAACCCAGGTGTCGGAGGTGTACGACCGCGCAAACGACCGCTATACTCCGTTGTTCGTTGGCCACAAATACGATGCCATGCTCGGTTATCTGGCATTTGATGTGGGCGTGCGCGTGATTCCATATCCGGAGATACCAGTGTATGTGCGGTTGTCGGCTGATGCTGGACAACCGCTATTCGGCGCTACCTACGAGCAGCGCGCCCGCGTCGATGATCCGTCGTTTGTGCTGTTCAACGATGGCACGAAGGAACATGTAACACGCAAAGGCGATATTGATGATGCTACGACGTCCTACGGTGCTTTGGGAGCCCTCGGTATGGATATTCCGCTACGGGGCAATATGGTGCTCGTTCCTGAAATCGGGTATCGCTATGGGCTGGGCTCCGTGGTGTCGCGCTCGGAATGGCATACGGAGTCGGTGCGCGCAGGTATCGGACTAAAGTGGATTGTCTATAACGAACCTGCTGCGATATCCAAACCCAACAGGGAAGCACCAAAGGAGGCCGAGCCGCCCTCTGTTGTGCCGTCACTGGTGATTAATTCGCTGAGCTCTCGTCCGCTTGAAGTGCAGGAAACTATTGTCACTCAAACCTTTCCGCTGTTGCCGTATGTTTTTTTTGATAGCACAGCCGCTGAACTCCGACCGCGTTATATGCCTGCTGTTGCCGACCGAGCGCGCTTCCAGGAAAAGGATTTACCCAAGCACGCAATTTCTACGTATTACTATCTGCTGCACATTATCGGTAAGCGGATGCAAGAGTATCCTAACGCCCGCCTGACGATTACTGGTACTACCGATGGCAAAGAGCTTGCTTCGCCATCCGACCGTAAAGCGGTGGCTGATCGCCGTGCGAAAGTGGTGGCGGATTACCTTGTGAATACATGGGGTGTAGATCGCCAGCGAATTACTCTCCGCAGTGTTGATCTTCCCGAACTCGCGTCCAGTGCTCGCTATGCCGAGGGAGATGAGGAAAATAGGCGCACAGAAATTGCCTCCGACGATCCGGCTATCCTTGCGCCAGTTGTGCATTCACGGTTTCTAGAATACATTCCAATAGAAGATACTCAACAGTTTTCTATCGAGGTGCTGCACCCAGAACGAGCCCAAGGCTGGGATCTCTCTATGTACTATAGTGGCGCTCTGATGGCTGTTAAAACGGGGGAGAAGGCTCCAAAAGCCATTGAGACGATTACCGTTGCTACCGAGACGCTCACTGCGCTTGGAGGACGCTTGCAACAAGATGTAGAACAACTGACTGGCACATTGCAGATTACACAGGATGATGGTTCGGTGCTGAATGCGGATTGCCAGTTCCCTGTAAAGAAAACGCGGAATGAGTTCGAAGTAAGCCGCCTGAGCTTGATTGTGTTCGATTTCGACCGCTCGGATATCTCATCTCAAAATAGAGAAATGATGGATCGCTTTGTGACTGAAGCCGTAAAGCCTGCTTCCGATGTGCATATTACGGGTTCTACCGACAGGCTTGGTGAGGCTGCCTACAATATGGAGCTTTCTAAGGCGCGTGCCGAAACTGTGCAGCAGTATCTCAAGCAGTTGCGTCCAGGTACTCGTATCCAGTCTGTGCGCGGAATTGGCGCCTCTACATTGCCCTACGACAATACCGTGCCCGAAGGCAGGTATTACTGCCGCACGGTGTCGCTTGAAGTTCGCACTCCAGTTAAAAAATAAGCTATGTAAAAGCATCAACGCCGTCGCTGTGTGGATGCTGCTAGGCGCTTCGGTCTTCGCACCGTGTTCTATGTCTCTGCACCGCGTAGCACATCCGCCGCGCGACTGTGCGCCCTTTGTCGCATTTTTTCTCCTATTACTGGATTGCACTGGTGTATATATGCAGGGCAAGTGGATCTGCAAAATAGGCGGGAATCCGAAGGCAGTTTCCTGCCCTTGCACAATATCCGGCAAAGCACGGAGATAACAACGGTGAAGCACACTATCTTGTAGAAAAAAGAAAACCCGCGAAATATTTATAATTTCGCGGGTTCTCTTAAACTGCGGAAAGGGAGAGATTCGAACTCTCGGTACCCTTTCGGGTACACTCGCTTTCCAGGCGAGCCCGATCGACCACTCCGGCACCTTTCCTTGCGCTCAAGAATGATAAAACATTCAAGAATGACAAAAATACAGCGTTAAAAGGCGAAAACCAAGAAAATTTGCATAATGAAGGCAATTTGCTTTAGCTACGACTCGGAGCGTTTCTTCTGTGGTATATTTCGCTCGTGTGGCTGAATAGAGAAAGGAGAATATCTGCGCTGGTGCAGGAAGAGTTTTTCCGCCCTGTTCAGCAGAAGCTCTAATGTAATCAGTGGTAATTGCTCGGAATTTCATTAAATTGTGATTTAATGGTGCATGAACGTACCTAAACTATAGTATGCAGCAACGCAGGAACATACCTTCGCGGGAAGAGCGGCGCAAGCAATCGCGCGTGGAAGACGCTGATCTGATTGAGCGTGCAGTCGCTGGCAATCAGCAGGCTTTTACACAGCTCCGACAGAAATACTATCCTACTATTGCGGGGCTTATACGCCGCATGATGCGCAACAGCGACGACGTTGAAGACCTTGTACAGGAAACCTTTGTTAAGGCATTCAATGCCATTGCTACGTTCAACCACGAGTACGCTTTTTCGACGTGGTTATACCGTATTGCTTCTAATCACTGTATCGACTTCCTGCGCAAAAAACGTCTAAAAACGTTCTCTATCGACCAGCCTATAGAAACACACGATGGCGAGATACAGTATGAGATCTCCGATTCGACGTGGCTGCCCGATACCGACATCCACAACAAAGAAAAAACTTCGCTTCTCAACGCCGCCATTCAGGAACTTCCCGAAAAATACAGAGTTGTCATAGAACTGCGGCACGGAGAAGAGCTCGACTACCAGGAGATAGCTAACCAGCTTGGCCTCCCTCTCGGTACGGTGAAGGCTCATTTATTCCGCGCTCGGGAAATGCTGTATAAGAAGTTGAAAAATAAGATGTACTATTTTTATTCATAAGTAGGGTGGGTGTATGAGCATAAAAAGGATATGTACAGCACTGGCGTTTGTCGCGTGTATGAGTTCGGTGTCGGCATTCGCGCAAAGTAGTTTTGGTATTGGCTTGGGGCTGTCCACTCCCAACGAAGCAATTAGCTCTGTGTACAACAATATTTCCACGGGTACGCTGAAAGAAGACCTACAGGACGCCGCATCCCTCGGGTACCATTTTCAGTTGAAATATCGGTTTGGTCTTGGCGAAAGCGTGCGTTTTGCTGCTTCGGCTGGCTTGCACCGTTTTCCCGGGGCTGATATTCTGCTGAACTACGACGGGAAGACTTACGAATTTGAGGCGACGTCGAATATTGTGCCGATTACAGCCGGATTAGAATATTCATTAGTCAAGTCGACCATAGGCGTGTACTTGGCAGGCGATCTTTCCTATAATTACTTCAGCAACTCGCTCGATCTGAAGCAGGGAGATATATCTGTTCCCTTGGGAATCAACGAAGATGCTTCCTACAGCCGTGTAGGTGCAGCACTCGGCGCTGGTGTGGATTTCGATCTCAGCGTGGCGACGCTCGATATTACGGGTAAGTATCACTTTGCTAATCTTATCAACAAGGAAGCAGATGAGCCCGACCGCAGCTATTTTGCGTTGACGCTTTCTGTGTGCTTTGGCTCCAGGTAGGAGCAAGAAATATAAAGCTGCAAAAAAAAAGCAGGTTTCGGAATCCGAAACCTGCTTTTTTATTAAAAACCCGATGAATAATGAGACATCAGGTATGAGCATCTAGCGCGGCGATTAGGGGAGAAACCACTGCTCAACTCATAATTGAACGAAAGATAAATATCCGGTGTAATATAGGGGTACACCAGATAAGAGCATCTAGCGCAGCAATTAGGGGAGAAACTACTGCTCAACTCAAAATTTTAGCTGAACTGTCAAAGAGAAAAATAATATCCGGTGTAATAAAGGAATACACCAGATAAGAGCATCAAACGCAGCAATTAGGGGAAAAACTGCTGCCCAACTCAAAATTTTAGCTGAACTGTCAAAGAAGAAAATAAATATCCGGTATACAAAATAGGAGTACACCAGATAAGAGCATCAAACGTAGCGGTTAGGGGAGAAACTGCTACTCAACTCTAAATTTTGCTAAGCTGTCAAAGAGAAAAATAAATATCCGGTATACATATAGGGGTACACCAGATAAGAGCATCAAACGCAGCGGTTAGGGGAGAAACTACTGCTCAACTCTATTTTTTTTAATTGTGTACCGGAAGAGGGACTTGAACCCCCGACACATGGATTATGATTCCATTGCTCTAACCACCTGAGCTACTCCGGCTAAACAGACTTCAAAACTACAAAAATATTACAGCGAACACAAGCAAAATTTTACTGTAATCATGCTTTTGGAGCAAGTTTGTTGATTTCATCGCGCAGAACAGCGGCAGTTTCATAGTCTTCCTTTTTGATTGCCTTTTCTAATTCTGCTTGGAGAATATCAATGCGGGAGCTTGGCCTGCGATCTTCGTTGGGTTCGTCTTTTACTTCCGAGATAGAGATATCTTCGCTCTCAAATTCTGCTTCTTCCTCTGTTTCTGCCTCACTTTCAGCATTTTCGGGAAGAAAACCCGCTTCGTCGAACACTTCCTGCGTTACAAAGATGGGAACATTAAAGCGGACGGCCAGAGCGATAGCATCACTCGGGCGCGAATCTATTTCAACGCCAGTACTGTCGAGTATCAGTTGGGCGTAGAAGGTGCCGTCCTGTAGGTCGTTGATAACAACTTCTACAAGAGTCGCCCCCAGCGCTTCGATAACGGTCTTCAGCAAGTCATGGGTCATCGGTCGAGGGGGTTTTACTCCTTCCATCTCCAAAGCAATAGCCTGCGCTTCAAAAGCGCCTATGACAATAGGGAGCCTTCGCATTCCCTCATTTTCCTGAAGGATGAGCGCATAGGCACCATTGCTTGCCTGGCTTGTTGAAAGTCCCAGAATGTCGACCTGTATCTTGTTCACAGCAAAGTCCTTCAGTTAATCAGTCGAAAAGTGAAGGGACAGCTCTCCGCATTCCCACTGCACAGACGAAAGTAACAATTAAAAAATTGAATCTCAACGCGCAAGAAAATACAGAGAGCTGCCCAAATAATACCTACGACGCACCGTTAATGTTGCACTGTTTCGCTGATTTTTTTTGTCAGTTTAGGCAAAATCTCAAAGACATCGCCTACCAAACCGTAGTCAGCCGTCTGGAAAATGGGTGCATCTTTGTCTTTGTTTACAGCGAGAATATACCGCGACGACGACATCCCGGCTAAGTGCTGCACTGCGCCAGATATCCCGCATGCTACGTACAGATTAGGCGACACCGTTTTACCAGTTTGGCCTACCTGCTCGCTGTGCGGACGCCAGCCTGCATCCACAACTGCGCGTGATGCGCCTACCGCTGCTCCGAGTGTACTGGCCAGCTCTTCAACAAGGTAGAAATGCTCGGGTCCTTTCAGACCACGTCCACCGGAAACAATGATTTCCGCTTCGGCAACGTCGAGCTTTCCTGTATTGCGCGATACGGACGACACAGGCGCTTTGGCATCGCCGGTGCCAAGCGAAGGGGCAAAGCTGCGTGCTACAGGCGAGGCTGGTGCATCGACCTTTTTTGCTGTAAAGACATTAGGGCGCAGGCTTACCACTTTTTTCGCGGTTTCGATTTTCAGGCTTACACGGGCTTTGCCTGCATAGACCGGATGTGTAGCACTCACATCGCTGCCGGATATCGCAAGAGCAACAGCATCGGGAATATATCCAGCCTGAAGGCGCACAGCAAGGCGCGGACCTACTTCTTTGCCGTGGATGGTAGCCGCCAGCAGCACGAGATCAGCATTCTCGCTTTCAGCTACTTGGGCGAGTGCCGAAGCAACAGCAGCGGGCGAAAAAATATTCAATATATCGTGGGTTACATTAACGCATTCGGTAAGCCCGTATTCGGCAGCTTCCTGCATCTGTTCCGGGGTTCCGTTGAGCAGGACACCGATTACTTTATGCTCACTACCCGCGCCGCGAGCGGCTGTAAGGGTTTCAAATGCCGTTTTTTTGAGCTTGTTGTCCTGCGCTTCGAGAAAGGCTATAATAGTCATAAGAATATTATTCAGGAGAAATGAGGAATAAATACTTTCTGTAGCAACATGCCAAACCGTCTGTCAGATTACTTTGGCTTCTTCGCGGAGCAATCGCACTACTTCTGCGATATCCTGATCGGAATCGCCGAAAATCTTGCCTTTGCCTTTAGCTGCCGGAAGTTCCATCGACTGGACGCTTACACGCGGTGCTGCCGACGACGAAGCGCGCTCTTCGATTGGTTTGGATTTTGCTTTCATGATGTCGGGTAGCTTCGGATAGCGCGGGTCGTTGAGGCCCTTCTGTGCCGAAAGTACACAGGGCAGGGAGGTGGTAACGCTTTCCTTGCCGCCTTCGATGTCGCGCTCGGCACTAATAGCTGAGCCGTCGACATTGAGCGACGAAACAAATGTCACCGACGGCCAGCCGAGAATTTCGGCAACCATAGGGGCAACTTGGAAAGAATCAAAATCGATACTCTGGCGACCGAGAATCACAATATCTGCACTAATGTCTTTGGCAATCGCAGACAGATTGTCCGCAACAATGAACGAATCCACTGCATCACCTTTGACTAACACGGCCTTATCGGCGCCCATGGCAAGCCCTGTGCGAAGAATTTCTTTCGCTGTATCGGCGCCAATACTGACTACTGTGACAGATCCACCGTGCTTTTCGCGCAGGCGCAGCCCTTCTTCTATTGCAAATTCATCATATGGATTGAGAATGAACTTGACGCCCTTGGTATCTATGGATTTACCGTCCGCACTGATTACAATCTTCGTCGCAGTATCGGGCACCTGGGAAATGCCGACGAGAATATTCATTCAGAATCTCCTGAAAGAGTGGATAATATCTTCTGTAGATATAAGAGATTTCAAAAATAAGAATTTTCTGCAAATGAAGAGTTATTTTCCAAGAAGTTGTCTAAAGTTGCTGATGAGAATCGCAAGAAAAAGTGGGCAAAGGTGGCTTTTTACACGCACCTGGTCGGCATTCTATCGCCTGCACATTGCTCTTGCGATCATCCTTTGCGGTGAGGGCCGAACGACCACGCAGTGGACGTCCTCGCATCGTTTTTACGATAATTGCCGCGCGGTGCGGAGACCCAAGCGGGTGCAAAGACGGCTGCGCTCGTCCCGCCTGAATCCACGAGGTTATGCCCTTCTATTTTTTACCGGGTAAGCTCCTGCCGCAGATATACCCCAGTATAGCTGCCCTCTATTTGCGATACCGATTCGGGCGTGCCTTCGGCCACGATTGTACCGCCGTGTTTGCCTCCTTCGGGTCCGAGATCCACAATCCAGTCGGCAGTTTTTACAACATCGAGATTATGCTCAATGACCACGACTGTATTGCCGCGCTCTACCAGCTTGTGGAGAAGGCGAAGCAGAATATTGATGTCTTCAAAGTGCAGGCCAGTAGTTGGCTCGTCGAGAATGTACAGCGTTTTTCCCGTGCTTACTTTCGAGAGTTCTGTAGCGAGCTTTACGCGCTGTGCTTCGCCACCGGAAAGCGTAGGAGCCTGCTGGCCGAGCCGTATGTAGCCAAGGCCGACATCGTGCAGAGCGCTTACTTTTCGGTATATCTTGGGGATATCTCTAAAGAATTCCGCTGCTGCTTCTACCGTCATTTCCAGCACATCCGATATGGATTTCCCACGGTAGTGCACTTGGAGTGTCTCGTTGTTGTAGCGCTTGCCGAGGCATGTATCGCACAGCACATACACATCGGGCAGAAAGTTCATTTCGATTTTTTTAACGCCATCGCCTTGGCACTCTTCGCACCGTCCTCCGGAGACATTAAACGAAAAGCGACCGGGCTTATAGCCTCGTATTTTCGACTCGGGCAGCTCGGCAAAAAGGTCGCGTATAAGCGTAAACAATCCAGTGTATGTCGCCGGGTTGGAACGCGGCGTGCGGCCAATCGGCGCTTGGTCGATTTCTATCACCTTGTCGAGAAGTTCGAGGCCGTGCACTTTGCTGTAGGCCAGCGGCGACGTGTGCGAGTTGTAGAAATGCCTCATCAGGATTGGCACCAGAGTGTCGTTTATCAGCGTCGATTTTCCCGAACCACTCATGCCAGTAATACAAGTAAAGGTTTCCAGTGGGATGCTCAGAGTGACGCTTTTTAGGTTGTTTCCACGCGCGTCTTCGAGCATCAGGAATTTGCCATTGCCTGTACGCCGGTTTTCGGGCACTTCAATGCGTTTTTGGTTGAGAATATACTGCACTGTAAGCGACTGGCTTGTGCTTCTGCCGTTGTTTAGCAGATGCTGTGGGGAATCGGTGACGACTACTTCGCCGCCGTGCACACCTGCAAAGGGGCCGAGGTCGATCAGGTAATCCGATTCCTCGATCATTTCGCGGTCGTGCTCTACCACAAGTACCGTATTGCCGAGGTCGCGCAGCTTTTTCAGCGAAGTAATGAGCTTTCTATTGTCGTGCTGGTGCAGGCCAATGCTCGGCTCGTCGAGGACATACATGACCCCCACGAGCTGCGAGCCGATTTGCGAGGCGAGCCTGATGCGCTGGCCTTCGCCACCGGAAAGCGTGCGAGCAGTACGATTGAGCGTAAGATATTGCAGGCCCACTTCTTCCAGAAAACGCAGGCGCGATGTAATCTCTTTTAGAATGAGCTGGGCAATCTTCATTTCGCGAGCAGTAAGCGGGAGCGCTACATAGTGCTCAAGTGCCTCGGACACTGCCATATTTACTACTTGGCCGATGTGCTGCCCGTACACCCGTACAGCGAGGCTTTCGGCCTTTAGGCGTCCACCTCCGCAGGTGTGGCAGTCTACCGCCGACATATAGCTTTCTATCCAATCGCGAATAGCCGTAGAGCTTGTTTTAGAATACTGACTTCGCAATGTGTCGATCAGGCCGGGAAACTTCTGTTTATAGACTTTTTCACGCCCGCTTTTGAATATATAGCGAATCGGGAACACTGTCTTACCTGCTCCATTCAGCAAAATGCGCAGATGTTCTTGCGAGATATCCCCCACGGGTTTGTCGCGGTCGATTCCCAGTTCCTCGCATACGGCCTCTACCTGTTTCCACAGCCATGTGTCGCGATGTTTGCCAAGCGGAGCTATACCGCCGTCGTCCAACGACAGTGATTTATCGGGCATGAACAGCTCGGTGTTGAAATCGCGTACCTCGCCCAGCCCTTCGCATGTGGGGCAGGCGCCATAAGGCGAGTTAAAAGAGAAGGCATTAGGCGCAAGAGGTTCGTAGGAGCGATTGCACACTGGGCAAGCGTTTGCTTGATTGTACAACGTCATTTTCCATTCGTCGCCTGCTTCCTCTGTGAGCAGCATTACCACGCCTTCGCCGAGCTTCACAGCCAGATCGACCGAAGTGCGGAGCCGAGTTTCCTGTTCGGCATTGATTGCCAGTCTGTCCACGACGAGTTCGATATTGTGGAGCTGATAGCGGTCCACCTGCATACCTTCGGCGATTTCGCGCAGTTCACCGTCCACGCGAACACGGGTGTAGCCCTGCTTGCGGAACTGCTCGAAGAGATCGCGATAGTGTCCCTTGCGGCCCCGCACGACTGGAGCGAGCACATAGGCGCGTTTATCCATGCCGGTAGCGAGCATTCCCTCGATAATCTGGTCCATCGACTGGCGGTGCACTGGCACGTCGGGGTGGTCTATGCAGTATTGTACGCCAATCTTTGCGTAGAGCAAGCGGATGTAGTCGTAAATTTCTGTTACTGTTCCCACCGTTGAACGCGGGTTGTGTCCTACAGTCTTTTGCTCAATAGAAATAGCAGGCGAGAGACCCTCTATCACATCAACATCCGGCTTTTCCATCAGCCCGAGGAATTGCCGTGCGTAGGGCGAAAGCGATTCTACATAGCGCCTTTGGCCCTCGGCATACAAGGTATCAAATGCGAGGCTGGACTTACCCGACCCCGAAAGCCCTGTAATAACGACGAACTGATCGCGAGGGATGTCGATGTTCACGTTCTTAAGATTGTGCTCGCGTGCTCCCCGGACAACAATATGCGAGAACTCCCCATTAATGAGTGTGGGCCGCAATGTGTCCTGTGCCTGTATTACTTCCGGCGCTTGCGCCGCTGCCTTTTTCGATATGCGTTTTGCCATGTATGTAAGAATTGAAGCCCGTTGCGTCTGTTCAAAACAACGAAATTACAAAAAGCGCGCGTCCCTGGAAAGTATCTATCGACGAAGCAGAAGAATGTTTCTGTGTATTGCCTCTATGAGGCTGTCTGTGTGTTGTTTCGTCGTCGTACTATGCTCGGCAAGCAGGTACGGTGCGGTAAAATGGGGGAATATCCGTAAATTTGTTGAATGTATTGTATAGTAACCCCCGAACAGATGCGCCGCGCCGACGCGGCTATGACCGAGGCCTTTGCTGTTCCGCCGCTTTTGCTGATGGAAAACGCAGCGCGTTCTGCTGCCGATCTCATCTTTTCAATATGGCGTGAACACGATATGAGCGACCCGCTTGTGCATGTGTTTTGTGGCGCTGGTAATAATGGTGGCGATGGATTCGCTCTTGCGCGCCATCTGTATGAGCACTGCCGCCTGCATATATTTCACGTGGGCGATACCACAAAGATGACAGAAGAAACCCGCACGAACTACGCCATTGCACAGCGGTTGGGGATTCCTGTGTATTACTTAGCCACCGATGAAGATGTACGGCAGGCCGACACAGACTGCGATTGTGCTATTGATGCTCTGATGGGGGTGGGAGGAAGCGAATTTCCGCGCGGAACCGTACTGCCATTGCTGCAAAAGCTCGCAGCGACCGATGCTCTCACAATTGCGATTGATGTGCCTACTGGCATGAACGCCGCTACTGGTGCCTGCCACAGCGATTGTTTCCGCGCCGACTACACGATAACAATGGAATATCCAAAAACGGGTATGTACCTCGGGGATGCTGATGAATTTTGCGGGGAAATTCTCATAGCGCCTTTTGGCGTTCCCGATCATCTCGTGGCGTCGCTCAACCCCGTGTGGACACTTGCCGATGAGGATGTGCGGTCGATTCTGCCGCATAGGAAACGCAGGACGAGCAAGCACGACTACGGCACTGTCGTCGTGATAGGCGGAGCTCTGCATATGCCCGGAGCGCCGGTGCTCGCTGCTCATGCTGCGCTTGGTATCGGCGCGGGGCGTGTACGGCTTTTGGCCCCCTGTATGCACGCTGCTGTGAAACCTGAAGTGATGGCCACGGAACTTGCTGTCACCGACAGAGGCACGATATCGCCAGATGCTCTGCCGGTCCTGCTCGAATACGCACAACAGGCGCAGGCAATTGTATTTGGGCCGGGGCTTGGCGACGATGAACGCACGATTGAGATGGGGCGAGAGTTTATACAGATAATGTCGCAACGGATGCCCGTTGTTGTTGATGCCGACGGATTGCGCTGTATCTCGCGCGAAGAACACTACAACAGCAATGTGATTCTGACGCCTCATTATGGTGAATTCGCCCGTTTGATTGGTACGAGCTATGCCGAAATGCCTGCAAACTTCCACGAGCTGGCGGTAGAATGGGCGCAAAAGCTCAACTGCACGCTGCTTCTTAAACAGGTACCAACAGTGATTTCCGACGGAGAAACAACATTTTGGAATATTACCGGCAATCCCGGTATGGCAACGGCTGGCAGCGGTGATGTTCTTTCGGGCTTCATCGGCGGGCTGGCAGCGCAAAATACAGAACCCTTATATGCTGCGGCGCTCGGCGCTTGGCTGCACGCGCGGGCTGGCGATGAATACGCTTTGCGAAATAGCGAGGAAACTCTTACAGCCAGTGCGCTGATCGACTATATGGGCCACGCTCTTGCAGGAGGGCAGCATGAATCTGCATAAGCTGCTCTGTAGCATTCCCATCCTTTGTGTGGCGATTCTCCTCTCTGCATTTTCGCACATGCCCTCTCCGCCTCTGAACAATATGGGCTTTAATTTTCAGGACAAAGTACTGCATATGATTGCCTATTTTTACTTTGGTTTCTCGCTGAGCTTGGCTCTGCACGCGTGGAAGCCCGATATGCCAAAGCGCCGGTTCGTGTGGACTATTCTTCTGGCTACTGCGCTGTTCGGCATCTACGACGAAGTCCATCAGTCATTTATCCCTCATCGCCAGGCTGGAGCCGACGATTGGGTAGCTGACTGTATCGGCGGAGCGCTTTCTCTTTTTTTTAGGCAGGCCACCGCACGGCTGGCAGCACATGTTCAATAAACATTTGTTCAATACTTTGTCTCGCAGTCAGGACCCTCAATGTTTGAACTGGAAACAACCGCTGTTGATTGCAATGCGCGAGCAGGGCGGTTAACAACGGATCACGGAGTGATCGAAACGCCCATTTTCATGCCGGTAGGTACGCAAGCTACGGTAAAAGCTGTAGAGCAGCGCGAACTCGAAGAGCTCGGCGCGCAGATTATTCTCGGCAACACGTACCATTTGTACCTGCGTCCGGGCGAGGAAGTGCTTTCCACGCTGGGCGGCCTACACAAATTTATGAATTGGAACAGACCAATTCTTACTGATAGCGGTGGTTTTCAGGTGTTTTCGCTTCAGGAGCTTCGCAAGATTACCGAGCAAGGCGTGGCGTTTTCTTCGCATGTAGATGGCTCCAAGCACTTGTTCACGCCCGAACGGGTAGTAGAAATACAGCGCTGTATTGGCTCGGATATTATGATGGTATTCGACGAATGCACGCCGTATCCGGCTACATACGACTATGCCAAAGCGTCGATGGAGCGCTCTGTGCGATGGGCTGCTCGCTGCAAAGAAGCAGAGGAATACACAATGCCTCGCTATGGACACCGGCAATTCCTGTTTCCCATTGGGCAGGGTAGCGTGTACGAGGACCTGCGGCGCGACTGCATGAAGCATCTTGTGGACCTGGATATGCCGGGCTATGCTGTAGGCGGGCTGGCTGTGGGCGAGGCCACCGATGATATGTACCGAATTGTTGAAATATCCACTGCCGAAATGCCCGTGCACAAACCCCGGTATCTGATGGGAGTAGGCACGCCGGAAAATATTCTGGAATGTGTCGAGCGCGGTATCGATATGTTCGATTGTGTGATGCCCACGCGCAACGCACGCAACGGACAGCTTTTTACAACCAAAGGCAAAATGAACCTGCGGAATGCACGCTACAGGCTCGACGAAAAGCCTGTGGATGAAGCAATCGACAGCTACGCGAGCCGGAACTTTTCGCGGGCGTACCTGAGGCATTTGTTCAATGTGGATGAAATTCTTGCGTTGCAGCTCGCCTCGCAGCACAATATTGCGTTTTACTTGTGGCTTGCGCGCACAGCTCGGCAGAAAATAGTTGCCGGGGAATACCGTCAATGGAAGCGGCAGTTTCTGGAAGAATACTCTTCAAACTCGTTTTAGAGCAGTGAATAGCCGGATGTGGCAATGCAGCCGAAAGCATGGCGGTGCGGCTCAGGCACTATAGTGTATCGCGGGAATGATACGCGGATGGCGGGGTGAACAGCCACGCGACGGGTATGCAGCGCGGTGCGGAGAGAAGGCGGTAGGCCGGAGGCAGAAAGCCGCAAAACAGAATGCTGATGGTGTGTGCGGAGTATGACACCGGCAGATGATAGATGATACACAGAGCCATATTGTGGCTGAGCTTATAGAGATATTTTAATTCCTTCGTTTTTCTGAATTTACGGGAAGTTGTGCGTATGCATTTTTCTCCTTTTGTACTCGCGTTTGCACCGCCCCCCGGCGGCGGCGGTGGCGGCGGTAGTTCGATGTGGTCGACCATGCTTTTTCTGGGAGCAATGGTTCTTATATTTTATTTCATGATTATTCGGCCCCAAAAGAAGCGCCAGGATGATCACAAGAAGCTACTGAACAATGTAAAGAAAGGGGATAAGATTGTCACTGCTTCCGGTATTCACGGAACGGTGTCGGATGTTGAAGACAACATACTTGTGCTCCAGATTGCCGACAACGTGCGTATTCGCATCGACAAGGCAGCCATTGGGTCTGTAGAATCCAAACAAGTCGAAGTCAAATCCAAATAGGAGGCGAGGACTTTGTATGAATTTTAATACTATTCCCGAGGCGCTTGAAGAGATACGCAAGGGAAATATGATTGTCGTGCTCGACGACGAAGACCGCGAGAATGAGGGCGATCTGGTGTGCTCTGCCGAGCTGTGCACGCCTGACATGATCAACTTCATGGCGTCGAAGGCTCGGGGGTTGATATGTGTAGCGGTGTCGGAGCAACGCGCCCGCGATCTCGAGCTCAGCCCCATGGTACGCGACAACACGGCGCTACACGGCACAAAATTTACCGAGTCGGTAGATTATCTGCACGGTACTAGCAGTGGCATATCGACAGCCGACCGAGCTGCAACAGTACAAGCGATGGCCGATGAATCGACAAAACCGTCGGATCTCGGGCGTCCGGGGCATATTTTCCCACTCATTGCTTATCAGGAAGGCGTGCTTCGGCGTGCAGGCCATACTGAGGCCGTTGTCGATCTGATGCAGTTTGCCGGGCTGAAGCCGTGTGGTGTGCTCTGCGAAATTCTCAACGAAGACGGCACAATGGCTCGCGTACCGCAGCTCATGGAATTTGCACAGCAGCATTCGCTGAAGATTATCACAGTCAAAGAGCTGATAGCCTGGCGTTTTCAGCAGGAAAAGCTCGTTGAAAAGGTGGCCGAGGCGGTTTTGCCCACGGAGTTCGGCGATTTTACCATCAAAGTGTACCAGAACGTGGTTGATGGCAAAGAGCACATTGCGCTGGTGTGTGGCGAGATTGACTCTGAAGAGCCAATCTTGGTACGAGTGCACTCTGAATGCTTGACAGGCGACACTTTTGGCTCGATACGGTGCGACTGTCGTTCGCAGCTTCACGCTGCGCTCGAACAGATAAGCAAAGAGGGTAAAGGAGTGCTGCTGTACATGCGGCAGGAGGGCAGAGGCATTGGCTTGGTGAATAAAATACGGGCCTATGCGCTTCAGGATCACGGCATGGACACTGTGGAGGCAAATCTGCATCTCGGATTCCAGCCCGACCCTCGCGACTACGGTATTGGCGCTCAGATACTGGCTGATATCGGCGTGCGGAAAATGCGGCTGCTTACTAATAATCCACGCAAACGCGTTGGCCTGCAGAGCTACGGTTTGGAAGTGGTAGAGCGCGTAGCAATCGAAATGGTCCCAAACGCTCGCAACGAGCATTATTTGCGGACAAAAAAGTCCAAGCTCGGCCATTTGCTCAACCTGTAGAGAGCAAATTTTTCTTGGAAATTCTCCTGTTTAGTGTAATTTAGAGCTGGATAGCACATATTAAAACAAAGCCGTTCTACGGGTCGGCTTTGTTTTTTTTATTGTGTTGTCCGAATAAAAAGCAGTGGTACCACTGCTTTTCTCGTACCGTGAACAACGAATTATATTCTCGTATCTCAATAGTATCGGAGGCTATATGTCCACTCCTGCCTACATGACCAAAGAACGCGTCAGGGAAATAGAGGAGGAATTGACCTACCTGAAAAACAAGCGCAGGCCGGAGATCGCTCAGATGATCGCCGATGCCCGTTCGCATGGGGATCTGTCGGAAAATGCCGACTACGACGCAGCAAAGGATGCACAAGGGCTGTTAGAGCTTCAGATCTCGAAGCTGGAGAGCACACTGTCGCGAGTGCGTGTCATCGACACGAATGACTTTCCTAATGACAAGGTCTATATCCTGTCGAAAGTAAAAATCAAGAAC
This sequence comes from Ignavibacteria bacterium UBA7675, assembly GCA_002483085.1. GTDB lineage: Bacteria > Bacteroidota > Ignavibacteria > Kapaibacteriales > UB7675 > UBA7675. The sequence continues at coordinate 142,121 of DLHF01000013.1, forward strand.
TGCAAGAACAATGCGATCCTCGACTACACCCTTGTTGGCGAAGAAGAAGCGGATTTTGAGAAAAACAAAATTGCCATCACCTCGCCGATTGGCAAGGCTTTGATGGGGAAAGTAATAGGCGATGTCGTGTCGATTAAAGTACCGGCAGGGCTTATCGAATATGAAATATTAGAAATTACGAGATCGTAAATGGAGTCCGCCGGTTTTGCCGGCGGTTTCGTTTTAAACCTTTCCGGAAGCTCTGATGTCGTACCCTGCGTGCTTACTAACTAAAGCGACAATATATTCGGAATTATCGTGCAAGCCGTTCTGCCTTTGACATCCGACAATGCAATAATAAGCAAGTTCAGAGAAGGCGACACAGATGCTGCTGCTACTGAATTTGTACGCAAGTACCAACGCTTTGTCTATGCGACAGCCCAGCGGTATCTTCGCGACGATGAAGATGCCTACGACGCCTCGCAGGAGGTGTTTATTCGGGCGTTGAAAAATATTTCTAAATTTCGGGGTGAAAGCAGTCTCTCTACATGGCTGTACCGCATCACGATGAATGTGTGTTCGTCGATGAAACGCAAGCAGAAGCTCCGTTCATTTTTTAGTTTGGACGACGTTGAGCCCTTTGCGCGCTCCCGCGATTTCTCGCCGGAGCAGGTGACAGAAAACAGGGAGTTTGAACAGCGCCTTCAGCACATGCTGAGCGAACTACCGGAGAAACAGCGAGAGACATTTGTGCTGAGGTATTTCCATGAGCTTTCTTACGAAGAAATCTCGGAAATGCTAGGCACAAGCGTAGGCGGGCTGAAAGCGAATTACTTTCAGGCGGTTAAAAAACTTGCTTCTCATCTCACACATTCAAAAGAATAACTGTATGAATAATTCGGGACCTACGCTGCCTCGCGAACGCATGGAGGAGATGCTGACGGATTATGCTCTGGGCGGTTTGCCCGAAGCTGATATTCCGCTCTTCGAGCAGTCGCTGTCGCTGTATCCTGATATACAGGAAGACATAAGGCGCATTCGCGAAGCGTTTGCACAGTTCGACAAAGAAGATTTTATAGAACGCCAGACGCGCCCGGCCAGAACCCTTTCGGTACACGTGCAGCAGCAGCTTGCAGGCAGGCAATCGCTATTGGGCAGCCGATCTTTGCGCCATGCTATACCTGCATTTGGCATTGCACTGCTCGCTTTGTTCATGTTTGCGCCCGGGGGCTTTTTTAATCGTCCTGATGTATTGGTGCCGGTAGCGGCAGTGGCTCCTGCCGCTGAGTCTTCTCTCATTTCCTCGGCTGTCACCTTGCAGAATGTGGCGCAGATGGTAGAAGATTCCCGGGTCTTGGACCCATTAGCAGTAGCGTTTAATATGCCGGATCAGACACCGATGAGCGATGTAGATTTTTCTAATAACCTGGATATTGCTATCGGCGACGAACTCGCAATTAGCGATGAAATGGCGCAGGGGCTGGCAGATAATGAGCTGTTCCCGATGTCGGATTATTCGCTGGGGGGCGGGCTTTACGATGGCATGCAGGAATCGGAAATACAACAGTTACTTGAGGAACTCGATAATGCAATTCTATAATAATACATTTCTGGCCGGTGCTCGTATTGCTGCTTTTACGGCAGTATTTCTGCTTCTGGCTACCATCGGTGCACAAGCGCAGATGGGCGGTGAAGAAGGTATAAGAATACGCGAGCGCGTGATGCGCTTTAAAATGGCTCGTTTAATAGAAGTACTCGATATGGACGAAGCTACTGCCGAGAAGTTTTTTGTGCGCTACAATCTTTCGCAGAAGGTTGTAAAAAACGCGCAGCAGTCGCTCGACAGTACGATCAATGAATTGGAAAAAGCTGTACACGACAACAATCGGGCGCGTATCAGAGAGCTCAGCGATCTATCAGTAAAGAAACACGCCGAGTTTCAGGATGCCATTGCCGAAGTTTTTCGTTCGGTGCGGCATGTGCTGAGCGAAGATCAGTACGCAAAATTCCTTATCTTTGAAGCGCGTTTCCAGGAAGAAGTCAAACGACTGATTATGGAAAGGCGGGAGAAAATGGGCGACGATGATTCACCTAGAAAAAACAAGCGCAGACGCGATAATGGAGATTAACTGCAATGCGCAGTAGGAAGAGAAAAGGCGGGGTGGAAAAGCTCGCCTTTTTCATTTTAAAGCAGCGATAATAGCTTTAATAACAGGAAAGGCAGGTGTGTACCTGCCTTTCCTGTTATACGGTATTTTACTGCCGCAACAGCATTATTCTACAGTAACGCTTTTAGCGAGATTTCGCGGCATATCGACGTTGCAGCCCCGCTCTACAGCAATATAATACGCCAAGAGCTGGAGCGGAATAGCCGCTAGTACGGGTATCAGCATCGGCAGGGTGTTGGGGATATAGAGCACGTGATTTGCCAGCGAGTCGATATGTGTATCGCCTTCGTTGGCAATTGCAATGACATCGCCATTGCGCGCGCGCACCGACTGCAGGTTGGAGATCACCTTGTCGTAGATTTCATCCTGCGGGGCAATAAACACCACAGGCATATTTTCATCGATAAGAGCAATCGGGCCGTGCTTCATTTCTGCCGCCGGATAGCCCTCGGCGTGAATGTAGGATATTTCTTTGAGCTTCAGTGCGCCTTCCAGAGCCACCGGGAAATTGTAGCCACGCCCGAGGTATAGGAAATTTCTCGCGTCCTTGTACTCCTTGGCTATTTCGTACACCGCTTTGGCGTTGTCGAGAAGATACTGAATTTGCTCCGGGATTTTAGTAATTGCTTCGGATATCGCCAGCGCTTCTTTCTGCGAGAGGTGGCGCATGCGTCCGAGGTACACGGCAATAAGGGCGAGCACTGCCAACTGCGAAGTAAATGCTTTAGTAGATGCTACGCCAATTTCCGGCCCGGCGTGGATATACACGCCAGCGTCGGTCTCGCGGGCAATCGAACTGCCTACTACATTGACAATGCCAAGCACTGTAGCACCTTTGAGCTTGGCTTCTTTAATCGCAGCCAGTGTATCGGCTGTTTCGCCGCTTTGCGAAATTGCGAAAATAATATCGTCGGGATAAATGACCGGATTGCGATATCGGAATTCCGATGCGTATTCTACTTCTACTGGTATGCGCGCTAATTGTTCGATCATGTATTTCCCTACGAGCGCCGAATGCCACGACGTGCCACAAGCCGTAATGATAATACGCCGTGCATTACGCAGCTTGTCGGCTACAGGGAACAGCCCGCCGAGGCGGATATTGCCGTCCGGGAGAATGCGCCCGCGAAAGGCGTCGTGGAACGTAGAGGGCTGTTCGTAGATTTCTTTCAGCATGAAGTGGTCGAACCCACCCTTTTCGATGCGCTCTAGGTCGTAGTCTATCTCGTAAATCGTAGAATCAGTACGCTCGTTGTCGATGGTCTTGGTCACGTAGCCTTCGCGAGTTACAATCGCCATTTCGTTGTCGCGCAAGTAGATTACTTGGCGCGTGTGCTGGATAATAGCAGCCGCATCCGAAGCGATGACGTATTCGCCATTGCCAACGCCAAGCACGAGCGGGCTTCCACGGCGTGCCGCGATGATTTTATCGGGTTCGCACGAGGATATCACGACAATACCAAATGTGCCGTTTACTTCCGACAAAGCGTAGCGAACAGCTTCTTCCAGATTGCCGAGCTTGTTGTACAGCGATTTGATAAACACAGTCAGCACTTCCGAATCGGTGTCCGACCGGAATGTATGGCCGTCGCGCAGAAGTTTTTTCTTGATTGAAGCGTAGTTCTCGATGATGCCGTTGTGGACGAGTGCAATCTCGTTTTCCTCGTCGGTGTGCGGATGGGCGTTGATGTCGTTGGGAACACCGTGCGTAGCCCAGCGCGTATGGCCAATGCCTATGTTGTGAATGATGGAGTCCGGCTGGTATATTTTTTCGAGGTCAGCTACTCTGCCAGCGCATTTGTAGACGTGAAGCCCGTCTTGATCGAGAAGTGCGATGCCTGCGGAATCATACCCTCTGTATTCCAGGCGCTTCAAACCATTGATCATAATGGTTGAAGAATCCTGATGACCGATATATCCTACTATGCCACACATAGTATTCTCCGATAATTGAACAAGTTGAACAGGTACGTGTACCGCTGTTGCAATAGTCACTTCCCGTCGATATGAAACAAAACAAGCGTCCGCAAATCTACGAGTATTTTTCCAAGCTACCAACAGAGAATCGCGGCGGCTACATTCCTTGGGCTTGCAATTGAGCGGGCAACTGTGCATGTAATTTTGTGGGCACGGGCGTGGCGTCCGCACGTGTGGTTGCTATCACCGGTCGCACGGAGCTGGTGTGTGGCTTGCCGGGCGCCAATCGCCGAAAAGAGATCATCATGCGATGAAGGGCGAGCAACGACGAGGCGGATGGAAGTTATCATCGGCTCGTCCGCGCACCGTTCTTACGGTAAATGATGCGCGGACGTCAGCGCGGTGCAGAGAAGAAACGGAGAGCCGGAGACAGAAGGCCAGAAAAGCGCTGTTGCAACACTTCGCATCAGGAGCCAGCAAGCGGAGTTTCGCAGCTCTCGGTTTTGCCATTAGTCGTAGAGTACATTGTCGGTTTTTTCTACTTTTAGGTCCTGAAGCGCCGCCGATTTTACGTTGAGCCGCATGGTAAAGCCACGCGAGAGGCCGATAGGATACCACATCATGCTGAACTCCCAGCAGTGCAGGTCTTTGGTAATTCCGACTGATGGGACATTGATAGCGCCACTGATGAAGTTGTAGTCGAAGCTCGAATTGACGTGCCAGGTAGAAGTCAAGTCGAAAGAGAACGACGCGCCGAGGGCGGCTGTTCTGCTTATATTTTCCGGAGAGATTTCGTTGTAGCTCATGTTGAAAAACAGCGAAAGGCTCCAGGGAATATTGAGCGGCGAGTAGCCGGGTGAGCTATCGCCGAACATATCGTCTGGCACATAGGATGTATCTAATCGCTGTGTAAAGCGCGAGCCATAATCGACGGAGTCGGGGAGGCCGGGCGGGGGAGCGTTGGGTATCGACGAGCTCATGCCTTGCGACGAAAACGATGTCTGAAGTGTAAACGAAGCGTTGGTAAGCCTTGCAAAGCCGCCTTTGTTCGTGAGCAGAAGTCTATCAACTGTTGTGTACGACACGATGCTATCGCCGCTTGCTGTGTAGCGCACAATTCTGTCGATGTCGTACAGGTTAAACGTCGCATTTCCGCTCAGGCTGAGAATACCTCCGGCTGATGTACGCGCATTGACAAACAGCGGCGACCACGCCAGCGAATCGGCTGCAAAGTTATATCCTCCGTTAATGCCGAAGTTCAGCAATTGCACAGTTTTATCGGGGATAGTGTCCACACCCGATGCGAGTTTTGCCTCGATATTATTGCCAAGAGAAAAGCCTATCCGCTGTTGTAATACATTGTTTACCCCACCGCCGTCGGCGCTGAACACCGAGTATTGCACTTCTTTATTCGAGACCGGATCGACGTAGGTATTATAAAAGCCGTAGGACGATTTTGCGAAGTTCGGCGTAAACGTGTAGCTGATTTCCGGTGTAAACGTATGGCGAACGGCATTTAATCCCAGCAGGCGGGGCTGCACAATGCCGTACAGCGTTGTGCTTACGCGCAAACCGAGGTCGTACTGATATTCGCGAAAAAAGCCATTTTCAAACGAACGGTCGATAGAGGAATCCGAGAGATCGGGCGTAAGAGTTTGTTTTCTGAAATACCAGCTCTCGCGGTATGATATTTGCGGCGACACTGTAAAGTAGCCGAGTTTTGGAGAAATTGTGATAGACGGCGAGTGGCTGATGCGCATACTTACATCTCGCTTACTCACGGTATCATCGTCGCCCGGGCGGCGGTATGTACGCGCGCCAGACAGGCCGTAGGAGAAAGCGATATTGCCTATCCAGGAATCGTTGCCGACAAGCGATTTCAGGGGGTAGAGGCTGGGGATAGAGTAGCTCAGGCTCGGCAGCGTCTCGGTCATCTGATTGTTGATAATATTCTGATTGCGCGAGTAGCTCACCGAGAACAGCGATCCATCGTCGAACGTGTGCTGGAACGAAGCGCTGGACAAAATATTCTGCTGGATGCGCTGGCGCAGGTCTGTTTGCGTGCGCCGGTTGTAATCGCGCGAAGAAAAGTTCACATTGCCGCTCACACGAGTGTAGGGGCTTATGGTGTGATTGTGCTGTGCCTCCAACTTCCAATTTGTCTCCATCTCGTCTTCTGTAGAGAAGCGCGAGCGACCGTAGGAGAGCGCGAGGCTTGAAGTCAGTTCGTCGCGAACGACGTATTTAGAGCTATTGTACAGCGTAAAGCCGCCTTTTGTCGAGAAATCAGTAAGGAACTGCGTATCGAAATAATCGCTTACAGCCCAGTAGTAGCCGAGGCGTTCAAAGACTATTCCTCTGCCGAAAGAGCCGGGAGCACCGGAAAAGAAAAAGCGTGGGATCACTAATCCCGAGCGGCGTCCGCGTTTATTTTCCAGAAATAGTCCGAATGGATAGGCAAAGACTGGCAGGTCTTCCACATACATCACAAGGGGATCGACAAACACCCGTTCGTTGGCAATCACCTTCATATTCGGCGATTTAAAGTAGTAGTGTGGATGCGGGTGGTCGCATGTAGTAAAACAGCCGTCTTTGATAAAGAGTGTATTTTCGTCTACGCGTTTTATTTTTTCGCCGAAGTAGAAGCCATCATCGACCTTTGTTTCGCCCATTGTAATTGTGCCGCGCTTTGTACGGAAATTGTACACAAGGCGTTCTCCATAGAACGATTCGCCTTTATCAGTGAATTTGGGTACACCGGAAACACGGCCTGTAGAGTCGCGGCTGCTCGTAGCTACCATGAGCGATGAATCGAAGAATATTTCGATTACTGCTGCTTCGAGCTGCTGGTCGTGGTAGCTGACCCGTGCATCGCCTACAAGGCGGAGCTTGCGTTCGCGTATGGAATAGGAGACAGAATCACGGGCATAGTAGGTAATTGCTGTATCTACTGGGCCGGACGAGCGGCTGAGTGTATCGCGGATAATATCTGGATCGGCAGAAGGCTGTACAAGTGTATCGCGGAGCTGCTGGCCATTGTTTGCCGGGTCTTGTTGCTGTGGCGTGTTCCGCTGTGGTCGCCGCGTTGTTGTAGAACCATCCTGCGCCACAGCCGCCACCCACGTGCCGACTATGCACAGAACAAACACAACCGCTAAACGGCCAACCGGTAGACTATACTTCATACTTTGCACACGTTTCAAAACCTGTTTCGCTTAATGCCCTTGGGGAGCATGAAGGAATATTTTCTGTCCGGCGCGTTTACGCTTACGGAACTGCTCTGCAAATTTACAGAGATTTCGGCCTTGGGAAACTGAAATGTTACTTTATGTGCCAAGTGAATATTGTTGATTGTTTCAAATTCGCTGTATCTGACGAGTAAGATTGTTTCTCCGGCTGCATTTTTCCGTGCGTATTCTGTCATTGCGCTATCGGCATGGGAGAAAATCATTCGCTCTGCAATACCATCGCGGCGCAGGACAAAGATTGGGAACGTCGCTGATGGCTCTACGAGTTCGAAATCGGCAACGGGGTGCAAAGGCTCGCCGCGCAGGAGTGCAGCCATTTCGCGTTGGGAAAGAGGGATACGGAGAATTCGCTCAAAATTTTCGCGCGACGATGCGCCTTCGTATATCTCGTTGTTCAGGGCGTCGAAAAAGGAAAAGCCCTCGGGATTAGCCTGGAGCTTTCCAACGAGGATACCGAAAGGCCCGTACAGAGTAAGTAGCAGAGAATCCGTGCGATACAAATCGTAGATAAACTGTGCTTGGTCAGTAGAGCCATGCGCCGAGGATGAGAGCGAGCCATCGGCATGGAGGGAAACGAGTTCGTCGCTACGCTTTTGCAAGAGCTCTGCGATCTCATCAGGTTGCAGTTGAGTCGTACCTTGGTGTGTGCGCGTTGTAGCGCACGAGGTTATAAGCAGAGCAAAACAGATCAGCCAACCCATGGTTCTCATGATAACGCCTATCGGAGTGTATTCAAACGTTCGCGAATCGATTGCCGTCCGGGTTCGATATTTTGTGATTTTCGCCATGCTCTTTCTGCTTCTTCGCTCTCGCCTAGTTTGTTGTACACATCGCCGAGATGTTCGTACACGGTAGCACTGGCATCGCCATTGGCGATAGCTTTGCTTATGAATTCGAGCGCTTTCTCGTAGTCGCCAAGCTGGTAGTATATCCAGCCCATTGTGTCGAGATACGAAGGATTATTAGGCTCCTTTTCAAGCGCAGTTTCGGCCATTTGCCGGGCAAGTGCGAGCTTCTCGCCGCGTTCAGAAAGCGAATATGCATAGTTGTTGTTTGCCAATGCATTGTCCGGTTCCAGTTCTATAGCGCGTCTATATGCAGAATCTGATAGTATAGGCTGGTCGGCAATACTGTATTCGATTCCGAGTTGTGTCCATGCTTCCACATACGTGGAGTCGACGGACAAAGCGCGCTGCAAGGCTTTGATTGCCTCAGCACTTTGCTGCTGGCGCGAAAGAGCCAAAGCTGCAAAGAAGGGAAATCGCGGATCGTCCGTAAAACGCTCTTCATAGTGCTTTGTTACGTTTGCCATAGCATCGTAGCGCTGCTTTTGCATATGGAATGTTATTACTTGTAGCGGGACTTCAGGAATGGAATCGGCGTTTTGTAGTGTAGAGGAAAACAGTCGGTCGGCCAGTGATGTATCGCCCAGTTCGCCTGCGAGCATGCCGCGCAGCAGATGGATTTGCCATGCGTCGGGGAATATTCCTTCGGTACGCGATATATATTGTGCTGCAAAGCCCGATGTTGTTGTCGGGGCAGTTGCCATATCGCGCAGCAGTGTGCTTCCAACAGCCAAATAGTATCGCTGTACTTGCCGGGAGGGCAGGGCATTATCAATATGTTCTAATAGTTCAAATCCGTGTTCGTAGTCGTTTGTTTGCAGATATCGCTGTAGCAGGATTGGCGGGATGGATTCGTTGTCTGGTACAAGGCGGTACAAGCGTTCGAGTATGGCAATAGACTGTGCTGTATCGCCCCGGTTTTCGTAAATATCTGCCAGGCGTTCCAGCACCGTGTAGTCTTCGTGGTCTTCGAGCATGTCCTGGTACATTTGGAGTGCTTTGTCGATGTCGCGGAATTCGTACATGCGGGCAAGCGTAAACCGCACAATGTCTGTGGGTTCGGTCTGCATCAGATGCTCGTACACTTCGATTGCTTCGTCCAGCCGGAACTGGCTTATGTATATCTCGCCAAGTAGATGGTGTGCAGGAATAAATCCTATGTCGACTGCCAGAGCATTTCGCAGGTGTTCTATGGCCAAGTCGGGCTTGGAGAGTTCGCGGTAATTGAGGGCAAGAGCATAGTACAGAGCCGGTGAGTTGTCGTAGCGCAATGCCTGCTGGAACTCGATAATAGCCTCTGCATATCGCTTCTGCATCTGGAGAATAGAGCCTTGGATAAAGTACTCGCGTGCTTTACCCGGTTCCATTCTTTCGAGGAGCTGCTGCATTCTGTCGTTGTTTGCAGTTCTATCGCTGCCTGCTGTAGTTTTGGTCTTGGTACTGTTTCTACTGGCTGCGGACTGCGTGGAAGAGCACGACGCAAGCACCAGCATGCAACAGGTAAGAAGCAGAATGAAAATGTGCGTTGTTTTCATAGGGGAGCCGCCTTGTGTGCAATCAATGTCCGTAGTAACGTACTTCCACGGCGAACATTTTGTTGCGGATTCCTCCGGGCAAACAGCCGCAGACACAGAGCGCAAGGGAACTACAATCCCGTCCCAGGAAGCGACAGCATAAGCCGTGGTGGAGTGTTGCAGAAAAAGAAAAGCCCTCGGGCGAGGGCTTCTTATCAGGCTTTGCTCAATTCTTTCATCATTGCAGTGTAACCCAGCTTGTCGAGCGTGCGCATAGCACGCGTAGAGATACGCAGGGTCACGAAGCGGTTCTCTTCGGCAATCCAGATGCGTTTTTTCTGGAGGTTCGGAAGAAAACGGCGACGGGTTTTGTTGTTCGCGTGGGATACGTTGTTCCCGTACATCACTGTTTTGCCCGTCAGTTGGCATTTCTTCGACATAATTCTCCTCGTGAAGTTTATTTTAAGAAGCCTCAAATATAGGAGATTTTTGGCAGGAAAAAAAGAAAATTTTCGACGAAAAAAGGAAGAATTTATGCTTGCCCGGTAGGTTCAGCGTGGGCTGTTCGCTGGCTGGTTGTCGTTCGGGTTGGTTAAAATCGCTTTCGACACTTGACAAAGAAGTAAAATTGCACTACTTTTTGCCAAATTGTTCCCGGTATGGGAGCTTTCTTCACCTTCGTACCATATTGCCATGCCACCTCTGTCGCATCTGCCTGCGGCCAGGATTCTGGCCGGTTATGCTGTTGGCTGTAGCGCAGCGTTTTTTCTGCCCAGCCTTGTCTTGCCGCTTTGTATTCTCGTTGTTTTTATTCTCTTGTGTGCCGCTGCCCTGCGCTGGCATACGCTGCTGTTCTGGGCTATGCTTATTTTAATGGGGCTGTGGAGCGCCGATACTGCACGCGGCTTGCCGTTGCGGATTGAGAGCAGAACGATGTCCGAAATTCCCGCTGTGGTGTGGGGGAGAATCGAGCGCGTGCTGTACCGCGATTCTTCTGTGGTGCGCTGTGTGCTGCACGGTACGGTCGACACCCGCCCGATGAAGGCGCACAATAACACGAGGATTGTGCTTTCGGTTGTTCGGCCCAACGCTACGGCAATGCACTTTTTGCAGCCGGGAAACAGTATTGCGGCTTCAGCGCGTGTACGGCTTCCGTACCTTGCTGCTCTGCCGGGGGAGTTCAGCGAGCAAGTGTACTATTCGTCGCTCGGTGTGGAGTGGGTAGGAATAGCTTCTACGCATTCAGTTGCTCTTACGGAGCCGCAAGTGTCTGCCGAAGCATTCGCCCAGCGCGCCGCCAGTGCCATTTCCTCCGAGCTTTCGCGATTGTTCCCAGAGCGCAGCAGAGGAATAGCTATTGCACTGCTTACTGGCGACCGTTCGCATCTTGGGCAGGCGACAAAGGACACATTTATGCTCACCGGAACTACGCATGTGCTCGCTGTGAGCGGCCTACATGTGGGAATTCTCGCGGCCATTATCCTGCTTCCGCTTGCCCGACTGCACCGTCCTGTGTTGCGTGGAGTTGTGTTCTCGCTGGCGCTTCTTGTGTACACGATGCTGACGGGGATGCAGCCTTCCATGATACGCGCTGCTATTATGGCCGTGCTGTTGCTCATTGTCTCCGACGCCCAGCGCACGAGCCATTTACTCAATGTTTTGTGCTTTACAGTGGTGATAATGCTTCTCTTTGACCCGCACCTCTTGTTTTCCACGGGGTTCCAGCTCTCGGTTGTGTCGCTTGGAGGTATTGCTGTGCTCTATCCAGCAGCAGAGCGCACACTTGGGTTGTTTCTTCAATCGCAGAGCGCCGCCGTGCGTTTTATTCGTTCGTCGCTTGCGGTGACGCTTTCTGCATCCGCTGCGTCTTCGCCGGTAGTCGCGTGGTCATTCTCGGTGTTCTCGGTTGTGTCGCCATTTGCCAATTTGTTGGTCATCCCGCTGATGAGTCTTGGCATGATATACGCCTTATGTGCGCTTGCGGCAGCACAGGTAAGCGGGTGGTGTGGAAAAGCCTTTGCTTGCGCCGCCGACGCACTGTTTTTTATAGCTGAGTTATTCAACCGATTGGCTGCTTCGCTGCCTGTGGCGGCTGTTACTGGCAGATATGCTCTTATTCCTGCGCTGTGTAGTGCGCTGGCAACGCTCTACATTGTTTGTGCACAAACACGGCGGTTAGTGGTGTTTCGAGTGGCGGTCTCTGCAAGTGGGGCGGTGCTGTTGTGCCTGCTTGTATCAGGAAATGAGTCGTGCATAGAGATTATTCCTCGTGTGCAACTCGTGGCGGTGGTCGTACCTACGTGTTCTGGACGCACTCTTGTGCTGCTTCAGGACAGAAGGCCGGACATGTATCCGAAGAGAGACATGGGGCTGGAGAAATATCTCGATGCAAAGAGCGACACTACGACGATTATCGCCTGCGGTGCTGCTTCAATGCGATGTGCTGCGGGGCTTCGTCGTACAAAAGTTGATGCTGTTATTGCACAAACATTGCTATTCAAAAACAAAGGGCTGTGGATGGCTATGGACTCGCTGGAAGCACATGGTGTACCAGTGCTGAACGCCGCTCAATGGCTATCAGCGCGCAAGCCTGTGGTGTTGCGTAGTGGGTCTGCGCCGGTGTGCTGGGATGCGTGGCAAAATTCTGTTAGTTTGCACACTCCGGCGGGGAACCGTCATGTAGTTCTGCCGCGTGTTGTAGCTCCTGTTGTATTCTCCGGTGCGGAATAGAAGAGTTCGGCGTATTGCTTGCCGCTTGTATTCTCCGGTGCGGAATAGAAGAGGTCGGTGTATTCCTACTGTTTGTAATGGCCGTTGTGTGGATGCTGGGAAGTTGTATGCAGGTGTCCAGCCGCGATCAGCAAGAACTCGACAGTAGTTATCTGCTATCTGCCGAATGAGAGCGGTTTATGGCCGGGCAGCCACGAGGCGGGTGGAAGTTATCATCGGCTCGTCCGCGCACCGTTCTTACGGTAACTGATGTGCAGACGTCAGCGCGGTGCGGAGACAAAAGCGAGTGCAGAGACCGAAGCGCAAACGCAGCAGCGATAACATTGTGAAGGTGCGGCAATACGGTTTTTGTCAAAAAAATTATGTGTCAACAATGAATTATCTGCCGACGACTATGAACACAAAGCAGCGTATTTTTCTCGAACGGCCTGTGATCTTTCCGCGTGGGGTTATCGCAGGTGTCACTTTACGCAATGCCGATACATTCCCGCCATTTGGCTTTTCTATGCTGAAGGCGAGCATCCTCTCGCAGGAAGAAGTGCAGCGCCATCGGCATGCTTTTGCCGAGCAACTTGGTGTTGGGATGGAACATCTACAATTCCAGAACCAGGTACACGGTACAGCCGTGCGAGTAATAGAACAGGTGGGAGAACCGGGTGAATCCGACGGCATGATCACCGCTACAGAAGGAATTGTGCTGTGCGTATCTATCGCTGATTGCGGAGCGATTTTGCTGTATGACCCCGAACACCGCATTATAGCCGGGCTGCATTCCGGTTGGCGGGGCACAGATGGTAATATTGTGGGCAAAGGGGTGCAGATACTGTGCGAGCAGTTCTCCACGAGGCCGAGTGCTTTGCTGGCCTATATTTCGCCATGTGCTTCCGGCAGCCAGTACATCGTCCGCTCGGATGTAGCCGATTTATTTGGCGACGACGTAAAGCACTACAGAGGTGCAGAAGAATGGACAATCGACATTCGCCGCCAGATACAGAAGCAATTGCTCGCCGAGGGAGTAGAGCCAGAGCATATCGACATGGCGGAAGGATGCTCGATGAGCAACGACCGCTACCATTCTTATCGGCGCGACGGTGTGCAATCCGGGAGAATGATCGCGTTTATCAGTCTTCTTTCGGAGCTGGAACAAGAGTGAGATGATCGTAAAAAGACGGATGAGGTTCTCGTCCCACAGGAATGCTGATGAATCCACCATTCAGCCAGAGCTGTACCTGGTTGGCATAATGTGCACTCAGCGGCTGGCCGGAATTGCCGCCGGGGAGAATGACTTGTACCACGCTGTCCTGCATATCGCACACAAAGCGCATCGAGGCGCCGATTACTGGCACAAAGGGCTTCTGAAACTTCCACTCGGCATTGTTGATGGTTGTGCCATCGCCTCCGATAGGAAACGGCCCGATATTCACGATTTTATCGAGCGGCTTTGCTTCGCCCAGCAAGTGCTGAATAGTGAGCCTGTGCAACGCGCCGTAGTTCCACGCCTTAAAGTCGGTGCTTCGGAACGTTGTGCGCAGGTACACCACTGCTTCGCGGAAGCTGCGGAAAATAATATCGTGCCGTGTTTCCCGCTTCGATGTTCGTACATCATCGAACCACGTATCTGAAGAATCCTGCATGAGCTCCAGCGTGCGTCGAACCGGCAGATTGGTGATATAAGAATACTGGAGGAACAGCCGCCTGCCGAGGTCATCTTCAAAAATATTACGCGTAAGGCGTTCGATAAACACAGCGTACACCGCAGCATTTACCTCATTGGTTTCCATCAAGTAGTTCCACCGCGAGAGCGTGTCGAATGTGCGCTTTTCCACTGAGTCCATCCACGAGCGCCGGGCGCCGAGCGAGGGCAAAGCAACAGCAAGCAGCTCTTGTGCATGAGGCGATACGACATCGCTCTGCATGATGGCTGCTTCTTGTGTAGAAAAATCCTCGTATGAGGACAGCAGTTCGTGCATGCGTATTGCGCGCGATGCTGGTTCCCACAGCGAAGAAATGTAAAACGGTGGTGTGGACGTAGTCTTGTTATTTGCGCTGCATACAAAGCCATTCGATGGGTTGTACAGCCGGGGCAGAGCGGATGGCTGATAGAAGCCCGTCCACTGTGCAGCGGCGTCCCATCCCGCATTGGGAAAATTTGGATTACACGAAGAGCCGCGTTTGGGAACCATGCCCGCCGGAGCAATGCCGTAATTGCCTCGTGTATCTGCGTAGCAAAAATTCAGGCCTGGCACCGCAAAAATATTCACAGCCCGCAGGAATTGCTCCCACGACTGAGCTTTTTGCAGGCGGTACATTGCCAAGATGTCGTCGGACATTGCGTGGCCGGTCCAAGAGTACGTAAGCACGTGCTTCTGAAAAAAATCACCTGGCTTCATGCCGTTGATTTTCATGAACTTATCGGGGTGCAACAGCGGATGCACATCGGATATCACAGCCGAGCGCTGTGTGTAGCGAAAGTCTATAATTGCTTCGCTGGAGTCTTTTACAATAATTGTATCGCGCACGACACTAAATGCTTTAGAGCCACCAGTGGGCAGGATATAGCGCCGCTTGTTTGAGGAGTCGATTTTTTCAATAAAGTAGTCGCAGTCGTCGAGCATCATATTCGTAATGCCCCATGCAATGCGGTCGTTGCGCCCTACCAGCACGAAGGGAATGCCGGGGATGGTCATGCCCACGACATTCATCCCGGGCGATGTGATATGTGCTTCATACCATCGCGCAGGAGCCATAAGCATCAGGTGAGGATCGTTGGCCAGCACAACACCCGACTTTTCGGAACGGCTTTTACGCATTACCAAACAATTGCTTCCACGCGAAGAGCCTTCGGACTTCAGGAACTCGCGCACACGCTGCTGCATATCCAGCACAGTGGCAAATGCCTCTTGTGATCCTCCGGCGCTGAACACATCGCGCAGAGCGGATGAATGCTGTGCAGGCGGGCGAGTGGTATCGCGCACCACAGCTTTCTTCTGGTCATTCATCACCGTAGGAGCGGTAGCAGGATAGGAAGGTACGAGCTGGGCGGCTCGTTCCGGGCCGATAGATGCTGATAGCTCGCCAAACGCTGCGTCCGACCAAAACGACATATTCATTTCCCACGCCATCATTCTGCCTACGATCAGGCAATCTTCGGCTTCCCAGGGGTCGGGACGATAGTCTAAAGCATCGAATTCAAAGGGAAGGGCAGTAGAATTTTGCTCGATATAGGCATTGACGCCCCGGGCATAGGCTTCGAGCGCCATTCGTGAGTCGCCGCTGATATACTTGTAGAGCTTTGCAGCCGTGCGGTGAATGCCAAAGGAGCGGAGGAACATATCGATATCTAATGTTCGCCGACCAAATATTTCCGACAGGCGACCGCTTCCGGCACGCCGGGCTATATCCATTTGCCACAGCCTATCTTGGGCGTGTGCGTAGCCTATTCCAAAAAAAGCATCGGCATCGCTTTTGCCTACGATATGAGGAATACCGTATGTATTGCGGTAAATAGACACAGAATCGCCTATACCCATTGTTTCAATATTGCCCGAAACAACAGGATGCGATTTAGTAGCAATGAAAATAATAAAAAAGAGAAACGAGCTCAGGAGAACAACAAGGCTGAGGATAAGCCCGAAGGTAGTTCTGAAAAAGCGCAACATAGATTACAGCCATTCCTGCTTGATGTACCAGCCTACCGTATCGGCAATGCCGTCTGCAAGAGAGAGCTTTTGGCGGTAGCCAAAATCCCGGCGCGCCTTTTCGGTAGAGCATATCCAGTATTTCTGGATCATATCCAATCCCTTTTCGTAGTTCAGCACTGGCGGTTTAGAGGCAAAGCGCCCAAAGAAACCAGACACACCGGCGATTGCTCGTACTAAAGGGTGTGGAATATTGATGGTAAAAGGTTTTTTCTTTAAAAAGTCGGCTGTTGCCTGTCCAATCTGGCTCCAGGTATAAAATTCATCCGAGCCTATGTGATAGAGTTCGCCAGCGGTTGCGCCTGATTCCCCTGCTTCTACAATCCCGCGTGCGAGGTCGGAAGAGTGGACGAGACTCACGTACTTATCGTCGAACCCAATGAGCGGAGCCAATCCCTTGTTTACTGTTTGGAAAAATGTCAGCGTTGCTGTGTCGCGCGGGCCAAAGACGGCGGGCGGGCGCACAATAGTAATAGGAATGCGGTTCTTATCGGCCAGGACTTCCTGCTCGGCTGCGAGCTTGCTGGCGCCATACGCTGTAATAGGGCGGCATACTGTTGTTTCTACAACAGGCTGCTGGAGCGAAAGGGCAGGGCCGGCAGCCGCAAGGCTACTTACATGGACAAAGCGCGTAACATCAGGGGCTTTTTTGAGCACGGCGTTCAGCAGATTGCGTGTGCCACCCTGATTGCCCTGAAAAAATTCTTCTCGGCTGCGCGCCGCAGTCAGCCCGGCTACGTGGAACACATAGTCGGCGTCCTCCACGGCTTTGTACAGCGACTCCTCGTTCGACAGCGAGCCTTCCACCGTGCGCACGGAAGAAGAAGCAAGCCATTGGAGATTGCTGGTTTTGCGCGTAAGGCAGTACACATCGTACCCTTTATCAAGAAGGAGTTCGGCAATATGGCTGCCGATAAAACCCGTAGCACCTGTAAGAAGAACTTTCATGGATCCACAGAAAGTAAGCAGGACAGAACTCGCATTTGGCATCGGTTACAAACTTACCCTTAAAAGCCGGAAGAAAAAAATTGAACAGGGAGTTTTATATTGAAATAAACGATGAAAAATTCCTAAATTTATGCCGTTTCAGGCAGAATTGCAGGAGGCGTACCATGAGTTGCAATGGGGGCGCCGTCCGGGTCGTTTTAAGAGCAGCCTACACAGGCTGAGCACCTTTTGCCGGAGACAGGGAACAGCGGCAGCGATCGCGCACTCTCCCGCCAATAGCGCGAAATCTTACTGGTAGCCCTTGCGTTCCCAGCTTCCCAATATGCCTTCGAGCGCCTGCAAGCATTTGCAGCAATACGCCGACAATACTTCCTAATCACAAACCAGAAGCAGCATGAAAAAAGCAGTGATCATGGCCGGGGGATTTGGTACGAGGTTGCGCCCGCTAACGAATAATCTTCCGAAACCAATGGTGCCGGTGTGCAAT
Organism: Ignavibacteria bacterium UBA7675; assembly: GCA_002483085.1. GTDB lineage: Bacteria > Bacteroidota > Ignavibacteria > Kapaibacteriales > UB7675 > UBA7675. Next base: position 159,655 of record DLHF01000013.1, read on the forward strand.
ATCCCTATGATGGAGCATATTGTCCATCTTTTGAAGCAGCACTCTGTTACTGATATTATTTCTCTTCTGTACTTCCAGCCCGAAAAAATCACATCGCATTTCGGCAATGGTGCGCCGTTCGGTATTTCTATGAAATACGTGGAAGCCGCTGCCGACTACGGGACAGCGGGCAGTGTAAAAAACGCACAGGAGCACCTCGGCGACAGGTTCATTATTATCAGCGGCGATGTGCTGACCGATTTTGATATTACTGCTGCGCTTCGATACCACGAGGAAAAAGGAGCAAAAGCTACCATTGTGCTTACCCAGGCCGAAAATCCTTTGCAGTTTGGTATTGTTATGGCCAACGACGAAGGCCGGATTACGCGGTTCTTGGAAAAGCCGTCGTGGGGCGAAGTGTTTTCCGATACGATTAACACCGGTATCTATATTCTCGAACCCGAAGTGCTCGACCTTATACCATACCAGAAAGATTTTGACTTCAGCAAAGACCTATTCCCGCTGATGCTGCGTATGGGCATGCCCCTGTACGGCTATATTGCCAAAGGATATTGGCAGGATATTGGCAATTTAGAGCAGTACCGCGAGGTGCACACCGATGTGCTCAATGGCAAAGTGCAGATTCATATCAATGGTGTAAAGCAGGGCAATTCCGTGATTTCCGGCAGTGCTCAAGTCCACGAAACCGCAAAACTGGGCGGTGTAGTAGTGATTGGCGACAACACGGTCGTAGGCCCCTATGCGGAAATTACAAATTCCGTCCTTGGCGCTGATGTACAGGTGGCCGCAGGTGCTAAAGTTGTAAACAGTATTCTGTGGAACCGCATTAGCGTAGGCGAAAGTGCCGAACTGCACGATGATGTAATCTGCAATGGCACAGTGATAGGGCGCGATGTGACAATAGAAGAAAACGTGTTCGTGGCCGACAATTGTGTGATCGGCGAGGGGGCAGAGCTGCGCTCCAACATCAAGCTGTGGCCGGAACGCCAGGTAGAGTCGCATGCAATTCTCTCGCGGAGCCTTGTGCAGGAAGAAAAATGGCTGCGCGAACTGTTTGCCAATGCACGGGTGACAGGTATTTCTAATATCGAAATGAATCCTGAGTTTGGTGCGCGTTTTGGTGCTGCACTCGGCAATGCTTTTGGTCCAAACGCGACGCTCACAGGCAGCCGCGACGCCAATGTTGTGTCGCGCATGGTAAAGCGGGCGATTACCGCAGGGCTGATGTCCGTAGGTGTACATATCAACGATTTGCAACTGACGCCGCTGCCTATTACCCGCCAAATGCTTGCAAATGGCACAGAGGTGGCCGGATTTCACGTGCGGCAGTCTCCGCGCGATCCTCGCCAGATTGATATTATTGTGCTGAATGCCGACGGACGCGATTTGCCCTCGTCGAAAACAAAGGCAATCGAACGCTTGTTCTTTGGCGAAGATATACGCCGCGTGCCGCCGGAAGACGTAGGCGTGCTGAACTTCCCAGAGCGCACTACAGAGGCGTATCTCAATCAGTTTGTGCAAGCGCTCAATGTGAGCGCCATATCCGAGCGCCGTTTCAACATCGTGGTAGACTATTCCTATGGCATGACTGCCAATGTATTCCCACGTATTCTCGGCAAATTCGACTGCAATGTCGTATCTATCAATGGGTATGTGGATTCGCGTAAATCCTCGCGCAACGATGATGAAATGGTGCAGGCACAGGAGCAGCTCAGCAAGCTCATTACGTCGCTCGGCTATGCGCCGGGCTTCATTATCGACCCGAGCTCGGAGAAAATCTGGATTGTAGACGAAGAAGGCAAATGGTATTCGCCGCTGCGCCTGTTATCGGTTATGACAAAGCTGTTCCTGGAGACACACCGCGAGCGCGAGCCGTACAAAATTGTCGTGCCGATATCGGCTTCGCAGGAAATAGAGATGATAGCAGCAGAGTACGATGTAGAAGTGCTGCGTATTAAAGACTCGCACTCGGCGATGATGGATGTAACACGCGAAGAACATGTGCTGTTTGTGGGCGGAACGCGGGGAAGTTTTATTTTTACGGACTTCTTTTTTGCTTCCGATGGTATGTTCTCCATTGGCAAAACACTGGAAATGCTGGCTACAAGCGGGCAGACGCTGGCGCAGATCAATGCAGCGATTCCCATTCGCGAGATGTACACCTACGAAGTGTCGTGCCCGTGGGAAAGTAAGGGTACGATCATGCGCCGGGCAATGGAATACAGCGAGAGCATGGACAGGCAGCTTGTCGACGGTATTAAAATTTTTGAAGCGGGTAAATCTGTTCTCTTGGTGCCAGACCGCGAGCGAGCTGTGTTTCACGTGCTGGCCGAAGCCGATACAGCAGAGGACGCATGGCGATTTGGCGAGAGCTATGTTTCGCTTGTGGAGCACTGGCGCGACGGGCATTGACAGAAGCGCCGGGGTGTTTGTAACGCAGATTTGTGTATGTTTGTGGATATGGCAGGCGCGTAGCCTGCCATCTGCAAGGCCGGACAAGGAGTTTCAGCGAACAACGCCGTATTGCCAGTAGATAATATGGCGGCACCGCACTTCCCGACAGTGAAGCGGTGTATTAACAGAAAGGACCTGTATGCGCATTACCGATGTATTGGCTGCAGCAACGGTTGCAGTTAATGTATCCATGAAGACAAAGGAAGAGGTTCTCAGCCACCTCGTTTCGTTGATCGACAGCACCGGCCTCGTTCGCGACCGCGACAAGGTGTTTTCTGTCATCAGTGCCCGCGAAAAGATCATGTCGACTGGTATCGGAAAGGGATTTGCTTTTCCGCATGCCAAAACCGATGCCGTTACCGATACTATGGGTGCGCTTGTCACCCTGAAAGAGCCGGTGGAATACCAGTCGCTCGACGGTCAGCCGGTGTCTATTGTATTTATGCTCGTTGGCCGCGAGAACGCGGTCGGTACCCATCTTCGTCTCCTCAGTCGAGTATCCCGCCTTATGAACAGTGATGAGTTTCGACATCAACTGCTTCTGTCCACCAGTCCTGAACAGGTGATCGAGCTGATCACCACGGAAGAAGAGCAGCGCCTCGACGTGTAACAGAGTTTCCGTTCATACAATATCGTACTACTATGCAGATTCAATACCCCAAGGGCATGCAGGATATTTTGCCCTCACAAACCGGCATGTGGCAGGCTCTGGAAGATATCTGCCGCAGTGCATCTGCCAGATATGGCTACCGGGAAATCCGCACTCCTATTCTGGAAAAGACTGAGCTCTTTGTTCGCGGTGTCGGTGAAGGTACCGATATCGTAGGCAAGGAAATGTACAGCTTTAGAGATCAGGGCGACGAAGCGCTTACCCTGCGGCCCGAGCTTACTGCCGGTGTGGCGCGTGCTGTGCTCCAGCACAATCTGATGGAACTGAGCGGAACTCAGCGCCTGTGGTACTACGGCCCGTTGTTTCGGCATGAGCGTCCGCAAAAAGGCCGCTATCGCCAGTTCTACCAGTACGGTGCAGAACTTCTCGGCTCGCCGTACCCCGAAAGCGATGTGGAAGTAATTCAGCTCGCTTATGATATTCTTCGTGGTCTGGGGCTCAGCGAGTTCTCGCTGAAAATTAATACACTGGGCAATGCTGCAAGTAGGCAGGCATACCGTGATACGTTGGTGAGCTTTCTTACACCTCTCGCCGATAAGCTCTCGGCAGAAAGCCGCAACCGCCTCGGCAAAAACCCGCTGCGTATCCTGGATTCGAAAGACCCCGGCGATAGAGAATTGCTTGCCGATGTTCCGCGTTTTGGCGATGTTCTCGACGAAGAAAGCCGCTCGTATTTTGCTGCGGTGCAGGATATGCTCACGGCATTGGATATCTCGTTTGTGGTGAGCGATAAGCTCGTGCGTGGATTAGACTACTACTCGCACACGGTGTTTGAATTCTCCACCGATAAACTGGGAGCGCAGGATGCTCTCGGCGGCGGTGGGCGATACGACGGTCTGTTTGAGCAGCTCGGCAGTAAAAAGAAAATACCCGGTGTGGGATTCGCTGCTGGGGTAGAGCGCCTGCTGCTGCTGTTGCAGGAGGAACACCTGGCTATTGGCAAAGAACAGGGCCCGGACTTTTATCTCGTTGGTCTCGACGACGAATCGCGCGCGATAGTGATAAAGCTCGCTCGCGATCTGCGGCTGGCTGGTAAATCTGTGCTTACCGATCTGCAACGCCGCTCGCTGAAGGCGCAGATGAAAGAAGCCGATAAAGCCCAGGCGCTTACAGTAGTTATCATTGGCGAAGCCGAGCGCGTTGCGGGAATTGTACGGGTGCGAAATATGGCGACAGGTGAGCAAGTCGAGTACAGTATTGATACGGCTGCCGTACAACTCGGCCAGTTGTAACGCTTTGCAGGATCGTAGCTCTTTTTATCGGGTTGCCCCAAATGTATTGAGTAGTGATGATGTGGCACGGGCGTCGCTGTGGCGTCCGTCCGTCGCTGTCACCGGTCGCACATTCTGTTCGTCGCTGGTCCGAAGGCCTGCCGCCTGAACATCCATCAGGCAGCTTCGATTTGCTGCATGATCCCGACCGGAGAGCAGTCTGCTGCATGAATTTTCCACGAATGTCGTCTCACAGAAATGCAAATCTGTAGAATGTGGAGCGGAGCCAATGGTGGTAAATATACGGCGATTTAACCTGAATCTTTCGCCTAACCAGATCAAGCTGATATTGGTAGTGCTGGCGTCGGTTATTATAGGAACAGTGCTGCTGTACACGCATGTCCTTGTCGACGAAATGCGCTCGCAGGAGTACAAGGTTGTGCAGCTTTACGCCGAAGCAATTACGCACTACACCAATCTTCAAAGCAATTCTAATGAGGACTGGACATTCTTTTTAGACAATATTCTGAAAAGGATCAACTTTCCGGTGATCATGACTGATGTGGACGACCAGCCACTGCCCGGGTATGGGACAAATACCATGCACGTGGCTCTTGATTCTGCACTAACGGAAGAGGAACAGCGCCGCTACCTCTTGAGCTACATCGAAGAGATGCGCCAGTCGTATGACCCAATACTTATCCGGGAGGGTGGCGAAAACGGCGAAGTGCTCATGAAGCTCTACTACACCAATTCATTGCTTGTTACCCGGCTACAATTGCTGCCATATATTGAGATATTCGTTGTTTCGATCTTTATTCTTATGGGCTATATCGGCTTTAGCTATATCAAGCGCACCGAGCAGTCGCATGTGTGGGTAGGGCTTGCCAAAGAAGCAGCGCATCAGCTTGGCACTCCACTTTCGAGCATGCTGGCTTGGATAGAGATTATGAAAATGAGCAGCGATGACCCGCGACAGGTAGAAGAAGTGCTGGACGAAATGAAGCACGACATCGACAGGCTGAACAAAATAGCCCATCGATTCTCGAAAATTGGGTCGAAACCAGAGATGCAGAGCGAGAATATTAGCGGGCTTATCGAAAAGGTGTCTAAATATTTTGAGCACCGGCTGCCGCATCTTGGAAAGCGCGTAGAAATTGTGCGGGAGCTCGAACCCAATGTCGTGCTCAGTGTTAACGCCGAGCTGTTTGAATGGGTAATTGAGAACCTTATCAAGAACGGTGCGGAGTCGATGGAATCGGGTAGAGGAGAAATCCATATCAATTTGCGGCGCCAGGGCAGCAAAGTCTTTATTACGGTGTACGATAATGGCAAGGGTATGTCGCCGTCGGTGCGGCGGCAGGCGTTTAACCCGGGATTCAGTACCAAGAAACGAGGGTGGGGATTGGGTCTCAGCCTGTGCCGACGTATTATTGAAGAATATCACGGCGGGAGAATCTTTATCAAAGATTCCGTGCCCGGCAAGGGGACTACGTTCTCAATTGAGCTCGGCGATACTAAGCCTGGTATTATTCCGGCGCAGCAAGCTCCCGACGAAGCTACCATGCCAGCGTAATCGTGTTGTTGCACGGAAGGCAGAGTTCCGTGCACTCGCCTACCACGCCGTACAATGGCGAATAGGGGGCTCGCGCCAGAGCCAGAGGAGTATCGGAGCGAAGAGTAAATACCGCGCTTCCACATGTGCCACGAAGCGAAAAGTCACCTGTTTGCTCTATCATTACTTCTGGTGGAAAATGGTACAGTGATGTTCCGCCGAGCGGGTCTGCCCCGATAATCTCGTCGCTGATTACTAAGTCTCCATGCTGCTGAGCCACGCGAAGAAACGCGCTTCGGCGGTGAATTGCGTTTGTCGACCGGGTATAGCCATACTGTTCAGCTACAAGGTGTAATGTCTGTTCATCCGCATCTAAATCAAGTATCTTCGGCGATGTAGTATCGGTTTTTATCTTCCACACTCCTGCAAATTCTACCTGCTCTTTGCCTTTGTACCACACGGTGTTATGCGCCCGTGTAGAGCGGAGCTTATCGCGCAGAATGCGGTTGGATGTGTACACACCGGTGCCGCTGTCGGAAATAATAGCGGAGCCACCGATCCAAAGATCAAACGATAGGCAATCGTTGTGCCCATGCCCACCGCGTCCTTTTTTTCCATAATCGCCGCAGTCGAGCATAAAGTGATGGTAGGCCGAGCGGTGGATAATATATCCTCCATCCGGAAAATACTGTCCATGCACCGAAGCACTGAGTTTTGCTTTGGGGTATGTACGTATTGCTTTGGGGCCAAGCGTAAACAGAACATCGGGCGATGGAGATGGAATAGCTGCTGCAAAATCTTCTCTGCCGAACAGCGCCGCACCAACAGCGAGATTATCTGCTTGATTGTTGAAATCTTCCTGTGCGCGAAAGCGGAGAATACGGCCATTATCGGCGTCGCCAATCATCGGGGCGCTGCCATCGGGGCGCATATAGACGGCCATGTAGCCGTACATAGCTTCGAGGCGCGCGCGGTATTCGTGCGAAAACGGCGATTCGGCTTTTTCAGCAAAGAGCAGAGCAAGAGTGTAGATTTCAGTGACAAAACGGTGATACGGAACGGATTTCTCAAAATTGACGCCATCCGGAGTATTTTGCCGAAGAATTTCCCGTTCGAGAAATGTTGTGCCGAGAGCAAGCCAGCGGCGACCTGCTCGGGTATCGCGGAAAAACGTACCGAGAGCGATCAGCCCGAGGCAATTGCATGCAAAATGATTGCCTGGTACTCTTACGTATTCCAGATTGTATTCTATAAAGAGGCCATGTGTGTACAGGGAGCGCAAAAACAGCATCATAAAGGAGTCGGGCAGCTTCGCCGAATGAAACAACGTATATGCCTGTATCCAATTCACAGCGCGGATAGCCACTTCTAAAGGCACAGTCCAATTGATGCCTGTATTCACCGGATTGCTCTGTATCCAGTCGGTTGTCTCCAATGCAAATTTTGTAGCGTATCGCTCATCATCGGTGAGAAGATGCGCCATGCCGAGCCACGAAAGCCGGTGAAACTTACTGACTTCACAGGGGAATTTCATATCACTTCCGCTCGACGACATAAAATCGATGCGGTGATAGGGGGCGGTAGGCCACCGATACCCACTTCTATAATCGCGGTGCCAGTCGATGGAAGAGCCAAACTCCTGGGGCGTATCGCTGAACACCGCAAACCTGCCCTGGAGAATATCGTGTGCCTGGCTGATAATTTCTTTTTCGGACATAATTTCCAACAGCATAGAGCGCAGGTCGGTGCCTTCGGTAGCTACATCGACAAGCAAGCGGGGGCGCACTGCATCGCGAAAGGACTGGATGAACTGTGTATCGGAGGGCGTTCGAAAAGAAAACAGAGACCGGAAAGCGGTGCTCGTAGGAACTGGCTGCACAAAGGCCGTACTCCATTGCCAGAGACGGGGTTTTACAAGCTGATACCAGACAACGCGGCTGTAATGAAGGAGAGACATGTTTTTCCGTATCTGTTCAAAATGAGTCATCTTTCCAGCGCTGAATCTGCCAGGGCTCGCTGATAGACGGGCGCGCCAAGCGAAGATTGACACGTCCATCAACCCGTATTACATCACGTGGATTAAACGTAACGGTAAGATTAAAGCCGCGTGATACATCGGTCAGCAGAGAATCGCCTACTGCTGTTACGATGCCATTCCACACTAAATCAAGCGACTGAGCTGTTTGGAATAGGCCATAGGTCGAGCGCATATCTTCATCCCGCCCCCATGTTACATCGGTGCCTTTTTCGTAATTCGTATAGATAAACACAAAATCCGATGCCAGAAGCTGTCCGTAGACAAGAGTGTCCTTGTATGTATAGGCGTACTGGAAATTCTGGAACACTCCTTCGATAGTGCGCTGATCGCTTAGCCCGCCTGATGTGTCTGATTCATCGTCGAGCGCTGGTGCAAACGGATTGCAGGCCGCAAAAGCCACAGCGAGCACGCATGCCGTTATGACAAGCGAACAGCTTCTCACTTGGCGTACTCCGCTTTGAGAAAGCTCCAGGTCTGTTCGTTCTGCTCGCCGGATTGCGGCTCATCTGTCCACCGGCTGATCGCCCAGTTGCCATTGGGAAGGCGGTCTACAGTAAGGCGCATACGACCTTTAAACACTGTGGACACAGGTGTAAAGATATAATCGTATGTGTAAATTGTCCGGTTGGGTTCTACCACTGTAGCATCATTTTGCGATGCGAGTTCAATGGACGGTACTTTATTGCCCACATCGAGCAGTAGCGAAGTAAAATAGCGCTGTTCTTCAGCAACAGACCATTGGCTGAACAGGGACGGGTACACGCCCATTGCTTCTGCCGACGGCTCGAAAACGAATGCCTGAAGGCCGGTTACTGTATCGCCAACAAAGCAGGAAAGGTAGTTAGCTGGGTTCTTTTCGCGGATTGATGTAATAAAATTACTGATGACAATCTCTGGCGATGTTGGCGCCTCGTGCGCACTTCTATTAGTGATCGGTGTTTCCGGGTCGCGCGTTGAAAAAATATTGCAGCCTGCCAGCAGAGGCAGTACCGCAACAAAAAGCACCGTTGTAAGAAACCGCAACGCCATAGCTGTCCTTCTGCAAAGCCGTGCAGCGGTCAGGCGCCTGCCTCGGCCACAATGATCAGACGCGGCGATGAAGATGAATACTTCTCGCCTGTGTAAGAACCGTACACATGCCGGATGACAAGGCCCGCCTTGCGGAACATCCGCTCGAAATCGTTGATACTGTACAGCCGCACCTGTTCTGTAAACACATAGGAGTTGCTGCGGGCGTCGGTAATTCTGATAGTTTTTGTTACGAATTGATCGGTAATTTCTCGCTTCTGTTCAATTGTCAAGTCGTCGATTCGCCGACTGTCGTGCGGCACTAATGCTTTTCGTGTTTGCTCGGCATTCAGGTAATCGAAGAAAAAATAGCCGCCTGGCACCAGTGCTTCGCGCACGCGCTGGAGCACTGCAAAGTTGTCGGCATCTTTTTCAAAATAGCCATAGCTTGTAAAAAAATTTGCCACGCAGTCGTAGGGAGCATCTGGATACGGTTCACGCATATCACATCTGTGAAACGCCACTTGCGATTCCACTTCGGAGCGGGCAATCTCAAGAAGTGTGGGGGAGAGGTCGATGCCCACCACCGACAGGCCGCGCTCGGCCAATGCCTGCGAATGGCGCCCGCTGCCACAGCATAAATCGAGCACTCGCGAGCCGGGGGAAAGAGGAACTGAGCGCATCAGTAGCTCGACGACGCCAGACGCCTCTTTTGTAGAGCGGTGCTGGTAGACTGTCGTATAATAAGCGCTGTTAAACCAGTCGGCGTACCAGCCGGTTGCGCTGTCTTGCGATGTCGGGATCATAATTCTACTCTGCCCTGAAGCGCGCGTGCGATTGTAGCATCGTCTGCAAATTCCAGGTCGCTTCCCATCGGAATACCGCGCGCGATGCGCGAAACACGGATACCGAGAGGTTTGATAAGTTTAGTAAGGTATTGCGTAGTTACTTCGCCCTCCACATTGGGATTTGTAGCGAGAATAACCTCAGAAATTTCGCCGGTGCCAAGACGTTCGAGCAGCTCGTGTATTTTCAACTCGTTAGGCCCGATGCCTTCCAGCGGGTTGAGCGCGCCATGCAGCACGTGGTACATACCAAAATAGTCGTTGGTGCGCTCCACTGCCATCAAGTCGTTGGGTTCCTCCACAACACACAGCATCGAGCGGTTGCGCCTTTGCGAAGCGCAAATAGCACAGGGATCGGTTTCTGTAAGGTTGAAGCAGACGGAGCAATACCGCACCTTGCGCTTCATATCCAAAAGGGCATGAGCGAGCTTGGCAACTTCCTCGTCAGACTGCCTGAGCAGATGCAGAGCAAGGCGCTGGGCTGTTTTGCGACCGATAGTAGGCAACGACGAGAACGACTCAATAACAGATTCGATAGCATTCGATGTAAACTGCATAAACCGGAGCTTATAGATAAGGTTAGAAGGGAAAATTGAGACCCGGTATTTTGGGAAGCATGCCGGATACGCCCTGCATCTCCGTCTGTGCCATTTCGCCAGCGGCTTGAATAGCCTTATTCACAGCAGCTACGATGAGGTCTTCCAGCATTTCCTTGTCGTCGGGATTGATTATCTCGCGCTCGATAGTAACCGACTGGATTTCATTTGCGCCGTTGATCGTTACTTTTACCATTCCACCACCGGCTTCGGCTGTGGTGGTCTTATCTTTTAACCCTTCCTGGATGCGCTGCATCTCTTCTTGGAGTTTTTGTGCCTGCTGCATGATATCCGACATGCCAAATTTCATAGTATTTTCTCATAAAGCTCGTGGACAATAGCTGCCGCAATACAGCGTTACCAATAGAAAACAAGTTACGAAAGGCAAGACTAAAGTAGTAATCTTTTTCGCAATTTCGCGCCATTTCGTATCTTGATCCTACTACAGGCGAAACTTCCTGTACTGGCCTGCCGTTAAACCCGGCTCGTAGACAGACAACGACGTAATGGCATATCAAAGCTTTTATTTTTATTCCTTTCCGTAGAGGTTCGTTATGGGACTATTCGCTCGTATAGCCGACATCTTCAAGGCTAATGTCAATGACATGCTGGACAAAGCCGAAGACCCGGAGAAAATGCTGAAGCAAATGGTGATTGAGATGGAGGAATCCGTCAATAAGGCAACTCTTGCTGTCGGAAATGCCATCGCCAACGAAAAATCGCTAGAACGCAAAATGCTCAAAGCACGCCAGCAGTCGGATGAATGGCATCAACGAGCTGTCCAGGCTATTAATGCTGGTCGCGACGACTTGGCGAAAGCTGCATTAGACAAGAAAAAACTGTTCGATAAGAATATTCAGGATTTGGAGCCCACCCACACACTTGCGCGCGATACCTCGGTGAAAATGCGCCAGCAGCTCGACATGCTGAAGTCGAAGCTCGACGAAGCGCGCACTCGCCAGAGTACGCTTATCGCTCGCTCGCAAGCTGCAAAAGCTCAGAAAGAAATTTCGCAGGCGTTTAGCGGTGTAGGTTCCGATGCTTTCAGCAAGTTCGAGCGTTTTGAAGGCAAAGTGGAGCAGCTCGAATCGCAAGCCGAAGCCTTTGGGCAATTGGCAGGCGAAACCACAAGCCTCGATGAGCAGTTCCGCCAGCTCGAAACTTCGTCCACTGATGCCGATCTTCTGGCTCTGAAAGCAAGCATGGGTAAACTGCCTCCAGCATCGTCGCCTGATACAGACGACGACGCGCTCTGACCAGACCCGATAAACAGTGTAAGTTCCACTTCATTCTGAAATTATCATGGATATGGATCAACTGACAAAACGCAATGCAAATACTGCGGAATCCGGCGAAGAGCGTGCCTCCGTTATCAGCACAGTAGATACTATGCTGCACAGCCTGTTCCCCGATACCGTAGCCTTTGGCGATGGTTCTTTTACGCTTACACGCGGCTCGGCTGTGGTAATGGTCATCGTGCGCTCGTTCGGCGACAAGGATTACTGTGTGGAGTGTACCTCCCATGTCGTTGCTGGTGCTGCGCTGGACGGCGAATTGCTGAAGTATCTGCTGCGTAAAAATTCTGAGCTGCACTTTGGTGGGTTCAGCTTGCTGTTCGACGATACTATCGCTTTCTCTTATACTCTGCCGGTAGCTAATATTAGCGCCGATGAGCTTTCCACGGCTGTTAATGCTGTGGCGGTTATCTCCGATTATTACGACGACGAAATCGTAGCTATGGCCGGTGGACGCCGTGCAACCGATGCAGAGGAACGAGAGCTACAGCAGATGCTGTGAGTGCGCGCGTTCGCAACATTGTTTCTGTTGATCCCCGGACTGTTCCGGGGATTTTTTTTAGTCGATTTTTATCGGATATCTATCGCACTTTTGCGATAGAATATGTGTGGCACGGGCGTCGCTCGGCGCCCGCCATGTCGCTGTCGCCGGTCGCACTATCCGCTTCGTCGCTGGCCAGAGGCAAGCCGCCGCTCATCTGCAATGAGTGCGATGAAGGGCGAACAGCCACCAAACGGAGGTGCAGCGCGGTGCAAAGACTGAACACACGGGCAAAGGCCGAAGCGCAAGATTCATGTCGTTGAAGTGTTATTCTCCATAGCAGTCGCTCGGATGGCAGCGGCGTTATTCTTACGACAGCACAGGTGTAGCAGTATATGATTGTCATTACCGACCAAGAGCGCATGGAGGAATTTCTGCGCGACGCTTCCAATCTTCGCGGTACTGCCGACGAAGTGCTCGTACCGCAGTCAATGGATGAACTGCGTGCATGCGTGCGCGAGTGTGCCGCAGGAGGGCGCCCGTTTACTGTTGCCGGGCGGGGGACAGGGCTCGCAGGAGGGCGTGTGCCAGTCGAAGAAACAGTAATTGCCACCGAGCGGCTGAATAGTATTCTCCAGCTCGATGTTGTATCGAAGACGGCATTTGTGGAACCGGGTGTGCTTCTCCGCGACTTCCAGGAAGCTGCATCGGAGCAGGGACTGCTGTATCCGCCTGATCCCACAGAACGCCTGTGTTCGCTCGGGGGAACCGTTGCTACAAATGCCTCGGGTGCGCGTACATTTCGCTATGGCCCCACCCGCAGCTACATCAACAGTCTTTGCGTGCTGCTGCCCGATGGCGAAGAGCTGCAATTGAAGCGGGGCGAAATATATGCCAAAGGACGCGACCTTGTGGTGTACTCCACAGGCGGTAAGCGCTACAGCGCTGTGCTTCCGTCCATCTGTATGCCCGAGATCAAACACGCAGCCGGGTACTATATAAAGCCCAATATGGACGCCATCGATTTATTCATAGGCAGCGAAGGCACGCTTGGTGTGATTGCCGAAATTGGCATAGATATGCTGCCTGCACCTGCTGCGATTCTCTCGGTATTTGCTTGGTTCGACAGTGTCGACGGCATGATAAGCTTTGTGGAAGAGGCGCGAAAGCGTTCGCGAGGGCAGGTGGAGGGAAGCGCGATACATGCACGGGCTATTGAAGTATTCGACCGCAATTCGCTCGACTTTATCGCCGATCTACTGCCGGGGTTGCCGGAGCGGGCTGTAGCTGCCGTGTGGTTTGAACAAGAAACGACGGAAGAAACCGAGGATGCGATTCTCGACGAGTGGTACAGGCTTATCGGCGATCACAGCACTCTGGCCGACGAAACGCTCATGGCTGCCGGCGAGCGCGAGCGCGAAGAACTGCGCGCAGTGCGCCATGCGGTGTCGGCGCGAGTGTACGAGCGCATCACTGCTGCCGGGCAGACGAAGATTGGCACGGATATGGCAGTGCCGGATAGATATTTGCGCGAGCTGTACGCTACATACACGCGCGAATTCCAGGCCACTGGGTTGCCGTTTATCCTATACGGACATATTGGCAACAACCATCTGCACGCCAATGTCTTTGTGCGTGGCGAGCAGGAACGCAATCGGGCAATGGCGGCATACAATGCCTGCATGGCTTTTGTGCTCGGCTGTGGCGGTACAGTATCGGCAGAGCACGGCGTAGGAAAGATCAAGCGAGCGTATCTTCGGCAAATGTATGGCGATGAAGCCATTACCGAATTTCGCGCTCTGAAAAAAGTATTTGACCCCTATTCGCTGCTATCGCGCAACACGATGTTCGACACGTGATCTGTGCAGCGGATAATAATTGGCGAAAGAAGCCTTGTGCACTATATGATTTCGCCGCGCTTTGATTATTTTTTCGTAATTTGGCAGTTCTGTCGCAGGAGCTTTTGTGCATATCCCGGCAGGTAGTTTTATTCATATTCAGAGTCGCTTGTTATGATGAGCCTCAACAGTGCATACGTGGAAGATTTGTACTTCCAGTATCTGCGAGATCCGGAAACCGTTTCGTCCGACTGGAAAGACTATTTTGAACAGCACAGCGCCGAAATTATTCAGCAAATGCAGGACGACGGGCGCGCATTGCCCTCTGCTTTTTCCGCGCTTCCCGCTGCTGTAGCTTCTGTTTCCAACGGCTCTCCGACTGCAAAAACTGTGGAATCTTCTGCGCCAACTGAATCCATTGTGGACAAGAGCACGGGGCGCGAAGCCGATGCCGAACGCACTCCGGTTATTGCTCCTGTTGCGGCTGTACCTGCTGTATCTGCACCGGTTCGGGAAACAAAGATACAACTTGGCCCGAACGACAAAACTATCACCTTGTCGGGCGTGGCAGAGCGCATTGTAAGCAACATGGAAGCGAGTCTTCAGCTTCCCACAGCGACGTCGCTACGCTCGGTTCCCGTAAAAGTGCTCGACGAAAACAGAAAAATGCTGAACCACTTCCTGGCAAAAGAGAGGAAGCGCAAAGTGAGCTTTACGCATATTATCGCTTGGGCGATTGTGCGCAGCTTGGTGAAATTCCCCGTGATGAATGATGCTTTTGGGTATATCCAAGGCAAGCCTACGCGTGTGCAGCGCGGCTCTATCAACCTCGGCCTTGCCGCTGATGTAACGCGCAAGGACGGCACGCGCTCGCTTGTTGTGCCGAGTGTAAAAGACGCGCAAAAACTGACATTTGCCCAGTTTGTAAAAGAGTACGACGCGCTTATCAACAAAGCTCGCACCAACAAGTTGGAGATTAGCGATCTGATGGGCGCAACTACTACTCTCACCAATCCCGGTGGTATTGGCACTATTGCTTCCATACCGCGCTTGATGGAAGGGCAGGGGCTGATTATCGCTACCGGCGCTATCGACTATCCGCCGGAGTTTCGTGCAGTGTCGCCCGAAGTGCTTGGTACGCTTGCCGTGAGCAAAGTAATGGGCATGACAAGCACCTACGATCACCGCATTATTCAGGGCGCTGAGTCGGGTGAATTCCTCGCGTATATGGAAACCTTGCTGCTGGGCGGAGAGCATTTCTACGAGCAGATTTTTGCGAGCTACAACATTCCGTTCGAGCCGCTGCGCTGGTCGGTTGATAACAGTTTGAACCCGTTTGGGCCGCGCGCTCAAGAGCACTCGCTGGAAAAAGAGGCGAGGATTGTACAGCTTATCAACGCCTACCGTGTGCGGGGGCATTTGTATGCGAATGTCAATCCGCTGGGATTTCAGGCGTATTATTACCCGGAACTCGAACCGTCGTACTACGGCTTTACCCTCTGGGATCTCGACAGGGAGTTCGATACCGGTGGCTTGGGTGGCATGAACCGCGCTACATTGCGCGACATCCTGACGATGCTTCGCGAAACTTACTGCGACAAAATTGGCCTTGAGTACATGCACATGCAGTCGCCCGAGAAAAAGCAATGGGTGCGATATCGCATCGAGCCTACGCACAACCAGCAAAAGTACAGCCGCGAGCAGCGCATCGACATTTTTCGGAAGCTCGTAGCCTCCGAGTCGTTTGAGAAGTTTCTCGGCAAAAAATTTATTGGAGCCAAGCGATTTTCTCTCGAAGGTGGCGAAGCGCTTATTCCGATGCTCGACGGCATTCTCGGTAGGTCGCTTGAGCTGGGCATAAAAGATGTATTCATGGGCATGGCTCACCGTGGCCGCCTGAACGTCCTTGTTAATATTATTGGCAAGTCGTCGGAGCGCATTTTTAGAGAATTTCAGGGAACGCTCAACCCCGAGTCGTTCCACGGTACAGGCGATGTAAAATACCACTTAGGTGCAGTTGGCTCGTACACGAATCCGAATTTCGAGGGCGAACTTCGTGTGACGCTTGCCCCGAATCCCAGCCATCTCGAAGCGGTAAATCCCGTTGTAGAAGGTATGGCGCGCGGCATGATCGACCATTTACAGGACAGGAAATTTGAGCGTGTGCTGCCTGTGCTCATTCACGGCGATGCTGCATTTGCCGGGCAGGGCGTGGTACAGGAGACGCTGAATCTCTCCAATCTGCGCGGTTATCGCACTGGCGGAACTATCCACATTGTGATCAACAACCAAATTGGCTTTACGACGCCTCCCGACGAATCGCGCTCGACGACATACGCCACCGATATTGCCAAAATGCTTCAGGTGCCGATTCTGCATGTTAACGGCGGAGACCCCGAAGCTGTGATGACAGCAGCAATATTCGCACTCGAATACCGCACGGCATTCAACGAAGATGTGGTGATCGACATGATCTGCTACCGCAAGTTCGGTCACAATGAAGCTGATGAACCCGCGTTCACACAGCCGCTCATGTACAAAAAAATCCGTGCATTGCCTTCGTACTCGGTTAGCTACCGCGACAGGCTCGTAGAGGAAAAAGTGCTGACTACCGAGGAAGCCGAGGCAATTCACAACGAAGTGAACGACAAATTGGAAGAGGCGTTTGCACAACGCCCCGTAGAGCAGCCGCAGGTAAAGCGCGAAACTATTCCTCCGCAGGATGTATTCGAGCCTACACAGACAGCCGTGGACGAAAGCGTGCTTCGCGAAATCGCCGAACAAATCACAACATTGCCCGAAGGCTTTGTTCTGCACCCCAAGCTCGGCGATCTACTGGAACGCCGCCGCGAAATGGTATTCGACAACAAGGGCGTCGACTGGGCGATGGGCGAAGCTCTTGCCTTTGGCTCGCTGCTAAAAGAAGTGCACTCGATACGGCTTTCCGGCCAGGATTCGGCGCGTGGTACATTTAGCCAGCGCCACGCGGTGCTCGTCGACCAGAAATCCGAGCGTGAGTATCTGCCGCTCAACAAGCTGAGCCCGGGGCCCCATGCGTATTTCAGCGTGTACGATAGCTCGCTTTCTGAATACGGCGTTATGGGCTTCGACTACGGTTTCAGCGTGCTTCGCAAAGACGCTCTTACGCTGTGGGAAGGGCAGTTTGGCGACTTCATGAACGGCGCGCAAATCATGATCGACCAGTTTATCAGCAGCGCTGAAGCCAAGTGGGGACAAACCTCCGGGATGGTGCTGCTGCTGCCGCATGGCTATGAAGGGCAGGGGCCTGAGCATTCGAGTGCTCGCCTTGAGCGCTTCCTTGTGTTGTGCGCCGAGAACAACATGTATGTGTGCAATCTCACGACATCGGCACAGTATTTCCACGCATTGCGCCGCCAGATTGTGCGCGACTTCAAGAAGCCGCTTATCCTGATGACGCCCAAAAGCCTGCTGCGCTTGCCGAGTTCGACGATGGATGAATTTACAAGCAATGGTTTCCAAGAAGTGATCGACGACGCGGGCATTCAGCGTCCGGAGAACGTGCGACGAGTGCTGTTCTGCACAGGTAAAGTGTACTACGACTTGGTAGAGAAGCGGAAATCGCTGAACACCGAGGAGGTAGCGATTGTACGCCTTGAGCAGATTTATCCTTTCCATGCTGCTCGCATCACAGAGCTACTGCAAAAGTACGGGCAGGCAAAAGAAGTGGTGTGGGTACAAGAAGAGCCGAAAAACATGGGCGCGTGGTTCTTTGTGCAGCCTCGCCTTGGCGAACTGCTGTCGATCAGCCAACACCTGAAGTACATTGGCCGCAGAGAAGCCGCGAGCCCGGCTACAGGCTATGGCAAAGTCCATGAGCGAGAGCAGGAAGCTATCAAAACAGAGGCTTTTGCACAGTTCTGATAGATAAAGAAGAATGAGAGCGGCTGAAACACCTTTGGTCGCTCTCTTTTTGTTGTAGTGTTTTTGATGCCGTTATTGCATAAGCCTGCAATGCCTGTCTGTGTTTATCAGATCAAGATCAAATAATAGGGGATAAGGCAGAGTAGTTCTACAGGTTATTCATGCTGCTGGCCATAGTATGATCGATGTTGATCACATTCTGAGAGCCAAACCATTCTTTTGCTTTGCCAATGACATTGCTGTCCGCGTTGTTATAAAACACAGCCAGGTTTTTCTTGGCGCGGGTACAACACACGTAAAATATTTTCTGCGTTCTCTCTAATACACTCGGTGTTCCATTCTCCAGAAATAGATACTTGAAATTATAATCGTTCCACCTACCATTATCTAATACAACGAGCACATTGTCAAATTCCGAGCCCTTTGTTTTGTGCTGAGTAGAGAAAGGGGTCATACCTTCGACATATTTGTACCACTTTTGAAGCTCGCTGTATTTTACATCTTTTACCCGGTTATAGATGTATGCGCTTTTTTCTTTGAACTCTGTCAGGCGGTCGTCAATCCGGCAAATACCTTTCTCATGTGCATCGTTAATCACCTCTTCAATAGTTTTTTCTTCAACATTGATCAGGCTTTCAATGTTGTTCTTTAGTATTCTTTTATCCTCAATAGAGCTTATCTTATAGTCAGTTGCTCTCAGAAAATCGTTGTATTTGCGATCCTGATGCAGCGTGATATATCTCTCAATATTAAACAGATGTCTGATTAAATTATCCCTCTCTGAACCCTCACCATCTCTACTCTCGCTGTCCTGTTTTTTGTCGTCTATCAATTGATCCTTACTAACATGCATTTTTGAAAATAGTGCATAGTTGTAGTAGCGGGCTGATTCATATAAGGCAGGATGTTCGTTAATGAACTCTTGCATATTAGGAGTCGGCTTTACCTTTTGTAGCTCTCCTCCTGTCTTCCCTTGCTTAAGGATGTCAATGACCTCACCAAATGTTTTATCTGAAAAGTCAGTTGTGATATTGTTGTCCTTGATATACTTCTTAATCCGGCCTCTGTACTCTATAATTTTATCTTTGTCATAGATATCCATGAGTGTGCTAAATCCAGCTTTCCCAGCTATTAAGTTATGTGTCAGGTTGAGTTCCTTTGTGCTCCTGCTCTCTTTAAAATTCCATCCATAGTCCTCGACCAAAATATCCCGCACTTTGTTGAGATTGTCTTGTGTAGAGTGGAAGAACAACATGGTTCCTTGCTCGATTCGATCAGTGGCGTTGGTTGCCTTAAATTCTTGTATTAGGCCGTCTGTGCGGAGCCTATTCGCCAGACCTATGATTTTTTTCGGATTCCTTCTGTTTTGGTTTCTTTGAATCTCTTGGATTTGACCTTGGTACGCATTCAGATTTCCAATACCATCATCGTAAATAGCCTGCATTGCATCCCCAAAAAATCCTATGATATTCTGCTTCCTGCTGTTGGGGAAATGGGTGAGAAATATTTCAACTACTTCTTTGTTTGTGTCTTGGTATTCGTCGATGAGGATGAGTTTATAGGTGTCTTTGATGATGTCGATTAGCTTTGGGTATGTCGCAAAAAGGTGGTGTCCTACTATTAAAAGCTCGTCGTGTGATATGATGCCCTTCTGGATATTGACATAGTGTTTGTATTGGATGTTTTCTCTTCCGTCAAAATACCCGCTTGGCACAGAAGTAACTTCTGGGATAGAAAGCTCATTCTTATTTATGAGCGTGACCAACGCTGCTTTTAGCTCTTTCTGGAAATGTTTTATGCTGCTCCACAAAAAATCGTGAATAGTGGAGACTGTCAGATTTTGGTGGTTCACGCGCTCCCTAATCTCCTGTGCAGCAGCATTTGTGTACGTCATACACGCCACTTTTGCCGTCGGGTTCTCTGCTATTGCCTGCCGGATTACCTGTACCAGACAGTACGTTTTACCACTGCCTGCTCCACCGCTTAAAAGGAAATTTTGGTTATCGTCAATACATTGGAAAATTTCTTGTACTTCCGGTTCTAATTCTAATCTTGCTGTAACCACAGTAGTCCTTCCTTTATGTATGCGGGAATATTCCAGTTGCTCATGGTGTTGTCGCTGTGGTACAAAATATCTAATGCAAAGTGCGTCTTTTTCTTGATACATTTGTCGGCGAGGTCATAGGCATCCTTGTTGCTGTCATCCAGATCAGCTATGTTTTGAAGCCCCTTGAAGCGTTCTTTGTGTTCTTTTATAAACTCTTTATTTATGTGGATAAAAGCATCCTCGAAACTTCTCGCGCAATATTTTTCCCCTGTTTTGTTTTGTTCTTCGGTCTGATACGCAATGAAAAGTTTCCTGTCTTCCAGTATTTTACACTTACCTGATAATTCTGTTAATTCATCAGTCCCCATGAAATGTTTTAGTGCGCTGTTGGAAGAATGAGTGCCATCTTTAACCCTACATGCCGTACTCTTTGTTTTCTCATCGTCGTTTGAGGTATCTCCTGTTGCTTCTGAATTTTCAGCTTTTTTAATGCTATCTAAATCCGTGATGATAAGTGCTTTAATACCCAGAAAATCAATAAACTTCTCAAAAATCTGAGAATATGCTCCTACCTCCACGATGGAAATATGCTGAGAAAGTAATGGCGGGGAAGAGGATGTTTTTTGACGCCCTGCGTTTTCAAGATCGAGTTTTTTCATAAATGTTGGAAGCAGTATCCTTTCGGTATCGCCTTCAATTAAAATTGCCTTATCCGCGAAAAATATTTCTGCACGACTTACCGTTAAATATTGCTTCAGGAATTGGTACTGTGGTGTATTCGCTTCGTAATCAGTGGATAAGTCTTTGAGATTTTTTGCTGTTACATTGTTGGTTCCTTCTCTTCTCAGTAGCTTGATATCATCAAAGTCGCTATCGGCTACAATACATGATGAATGTGTGCTGATGATATATTGCAGATCGCGATGCGCTTTATTGTCGAGCGGAATACCTTCTTTGAGCAGCTCCTTAATGTTTTTGATAAATATGTATTGCATCTGCGGGTGCGTGTGAGCTTCCGGTTCTTCAATAAAGAGCAGATTAATATCGGACGGAGCTTCGCCCTTTTTTCCTCGAAATTCATGGACAAGAATCTCAATCTCGAAAATCATGCTGATAAGGTTCATATACCCTAACCCATTGTGATGTTCTGGCAGGTAGTGATCATCCTGTTTATACACGACAGTTGTATTGCCCTCAAGTAATTCTTTGTGCTGCAAAGTGGAAATGATTTCGATCCCTGATTCTTTCCCTATGATACCGAATCGCGCTATCTTCTCTATTGGACTGCGAAACAGTTCTTTGTAATTATCACTTAAATGACCATCTGTTTTTATGAGTCTAGCTCTAAATTCTTCTACTGCTTCGTTTGGTTCCTCGCTTGCTGTACGCTTGTACATCTTTGCCGTTTGGCTGGAAAGCGTTTTGTCTATCTCTTTGTTTGCTACAGTTCTCTTGGCGCTAATACACTTGAAATTGATAATATTCCTAATAGATTGTCCTTCCTGCGTAAGGTCGATAAAGCGCTTCTTATCAGTTGTACCAGTTTTGTAGTCGTAGTGTATGGACTTCTTTCTGATTTGAAAATACCTGTCATGATTTTGCTGCAAAAATTCATAGAACCCAGATGTCCCATCTGTTTGTGTAGATTCTTTGCTTCCATTTCCATTTCTCAATGTGCTATAATCCTCCCGCATCTTCATATAGTTATCGTAGTTCAGACTGTACTCAAAGCTCAAGACAACATACCTGTTATCAGGATCCAAATCCGTCATAACATATTTAATATTTGATAGATTGTCGTTTTCGTCATACTCTATGAAGATTCGTAGTGCAATGCCTATCGTGTTCTGTTTATTTGGGAACTCATCTTCTTCAATTTGCGGCTCATCCATCATTTCCCTGAGACGTTTCTTTAACTCAATATTAAAGTCGTCTCCTGAGAAGTTATGGCCTCCGGCTTGAGAGAGGAACTTGTCGAGAATTGATAAGATGGATGTTTTCCCGGTATTATTTTTCCCAATGATTAAAGTGAGCTCATTTTCTACATCCATGCAAAAGTTGTGGAGTAGCCGATAATTTTCGATTTGTATTTTGAAGATTTTCATAGTGTCTTACTGAAATTTCCCCTATCTGTCCCATCCTTTATCTTCGCAACAATGGTTCCCCGATGCTACTCAATGGTAGAGATGGAGGTAGTGTGAAGCCGATTCTGTGGAATACTGAACGAAGCGATAGTTACTCGAAAAAGTGAATATAAGATATTTCTGGAAATAGTGAATACAGGCGTAATGTTGTAATTCTGTTGGTGTCGTGTATTCCCTCCCTACAGTAGCGCGTCCGCCAGCACTCCATACCGCAGCCCGCGTGTGCTCGCACGGCAGTATGCCACGCCAAAGTGCTTCAGGCTTTCGTCTAATATCAGCGCGCCCATTGGCAAAATATCGGCGCGCTTGGGGTGGATCGCAGGGTCGGCGAGAAGGTCTTCGAGCGTGCACGATAGGAGATGGTGGGTAATTGCCGATACGGTTTCGCTCGTGAGCGCGTGGCCGTGCACGGCTTCGGCGTCGAACTCTTGGAGCTTGAGATCAATAGCCGCAAGTGTGGTAAATGTACCGCCCACGCCTGTGAGTTCGCCGCGTTCAGCTTCAGGCAGCACTGCTAAATGCCGCCGCACTTCTTCGCGTGCCTGTGCTATTTCATGCGGCGAGGGCGGAAGGGAAGAGAAATACCGTTCCGACAGCCGCACCGCGCCAATGTCGAGGCTCGTGCGCTGTGCAATCGCGGAACCGCGCCCGGTGATGTATTCCGTACTGCCCCCGCCGATGTCGATCACCGTGCAAAGCTCTGCGCCTTCTGCGGAGCCGAGAAACGACAGACGTGCCTCTTCTTCACCTGTGATCACGTTCACAGGTGCGCCAAGCGCCTTGCCCATGGCAGCCAGCACTTCTGCACGGTTGCCTGCGTCGCGCACGGCACTTGTAGTAACTGCTACAACACGGTCGGCTTGGTACTCCTCGCACAACTGCCGATAGAACGACAGAATCGCCACAGCGCGCTCCAATGCGGCGGTGGAAATATTGCGATGCCCGTCCACGCCCTCGCCGAGGCGCGCCACAGCGTGTTCATCGCGAAGAATAGTGGTTGTTCCATTATCCCGCTCGCCGATGAGAAGCAGAGCTGTATTGGTGCCGATGTCGACTGCTGCGATGCGCATGATATCCACAAAAAAGCTGTGAGTACATTAATAAAAATATGGGGCACGGGCGTCGTTGCGGCGCCCGCATAGTCGCTGTCGCCGGTCGCACATCCGCTTCGGCTTTGGCCAGAGGCTTTGCGCTGGTTGCAGAGCCAAACGGGCGAAGAGAAGACGAACTTCCGGAAATGCTTTGCGGGGGACGGGTTGGGCAGCCACGCGGCGGATGTGCGCGCGGTGCAGAGGCCAAGCTCGGGCAGAGACCGAAGCGCAGCAAAGAGCAGCTTACACAATCTGCAAATGAATTGCCGTCCAGTCGCCGTCGTGGAGTGTTTCCACGTGTTCAAAGCCAGCATCGGCGGCGGCAGCTATGACTTCGTCGAGATCGAAGCGCAAGATACCGGACACCAGCAGATTGCCGCGCTTATAGAGCAGCCCTTGGTAAAAATGGGGGAACACGGGGATGAGAATATTCTTGTGAAGATTAGCTGCGATACCATCGCAAGGAGAAAAATGGAATGTAAATACATCGGCGCGCTGGATCGAGACAACATCTTCCACATTGTTCAGGACGATATTTTCCTCGGCATTACCAACCGACCAATGATCGTTGTCGAAAGCGACGACGGATGCCGCGCTGAGCTTTGCAGCGAGAATTGCCAGTACACCGGTGCCAGTACCGGCATCAACCCATGTAGAGCCGGGCACAACAAGGCGTTCCATGAGCTGTGCCATCAGGCAAGTAGTTTGATGGTGGCCGGTACCGAACGACATTTTGGGATTGATCACCACATTAATTTCGGCGTCGACCTCATCTTTTTTCCATTCGGGTGAGATAGCGATACGCGGGCTTACGCGCACTGGCTCGATGGACTGTTCCCATTCTTCATTCCAATTGCGCTCTTGGATTGTTTCTTGCTTCTCGAACACTGCTTGCACATGCAGATCGGCAAATTGTTCTTGGATTGTTTGCAGCAATTCGGGCGAGAAATCGCTCGTGTGGAAGCACACAACTAATTCATCGAAGCCCTCGGTAATACCGAGAAACGGCAGGTCCATCAGAGCTGCATAAGCGAGCTCGAACTGCTCATCTGGAACAGCGTAGTACAGATTTGTAAAGCTCTTGAGCTCGAAGGGGAGAGAGGTATCTGCCATGTTGTTGTCCGGAGTAGAATTGCCACGCAGGCAAAAGCTGTAAAATGAACTAAAACGCGAAATAATTTCTAGCGCAAGGCTCAATTATTCCGCCAAAAAACACTATTTTAGAAAAGCATGCCGTGCGAAATCCGCAGCAGGAAGCCGCTGGCAATTGCAGCACTAACAACGCATACGAATTGTAAAGTTACATGATGAACGGACTACAACCAAACTGGGCTGAGCGTCTAAAGAACATTAAGCTCTTTGTGATGGACGTGGACGGAACGCTGACCGATGCGGGAATGTACTACACAGCCGAGGGCGAGGTAATGAAGCGATTTTCCACGCGCGACGGTATGGGAATCACTCTGCTGCACAGAGCAGGGATAAAAACAGCGATACTGACCACTGAAAATTCCCCTATTGTACTGGCTCGTGCAAAAAAGCTGCACATTACAAACGTCATTATCGGTTCGCGCAACAAGAAGGCTTCTATTGCCGAGCTTACCGAGCATCTCGGTATATCGCTCCAAGAAACAGCTTACATTGGCGACGACATCAACGACGCCAATCCCATGCAAATGTGTGGTGTAAGTGCTTGTCCGGCTGATGCCGTTGAAACAATCCGCTCTATTGCGGGGTATATATGCAGTGCTCGGGGTGGTTACGGTGCCGTGCGCGAGTTTGCCGAAGAGGTACTAACCGCACAAGGGCAACCGATTGTACTACCGGAGAGCTTCTGACGCTACTTCATCCTCGCAGAGTTATTGTTTTTCATGTCACATTTTGTTCTATGGAGTTGTTATGAATATCGATTTTAAAGGAGGATCCTCCTCCTATACGAAAGGCATGGTTGTAGGTGCTCTCATTGGTGGAGCTGTAAGTGGCTTGGCAGCACTCTTATTTGCACCCAAAAAAGGTGCAGAATTGCGCCAGGACATCGCTTCTAAAACAGGTGAAACCTACAATAACATCGCTTCTAAAGCAGGACATCTTGCACAGGATGCCGTAGGCCGTGTCGGGTCGATTGTAGAAGGTATTCAATCGCGCAATGAGCTTAAAAACGAGCCTGCGCCTGCCGTTCATGGCAGCAATGGCCACTCGTCGCTGGAAAAATCAACCCAGTCGGCGGGCAATAAGAGCACAAACTCTTAATTTCATAGATTCTCTTATGGAGGTGTAATATGAGCATGCAGCAGAGTACGCAACAGCAGGACAACTCTTTTACCAAGGGTATGATACTTGGCGCTCTTCTGGGTGGGGCAGCCGGTGCTATTACGGCATTGCTGTTCGCTCCGAAACCGGGTGCTGATCTGCGGCGCGATATCGTGGACAAATCGGCAGATATTTATAATGATGTGTACCACAAAGCCAGCGATTTTGTGCGTGAGAGGTCGGATAATGTTTCTACGATTGTCAACGAAGGGAAGGTGCGCGCTGAAGAGCTTGTCAACACGACCAAGCAGCAGGCCGGACACCTTCTATACGAAGCAGAGAGCCTGATCCGCGAAGCACGAGATCGTGTAACGTCTGTGCAGCACGATATCAAAGACAATATCGACCGTTTGCAGGATGCTACTCGCGCAGGTCGCGAAGCGTTTTCCAGCGAGATCAAAAAGCACGACAAAGCTGATGAGCCACATAGTGGCAAAGGGGCAAAGCCTTCCGCTTCTTCCAATGATAACGGTGCATCCGCGTAGCGATACAAAGCAGGTGTAATCCCTGTGCTTCGGATGTCTTTATTATCATTGAAGGAATGTTATGGATATCATTATCAGTATTCTCATTGTCGTAGCACTTCTGGCAGCGATTACTCTTTGTGTGTATTGTGTGATGACGCTTTCCCGGCTGAATGCTGTGATAGACGATGTCAAAAGTATCGGGCAGTCGGTAAAGCCCATTATCGCTAATATTCAGACAACAAGCACCCGCTTGGCACCTATTGTCGATAATATTGAAGCGGTGATAGGCAAACTTCAACCTCTTCTTTCTAGTGTTGAAGGGCTGGCAAGTGCTGCGCAGGATATTGCAAATAAAGTAGACCAGCAGGTCGATCAGGTGCTAACTACTCTGAATGGTGCCGCACGGCTTGCGCAGGATATTATCACGTTGATCGATGATATCCGCCTTCAGATTGTTGTTCCGGTGACAGGTGTTGCCCAGCTTATAAGCACGGCGTATCAGACAGTGTCGGGATTGCTCGGAGGCCATGGTAGAGCAACCAAAGAGACCAAACCGGAACGCGATTCAGTTGCTTGATAACACTCTCAACAGTGTACAATAAAAAAACCTCTTCGGTGCGAAGAGGTTTTTTTATTTATGCTATTCTATTCGAGCTTATTATGCTCTGGCTGCCGTCGGTTCGCTCAGCACCGGGAAAGCGCGCTGCGCCAGAGCAAAGCCGCCAAACAGCAGAGTGCTGTATGCCAGATCGCCTACAAATGTCCACTGGAAAAAAGGAATTGCGTTGCCGTAGCAGATCGAGAGGCCAGCCAAGGTATGAGGGTACATCGACGTTGTTGCCCAAACACCGAAGTTCGAGAGAAGGTAGAACCACACTGAAGCGCCTGCTGCTGCGCCCACAACTGCCACTGCACTGATGTTTCTGCGGAGAAGCAGTCCCATGCCCGCAATAGACAGGAATGCCAAGTAGTTTACCCACATGCCGGGGTAGAACCCGTAGCCGTAGAGCATTTCCATTGCAATGTCGCTGATAAACATTGCGCCGAGTGGCAGCAGAAACGCGAGAGATTTTCGCGAAAACGTAGCGCCGCCGAAAAGCGCCAGAGCTGTAATAGGCGTAAAATTGTCAGGATGCGGCAACAGTCGCGACAAAGCCGCAAGCAGCAGAATAGCGCATACTGTATAAAAGCGCGGAGTAAGAAACTTGTTCATACCGAACCTCGATAGTAGAAAGTAATATCTGTAATCGCAGACTGCGAAGTTACGTCTTTGCCACGAATTCTAAAAATTCTAACTTTGTAGCTTGTCTAAAGTAGCATAAGCGGGGCTGCGATGAATGCACAGGAAGGCCGGGAACAACGGTATATGCAATTGCACGAAGAGGCCTGCGAGCGCGGAGAACTCTCCTATCGCGATCCGCAGACAGGGTATATCGTTTTTACGAAACTCCAGCATATTCGGCGCGGCTCTTGCTGCCAGTCGGGTTGCAGGCATTGTCCATATGGATTCAAAAAAGAAAGGTAGGTGGAACTATGCCTCTGCGACTACTGCTCTGGATATCTATGATGGCGCTCTTTTGCTGCAAGGCTTTTGCTTTTCGCCAGGCTCCAATCGACACCGTGTTTTCTTTTACCCCCGGCGAAGGACAAACAACAGGCCAGAATGCACCGTATTTTCCCGGTAATATTCTGGGGCTGCCCGATACCGCAGCGCGCTACGAGGTGCCAACAGTGCGCCCCGAACACATCTGCTCGCTAGGTATGGGCGGCGAAATTGTAGTGGGCTTTAAAAATGCTGTGATACGCGACCGCGAAGGACCTGACTTCACTATCTTTGAGAATGCGTTTTTTACATCGATTGGCGGCGGTCGTATATACGCCGAACCCGGCAGGGTGTCGGTAAGCCGCGATGGCATTACCTTTGTCGATTTTCCCTTCGACTCGCTGACATTAGAAGGATGCGCCGGGCATACACCTACCATTGGCAATACCAATCCGTATGATCCTGCTGTAAGCGGTGGCGACGCTTTTGATCTCGCAGCTATCGGCATGGATTCGGTGCGCTATATACGGATTACTGATATATCAGCAATGGTGAAAAATAACAGACAGCATCCCAATTGGGACCCCACTATTACCGGTTTCGATCTCGATGCTGTTCTCGCTCTGCATCTCGAAGGTGGAGAGCCTGAAAAAGCATCTTTTCCTGCTGTTGTGGCTGGTGCTTCGCGTATTGAAGTAGTGCTGCCGGAACATAGCGCAAACGGTGTGCTCCGGCTGTTTTCTGTCGATGGTCGGTTTGTCGATCAGTGGCAGTGGAGTGGGCGCTCTGCAACGCTATATATAGGGCAGCTCATTAGGGGCGCTTATCTTGCCGAAGTTTCTTACGGCAATCAACGTATGACTATCTGTGTATTCTATGAACCGTAATTGCTCACTCGCTTTGCGCCTTCTGTGCGCCTGTGCGCTGCTTCTGGTGTCCTGTACGAACGAGGATACTGTGGGGCCTAATGAACATTCCTCGGTAGACTCGCTTGCACGCGGTGTGTATATCCTGTGCGAGGGGCTCTGGAAAATGGATAATTCTACGCTCGCACGTTATAATCCAGCAAATGGCAATGTAGAAAACAACATCTTCGGTAAAGCAAATCCAGGGCTTCGCATTGGTGATACCGGCAACGACATTGTTGTGCGTGGTGATACAGCCTTTGTAGCAGTGACCACGTCGCGTACAATCGAAGTCTTCCGTGCTTCTACTGGCAAATGGCTGAACAGAATGCAGTTGGGCGAGGGGAAAATGCCGCGCTATCTTGCCTTGGCACCCGATGGCTTGTATGTGTCAAACTATACGGCCAATAGTGTGTCGCGTCTGAATCTGCCCACATTGTCCCAAGCAGGGAGCGATATTCCATCCGGCCCTGCTGTGGAAGGACTTGCTTACGCTGGCGGCTTCGTGTTTGCTGCTAATTCAGGGCTTGGCGCGCTTCAGCTCGACTCGCCAAAGGCGGGGACTCTCTCGGTGATTCGCCTCGGTGCTTCTGTTCCCGATACGCTTATTACCTCTGTCCCTAATGTTGTAGAGCTAAAAGCCTCGCCCGATGGCACAAAGCTCTATGCCTTTTCGCAGGAAATTAGCTCGCGCCCCGACCTGAAACCGACAATTGTGGAATACAACGCCTTTACCTTTGCGGAACTGCGGCGCTGGACGGTGGATGAGGCTGGCTCGCCGTGTTTGTCGCCACAAGGGGACTCGCTCTTCTTTGTGTCGAAAAGCGGTGTGGATATGCTCGACCTGCGCCTGTCCGGGGCGGCTCCCGTTACTATTGTTCACAAAGATCGCCAGGATGATCACTGGTATTCGCTTGGATTGCATCCAGTGGATGGAACGCTGTGGATTGGCAATGCACGCAGCTTTACAACCGAAGGCGAAGTGATTATCGCTCAACGAACAGGTGCTTATATCAAGCGCTTTAATGTGGGGCTCAATCCCACGGCTATTGTCTTTTTTGGCTAT
The DNA here is from genome assembly GCA_002483085.1 of Ignavibacteria bacterium UBA7675. Classification (GTDB taxonomy): domain Bacteria; phylum Bacteroidota; class Ignavibacteria; order Kapaibacteriales; family UB7675; genus UBA7675. The sequence goes on from DLHF01000013.1 coordinate 189,122, forward strand.
TGATGGAAAGATATTGTGGATAGTGGCATTCTGCCTCCGACCCGCCGTTCTGTCTCTGCACCGCGCTGCACGTCCGCCGCGTGTGTTCCTGCCCCAATCGCGTTCCAGGTAGAGACGCCCCATCGGGACGTCTCTACCTGGAACGCGATTATTTTTAATTGATATTGGTGTTACAGCCTGTGTATCACATACTGCACCACGCCAAAAATCGTGAATTGCATGAATGGCTTGATCTCAATGGGAAGGTATTTCTTGTTGGCCGAGTACAGGTAGGGCTGCCCGTCGATATGCCTTAGCGTCTTTACCGCCATTTCACCGTCGACGCCTGCCACAACAACATTGTTCTCATGTGGTGTCTGCGAACTGTCTACAACGAGAATGTCGCCGTCGAAAATGCCGCGTTCGATCATCGACTCGCCGCGTACCCGTACAAAAAACGTGGTGTCGGGCTTGCGTAATAGGTAGCGATTGAGGTCGAGCGACGCAAAATCCTCGGAAACAACATGCGATGCACCCGTAGGAATAGAGGCGCGAAACAAAGGAGCTTCAAAGCTGTAATGGGTTCGGATATCGGGTATCTTTTTTGCTTTCATTACGGCACTCCAACAAGGGTGGAACTCTACAGCCGATGGATCACACTTGTCACCACACCGATAATCTGGAATTCCATGTATGGTTCGATTTTCAGCGGAAGAAACTGTTTGTTCTGCGCTTCTAAATACACTTCACTGCCATTGATACGGAGTGTCTTTACTGTGAGATCGCCATCCACCGACACAATGACAATTTTGCCGTCGATTGCTTCTATGGACGAGTCGACGATGAGAATGTCGCCGTCGTGAATACCCGCTTCAATCATCGACTCGCCGCGCACTCGCACAAAAAACGTAGCCGCAGGATGCCTGATGAGGTAGTCGTTCAGGTCGAGGTCGCTGTCCACATGATCGTCGACAGGAATAGGCTGGCCAGCGGCTACAGGCATTGTAAAGAGCGGGCGCTTTACAGGCCCCTCGGGCGAAAATGAAAAGACTTCGAGTATTTCCATGATGCGTGCTTTCTATGAGAGAAAAAGACAAAGGCCAATTTACGAGTTTGGCATGTAGGAAGCAAAGGTAGAGAAACAGATGGCCGAAGCCGGTAATCTGCGCCGAAGAAAGACGTATCAGCGGCAAGCACTTCGAGTTGTATGCTTCTCCCGGCGCACGGAGCTATCTGCTTTCGCCGGTGGGCATGCTGGCTACAAGCCCAAGTGAAGCTGCAAAGCGGGCAGAACGCATATTCTCCAACGCCGTATTGAGCAGAGCTTTTCCATAGAGGAGCTGCAATGCCGGGAGTCTGTGCCGCAGCTATCTGAAACATTACTATTGCGTAAAGTACATAGCACGCCTGTTGCATCAGGAAGAATCGCGCTCGCTTGTAGTCGCTGGGAGGTGTGCCAAAGGCCGCACAATTGTAAACGCTGTTCCATGTGTGCGGTCGATGCTCATTGTTCCGCCGATCTGGTTTACCAGCGTGTCTACTAATTGCAGACCAAGAGTGCGCACTGTAGCAGGAGTAATAGATTCTGGCAGCCCGCAGCCATTATCGGCAACGCTCAGCGTGCAGCCCGTGGGATCAGAAGTAAAGCCCACAGAGATGAGGCCAGAGGTTCTATCAACAAAGGCGTATTTCATAGCATTAGATACCAGCTCGTTGACAATCAAGCCGCAGGGAATAGCGAGGTCGATATCAATGGTGATATCCGGCGCTATATCTACCGCTACTGCTGTAGTATCACGCCCATAGGAGCGCGATAGATTCGTTGTGAGCTGCCGCATATATTCGGCAACGCGAATGCTTGCAAAGTTGTCGCTGGAGTAGAGCTGTTCGTGTATCAGAGCCATTGAGCGAATACGTTCACGGCTTTCTCGGAAGAGCTCTCGGGTTTGTTCGTCGAGCTGCGATGCCTGTAGATTGAGCAAGCTGGAAATAATTTGAAGATTGTTTTTTACTCTGTGGTGGATTTCCCGCAGGAGCACTTCTTTATCGCGCAAGGAAGAGCGCAGTTGCGCTTCGCTTTCCCGGAGAGATTGCTCATAAGTAACAACCGGCGTGACATCGCTCATTGTACCGAGCATGCGGTGCGCTTGGTTCTCGCCACTGGAAATGAATAGTCCTGTATCGGAAATATGCAGATAGTGGCCCAGTTTGTGCCGGAAGCGATATCGAACGAGGTACTGTGTGCGGCTGTGCATGGCTTCGTCCAGCAGGCGCACGGCTTGTTCTCGATCATCGGGATGGAGGTGATCAGCCCACTGGTCAATATTCATCTGGCCAAATTCCTGGGGCGAATAGCCCGTAATCTGCTCGATAGCACCCATCCAGATAATGCGGCCAGTTGCAACATCATAGTCGTAGATAAGCTGACCGCTGTTTTCCACAACTATTCTATAGCGTTCTTCGCTTTCGCGCAAGAGGTCGTCTGTTCTTCGGCGTTCGGTGCGGTCGCGAGCGCTGGCGTAGGAAAGCTGGGAGTGAGGGGGAACGGCAGGCACAGTCCAGAGCAATGTGCGGTATATTCCATCCTTGCCTCTATATCTGTTCTCAAAATACGCGTGTTCCTGTCCCTGGAACGACATCTCGAAAACGCGCCGAGAGCGCTCTCTGTCGTCGGGGTGAATCAATTCGATAAACGGTTGTTCGAGTATTTCTGCACGTGTCCAGCCAAGGCTCTTTTCCCAAGCGGGGTTGATGTAGCGTATCGATCCTTGCCGATCACTGAGAATGATCAAATCCAGCGATAACTCAAAGAATGTCGTTACTTCTTCGAAGGAAAGCTGGTGAGACATCGTGATATCTATTGCCGCAGATGGCTTTTCCATACATTAGGATGGCAAAGCCTGTAAAGGCGGTGGAATAATTTCGACAGCTACTACGGTGATATCGTCGTGCTGCTTTGCTTTTCCTATAAATTTCATCACTGTTGCTACAAGCGTGGACACGACATTATCGGCTCCGGTTGGACTTCCTTCCACGGTGGCCTGCATACGGTCGTTGCCGTATTCATTGCCATCGTAGTCCATCGCCTCTGTCACGCCATCGGTGTACAGCAGCAGTATGTCGCCTTCGCTCAGGAATAGCGTGTAGTTGTTGATAACAGCGTCGAAAATTCTTCCGTTGTCCAAGCCAATGGCCATTCCTTTAGTTTGGATAAATTCTGTGCCTTGCCGTCCGCCCGCTTTGCGATGTAGCGGGGGATTGTGTCCTGCATTTGCATAGGTGAACTCGCGGGTTCTCGTGTCGAGAATGCCGTAGATCAGCGAAATAAATTTGCCGCGTTCGAGCACGCCATATACTAATGAGTTGACGCCTTTCAGTACATCGGCGGGGCTGCCAGCCTGGTGTATCTGCGATACGATCACGCCTTTAGCCAGCGTAATATAAAACGCCGCAGACATGCCCTTGCCCGATACATCGCCAATAAGCACGCCGAGCCGATAATCGTCCAGCCGGAAGAAGTCGTAGTAGTCGCCGCCCACTTCTAATGCCGGAATGCAGGAAGCTGCCACCCGCACATTATCGATTTGCGGTAGCACGGTAGGTAATAGTCTCTTTTGCACGCTTTGCGCTGCTGCCAGTTCCTGCAAAATGCGTTTTTCTTCTTCGAGCTGGTACACGAACACGGGTTTGTATTCCTCCTCGTGTACAGTGTCCGCAGGCGAAGAGTAAGCCTTGATGCCCAACAGCAGCAGAGCTACTGCTACTACAATACACACAGCAAAAAGCATAGGGTGGAATGCAAAGGTCGGGAGCAACCCAAGTATGGAGGTCGCAAAGGCAAAGGTGAAAACAGCGAGCACATCTACGGCATAGAACAAAAGAATACCAATTAGGCCGCTACTCACTGCATATAACAGGCTGTCGGCTACTTCTAATGATTGCGATAGCTGGAATAAAAATGAAAAGAGGCTGGCGCCCAAAAGCGAAAGTGCAAAGCGCAAGCGGGCTGATGTAATACGAGCGGTTAGCGCTGGGGCTATTGTAATGAGAGTTACCGAAAAGAGCAGTATGAACAATATTGTGACGACAGACCCCAAAGGTGGTTGGATCGCAAGGAAATAAAAGCCGGAGTTGAAAAACATGTCGTGAAACATATCCAACCATCCGCCTGCTTGAGCAACAAAAAATACAATCGACGAGAGGGCAGTGGCAATCAGCGCGGTCGACATACCGAGCAGCAGGCTTCTTCCTACGTACATCGAATTCCACGGCTCGCGCCTTATACGCAGCAGTGTGTAAAACTTATCGGCGTATCGCTCGCGGATGAGCGAAAAAATACCGGCGACTGGCATGCCCACAAAAAGAAAAGAAATAATCGCGTACATGAACAGGATGACGATAGAGGCCAGCAGCGGCAGCTCTATGAATACAAACGAGTTGATAAAAAGATAACCGGCTACCACCAGCGAACTCACAATGCAGAATGTAATACTGACAGCCTTTTTGCGTAGGCGCGAGACAAAGGCGCCGGTCATAATGATGACCAGCACAAAGGTGAGGATGAGAAACGTGCTTCGTAGAACGCTGATAACCGAACCGTAAAAATGCGAATGGTGATTTTTGGGTTCGTAGTTGGCTGATATGATTTCGCTCCATCCAGCATTCCACGTGCTGGATGCTCCTGCTTCCCACCGCTCTGCAGTAAGCCGGATAGACCGCGTCCACAGCGCCGTAGAGTCTATCACTGCTGTGTAAAGCGTGCGTCCATTGGGGTCGTATTTTTCTGTCTTCCATTGCAGAGTTTCGCCGTGATACGCTGCTGGCAGAGCAGAAAGCAATATTTTGAATATATGCGTTGAATCCTTATCTGTGGAATCTGCTTTTGCCGCAGGTAGAGAATCGAGCCGAGACACGACGCCTACAATTTTACCCCGTGTGTCGAAATTCATGCGCAGCAGTGCCGAGCTGTTGGCAGCAGAGCCATTGTCGCGTGTGCGATTGGCGCTCGACAGCGAAATGTTAAAAGCTCCTGCGTCGGATGTCGGATTCAGCACGACGTCGTAGCGCATTTCTTGCAGCGTATGCTCTTGCAGATAGCTGCGGGTGCCGAGCGTGCCTAATGAATCTACCAGAATTTTTATTAATGCGTCGTCGATGGAAATCTGCGCCAAGGCCTGTGTTGTATCGCGGTCTATACCATGAACCTTTGCAATACTATCAATGCTGCGATTAACTCGGGCGGTGTAATCGGAAGGAACAGAGGGCTGAAAACGGTACTCATCCAGTACGCCAATAGCGAGCAGTGCGAGGATTGCCACAGCAAAGAGGACGAATTCGTATGAGCGACGCTGCGGACTGAAGAGTATGTTTTTCATAGAAATGCAGTATTTCGAAATAAAGCAGGAAGTTACAGATTATTTCCAAAACCTCATACGCGAATCCTGTAGCGCGTATTTGCCAATTGTGCGAAGTATGACAATACCTGCCATGACGGATCCGCGTATTGTGCCCGTTACTTTCGATTTTCCAATGCGTTTGCGGTAGGAGACTGGTACTTCGGTACAACGCATACCAAGCTGGGCAGCTCTGATTTGCATTTCTACCGTCCAGCCAAAATTACGGTCGCGCATCTGCATACGCTTGAGCGCCTGCCATGTTACGGCTCTGAACGGACCGAGATCAGTAAATTGCTGTTTCCACAGTAGCTTTATGAGCTGTGTAGAGAGCCAGTTGCCAAATACGGCTTGGGGAAGTAATGCCCCTTCTTCATGGTTGCCCGATATTCGGCTGCCGATAACGAGGTCGTATCCCTCGTGGATGATAGGGGATAGCAGCAACGGCATTTCTGCGGGATAATCGCTGTAGTCGCCATCGAGAAAGACGACAATATCTGGCTGGATGTGTGCGGCTTCGGCCAGTGCTCGTAGGCAGGTTGCTCCATAGCCGCGCTCGTGCTCTATTGTCACGGTTGCTCCATAGCTTCTGGCAATGGAAGGGGTTGCATCGGTAGAGCCGTTGTCGGCTACAATCACCGTTGCTTGCAGCGATGCTGGGATGTCGGCCAGGACACGGCCTATCGACTGCTCTTCGTTGACGACGGGAATAATAACGACAATTCGGGGCATGCTGATCTTGAGTTGTGTTTGTGCTCCTGCCTCTGTACAAATTCTCCCTGTTGTGTAGGATTTTGGAGCGAGCATCTGTAGTTTTGCACAATTCGGCCAATGGCCTCTAATTTACAGAAAACGCAGAATCGACGCTTGCAGTCATGAAAAAATATTATTTCATCGGTATAGGTGGCACGGCAATGGGATCGGTGGCCGGAGCGATAAGCGAACTTGGCTATACGGTAATAGGCTCGGACGAAAACGTGTACCCGCCGATGAGCACGTATCTTGAAGAAAACAATATCCGCTATTATGAGAAGTTCAGCGAGGATAATATTGCCCGCGAGCAGCCCGATATTGTCGTTGTTGGCAATTCGGTAAGCCGTAAGAATCCTGAACTAGAGTACGCGCTTGATGCGCGGATGCAATTAGTTTCTATGCCGGAAATTGTACGCGGCCATCTTATTGCTCGGCACACATCGGTTGTTATTGCTGGTACACATGGCAAAACAACAACAACCTCGCTTACGGCTTGGCTGTTCGAGCAGGGGGGGCTGCACCCGGGATTTTTAGTTGGTGGTATCGAACGCAATTTTGGTCGTGGATGCCGCCCGGTGCCCGAAGTAGTGCGCGGCTCTGCCAATGCTTTTTTTATTACTGAGGGCGACGAGTACGACACAGCATTTTTCGACAAGCGCAGCAAATTCCTGTTGTATCGCCCGGATGTAGCGGTGATCAACAATTTGGAATTCGACCATGCGGACATCTTTTCCTCGCTCGAAGAAATACGCCGTAGTTTTCGGCTCTTTGTGCGGCTTGTACCGCGCAACGGCAAAATTTTTGTAGCATTTGGCGAGCCCGATGCCCGCTTTGTAGCCGACGAAGGATTTGCTCCTGTGGAAACATTTGGCCTTCATCCAGATGCTATGTGGTATGCCGACGATATTCGCACAACCGGAGCCGGGACGTCGTTTGTGCTGGTGCACCACGCCAACCGTCTTGGCGAGTTCTCGATGCAGCTTGTGGGCGACCACAATGTGAAAAATGCAGTGGCGGCGCTGTGCGTTGGGCTGCACGCTGGTATTTCAGTAGAACAGCTACAACAAGGGCTGGCGTCGTTTTCTCCGCCAAAACGCCGTATGGAAGAGCTGTACAACAGCAGTGGTATCACGCTTATCGACGATTTTGCCCACCATCCCACTGCCATTGCTGCTACGCTAGAAGCTGTGGCAAAGAAATACGCTGGGCGGCGGATTATAGCATGCTTCGAGCCGCGCTCCAACTCCACAACGCGCAATGTGTTTCAGCAGGAACTTAAAGATAGTTTCGAGGCTGCGGATGTTGTGGTGATGGGTGCTGTGAATCGGCCAGACAGGTATAAACCCGAAGAATTGCTCGATGTAAAGCGGCTTTCGGAAGACCTCGCCCTGCGCGGAAAAAAGACGATGTATGTGCCGGTAGAAGACTCTTGGCAGCCTCTGTGGGCGTATCGTATTGTTGAATATCTCCGCTCTGTTGCTACCGCTGGCGATGTCGTGGTGGTAATGAGCAACGGCAGCTTCGGCAACCTGCGCGAACTGCTGATGGACTATCTTAAACAACGAGAGGCAGAAGCATGAACGAAAAAATACTCGAACTTTTTCTTGAGCGACCCGACCTGCAACTCGCTGAGGAGGACTGCGAGCTCTTGCGCCGCTTTTTTATGTATTTGGATCGCAATAGCCTGTGGCTGCGTTTCTACGAGCCGGGAGACGATCCTGTGTTTCTTGTGAGCGACGACACGATCCGCTACCGATTCCCGCTTTCGGAAATCCGCAAGCTGTGGGACGGGCTGAAGCAGGGCAAAGCAATTGTATGGGAAGAACGGGCGTTTGAGTACATTAGCCGCTCGAATGCGACCTGACTACTGTGTAGGGGGGATGTGCGGATGGCGGGTGAACTACCACGAGCCGGTGCTTGCTGCGCGGTGCAAAGACCAAGCGCCTCGGTGCAAAAACCGAAGCGCTTGTATTCTATCTTTTCTGCAATTTCTGATCAGTGTTCGTTTTCGACAGCTTCGGGGTTCTGCTGCATGGCGCCGCCTGATCGGAGCTCGCTGTGCCTGATTTTCCCGCCGAGGTTGTTCGTATAGGCAATGGAAATAAATACTCCTATGCTTGCCAGTAGAACAACTGCGAGCAGCCCGTTCGACATTTGCGGTTTTTTCCGGGAGAGGAACAGTACTACTGCCGAGGCCAACCCGAGCCCCGACACTAACCACAGGGTAAGCTCTGCCGCTTCTTCGTGTTCTTCAATATAGTCGTGCGATACACCCGGAAGTTCCTCAACTGCGTGTTCGGCTTCTTCGCCGGATAAGTACACGGGAATGGCGAGCACAGCAGCAGCAACAAAGCCGAGCAGTGCAACTTTGCTTACAGTGCTGTTGCGCCGTATCACTCCATAGAGCAGCAGCGGAAGAGCAAAAGCGACGGCAAATATCGGTCCGTGGTTCAAGAGCAGATGAAGATGTTCGGCAGACATGGTATTCCTCCAAAGCTAATATAGAATGAAGACGAACGGGTAAAACCCACAGATGCAAAGATAGCATGCCAAAGGTCGAATTTTGAAGTATTGATGAATATTTCTATAAATCTACCAATTTGTTGTGCTATCTATCATCGTTGCTATTCCGGTCGCTTTCGCTGGAGGATTGTAGTTCGGTTGGCCGAAAACCTTTGCTGCTTATTTTCCCCTCATACATTCTGGAACACAACCAGGCTGTTATCTTGGCAAGCGGAAGGAAATGCCTATCCCGGCAAAAAAGTCTGGTGCGCTGTCGGTAAGCCCCAGTCCACCAGAGGCATCAATCTGCACATTGGGCAACAGGGCATAGGTAATGCCGCCATCGAAGTTGTGCACGGCATCGCCTATTTCAGGGAGCTCGCCAAAGAGTTCTGCAAATACACCGATTTGGTCGCTGACACCTATGCCAAGAGTAGCTGTATATACTCCTGTGGCCATAGCGCTTTCGCCGTCCCATTCAGCGCCGAGGTTGTAGCCCAAGGAGAACATATCGCTCAGCGTATGCGATACTGAAAATCTAAACTGCGGAGCCAGAAATTGGGTGCTGAATTCTTCCCGGCCTGTCTTGGGAATAGCGAGATGCCCCAGAAAAGCTATTTCAGGGCGCAGGCCTTCCTCGCTGCACACGGCAATTTTAGCACCGATGCTCACCGGCCCCACACCCGAAATGGATGCACCGCCGTAGCTGATTTCTTGATATCCAACTATCAGCCGTAGCTCCATAGCAGGCAGCAGTCCGTAGCGCACGAGTACATCTGGATACGCATTTGCCGTACTCTTTTCGTCGAGACCATTCCCGTAAATTGTTGTTTGCTCTGTCTGTACGCCGATTTCCACCTGTAGCCAGCCAGCGGGCAGCAGTGTAGATGATTCCGTCTGGTCGGGTCTGTCGGTGGACATTTCCGGTACTTCGGTTTGTGCTGTAAGTGGGCGCGATACGATAAGAGCCATACATGTCGCCATGCCATAAAGTAGAGTAGTGTTCATGCGTTCATTTCCATACTATTATGAAACCGAGGGTAATTCCTCGTGTGTTTTCCTTTTTATTCGCGCGGGAATGCCATAGCGTGGAGAAAAGAGCAAGGCCAGAGCAAATTCGGCACCGCCTACCACGGCCATGGCTCCCGCTATCGAGCCGTCGATTGCCACAGCGAGCGCATATCCCCCTGCCGCCGAGAGAATCCCTACCACTGCGGAAAGCCCCAGCATCACTGGCAGCTTATCGGTAAGCAGGAAGGCAGTAGCTGGTGGTATCACAAGAAAAGCCACGACTAATACCGCTCCTACCGATTCGAACGATGCCACCGTTGTAAGCGATACCGCTCCCATGAGCGCATAATGCCAAAGTGTTGTGGAGATGCCAATAGCTGCCGCAAATTGTGAGTCGAATGTTGTTGCTGCGAGCTCTTTATAAGCAAAGCTAACCAATGCAATCACAGCCAGAAGCACGCCGCCCAGTATCCAGACTGTTCGGGGGCCAAGGCTTGCACCGCTTTTAGTGTATAAAAGGTCGAGAGGCACATATGCGATTTCCCCGTATAGCACACAGTCTTGGTCGAGGTCCACCTGCCCCGCATACATGGAAATAAGAATAACGCCCACGGCGAACAGGAAAGTAAATACTACGCCTATCGACGCATCTTCCTGTAGCTGTCCCCTGCGGTGGATGGTTTCGATTAAAAATGTCGACAACAATCCCACAGCTCCTGCGCCGAGCAGCATGGTAAATGGATCGCGCGAGCCGGAAAATAGAAAGGCAAGCACGATGCCGGGTAAAACTGCATGCGAAATAGCATCGCCTACCATGGCCATTTTTCGCAGTACCAGGTAGCAACCAAGTGTGCCGCAGCTTATCGCTACAAGCGACCCAGTAAGAATAATCCAAAAAGCGTCCATAATGTTTTTTGGTTGCCGGAAAATACAATAATGTCTGGCAATACTACAAGCTCGTAAATTGTTTTTGCGCTTCTGCCGTTGTTCGTGCTTTTGCCTCTGCACCGCGCCGCACTGCCGTCGCGTGCTGTTCTGCCCATACCGCAGATACAGAGAGCACAACTGTTGTGCCGCTGTGCGAACCTCTATTCTGCTTCTTTATTCTGCTTCTATGCGTTCCGGGTTCCCGTCTCCGGCTTTTGTTTTGCTTTTTTTCTGTAGGGGATCGGGCTGTTGTGCGGGTCCACTTCGGGGTAGTTGAGCTCACTTGCTAATTGCTCTTCGAGCTCGGGCGTGAGAATGTGCTCGATACTTTCAGCCGAATCGTGCACGTGGTCGGGCGCAAGGTGCAAGTGCCGCGACAGGTACACTTCCCAGAGCCTGTGCAGCCGCGCCACTCTTTTTCCTCGTTCGATACCTTCGCTTGTAAGACACCATCCGCGATGGTGGTGCTCCACATATCCCTGGCGTCGTAGCCGTGCCAATCCCTGTTGCAACGTAAGAAGCTGCATGCGCCTGTGGCCGTGTATTTCCTCTGTGCTGTGCACAGTTGTGAACTCGCTTGCCGATTCACCCATCTGATACAGTGCTTTTAGGATGTTTTCATCAGTGATCTGTGTGCGGTTGCGCTTGTATCGTACAGCCTGTGCTACCACGCCCCGGCGCGGCGCAAAGAGCACCGATAGAAGAAATACTACTGATGTTACGACGACAATCCAAGGGCCTGTAGGCATCGACGGTGCTGCCGTGGAAATGTACGCACCGGTAACTCCTGCCATCATACCAAACAAACCCGCCAGCACAACCATTATGCCGAGCCGTTCGGTCCAGTAGCGTGCAGCCGCAGCAGGCGTGATAAGCAACGCTGCCATCAGCACTACGCCCACAGCTTGAATACCCACAACAACAGCGAGCACGGTCATTGTGGAGAGCAGGAGGTCGAGCAGCGGCACGCGCAAGCCGATTACTCGCGCAAAATCTCGGTCGAACGACAAAAGGAAAAATTCTTTGAAAAACAACGCGACTATGGCGATGAGCAAGGCTGCTACGCCGCCGAATATCATCACATCGTCCAACAGCATGGAGGCAGCTTTGCCAAAGAGAAATTTGTCTAATCCCGATTGCGCTGCCGAACCAGTTTGCTGGATAGCTGTAAGCATCAGGATACCTGCCCCAAAGAAAACCGACAGTACAATGCCAATAGCCGAGTCCTCCTTTACACGTGTCTTGCGCGTAATGAAGTCTATGACAACCAACGACAGCCAGCCGCTGATAAACGCCCCTATGAGCAGGGCAAGAGGGTGCTTGGTTTGGGTAACGAGGAAGGCACCACATACTCCCGGTAGCACCGAATGAGCTACAGCATCGCCTACTAATGAACGCTTGCGGAGTACGGTAAACGCGCCTACTACTGCTGCTGCACAGCCGAGCAGCACCGAGCCAAATACGACATAGCGCACATTGGGATTGGAGAGCATAAGTGCATCGAGTATGGTATCCATGATGCTTCTCCTATCCCTTGCGCTCGCGCGCCGGAAACTGTTGTTTCTGAAGGAGTTCGCCCACTTGGGAAAGCACGTTAAGCCTGCCTCCGTAGGCGCGTTCGAGCAGTTCTTGAGTAAAAATTTGGTCGGTAGGCCCAGAGGCTACAAGCCGCATGTTGAGCAGCACGATCCAGTCGAAATAATCTGCGGCTGATTGCAGGTCGTGGTGGACAACGATCACGGTTTTGCCCGCCTGCTTCATCTCTGTCAGGAGCTGAATAACTGCGGCCTCGGTCGCTGCGTCGATGCCTGCAAATGGCTCGTCCATGAGGTATAAATCGGCGTCCTGCGCCAGAGCGCGAGCCAGAAACACTCGCTGTTGCTGTCCGCCGGAAAGCTGGGAAATCTGGCGTGCAGCAAATCCATCCATTCCCACTTTTTTCAGACAGTCCATTGCCATTTCGCGGTCGGCTGCACGCGGCCTGCGGAAAAGGCCAAGGCGTGCGTAGCGTCCCATGAGCGCAACGTCCAGCGCGCTGGCGGGGAAATCCCAATCGACGGATTCGCGCTGAGGCACATAACTTACACGGCGGCGCACGCGGTCGAGTGGTTCGCCGAACATCTGTGCATAGCCGCTATCGGCTGGCAGCAGTCCCATCACACTTTTTATCAGCGTGGATTTTCCGGCGCCGTTTGGGCCAATAATGCCGGCCAGAGTGCCCTGCGGCACGGTGAGGTCAATATCCCACAGCACCGGCTTTCGATGGTAGCTCACTGTAAGATTGTGGATCTCCAGTGCCGGATTCTCAACATGAATAATCATAGCTTGCAGTTTCCCGTTTTCATTATGCCCAAGAGTGCTATCTGAGAGCGTGTACAATAGTTTTTACATTGGCGCGCACCATGCCGATATAGTTGCCTTCAGGCGTTTCTGCGCCGCCCATAGCATCAGAAAAGAGCTGCCCGCCGATTTGCACGTTGTGTCCGCGCTCGCGGCAGCCTACCGCGACTGCCTCAATAGAGCGCCTGGGCACAGAAGATTCGACAAATACTGCCTTGATTTTCCTCTTTACAATGTCGTCGACCAACCGCGTAATATCGCGCGGACCGTATTCCGACATCGTGGAAATGCCCTGAAGGCCCTCTACGGTGATGTGATACGCCGATCCGAAATATCCAAAGGCATCATGTGCGGTAATAAGCACGCGGTGTTCGGCGGGAATGGATGCTATCTCGTTGTACACCCAGGAGTGCAGGGAGTCCAGCTCTGTGAGATATCGGATAGAGTTCGCTTGGTAGTAGTTCCGGTTCAGGAGGTCGAGCGCGCGTAGCGTATCTGAAATCTGCATTACTGCCTGCTGCCACAACTGGACATCGAACCAGATGTGCGGATCGTGGACGCCAGTACTCATGCTGTGTAGAAGCGACTCCGGAATGCGTTTGCTTACTGCTACAACGGGCTTGCGACGCGCGAGCTTTTCCAGGACATCGCCCATTTTACCTTCGAGGTGCAGCCCATTGTAAAAAATAATATCGGCGCGGTTGAGCTGTTCCAGATCACCTTGGGTAGCCTTGTACAAATGGGGATCGACGCCCGGCCCCATGAGTGCGACGACATCGGCTGAATCACCGACGATATTGTGCACGGCATCGGCGATCATGCCAGTTGTAGCAACAATGTAGAGACGGGCGGGCGGCATCTTAAATTCGCCCTTGTGATTGTTGTCTCCCGAGCCGCAGGAGCTAAATACCAGAGTGCAAAGGAGCGCACAGAGCGGCGCTACAAAGAGCTTCATAGACATATTGTTCTTGATTATGTGATCGTATTGTTATCAGTTGGTAACGAAGCAAATATAGAGATTGTTTAGGGAAGTCAAAACAATTTTTTAGACGTGTCTAAATTTTCTGCCGCAAAAAAATTTACAAAGCGAGGAAGGCTACAGTATTTCTCGCAGTGATTCGCTAACTTTGCACCTGTACATTTGGTTGCACCAGAAGAGAGTATATTGGCCACAGCAACAGAAGGCGACAGAAGCCGGAGCAGCGGCGTGGCGGCTGTGCGAGCGGTGACGGAGGCAGAAGACTCCACGAAGCCGCCCGCGCCCAGCATTTCTGAAAAGCAGCGCTATGCACACAACTTGCCGATGTGTTTCGGCGAGGAAACTGACAGGGTAGTTCATCATTATTGATTGCAGAAATATGCCACGATTACACGCTCTCGGAGAATTTATCGCTCTTGATTTTGAAACGACGGGTCTGATTCCGGGCGAAGATGAAGTTATAGATATTGGTGCTGTGCACGTGCGCAATGGCGAGGAGGTAGCGCGATTTGAGACACTTGTAGACCCCGGGCGCGAGCTTTCGCAAGAGATAAGCCAGCTTACTGGTATTACGAATCAACAACTTAGCAGTGCTCCACGCATCGACGCCGTGCGCAACGACTTCCGCGCTTTTCTCGGAAACCTACCTGTGATGGCACACAATGCCCGTTTTGAATATGCGTTTCTGCAACAGATATTTGGCACGGCCTACACACCGCAGATGCTCGACACCTATCAGGTGCTTACGCTCATGTACCCGCTTGCGCCCAGCCACAGCTTGGAATACTACATTCGCACATTTGGCCTGCGCTCGCACGAATTGCATCGCGGACTGCAAGACGCTATCGACATGCTGGAAATCATTCGCATCGCCGACAGCAATCTCGACAGCCAGGATTTTGCGCCATTGTGCGGCATTGTAGAGAGCAGGCTTGTACAGGCTTTTTCGCAGGATGCGCGCAAAGAATGGTCGTGGCTGCCATTTTTTACTGATCGCCATCTTACCGCGCCGCCGTCGCGCCGCAACTTCCGGGATGTGTACGCCGAGAGCGTGCGCGCCGACCTGCAATGGAATTTGCGCGAAGCACCTTTGCGGCTGGCCGAGCCAGCGTTCTTTGCTGAAGAATACCCGCACTACCAAATCCGCGAACCACAGAGAATCATGGCCGAACACGCAGCCGATATACTGACTGATGGCGGTGTGTATGTGGTAGAAGCAGGCACGGGCACGGGCAAAACACTTGCCTACAGTACGGCTGTGCTCGCTACGCTTGCCGCCGACAATGGCAGTCCGGTTGTGGTATCCACGCACACAAAGGCATTGCAGAACCAGTTCCTCGAACGCGAAATACCGGCGCTGAAGCGGCTGTTTGGTCTGCCAGAACTGCACGCTGTATCGCTCAAGGGGATGAATAATTATGTGTGTGTGCGGAAGCTCCTTGAGCTCATGCCCGCCAGCGACAACTTGTTTGACGAGGGTTTGACACTTGCCGACCGTTTTGCGGCTGCATTCCTTGAGCACTGGATGTACCGTACCAAAGAAGGAGAGCTCGAAGA
Organism: Ignavibacteria bacterium UBA7675; assembly: GCA_002483085.1. Lineage (GTDB taxonomy): Bacteria > Bacteroidota > Ignavibacteria > Kapaibacteriales > UB7675 > UBA7675. The sequence continues at coordinate 204,563 of DLHF01000013.1, forward strand.
GTTTCCGCGTCCATTGCTCGAACTTCCGCTTATCGATAATGTGCGTACACAGGCTCGTGCCGACTTCCGCGACTGCACGCGGCGCGAATGCCCGTATTACCACAATTGTTTTTACTTCAAGAAGGAGTGGGAAGCCGAAAGCGCCCATATTCTCGCTGTTAACCACTCGCTGTTGCTGTCGTATCCGCGTACTTACCCGCAGTTTGATCGCCTTGTAGTGGACGAGGCCGATGAATTGTACAACGAAGCTCGCGACGCCTTCAGCAGCTCGGTGTCCTATGCTGGTGCCCGCGAAGCAATCGACCACTTGGCTGGCACTCACGGCCTTTTGCCGCGAGTGTTAGTCACTATGCGCCGTGTGGTAGAGTACATGCCCGGCGAGCGGCATCCCATACCCGAGCCAGACGCTCCGCAGCGCATAGCGTATAGATGGAACGACGTACTCGACCGCTTGGATGCCGAAATGCGCTTGCTCAACTCGGGAGAACTCTTTACGCTTCAGATTGAAATTACCGACCAGCGTGTGTCGCCCGCAGTGCGCGAGCGCCTGCTGGACGATATTGGCGATTTGCTTGTGCTGTGTGCAGAATTCCAGGAACTGTGCACGGCCACGCTCAATGCGGCTGAATCGGCGAAGCTCAACGACGACGCGCTGCCCGACCTGCGTGAGCTGCGCATGCGCATGGACGATATAACAGCAATGGAGCAGTCGCTTCGCCTGTTCTCTGAGCAGAATGTACGCTCCTATGCGCTGTATTTCCAGATTGAGAAAGAACACTGGGCTATTGTGGTTGCACCCTACGACATTGGATCGCTGTTCGCTTCGCGCATACTCGGCGATCTGAAAGGAGCTATCTTTACTTCGGCGACGATTTCCTCCACGCCGGATATGAGCGATTTTGTGGACAGCCTCGGTTTAGATAAAACTGATAAACCCGTATCGACAAATAGATTTACCTCGCCGTTCGACTACCGGCAGAACTCGCAAGTGGTGTTTCTCAAAGGTATGCCAAAGCACACGAGCGACCAGTTCCCCGACAAAGCCGCGCAGTTCATAGCCGACGTAGCACAGAAAATTGGTGGCCGCACATTAGTGCTGTTTACCAGCAAGGACAGGCTGAAACGCACGCACGAGCTGCTCATGCCCAAGGTGCGGGAATTTGGTATAGAAGTGATAAGCCACGGCATTACCAACTACTCCATGACGCGCTGCATCGACCAGTTCCGCTATAGCGACCGAGGTATCCTGATGGGCGCACGCGGTATGTGGAAAGGCGTGGATATTCCCGGCGACGCGCTGCAATGTGTGATTATCGAAAAAATGCCGTATGCCGTGCCCAATCCGTACACTCGCGGCCTGCAAGGTGCACTTATCGAGCAGTATCGCAATAATGCGCTCGATCGCGGAGAATACGCCGAGGACAACCGCCTTTCGGCAATGGCGTGGAATGTTGTGGACAAACCGCTTATGTTCCAAGCGTTCCGGCAGATGTTCGGCAGGCTGATTCGCACCGAAACCGACAAGGGCGTCATGGTCGTGCTCGACCCGCAATTGCAGGGCACCGGACTTTCTCCGCGCCACCGCGAGCTGATGGGGCTGTTGCCCGATGTGCCGTATAGCGTCAATTTTCCCAACCACGCGCTCGACGCGTTTGATTTCCTTTTGCCCGATCCATTCGAAGAAATGAAAAAGGGGAAAGGGAAATAGCGTGAAAACCCCATCGCATACCTATCCAGCCGTGCAATTTCGCTTTGCACGGCCAACCGACAAGATTGAGAAGATCGTGGAGTTCTATACACGAGGATTACAACTGCGTGTGCTCTCTGAATTCCGCGATCATGCTGGCTATCGCGGCGTGATGATAGGCTTGCCAGACTCGACATACCACTTGGAATTTACACAGGACGACAGGCTGACGCCGTGCCCTGCGCCTACAAAGGATAATCTCTTGGTGCTGTATTTTGCATCGGTGGAAGAGTACAACCGGATACATTCTTGTTTACTCACTCTTGGATGCGAACCTGTCGAGCCAGAAAACCCATACTGGAGCGGGAAAAGCCTGACATTTGAAGACCCGGACGGCTGGAGAATTGTACTTTTTAATGGAGTGTATGCGCCATAATCTCCACTTGTCTTGCTTTGAATCTGTTACAACGCGCGGCAAACTTTGTACCAGTTCGTGAGAGTGAAGAATAAGTAAAATGAGGTGTGTGAGTTCTTTGTTAATATATCGCCGTTATTGCATACGGTGAAAGTATCAAAAACTGAGCAAATAATCCACTATAGTATTGCAGAGTTAAAGAATATTTGCGATGCAGGAGTGTTGTAGCCATTTGTTGGTTGTTGGCGCTCATCTTGTTGCTAATCAACGCTTTACCGCTGGTGCTTGTAGAGGGAAGAGGGCGTATCTTTGTTCGTGGTGAACTTATCCCGGTGTTGCTGCCTATACTCGCGATATCGCGCATGAGTAAAAAACGACACGGCCAGAAGGCGGTTTGCATTCTGGGCCGTGTGAGTAAAAATGCGAAGATGCCGTCAGGAAGCGAGCCAGTAGTCACAGCTTCCTGTGCCGACATAGCCAGCGTAGTCCTGGCCTAGCCAAGTTGCCGTGCACCGCGATGTGACGCCATTGGGAGTGGGGCTAGCAATTCCCCATTCGTATTCGTCCACATAATCATCGTTTGTGTCGTGATCCGAGTCGCGCTTGGCAACGCCGCACACACGGCCATACACCCAGAATCCGTAGTTGCTCTGGATTTCGGCGCGTTTAAAATCGCCATGCCATGTTTCAATCTCCGTTCCCATTTTCCAACCTATCAGGTAGTTCTTCATAAAGGAACGGAAGCGCATTTTGGCGTTGCCCTTATAGAAGGTAAGTGTTGATCTGTTTTGTGAAGCGAGTATTGTATGGTCGGTATGTGCTTCCACTATTGCAATATCTGCAATTCCTGCCGACGCCATACCAAGGACATGTTCGAGTTCGCCGGGCTTTGGAGTAAGGTCGATGCCGTGAATACCGCCGCCACGACTGCCGGGGTTGGCAAGCTCAAGAGCGTGTAGATCGTGGCGCACATTGCCTATCGTAAGCAATCCCTGTTCATCGGTTATGATGTCCAATACCGGGTCGCCAAATGTAAAAATCCGGTTTCCCTTCTTATCGACTCTGTCGTATTTTCCCTGTCGCTTTATCGAAAAACGGTGCCCGCAATCGTCTTTTTGCACCGGAAATATCTCCGCCAGATACGATAGGAAATCCTCTTGGTCTTTAAATATGTGCCGTCCCATCCGCATTATTCCACCTTTCGGCGGAAAGTTCACCTCCAACTTGCTGGCGTGTACCGGCTGAAGCACGGCGTTAGACTCAATTGCTAACTCGTTCTTTTTCATGTAAATAACCCTTTTTGTGAAAGAAAATAAAGAGAAGGCATGCTCTGTGCTATTGAGGCGAAGCTGATTGGCACCGGCGTCTTCGCCCTGCCGCTTGGTCGCTGTCACCGGTCGCACTCGTCCACGCATCGTTCTTACGATAAAACTGCTGCGACAAAGCCCGGCCAGCCACGCGGCATGCTTGCGCGCGGTGCAGAGACCGGAGGTTTGTACGAAGACCTTATTGCGAGTAGGTTCTGGTAAACGTGATTTTTACGGGGAAATAGTTGAAGGTCTGGGGACTACACCCGAGGAATATGAGCTTCTCCTGAGCTCCCAACACTACTGTGGATGTACCCCACACAGCTTTCTTAGCGGAATCGCTCATCACACCAAAAACAGGAACCACGGCGTTCAGATTGCCACATTCGGTGGTGGAGTGGCCCCGGCGTACAAGGAAGCCGCTTTGAGGAAATTCTATCTTACTGACTTTTGTAGTGCCGGGATAAAACGGTCCGAACTCAAACAAATAAGGCACATAGCCGCTGATGATGTCTTGTTTTTTTAATAGATATGTCGCTGTATAAGTGGTCGACACGAGCTGGGGCTGGTCGTATGTATCACAATCTTTATACCACCTCAAATTAATTCCAAAGGTTCTCTGGCAATACACGAGGGTGTCGTTGGTGCGTGTGTTGAGCAGCGCAAAGGGATCGCCTATCCTGAGTTCGGTGCCGGGTCTTTTACCGCAGATTTTCCATTGCAGGGTGGGCCTGCTTGTCCAGACCAAAGCGATGCCATAAGTTCGATCACCGTAGACGATGTATCCTCCTTTTTTCTCGTGCAGGGCAATGACATCCCCGTACTTAAGATACCCATGCAAGCCGCTGGCGTTTGTCAATTGGAACGAGTATTTCGGATTGGTGTACCAGTTCAGATTGATGCCAAAGGTTCGATCTCCGTATGCCATGTAGTCTTTTTCATCCAGATTGTACAAGGAGACGAGTTCGCCCGACTGCACACGCGGGTTGGCATTATAGGGCGACCGATTTACCTTCCACTGCATCGTACCGGCAGATAAATACAATGGGTGGGCCAGCAGTAGGTATAGTGTCGCCAGTGCGATAGGTAGTAGAAACTTTGTCATATGTGTACTTAAAAAAAGTGAGGCAATAGGATAACTTGGCAGGCTTTATCAAGCCCGCCGCAGAACGGTTTCAGTATTGGACTACATTGGAAAAAGAGTGTTTTTGCTGCGATTTCTACGTAAGGCGATTATCCGACAAGTACGCTGTGGATACGCCATCGGTATTGCCGTTGTAGTTCAGCGTCTGGTAGCTGAATGGGATATGCCATGTGCGACCGGACTCAGACCGCTTCAAAACATTGGTGACACAGTGCAGAGCGCCGCGCCGATTTGTTGTAGAAACGAAGTCTCCTTGGATTGGCACGACTGTGAACTGGTAGCTCTCAAAGATTTTCTTTGCCTTGTATTCCATTGCTCTGTACAGCACCGCACCATCGTCGTAAGGAGTGTCGCTGCTGCTGTCGGTATAGCAGGGGATGTACACATTCTTAGTGCGTCCGTACACCTCCACAAGGCAGTTGCTGTATGGGCGAAGACGCTCTTGATCTCTTCCTTTTCGCTCCACGACCAGCGGAATGCGCTCTATCTTAAAAGGAATGTTGTACTCGTTTGGTTGTTCTATATTATCAGCCACACTGTCGAGCACTGCATTGTACCGCTGCACAACTGCATCTACTTGATCGCTGCCAAAGCCAACAACGCTGGCTGGTTCGACCTGGCCAATGAAGACGAGCTCTTTTTCGATATTGTTTTCCATGGTTTTGCCGCCGAGCGTTATGAACATATCGAGGTCGCCGAGCTCGACACCGGCGGAATCGTAATCTATCCACAGAATATGCCGAAGGCCGAACCCACAACGGAATGCCTCGGCAACCAATGCCTCGTCTTTGCCATAGTGCTCGGCATTGGTTGTAAGCATCGTTTTGGATGCCAGCATATAGTCGTCGCCAACTAATATGTTGCCTCCGCGAAAAGCATAGGGAAAGGGTTTGAGAAAAAAATCGGTTTCCGACGCCAGTACATCGGCAATGAACGCATCGCCCTGGTACATGGACTGATGCCGGAACTGGATGTGTTCCAGAAATGCCGGGATTCCCGATTCGCTTTCCAGTGCAAAGAAATAGTCCTGTACCCACGAGCCGACAGACGTTGTTTCGCCGTTCTCGTTGTTGAGTATAAGAGTGCAACGCCGGATGTCGGGCTCGCCATTGCTTCGTACACTTGCAAAGAAGTCTTTTACTGTTCGTGGAATCGACACCGGGAGCGAAGCCGTAAGGTCGTGGTTCTGCACTGCTACATACACAAAAAACTTTACGTGATTTGGAATGCTTTTATACAGATTGAGAATTACTTCCAGATTTGCAGAATGCTCGTTGTCGATGATATGAACGATGAGAATATGGTCTATGCGACCATAGACACTTGATACTGCTCTGAAGCACGTATTGTGCATAGTTCTCTCCTAATGCAATAGGACAAGTTGTGTGGACTACAGGACTTCTTGAAAAAAACGGCTCGTACCTTTTGGGCTATAGATTTTTATCACGTCATTTCCGTTTTCTTTCCGAACACTTTCTATATAGGTGGCTCCGGCGCTGCAATCAAACCAGTGTTTGGGTTGTACAAGATGGTTAATACACTCGTAGCGCAGGTCGTCGGTTCCTACCAGAATCAGCCCGGTAGCTTCGTTGAGAAACTGCACCGAATTGTTGTTAACAAGTGTAATTTCATCGGTGTCGAAAGGGTCGGCAGTTCCTGTGTTGTAGAAAATGACCTGTGCGGAGACTATCTCTATTCTTACACCGCCGCTGCTTACCAAGTCGTGGATGTAGAACTGTCCGTTGCTGCAATGGTAGAGGTTAATAGTCCGATTATTGACTAACTTTACTTTATACGTATGAAGCGCATACGCTTGGCCAAATTCGATAAGCTGCGACATAGCCCGTATCCTGATAATGTGAAAGGGATGAAATTGCCCATTCCACCGCAAGTCTCCGGCTGAATGGTGTTATATAGTCAGTATGCCAATTATTTCGTATTCTATGCCCGTACACGCTGTGCAGAATATGAAGCCGGATAGGAAATCGAAAGCCATCCATTTCTGATAGCTAACCGCACAGGTGTTCTCTCTAATGCAAACCAGTATTCCCAGGTGTTCTTGGGAGTGCATTTTCGCAGGATCAGCGAGAGCGATTGCTGCGAACGTGAGAACCGCATCAGGCTGCATTCCGTGGAAAGCTGTGCAGATACGCGCTTGAGCCGTTTGCGTGTGTGCATGTTGCCAAGGCAGAAATATCCTTCTTTGACCTCTATCGCAATGTCGAAATTTTCTAAATAATAGGATATGATAAGCGCACCGCTCTCTGCGTCGAATATCCGGATTGTTGTGTTTGTACAATCGAAAAGGCAATGCTCTATTTCGTGTTGTTCCACAAATTGCATATTATATACCATTGCTTTGCTTGCTCACTGTGCGTACATGCCTTGCTTATGTAGTTACCGGGTACAAAATAGAGCGGTTCGATTCTCGGTTCAAGGAGGGGGGGGATATGTGCATACAGGTCTGGCGGCACACCACACAGGCAGTGGTTCTTCGATCAGAGGATCAGTAAAAACTAATAATGCTTGCAACTGTGGCTTTTTTTCTAAAAATTCGGCAAACCTGCCTTGTATGCCTACCGGCATAGTTCGGCATAAGCCGCTTTGCTTGCATGCTTCTCACACTTGTTGATTACATGTCATGAAATTCTCCGAAGACCTGTTTGAGCTAATCAAATCGCTTAAACCTCCGGAAAAGCGTTTTTTTAAAGTCTTTTCCAGTCGGCATGTCATTGGCGAACGCAACAACTACGTCCTGCTGTTTGATGCGATCAACGAAATGAAAGAATACGATGAGCATCTGCTAAAGCACCAGCTCGAACACGAGCCCTTTGTAAAGCACATAGCTACGGAGAAGTTTCGCCTGTATGAGCTTATCCTGAAAAGTCTTCGTGGCTATCGGGAAAAAGGCAATACGCTGTGCGAGATACAAAGCATTGTGCGCGAAGTCGAGATACTGACAGAGAACGACTTGCACGATCAGGCAAGGAGAAGACTGAAAAAAGCCAAAGAGCTAGCCGAGAGATATGAAGATTTTTTGTCGCTTATGCGGCTTCTCACTCTTGAGCGTATGCACCTACAGCATAGCCAAGAGCCAGACATCAGAAGGCGATTGAGCTACATAGATGAAGAGACCGAGATTGCCCTACGCAATCTTACCGACCAGACGCAGTTGCAAAGTTTGTACGACGTCTTTTTCTCGTATGTGCGGGGAAATCTGCGGGGGAACAACTCTCATATTATCAGCGAGATAGAGGAACTATACAACAATCCATTGCTACACAGGGATGATGGCTACACGTTTTACAATCATCTGCGGCTGCACGGTATTCACGCACTGTACTACCAGATTCGCGGCGATATCCACAGAGCGATGGAGGTAAGGGAACAGATTGTCAATCTATGGAAACGCGATAGTCTGAGGATTAGAGACAATCCCCAGAAATTTACTACGGCGTTGGCTAATCTTGTCTCGTGCTGTATATCGCTGGGCGACGAACAACCATATAGAAATACTCTCAAGCAGCTTGAGTCGCTGCGAGCTACCGCAGGATTTCCGTCTTCTGTTTTCACCGAAATAGAGCACAATATCCATCATCTCCGTTTGTTGTATATCCTCAACACTGGCACTATCGAAGAAGAACCTGCGCTGCCTGTAATTATTGGTGCGTGGATGCAGGCGCATGGCGAAAAGATCAACAGTGCTCGATATCTCGCTATACACTATAACCTCGGTATGCTGTATTTCCTTACTAATAATTTTCCCTTTGCTCTGAAGCACATAGAGAAAGCTCTGTCTGTGAAAAAAACGGCTGCGCGGAAAGATATCCAAGCTGCTGCCCGGCTCATGGCTGCGCTTATACATTACGAACAAAAAGAGAGCTCGGCCACTCGCAGTTGCTACTCGTCTGCCCAGTCGTTTATTATTCAGCATAAGATTGAATCTCCGTACTTGTCGGCAGTTCTCGATTTTCTGAAGCAACTCGCCGATTGCACGCGCGCCTCCGAGGTGAGAGAGCTGTGCCGGAGTGTAGGCCCAGTGCTAAAAGCGTTTATCAGCGAGCCGGGGAAGAGCAACCCCATAGGCTCTGCCGAGCTTTCCTACTGGATAGAAAGTCGGAGCACTGGTGTTGCGATGACCGTTATTCTCAAAAGAGCAGTCGAGCAGAGAAGAGCCGCAACACAGAATTAAACTAACAAGGATATCTCTTTGTCGTATGGTGTAATTGCATTTTAATACCGTTATTGCAAAGTAGTTAGTTACACAAAACTACAACAACCACTAACCAAACAGACTATCAGAACCCCCTTGGGCTTCATAAAAACTACTTGAAACTCTGCTGATAGGGGACTTATGAGTGGCACGGGCTTCTTCGTCCAAAAGTTCAGTCGCTGTCACCGGTCGCACCATCCGTTTATCGGCTGGCCGCAGTCTGTCCGCAAGACACAGAACGACAATGTTCAGTGCAGAAGAACACAATATCTGCTAAAAATTCCTCGAAATGGCCACTCACGCCTAATAGCTAAATATGAGCAGAACGCAGCAAAAGGAGGGTGGCCATAAAAACCTGATTTTTCTAACAAGAGGCAGCGTAGTTCCTCTGTTTTTCAGGGTTTTGCATTTCCACAGGTGAACTATAATCCTTATCTTTACGTTTACGCACAGATAAAACAACGTACTGCGAACATTTTCGAGAGGTAGCCATGTACGGTGGCGGATATATTTACGACAAGTCTTCTCCGGCGGAGCAGCATCAGGACGACCCGGCAAAGCTCGCTGAATTCGAGGCGAAGATTGACAGGGGAGAAAAAATCGAGCCCCACGACTGGATGCCGCGCGATTACCGCAAGCAGCTTATTCGCATGATCGAGCAGCACGCGCATTCGGAAATTATCGGCGCCTTGCCCGAAGGCACATGGATTACCCGCGCGCCTGGATTCCGCAGAAAGCTCGCACTAATGGCAAAAGTACAAGACGAAGTAGGCCACGGCCAGCTTCTGTACAATGCCGCCGAAACGCTTGGCAAGCCTCGCGAGGAAATGATCAACGACCTCTTGAGCGGCAAGTCGAAATATTCCAATGTGTTCAACTACCCGGCCAAAACCTGGGGCGACACAGCCGTCATCGCATGGCTGATCGACGCTGCAGCCATTGTGAACCAGGTGACGAACTCCAAAGGATCGTATGGCCCGTACTGCCGCGCTTTAGAACGTATCTGCCAGGAGGAATCTTTCCACTTGAAATATGGCCACGACACAGTGGTGTACCTCGCTACTGGTACGCCCACCCAGCGCGCTATGGTTCAAGAAGCTCTCACACGCTGGTGGCCACCGATTATGCACTTCTTCGGCCCGCCCGATAAAGTGTCGGTGCACACCGAAAAGCTCATGCGCTGGAAAGTAAAGCTCGCCTCCAACGACGACATGCGCCAGCAATTCCTCAATATGTATGTACCCAAAATCTGGGAACTCGGCCTTACTCTACCCGATCCAAATCTGCGTAAGAATGACGAAACAGGGCAGTGGGAGTACACCGAGCCCGACTGGGATGAATTCTTCCGCGTTATCAACGGAGAAGGCCCATGCAATGCCGAACGCCTTGCCGTGCGTAATGCCGCCGAGGAAAACGGGCGCTGGGTACGCCGGGCGCTGATGAAACCCGTTGGACAGTACACACAGCCCTTGTGCTAATAGCAATCCCTACGATTTACAGGAACCGAGTTCGCTTCATTTCATAGATTACTCAGGTACTTCTCAATGCCCATTATTTCTCTCGACCCACGCGTAACGCGTCTGGAAATTCCAGAAGAGCAGGGCCTGGAGCCTATCCAGCCCAACGAGTATTTTGAAACATACGAAGTGTTCCATCAGGCTAAAAGCGGTGATAAGCACATCCACGTTGGTTCGGTGCATGCACCCAGCGCGGAAATGGCTTTCCTGTTTGCCAAGGAGCAATACGGACGGCGTTCCAAAAGCTATAATATCTGGATCGTGCGCTCTTCCGACATCACATCGATTATGTCCGAAGACGCCGATATATTTGCAACAGCTCCGGAAAAAACATACCGCGAGGCCGGCGGCTATAAAGTTCGCGAAAAGATTAATGCATTCAGGAAACAACATGGAAGCACTCAGCAGTCTTCATAAGGAAGCGATCAGGGAATTCCTGTATAAAATGGCCGACGACCAGCTTATCCTTGGCCACCGGAATTCGGAGTGGACGGGGCTCGGACCTCTTCTTGAAGAAGATATCGCTTTTTCGTCGATGGCGCAGGACAAGCTCGGCCATGCGCTTGCGCTGTACACGATTCTACACGAGCACCTCGGCGAAAAAGACCCGGATACCATTGCTTTTACGCGCAATGAGCGGGAGCTCCGCTGCTGCCATTTGGTAGAATACCCGATTGGTGGCTACGACTTTAGCCTGACTCGCCATTTTCTCTTCGATACAGCAGAGCACTTGCGCTTCGAGATGCTCGCAGGTTCGGCGTTTGAACCGCTGGCTCAGGTAGCGCGCAAAATCAAAGGCGAGATTAAATACCACGTGCTGCATGCCCAAACCTGGATGAAGCAGCTCGGCAGCGCTACCGAAGAGAGCAAGGCGCGTATGCAGTCGGCTCTCAACGAAACAATGCCACTGGCTCTTGGTATTTTTGAAGCATCTCCGTTTGAAGCCGAGCTCGCCGAGCACAATATCTTTGCTGGTGAGCACGAACTCCGCAATCGCTGGCTCGAAGTTATTGCTCCGACAGTGGCAGATGCCGGGCTTGTGCTGCCAGATATAGATGCTCTTACGCCCGCTTATGGTGGACGCCAGGGCTATCACACAGAATATCTCCAGCCCCTTCTCACTGAAATGACCGAAGTCTTTCGCATCGACCCGACTGTAGAGTGGTGAAAATTCTTTCGTGCAGCCGCCTCGTTACAGGGACGGCTGTTGTATTCTATGGCTTTCTATGACACCCGAAGAACAGATATGGCAAGCGCTCGACGACGTAAAAGACCCGGAAATTCCGAAGGTCTCTATCGTCGATCTCGGTATGATTACCGAGGTACGGGTGGACGGTGGTAATGCCTTTGTGACAATGACACCGACCTTTGCAGGCTGCCCAGCCATCCATGTGCTGAAGGAGTCGATAGCCGAACGTATCAATCAGCTCGAAGGTATTAACCACACGGAAGTCAAAGTCAGCTTTGAGGTACCTTGGAATTCCAACCGCATTTCCGACCGAGGGAAGGAGCTGCTCCGGGAGTCGGGCTTTGCGCCTCCGCCCGTGCACGAAGGATATATTGAGCTCACAGTGATTTCGCAGGCTGCCTGCCCGTTCTGTGGCAGCAACAATACGGTAATGCAAACGCCGTTTGGCCCCACACTGTGCCGGTCGATCCACTACTGCAACCACTGTCTACAGGCATTTGAACAGTTTAAGCCAGTAGCATAACTCTTTGCTTTTAAAGGCGATATGTCTGTTGTCTTCGGAAATATTTTAGATAAAACGTTTGGCTGGCTCGTCCTTGGCTCGCTTGTGCTAATCTGGGTGGCCTTTATACCCATTGTATTAGCCCTCGACAGTCGGATAGTGTTCGGCCTGTTCGCTGCGCTGCTCAGCGGCTGGCTGCTGATTGTAGCCGTGCGTATGCTGCAAATGAACTACAAGTTTATCGGCTGGGGAATCATCGTTCCGTTTAGCTTGTTCCTCGTTATTTCTGTGTTTACGGCACAGGGCGTGCCGCTAGCTTATATTTCGTTTATTTTTACCGGCTGGGCAGGCTACCGCTTGGTGCGCCGCCAATCGAAGATTTCGGAAGCCGCTGCCACTCTTTCTACATAATCTTCTCATGACATTAGAGCAAACTCATCTGCGCGTTGGCGTAAATGCCGCTATCGTCCGCGATGGGTGTATCCTCCTTGTTGAGTTCGACGATGGCACGCCGCACTACAACCTACCCGGTGGGGGCGTGGAAACAGGGGAATCCATATACGATGCTTTGCACCGCGAGCTGCGCGAAGAAACCTGCTGCACAGTGCTTATAGAACGCTTACTCCTTGTGTGGGAATACTTCCCACCGCAGCACGACAACCGATATGGCAATCGCCACAAACTCGGCCTTGTCTTCCTCTGCTCGCTTACAGGCGACAACGAGCCGCGCCTGCCCGATTATCCTGATGCTCACCAAACAGCCGTGCGCTGGCTGCCAATAGCACAAATTGATACCATTCCGCTGCTACCGCAGATAGGAACGCGCCTTATCAAAGCCATAGACAACCCATCTGAAAATGACTTTATCACCGGCCTGCCATAGGCTTCGGCCATGACGCCATCCGTGCTACTACGTAGAAATAATAAGTGTACTGCTGATGTACAAACCTCGTACTACGTAGAAAAAATCAGAGAATAACCACCTCCATTGCCCACACACTACATAGAAAAAATCAGACAGCCGCCGATTGATAAAGCCTATGCAGATTCATTAGTTTTGTACCTGTCAAACGCGCATATCCGGATAGCGTTAGCGCACTTCAGGGACAGCCTGTAGTTAGGGGAAATGGAGCACTCTACATCGCGACCGTACATCGCATGTACGCTTTATTCGCAACCCAGCACACATAGCCTGATCTATGTATTCTGTAGCGGTTTCGTCCGAAACGTGGTCTGATATTCTCTTTATATCAAGAGGTAGGGGATAGCAGATATCTCCACACGATTTTAGAACAGCATTTAATACCGCAGACTTGACAGGCGTGAACGTGAAAGGGTGCAGCAGGATAATAGGGCTGACCATAGAAGTGCAGACACCAACAACAGTGGAGCTATGCACCACTTAAAAAAACAGAGGCGGAATCCCGAAAAGCCTGAAACAGAGTAGGGAAGAAAAACAACATATGAATATACTACTATGGCAAATTACAATGTAAACATTCCCGCTGGTCCGATTTGGAACAATGACGATGCAAAAACCAAAGGACCTATCGTAGCAGCAGCTCACCTTGGCACATTTACCGGCCAATGGAATACTGTAGTAGAAAGTGCAATGAGCGTTGTAGAAGTAACGCTCAACGTTCCCCAAGACGGCCCCAACAGCGTCACGCTCGACGTTCTGGCTGGTCCGATCTGGAACAACGATGATGCACAGGTAAAATGCCCGGTTGTATGCGCTTCCTATGGTGGCACATGGAATGGCCAATGGAACACTGTAGTTGAAGGCAAAATGAGCGTTTGCGGCTGCGTGTTCAAATTCTGATCGAGTGTGCATACACTCATCCTCCTATGAGAAGAGCGGCTGTAATTTTCGTTACAGCCGCTCTTATGTTTTCCGAGGTACAATAGCAGAATATGCTACCAGAGCCAAGCGAGCTGCACCGACAGCCGGTTGTGCGTGCGAATCTGCCCACCTGCCAGATCCTGATCGATGGGTATGTACAGCTTTGCTCCCACAACAACAGCACGCGCAATGTACACATCCGCCCCGGCTGTAGCAGCGAAAAGTGTCCCGCCAGTTTCCACAACCGCAACCGAGCTTCTAGTGTCCTGATCGCTCCATTCTGCATAGAGACCGAGACCGGGCGCAACCGTGAAGCTCTCGCCAGCCGGTATAGTGTACGTGGCCGCCAGCGCACCGTTCAGGCGATTGCCAAAGCGATAGTTCCGGCTGTTGGCCGTGTTGATGCGATAATTGACCTCAGTATGTGCAGCAAAAGCGTCCAATTGCAGGGTGTATGTGCCCGCCAGAAGAATATCGGTACTGCCGGTGCCGAGCTGAAAATTGGCATTGGCCACACCTTCTTCGCCGAGTTCCTCATAGCTGTAGCGTCCCGTAGGCAGCTTTACACCGCCGCCTGCCGAAAGCCTGTGTTTCCACGCTGAAGCCTCGCAATCGGGCGCATCCGAAGAATAAAGCGTGTACTGCCCGAGCAAAAGAATATCTCCAACACCTCGCTGTTCTTTCTCGCCTTCGTCCACAAGCTGGCTATTGAACTGATACGGTAGCACTCCGGTAATCTGGAGCCGTTCTACAGGCGAATACCGCGCCCATAGTTCGGTAATCTTAAAAGTCTCCTTTGTACGCAAGTGTTCGGCATAGAGCAGGTGGGAGTCGAACGACATCGTGCGATAGCGCACACCGACGAAATTTGTTTCCACCTGCGACAGCATGCCCATCGAGTAGTTACCCGTTCCGCAACCACATACATCGCATGCCTGAAGGCTGCCTAGCTGCACGGCCAACAGAAGCAGGAGTACCAGCAGCACATGGGCAACAGCCCTAATGCGCTGCGAGTTTTTTATCGCGAAGGAATGTGTCATCAGTCAGAGTTGAAAGGAATGTAATAATCAGTTGTTTTTCTTCAGTAGTAAGAGCTATTCCCGTTTGTGCACCCGACCGCAAAAGCGGGTCGAGTGTTGGCAGGTCGTTGACGCCTCCTGCATAGTGATCCATTACTTCATCTAATGTATAGAATCTTCCATCGTGCATATAGGGCGAAGTAACAGCTACATTCCGCAGGCTTGGCACCTTGAATGTATAGTCGTCTTGTGCATTGAGAGTAATGATCGACCGCCCCTTGTCCTTGCTGGTCGCCGTGCTCACGCCATTATTTCGGAAGCTGAAATCGGTAAAGAGTTCACCGCTGTGGCACGAGGCACATTTGTGCGAAAAAAGCTCGCGTCCGCGCAGTTCTGGCTCTGTAAGCTGCACTCCTTCGCCGCGCACAAAGCTGTCATAGCGCGAATTAGACGACACGCACATCACCATAAACTGCGAAAGTGCTTTTAGCAAGCGGCTCGTAGTAATTTCCTCCGAGCCAAAGGCGCGTTGGAACATCCCAGGATATGCTGGCGAAGAACGGAGTTTACGCAGAATATTTTCCAACTTTTCGTCCATTTCCACCGGGTTTTCGATAGGAGCAATGGGGAATAAGTCTAAATCGTGCACACCACCATCCCACATGAACACTGGCTGCCACGCCATGTTCATCACTGGCGGCGAATTGCGTGTGCCGAGCTTGTCGTCGATACCGTGGCTTACATCGTGTCCGTGATGGGTAAATCCCGACGCCTGCTGATGACAGCTTCCACAACTTATCGAGCCATCACGCGAGAGAATGCCGTCGTAAAACAATGTGCGCCCCAGCTCGAAACCCGCGTTTGTGACGGGATTCGCCGCAAAGTTGTAGGCAGGAGCCGGGAAATTAGCGGGCTGCACAAAGCGAATATCTTCCACAACGGTTGGGACGGGCTCATCATCCTGGCAGCCGGAGAGCAGGACAATACACATGGCAAAAGCCACACCGATCCAACCAGTACGCCAAAGACTGATACCGCGCTGTACATGAGCCCTCTGTTGTTGTAGCATGGCAATCAACATTAGTCGTTGTGGATATGGTCCACATTGAACATGTGGCTGTAGTTATCGGCTATGTTCACGGAGAACGGCGCGAACATCACGGTTGGGTTTTGGGCAATGCTCAGTGTTGTAGAGCCATTGAAGAGCTTCATCACATCGGCCAGCATGTGTATCGTCGGCGTGATAGCAGTCCGAACTGTGGCTACCGAGCTGCCGAAAGAGCAGGTAACTGTTTTGATATTGTTGATTGTGGGTTCGGTCATACCGCCAAAGCCACCGATATGATAACGGTATTTCCCACCTGCATCGTCGGGAGCCTGTGCCGATTTTCCTTCGAGTTTTAGGAAAATATAACCGGAATTCCACGCCCAGTACATGCCGGTTGCCGGGTCGAGCGCGCCGGTACGCCTGCCGACATCCATCGTATTGCGAAGACTGTCCACGCCAATAGTAAATGTGATGCTCGTGTAGTTGCCTGCGGGAATATTGTGCAGCGTGATCTCCTGCGAAGCGCGTTCGCTTTCCTGAATCAGAAAATAGCTGCTGTCTTGGGGCACGATGTACTGATTATTGTTTTTATCGGTAAGGATGATGTTGCTGATATAATAGTCGAATATATCAACACTAAAGGTCTCACCCGCCGCATTGGTGTAGTTCTGCTGTCCGCCAAGCTGCAGATTCCTATTGCCGACGACATTATCAAATTCCACC
The DNA here is from genome assembly GCA_002483085.1 of Ignavibacteria bacterium UBA7675. Lineage (GTDB taxonomy): Bacteria > Bacteroidota > Ignavibacteria > Kapaibacteriales > UB7675 > UBA7675. The sequence continues at coordinate 221,170 of DLHF01000013.1, forward strand.
GACAACGACCCTTTTTCGCTGGGGTCAAATTCCGAAGTTGGGCTGTTGTCCTCGGAGCAGGAAAAGCTAAGCAGGAAAAGCGCAATTGCTGTGAGTACGGGTATTGTATTGATTTTCATAGCGATAGCCTGATTATATAAAAGAAGATACACAGAAATAATGTCGGCAAGCCGAGGCTTGTCGATAGGAAAATAATTGCTTACTGAAAAGCAGGGAACGGGCAGACGCTGTTGTGCTTACGTCAGAACATGGATAGGCAAAGGCGATGAGAAATCAGGCTCGTGGGGGGAGAAATGGCGGGGTAGATGCGCGGAAAAGCGTTGATTGAGTATAGGAATAGGTGACTGCATCGTGTGTATGCAGCACTGGTGCAAGTACTGGCGATGTAGCCAAGCAGCAAGACCAATCGGGCATAGAGAGGCGTTCTCGGCTGCCGTCGCGCTCTTCGCGCTCTTCTTGTTGCTTGAGGTTTTTCTGTAAATGGCACCGCCCATTGCACTGCAAAGCGGGCTTGTCCCTATTCACACAAAGCTCTGAAACGATAAATTTGTAATTGATAGCGTAGTCGAGGAATGGCAGAGCTGTGCGGCATACCGTCGCAATGTACAGGGGGAGTAAAAGCAGGATGAGAGCAGACCGAATCACAGAGTGTTATCCAACCATACACATGAGAACGGCCAAAATTACGGAAAAACAGAACACAAACGAAGAAATTTTTAGCTATGCGCTTGTAAAACTGCGATGGAGGTAGTGCAACCGTGCAGCGGATATTGCAGCGCGGTGCACAGAGGGAACGGCTGGACAAAGACAAAGGCGACCAATACTATACTCCTATGCTGCGTTGCCGGTGACTGTAACGACAAGTGTTCTACTGCGGGCGTGATTGCGGTGTTCGCACAGATATACGCCTTGCCATGTACCGAGCGCAAGTTTCCCGTTGGTGACAGGCACAGAAACCGAGCTGCCGAGCACTGAGCTTTTTATATGTGAAGTCATATCATCGGTGCCCTCGTCGAGATGGCGATACAGCTCCGGGTGTTCGGGCACTAAGCGATTGAAGTGGTTTTCAAAATCTTCGCGCACTGTTGGATCGGCATTCTCATTGATTGTAAGAGAAGCGCTTGTGTGCTGAATAAAGATATGAGCTACACCACAACGCACGGTGGCGAGTTCGGGAAGCTCGCGCTCGATTTCGCGTGTGACAATATGGAATCCACGCGCCCGCGCCGGCAACCGTATTGACTTCTGAAAGCAAACAAATCCCATCGCATGCTCCTATCGGCGTAATAATTTTTTAAGACCAGACGTTCCTTCGCGCCGTGCGACGAGCTCAGCCACACGGGCGACGTTTTCGGGCTCGCCAAACAACACGAGAATATCATTATTTTCTAAAGCGGTATCTGCTCCCGGATTGGCTACAAGCTCTGCACCACGGCGTATGGCCAGCAGCGTAACACCGTAGTCGCGGCGCAGACCAATTTCGTCGAGAGTTTTACCAAGCACCATTGCTTTTTGCTTGATACGCACTGTTGTGATATCCATATCGCTCAGATACGAGCGTACATCGGGAAAGGTAGTAGAGGGCAAATCGTTGCTGCGCAGCATTTTATACTTATCAGCTCGCACCTCGGCAATAAGCTGTGCCAGATCGTCCTGCGGCACAAAATACTTCACAAGCACGCGCGAGAAAATTTCGATAGACGCTTCTAATTCCTCGGGGATCACTTCGTTGGCACCGAGGTCGTACAGCGCCTGCTCCTCGTGCAAAAAGCGTGTTCGGGCAATAATATGGACATTAGGGTTGAGGTAACGCGCCATTTGCACTGCCTGCCGGGTAGCAAACAAATCGGAAATAGCAATCACCACCACACGCGCATGTTTGATTTTGACATGCTCAAGAATATAGTCCTGCGACGCATCCCCATAAAAAATCGGCTCGCCTTTGCCGCGTTCTGTTTCTACAGTTTCGGCATTCATTTCAATAATCGTATAGGGGATATGCGCCACACGCGCCGCCTGCACAAGATGCCTACCACTGGGGCCAAACCCTATGACAATCAGGTGATCGCGCAGTTCCTCCTGTACCGGAGCAGCTTCTTCGTCGACATTCCTTATCATCAGGCGCCGCACCAGCGTGTTGTTCATCACTCTTTGCGTAGCCGAGGGAGCAATGCGCAGAATAAACGGCGTCGCAGCCATGGTAATAATTGTCACCGCCAGAAATATCTGGTACATTTCCTGCGATAGCAGGCCAGTCTCAACACCCGACTGCGAAAGAATAAAAGAGAACTCACCGATCTGGCACACAGCGAGCCCAGCCAACAATGCCGGGCGAAACGAAAAGCCAGCGATACGCAAAGCGATAACACCAGTAGCGAGCTTTACCGCAAACACAACTATCACTAAGCTACCGATAGCGAGCGGTTCGGCAAACACGATGCGCACGTTCAGCAGCATACCTATCGACACAAAGAAAAAGCTGGTAAAAATATCGCGAAAGGGCAGGATACTGCTCAATGCCTGGTAGCTGTACTCCGACTCCGAAATAATAAGTCCGGCCAGAAAAGCACCAAGCGCAAGCGACAAGCCGATGCTGGACGTAAGCCACGCTACAGCAAAGCAGATAACAACAACACACAGCAAAAACAGCTCACGGCTGCGAATACGGGCTATATAGTACAGCAGCTTGGGCACAATCGAGCGCGCTGCAAGCAGCACAAGAGCGACAACTCCTACTGCTTGAGCCACGAGCTTGAGGATTTCCATTGGTTCCGGGCTTGAGTTGCCGCTGAGTATAGGAGTGGCAATCATCATCGGCACCACAGCAATATCCTGGAAAATCAGCACTGCCAGAGCGGCTTTTCCCTGCGGGCTTTCTACTGCCGAACGCTCCTGAAAATCTTTCAGAACAATAGCAGTACTACTGAGCGATACCAGAAAACCAATGAAAATTGCCGTTTTCAGCGATGCGCCGTTGGTAGCGGCAAGCGCAATAGACGCACCAATAGTAAGCACCACCTGTAAAACACCGCCAAGCAGCACGACGCGCTTCATTTTTAAGAGATCGCGCAGCGAGAACTCCAGCCCGATAGTAAACAGCAGAAGAATAACGCCTATCTCGGCCAGCACTTCTACATTCGCTACCTCGCTGATAAACCGAAACCCATACGGGCCAGCAATCGCTCCGGTAGCCAGCAGCCCAATGACCGTAGGAATGCGCAGGTAGTGGCACACCAACAGCACCACAACAGCCAAAGCGAAAATAATAACAACGTCTGCAAGCAGAGGTATGTGCATAGCTATGCGCTTTAGATGACAGGTTTGCCGTCGTCCTCGTCCGGTGGCGGCGGTGGAAGTTCATTTTTTTTGTGCGGAATCAGGATAGAAAGCAACACCGAGACAAGTAGTATCCCGCCGATTACTCCTAATGCCAATATAATAGGCACGGGATAAATGTCGCCAACAAGCATTTTTACCCCTACAAACGCCAGCACTACGGCTAATCCGTACTTCAGGAAGTGGAACAAATCCATGATTCCCGCCAAAGCGAAATACAAGGAGCGCAAGCCGAGGATCGCAAACACATTGGATGTGTACACAATAAATGAATCGCGCGTAACGGCGAAAATTGCCGGGATGGAATCGACGGCAAATACAAGGTCGGTCACTTCTACAACGATCAGCACCAAAATAAGCGGCGTTGCTACTCGATGCCCGTTTTCCTTGATGAAAAATTTGTCGCCGTGGTACTCATGCGTTACCTTATACAACTTCCGGAATAAGCGCACAAAGATGTTTCGGTCGGGGTGGATGTCCGGCTCGTCATCCTGGAAAAACATTCTCACGCCCGTAAAGACAAGAAATGCTCCAAAAATGTAGATGATCCAGTGGAATTGCTCTATCAGCGCAGCGCCGAGGATGATGAGAATCCCGCGCATCACTAAAGCGCCAAGGATGCCCCAATACAAAATCTTGTGCTGATATATCGTAGGTACACGGAAATAGGAAAACAGGAGCAAGAACACAAATAGGTTGTCTACACTCAGGGACTTCTCAATGAGATACCCCGCCAGAAATTCTAATGCCGCAGTCTCGCCACGCGGATGCCACAGCCAGATGCCAGTGTTAAAGAGCAGAGCCAGCGTAATCCAAACCGCACTCCAGCCAAGTGCTTCTTTAACACTCACGGTGTGCGACTTTTTATGAAAAATGCCAAGATCAAGCGCCAGCAGGCCGAGAATGAACAAATTGAAAAGTATCCAGGGCAGGATTTCACTCATAAATACAGAGTCTTGGAAAAGTGGACGGAAGGAGACCAGCATCATTTATGCCAGCAACTACATAAACCGCCAAAATTACATCGCGAGAGGGACTGAACCTAAATGTTTGTGGACACCTGTTTGTTCCGAATGCGGTCTGCTAAAGTGCAAAAAAGCGATCCCCACAATGAAGACCGCTCTGTTCATAACTGCAATTATGCTACCGTCCGAATCCGCTATACCGCTGTATCCGTATTCTCTTGCGCTGTAGGAACTGCCTGAGGGCGCAGCAGCGAAACAACAACTGATATGGCAAGAATAGAAAGTATCACTGCCAGCGATACAAATGGGGGAATATGATACACTTGGGATACAAGCATCTTTACCCCAACAAAAGCGAGAATAGCAGCTAAACCCTGCTTCAAATAATGGAATTTGTCCATAATACCAGCCAGCGCAAAGTACAGCGAGCGCAAGCCGAGTATAGCAAAGATATTAGAAGTGTACACGATAAATGGGTCGTTGGTAACGGCAAAAATGGCCGGAATAGAATCGACAGCAAAGATAAGATCGGTGAACTCAACTGCCAGAAGCACAAGGAACAAAGGTGTTGCCAGCCGTTTCCCATTGCGTAGAGTAAAAAAACGATCTCCGTCGTATTCGTTGCTCACCGACATAAAACGCCGAGCAAGCCGCACAACGGGATTTTTTTCCGGGTTCATCGCTTCTTCTTTTTGCAAAGCCATTTTTATGGCAGTCAGCACAAGAAAACCGCCGAACACATACAGTATCCAGTTGTACTCCTGTAGCAGAGCCGCACCAGCAATGATAAGCACCGCTCGCATCACAAATGCTCCAAGCACTCCCCAGAATAATACTTTGTGCTGATACAATGGCGGAACTTTGAAGTAGGTGAAGAGCATCACAAAGACAAAAATATTGTCTATGCTCAGCGATTTCTCAATCAGATAACCTGCCAAAAACTCTACACCTTTGCCGGAATCCATCCAGATAAAAAGACTCGCGTTGAACAGCAGTGCCAGCCCGATCCAGACAGCACTCCATGTAAGCGATTCGCGCATAGATACGACATGGCTTTTGCGGTGAAAAACACCGAGGTCGAGCGCGAGCAGAGCTAAAACGCCGACAGTAAAACCAATCCACAGAAAAAGATTATCTGCGATCATTGTGTAATCTTGTACCTCTATAGTAAAACATGTTGATATGAGGTGTACAACACATACCCCTTTGGGAAAGTTCACGGCTTGAACATTTTTTACACAACATTTTTTTTACACAGGGAAGTTGCCTACAGTTCGGCTGTGAGCGCCAACGCCTTCGCTCCGGTGTTTTGTCTCTGCACCGCGCTGACGTCCCGCGCATCATTTACCGTAAGAACGGTGCGCGGACGAGCCGATGATAACTTCCAACCGCCGCGTGTTGTCCGCTCTTCTGCGCCCTTGTGCAAGATTGTGCTATAGCGCACAGAATCCAGAACACAACCCAAAGGGGGGAAAAACAATGACTTTTGGACGTGTTTTCTATGGCTAATTACTTATATTGCGCCCTGTTGTATATGCCGTTATCATTTACTATATATGATGTTACTGCCCTTGCATACTGCTTCTCGTGCAATTGCATTTGTTCTGCTGCTGCTGTTCAGTGCGGTAACGCTCTGTGCGGGGCGGGGTTTGTGCTGCGCCCAGTTCAAGGCCAAAGAGGTGTGCAGCCATAGAGCAGAGCAGGCACAAGAGCAGAGCTGTGAGCCGGGTGGAGATCACCATTCCTGTTGTGGGCAGAGCCGCGAAAGCGGGCAAGAATTGCAGGAACTGCGAAGTAATTCCTGCTGCACACCAGCGGCACAGGACAAAAGCAATTCCCACGCTTCCCACGAAAATTCCTGCGATGCCTGTTCGCTGTGCAGCCACTGCGGCGCGTCGATTATGCCCGGTCTTGTCTTCTTATCAACCGAACTTCTCCCATCTGGAGTTTCTCTGTATTATCCTTCTTTGTATGCCACTGTATCAGCAGTGTACGACATAACTGAGCAGCCCCCAAATTGCGCCTGATGCGCTGAGCCGAACCACGCCTACAGTCGGTTTGATACACCTGCGACTGCATTGCACATGCAGACTCGCTCCTATAACACATCTACTTCTTATTTCAGGACATAACTACCATGAATCGCATACTGTTATGCTCAATTGCTATGGCGTTTGCCTCTGTAGCTGCGAGTAGTGCCCAGAGCGATCTCGTTGGCACGGTTGCCGAGCAGATAGACGGCAACACCCGAGCGCTGCATTCGGCTACTATTCAGTGGCTCGGCAAGCCGGGACGGGGGACACTATCGGACAAGCAAGGGCATTTTCGCCTTTCCCGACACGACATTGCCGACGAACGCATCATTGTTCGCTATGTGGGCTATAAGCCCGACACACTTTCGGTTGCCGGGCTCGACTCCGTAGCCGTACTCTTCGATACTCCTCAAGAAGTCGGCAGCATCGTTGTGGAGGGCAGCCGAAACGGCTCCGAAATTATGACTTCAACCGTCCGCACCGATGTTATCTCCGGCGCCGAAATAGAACGCGACGCATGCTGCGATCTCTCGGGTTGCTTTAACACAAGTGCTTCCGCCGAAGCGAATGTCACCGACTTTGTCACCGACAAACGCGAGCTGCAAATACTCGGTATGTCGGGCGTGTACAATCAGGTACTTGTCGACGGAATGCCCATGCTGATGACCGGGCTGAACAGTGGCTATGGACTCAACCTTATTCCCGGTCCGTTTATTAAACGCATCTCTGTGGTAAAGGGAGCCAATTCCGTGCTCCAAGGCGATGAGTCTATTACTGGCATCGTCGATGTACGGATAAAAGACCCTAAAGACATCAATGGCGCATTTGCCAATCTGTTTGTAAATGCCCACATGGAAAAGCAGCTCAATCTCGCGTATGCTCAAGCGCTTTCCGACACGTGGAGTGCGATGATAGCCGGGCATGTTACTCTGCCTTCTATGCATGTGGATGATGGCGGCGACTCGTTCTTAGATATGCCGCTCACAACGCGCTACAGCGCCTTCAGCAAGTGGAAGTACGAACAGGAACCCGGTGGCGACTCTGGAATTGTATCGACAGTGTTTGTAAAATACACCGACGAAGAACGTATCGGCGGGCAGCAAGAGCACAGCGAGAGTACACACCACGGCACTACAAATACGCCCTATGTGCAAACAGTAGCAACCGATAGGTTGGAAGGCTACTTGCACCTCACGTCGTTGGCGCTCAATCCTACAACGGGTTTGCGCGGTAAAGTAGCGCTTTCGGTGGCTGGTGCTCTCCATCGCCAGAACTCGCTTTTTGGCACAACGCAGTACGAGGGCGAGCAACAGACGCTGTATGTCGATGGGCGAGCTGAAACAGAAATTTCATCGTCGCTTCTCGTTCGCGGCGGTGTGGATTATCGCTTGGAAAACATCGACGAAACGATTGATCTCGGTTCTAATCCTCTGAGCAAGACCTATGGTGGCAGCTACCAGTTCGGCCAATGGTCGGTAGGCCCCTATGCAGAAGGCGTACTTACATTGTTCGACAAGGCGCTCACGCTCATGCCGGGTGTGCGCATGGAGTACGGCAACAGCCTTGTAGAGCAGGAACAAACCTCGGTCCTCTCGCAGTTCTCTACACGCGTCTTCGCTCTGTACCGACCCGATGAGCTAACGACAATCAGAGCATCTTTTGGCACAGGTGCACGCCCGGTGCGCTTCTGGAGCGAAAACTCTACGGTGCTCGCCAGTGGCCGTAATATACCGCGTGTTCCGGCCTCTGCGCTGTCGGAGCACGGTAGTAATTATGGCGTGGGGATAGCAAAAATCGTAGACCTATCGGGTATTCTCACGACATTCTCTGTGGACTATTACCGCACGATATTGCGCGACCATGTGTATTTCGACTATGAATCCGGCAACGGACTTATACTTTCGTCGGGCGACGCTCATTCGCACAGCGTACAGGCCGAAATTACTGCCGATCTTACCGCCGAATGGCGCACAAAAATTGCCTATAATTTCCTTGAAGCGGTGCGGGATGAACAGGGCGTCGATAAATTAGTCCCTTTCACGTCGAAGCATAAGTTTCTCGCAACGCTCTCGTTTGTGCCCACAGGGTCGCCCTGGCAGTTCGACGGCAATCTCCATGTGTACGGCCAGCAGCGGCTTCCTTCCACAGCGATGTTGCCAGAGGAGTACCGTCGCCCGGAGTTTTCCGCCTCGTATGCACTGCTGAATACTCAAGTGACGTATCGCTGGAATACGCTTGATCTCTATGCGGGCGTGGAAAATCTTCTGAACTTTCGGCAAAGCGATCCCGTGATCGACCCCGAACATCCGTTCGGACAGTATTTCGACACATCGTATATCTGGGGGCCAGTGAAGGGAAGAGAACTCTACGCGGGAATACGCTATACGCTGCAAGTCCTGTAGAAGTAGTTATCGTAGGCTCGTCCTGGTACCGTTCCTACGGTAACAAATGCGAAAACGTCGGGCGGCACCTACTATCTGCCTCGGCTTCGCATTGCGCTTCCAACTTATGCGGTGAAGACCGACTATGGAACAAACAAAAAGAGCGGAAAGACTACAGGTCTTTCCGCTCTTTCCCTTACACACCCAAATTTCTTACATCGTTATCGTTTCGTGTTCGATGATTTCCATTGGGCGCTTACCCACAATCAACGACTTCACAAACCCGTAAATCTGCTCAATTTTGCCCTCAGGAGCATTCCAGTACTCAGCTTGGTCGACAGAAACGCGAATCAGTACCAAATTGGGATCGTCCACGCCTTCGGGAAACCACACCTGATAGAGGGGATTCCACAACTCCTTGATCTTTGCGCGGTCGCGCACGACATGAGCTCGACCAGAGGCCGACACATAGCGGTCTTTATCTGGATTGGAGTAGCTAATATTTACTTCTTTATCGTGCAAAACTTCATCGACTTTTTGCGTGCAGGTACTGGTAAAGAACCACAAATCGCCATCGAATGAGAATTGCTGCGTAGCCATAGGCCGACTACGCAAACTTCCATCGGAGTTTGTTGTGGTCAGCATAGCAAATTTTATATCCCTGATCAGTTCATCGAGTTTCTTTACTGCTTCAGCGTGCGCATGTCCATTGTGCGACTGCATAAAACCTCCAGAGTCAGTAGTAGCATATCTGTATTGTGTTTTCGTATAGCGTCTCTAACCAGGCGTGGCAATGTTATGTTTCATAGGGGGCGGGTGAGCAGCCGATCAACAAAAAAATCAGACAAACACCGATTGTCCGGGCAGTTATTTCATAGTAAGTTTCACCGATGAGTTGATTTCTTACTATCAGTAAGGGGCGAAACTCCTATGAAGAGAGCCACGGCTACGCTTGCATGTGTACTGACGGCATTAACTTTTGCATGTGTACAGGCACAAATATGGACAACGCCGCCGGGAATACGAGAAATCCCGGTTCCGGCACTCCACGATATAGCCATTGCCTCTTTCGACCAATGGGGACCCGTTATTTACTATAATCCGAATCTCATAGAGCAAGCCGGGCCTTTAGCTGCAGCGTTCTATATGGCTCATGAATACGCACATCACTACTTAGGGCATATTGTGCAACAAGAGGCATGGAACGCGCATCCCTATCTCCAGCCGTGGCTCGATGCAGACATGGAAAACGAGGCTGATGCTTATGCGATAGAATACTGGGTAGATATGGGTAACAAAGCAGTTATTCAGGCAGGCGCACATATGCTATGGACAGCGAATACAGCGGGCAACCAAACACATCCGCCATCCCGGGCACGGGCACACAACATCGCCGTTAATTTTTTGGCATTAACTGGTATGCCCTTATTCCCTTAAACAGAAATAGTAGTAGGGGAGAATTGCGAAAGAGGAGGCGACTTACTTCCATATCAGTAGTACTACGTAGAAAAAATCAGACAAGAGCCGATTGATTGGGAAGCCGCCCTATTGTAATTTTCGGTCGACATAAAGGTGGAGCAGAATCCACTAAAAAAACGGTCTGTCTCGTAAGGGAACAGCGGCGACAGATTCCCCCAAAAAACCTACTATGAGTAGGAATAAGGAGTAGTAATCATGGCAAATAATGAAGCATTGGCCGGAGCATATCTGGCGAAAGGCACCATCGGTAATGTGGGCATGCCCGGAGCACCCATCGTAGAGTTTTCGTTAGTGGTTGTGCCTTCTACACACACAGTATCAGGCACAGTATATATCTCCCAAGCTATTGAAAACGGAAATTATACTGGCCAAGTCACGGGTACAATCTACGCTACCGGCCTTGGCTCCGTAACGCAAGTTGTTGCGATACACGGCGCTGTGACGCCAGCATCGGGCATTATGCCCATCGAAATCCCCTTTGAAGCTCATATGGCTATAGACAATAGCTGGAATGGCACAGGCGGTTTTTCGTATGGCGCAACACACGTGGAGAATGTTCCGGTAAAACCCACGAACTAAGCTCATCGTAATTTTTTTGCGGAAAAAGCCTCAAATCCTTCGTGGATTTGGGGCTTTTCTATGTACAGGTGTCAGGATTTTGTAAAACAAATAGTTTTGGGGATATTACGATTTTGGCAAAGTTTGTGCCGAAGATGTAAGTATCATAGGGGAGAGGTATGTTTCTTCAGGTTTATCAGCGCTACAAGGAAATTTGGTTGCTCTTTTTTGGCTTTCTGCTAACATCAGTTTTTGGTGCTTCGATCACATATTATTATCAAGAATTAAGCAATCAGAGAAAAGATAAAGAGCTGAGCGTAGCGGCTGCAAAAGCAAAAGGCGAAGAAACTATCAAGCTGATTAGTGATAATATCTCAAGACGGCATTACAGCACCTACCGATATATTTACGCATTAAAAGGTAAAAATGGAGCCGGAGCTGATGAGGGGAAATTTGACCAGACTGAGAGGGAATATTACAATAAGACCGGCGTTGATGGGGAGAAGTTCGACCAGATTGAGAAGGAATATTACGAGAGCATAGAAAGCTGGAATAGTAGCTGGAATCTCATGCGGGTAAGCATCAAGCGGGCTTTTTGCGAAGAAATGGAGAAGGAGTTTTGCGATTTCAAAGTAGATTCATTCGATCAACAGAACGACAGCACCTCGATTACAGGCAAATTCCGACGGCTGCATTCCTATATCGACCAATCTCAAAGAAAGGGGAATAATGCCAACAAGCTATTAGACAGCGCGTTGCAACTTTACAACTCGTTGGCATCCCATATCTATGGCTTCTATGACAATATGATGGCCGATGTCCAATCTGGCAATCTTGGAGAAAACAGAAAGTGAGAGATAGAGACACATGTAACGCCGGAGAGGCTGAAGGCTGTGTATAAGCAGGTACATCAGAAGGCGTAACTTTGCAATGCCGTTTTTTTCACAACAGGTTCATACACTCATATGGCATTACCGGGATTACTGATCGAATACCTCATCAATGGCGCAATGGCATTGGTATGGCTCTATCCGTTACTAAAGAAGTATGGTGTACCCGAGCCTCCTACAGCATATCTTGCCCTCTGTGCTCTCGGTCTATACTTTGTAGGTATGGTCGTAGATATAGTCGCTTGGGCTGTTACTCGCTCTGTGAAGCGGAAGATAAGAAAGGGTGTGGCAAAGAAGTACAGCTTTACGGAGAGCGAAACGACAGGAAGCGCTCATACATGGCAGGTGAAATTTGCTCTCTACGCACCAGAGGTTGCAAAGGAATCTGCAATGCGGGGCAGTCGCGACAGGATAGCACGAGGTGCAATCATTAATTCCATACTGGCAACTGTAGTTGTTCTACCACTTGGTATTGGGTTAGGATGTATTCTCGTCAGTGCTGCTATGTGGATGAGCTTTGAGCAGGTTAGTTATGCCTACGAGCTCAATGCCAGACGATTAGTGGAGGAAAAGATACAGCAGGACAGAAGCAAGAGTAAAGCGTAGTCGGAATTAACTGGTGCTCCGCAGAAAAGCCCTCATTTGCTGCGGCATAGCTTCGCTACGCACCTGTTGGACAATTATCTGTAACTATTTTTAGCCTGTTGGGATTTTTACTATGTTATGAGTGTTTTTTTTCTCATTCACCTATCTATTTATTATTAATTGAGGTGGATTTATGTCCATGTGCTATTTACCAAACCAAGCGACAACGCATCGCCCAAATCATGTGCAAAACCAAGGTAATCAATACCCCATTTGTCCACAACCACAGCAGTTTTATAATCTGCTACCCCCGGGCACTGTTATAAGTGTGCCTAAAGGTCCTTTTGACCATTATGGCATTCTCTTATACGCTAATGATGGGCTCCCTTACGTAATTTCTAATTCTGGAAAATATGGCAAGGTTGTATTAGAAAGCTTATCAGATTTTGCTGAAAACCAAGAAGTAAAAATTCGTTGGTATACACATGAGGCTGAAGTACAACAGGTTCTACGACGGGCTCTTCAATTGCTCGGCAAGCCATATAGCGCGTTTTCATCAAATTGCGAGCATTTTATCCGGGAGATTTCGGGCCTGCCAATAGAGAGCCCTCAACTGCGCGGCTGGGGCGTGCTGGGTGGATTGGCATTAGCAGTTGCAGGTGCAATAGCAGCCACCCAAGAAGAACCACCCAAAAAGAATCGCCCAAAGAAGAGCCAGCCAAAGAGAACCAAAAAAAAATCTCGCTAAAAAATCAAGCCCCAAATTCACAAAGGATCTGGGGCTTTTGATTACCTGTTAGGCAATATTCCAGTTCTACTGGCTATAACGCCTGTTGTCCCAGTAGAACTGGAATATTGCTCTGTTGCTGTGCTAAGGTACTCGAAAGCTTATCTCATGATTGAAGGAGGAAACACATGGCAATGAAAGATGCTATTGGCAAGAAATTAGGTCGTAACGAGCCTTGTTGGTGTAATTCTGGTGAAAAATACAAACGCTGCCACCTTTCACGTGAGCAAGGCAGGATCGTTTCCCATGGAGAAGTCGCCCATAACTTTGAAATAGCTATGAAGCATGAAATATGTCTCCATCCTGACGCACCTCAAGATTGTACTAATATCTCGAAAGCTCATTCTCTCCAAAAGGCTCGTGTCCTCAATGCCATTCAAGCTTTCAATCATGTTTATACATTTCTTCTACCTATAAAAGGTAGAAGAACTCCAGATAAAATAAGTATAGACAAAGCATCAACATTTACTGGTTTTTGTAATCACCACGACAATAGGACCTTTGAGCCTCTTGAAAAAACAAGATTTTTCGAGGGGACAAAAGAGCAAATGTTTTTACTGGGTTACAAAGCGATATGCTGGGAATACTTCGGTCGAATTGCTTTAATAAAAGGATTGCCAACCATACTCAACTCGGACCAAGGTAGACCAAGAGATCAACAGGTAAACATTCAAAGGACAACACAACTTCAACAAGTAGGTGCTGAGCTGGCAGAATTGAACATCAGGTGGTTGAAGTTATTAATGGATGACGCCCTTAAGGCAAAGAACTATTTATCTTTCGAAGCTTATGAAGTTGTAGTATCAATATTACCAGGGTGTTCATTAGTTGCAGCTACTGGTACGATATTTCCTGTGCAGTCCTTGAATGGCAAAAAAATACAGACATTTGATAGGACTAATCCTGTGAGATTGGAAGGGCTTACTTTCGGAATAGATGTAAGAGGTAATGGCACTGCAAGTATTGTATTTCTATGGCCCAAAGCTGATACAGCGCCCAGGAGCTATATAAAATCAGTTGATGCTCTTGACGACAGACAACTTGCTGAATATCTTGTTCAATTCTTTTTCTCATATCTAGAGAATTTACATTTTGCAAAAACTTGGTGGGATAGCTTAAGTACCAGCGATCAATATCTATTGATTGAACTCATGGAAAGTGATATCACCGAGCCCCATTATGATCTACAACGTTCAATAGCGCCTTGGCGGGTTATGAGTAGGAATTGGTTGTGAATAGTTTTAAGAGCCTAAAATAAAGCCCCAGAATCCACTAAAGGATCTGGGGGCTCTTTCAACAGTGGTTGGCATTCACGCCACCAGCACATCCACGCTCCAGCACAGCTTGCCATCCAAAGCCATCCTGTACAATTGCACTCTTGTAGAATCACTGGAATTTATCCAAGTCATTCCAGCAGGGAAGAACTCTTATTCCTTTTACTTTACATAATGTATATTATAAAGCATTAGCGAAAAACAAAAACCGAGAGCGTTCTGGCTGCTAATATGCAAACCAGTCTATCAGTTCCAATGTCTGGGAATCTACTGTAAGAACAACGTATTCAGGGTAAGAACTGCTTATACCTGTGCCGGGAAACTCGACAAAAATACCTGTGATAGGTTTACTGTGTTGCTGAATAAATCTGTATTCTTCGATGTTGGTAATTTGCCATTCTCGGCCCGCGTGGATATGCTCCCAGATATGCTTCTTTTGGTTGCCTATCTCAAATCGGCTTTCTTGTAGGATACGGCTCTCTGGCTTGCTTGCAATCCGGTGAAAAGCTTTTACGACAGCATTCCGCACTATGGAGCTTCTTAAGGGATTGAGTAACCGAGCGCTTTGGTGGTCGATTCTCTGGTAGTCGCTTCTTAAACCGCTCATTTTATATACTTGCCATACTGTATGCGAATACAGCAGCCGATACGATATCATGCCAGTGACTCCAAGGCTGAAACTTATGCACGCTGCTGCAAATATCCTATACATTGCCGAGCGGTTTATCCCTGTAAGAACAGGTAGCAACAGCGGTGTTATCTGTTGTGTTGCTATGGTAGATCGACGGTATATGCGCGCGAGTAGCACTGTAAGAGACAATTGCCACATCAGTATAGTAGGCGCAATCAGGACACGCTGCTGCTCGTCGATGCGGCTGTAGGTTGCCTTTGGCGCATATGATAGCAATAGGCTCCATAGCTCGCTGGAAACGTCGGCAATAACGATGGCTGTGATACTAAAGACAAGAGTGACTGCTACCTGAAAAAGAAGCCCCGATAGGACGATGTATCGCCAAGGACGCTGAAATCCACAGTATATATGGCACAGACAGAGAAAGCATAAAAGTCCAATATCGGTGATGGCAAACTTCAGGAGGTCTTCAAAAGGAACTGACTCGATAGGAGAATAAAATAACTTCATCACTACAAAGCTACCGTACTCCATAGAAAACATCAGCCCAAGCCAGATAACTTGCGCTAATACAACGAATTCCACCGCTGGCTGTATGGATATTCGGATGCCGGACGCACCGAGTGCATACAGCAATACCGCAGCAAACATCCCTCCTTCCGCCAAGAAAAAAAGCGTGCCGGGCAATGTAGAGAGCAGCACAGCATTGGCAGCGCAACACAGAAGCGTCCCGAGCAGGCCGTATAAAAGGATGTGTTTGCTCATAGTACTGGATCTGAATATGGGATAAGTGTGTAGCCGGTGACTGATATTCAAACAAAAATAAAGAACCATCCATCAGGCTCGCGTCACGCCTCTTCCCTGTCTCTTGACAATTTCCTTTGTCCAAAAAACACCACAGGCTGTATATTTACATGCCCTTGTTTCGCATCTGTTCTTGTGATACCCTAAATCAGCGATGGAGGCTCTGACGTCTTCGCATTTGTTACTGTAGGAACGGTGCGAGGACTAGCTTACGATAACTTCCAACCACGCGGCGGATGTGCAGCGCGGTGCAACGACCAAACACGAGGTCAACGACCAAACTTTAAACAACTCCAATGTGCTAACTGTGGTTCTCCTGACAAAGCCCTCATGAAAAACTACCTTTATTCCTCTTTCGATTTTTCCAGCCCCGAGCTTGCCAGTGCATTCGACGAGTTGCCGCTGTGGGCCGCACCATTTGGATATAAGCTGCTTGATACTGTCCGAATGCGTCCGGGCTCAACAGCATTGGATATAGGCTTTGGTACGGGCTTTCCCCTTATTGATCTGGCGATGCGTCTCGGCCCCTCTTCGCGTGTGTATGGCATCGACCCTTGGCGGGCGGGCATTGAGCGGGCTCAGCACAAGCTACAGGTCTACGGCCTACACAATGTGGAACTATGCGAAGGTGTGGCCGAGAGCCTGCCGTTTGTTGATGAAATGTTCGATATTGCCGTGTCGAACAATGGTATCAACAATGTGCGAGACATTCCGGCATCACTGGCGGAAATACACCGGGTGTTGAAGCCGGGCGGGCAATTTGTAATGACAATGAACACCGAAGACTCGATGCACGAATTCTACGACATCTATCGCAGCGTGCTCCAAGAACGCGGGATGTACCAAGAGGTTGCAGCTATCAAAGCACATATTTACATGCGCCGCCGTCCTGTAAATGAGATAACAGAACTGATTGAAAATGCAGGATTTAGCGCCGTACACATCATTCGTGATTCTTTTGCATTTCGGTATGCGGACGGCACAGCAATGCTCAATCACTTTATCGTTCGTATGGCATTTATGAGCGGTTGGAGAGAGATTCTTCCCTCCGAACTGGCAGAATCTGTATTTGCAGACATCGAAGCACGGCTGAATGCGCTGGCTGCACAACAAGGCGAAGTTCGCCTTACCATTCCGTTTGTAGTGATCGATTGCCAGAAGTCGTAAGGCGCTGAACGCTGATGATATAAATAAAAAGGGGCAGCCATAGGACAGGCCAACCCCTTGTATATCATCTGCTGCTTAATACTGCACGCAGTACGGAATCATATCTTTCAGCAAGTCGTTGAGTACACCTTTTACCACCGAAGAGAGCTCGTCTTTGATATAGCTGCCAAACAGAGCGTTAATGGCATCTACAAGAGGTTGCAACAAGTCGTTGAAAATTCCCAGATCGTCGATTGTAATATCGATATCGCTGTAGTTGAGGCTTAGATCGGTAATATGGCATGCTGTCAGGCAGGATTTGCTTACCGAGAGTGTCGCTGTAAAGGTCGCATCTCCCTTGCCGGTGACGCCTTTAGCTGTCACCTTCCCGGAGATACCGACTTTTTCGGAAATACCACCACAAGAAGCCTCGATACTGCCGCTGACATCTGCTTTGAGATTGGATGTGAGTTTGGCTGCCATGGACATCGTCCCATCAACAGTAGTAACTGTGTCGGTCGATTCATCACCGTCAATTCTGGTTGTGTTCATCTCTGCTGTGAGAGTTTCGATGTACAGCGAGCTCACCCCCGTCATATTCGTAATACTGTATTTGGCTTCAGCCTTTGCCCTGCATACTCCCAGATAGACACTTCCGAGATCATCCGATCCGGAAACGACGGTTTTCATCGGGTCGAGTCCTTCCGAGACGATAAACGGCGGAAGTGCTGCGTTCAGAGCTGGTAGCAATGCCGCAATAAATTGATTGAGCATGCCTTCGATGTCTTTGCTTGGATCCATGTGCTTTCCCTAAAATTGTTACGCGGCCACAAAGCGGCGAATTTGTGAATCTTTTCTTCGGAATACCAACTGCGACACACTCCGAAGTATCACAAGAATTTACACCTTGTGGGCAACGAAATCAATCGGTGTTTGTCTGATTTTGCACTACATCGACAATTTCTATTCATTTTCAATAGTTGCAAGCATAGTAGAGTTAAACATATCACCGGGCGAAATCATCGGCTCGTCGAGCGGCAGAGTATTGCCGTAGCGCTCGTGCAGTAGCTCCTTTACTATGGGATGATCCAGTCGGAAGCTGCGCAAGGGCTGGCGCTTTCCTATTTCTATACCCAATACCTGTTCGTAGATTTTCCACACAAGTTCCGAGCAGTACATGCGCTCATCAGACCACTCGAAGTACAGATCGTAGTTTTTACCCATATGGCTTTTCCCTATCGCTTTCATTCTGGCGAGTATGGCAGGAGTAAGCAAGCTGTCGGCACCGATAAGGCGCTTCGCCACATAGCGATTACCCTGGCCGTGTTCTATCCAATCGTCGAGCGGCGTGATCTTCACAGGCTGAACTGCTTCATACACAAAGAGTTCGCCTTGGTCTTCAAAAACGACTCCCACATGAGTCCA
This sequence comes from Ignavibacteria bacterium UBA7675, assembly GCA_002483085.1. Lineage (GTDB taxonomy): Bacteria > Bacteroidota > Ignavibacteria > Kapaibacteriales > UB7675 > UBA7675. The sequence goes on from DLHF01000013.1 coordinate 239,464, forward strand.
CGGGGAACCTGTTGCAAGCTCGATGGCCTTACATTGAGATGAATTGACATTCTGGAAGACAATATCGCCGCTTCTGAGCTTCTGATTTGGTTGAGTACACGCGGTTTCGCAAAAGATCAGAACGATAAAGAACGCAAGCAGGAATCGAGTCGTAATATAGTACTGCTGTATAGCCATGTGGTTATATGGAATAGAGGAAAATGCGGAGAAAAGAATTTCGACCAAGGACGTAAAGGACAGGGCAGAGGTTTCAGGTACTACTGTGCCATGTGTATAGAATAGCACTACAGGAAAGCCAGCGCAGGCGCACCGGCTTTCTTTAATTAATGGACTTCTTACAAGGGGTTACGGACTTTTTTTGTGGAAGCGTTTATCCTTGTCCTGCGGCTCTTCTGCGTTTGTATGGTCTTGGGGTTCGTTGGGAGCATGACCATAGGTTGTTGTCAGGTTATAGTATTCTTCCAGCGTACCGATATTCTTAAGAAGTTCGCGCCCGTCCGGCTCTTCGTCCGGTGCAATTGAAGGCAATTGGAAGCTGCCAGCCGAGGGCAGGCGTTTACTGTCGGCAGAAGCCAGTACTTTTTTTTCGGTATCGTTATTCATAGCGAATCTCCATTATTCTGTAGAATAAAATTCTAAAGTTCTGCTGTTGTACCAAGCAAATGCAACAACAGTTCCGATAGGTGAAGTACATCTCGTATAATGTTGCGGATTCGCAAAAAAATCCGCATTTTGCCTGCTTCATAACTGACGGATTCCTATGCAGCACTGGAATGAGTCTCACGAGTACTTTACAACAGTCCCCCCCCTTGCGCCGGTACTGTCTCTTCCCGCACGCCTACGCCTGGAAGAAAATCTATTTACGGGTCGGGGTGTTTGCATCGCGCTGATCGACTCTGGATTCGTCCCGCATCCCGACCTCACGCAGCCTGTTAATCGTATTCTGCGCTACTACGACGCTGTGGAGCACGAAGAGCATCCCTTGCCTCCTGCCGAGACGTATATACGTTCCTGGCACGGTACAATGACCGCGTGCACGGCTGCCGGCAATGGGTTTCTTTCGCGAGGGCTGTACGAATCGCTTGCACCCGGTGCAGAGATCGTACTGATTCGCACTATGCAGGATAGTGGACGTATTCCCACGTCTGTCATCGTGGAAGCGCTGTCATGGTGTATAGCCAACTGCAAAAAATACTCTATTAATATTGTGAACCTGTCGGTGTACAGCGATGAGGACGATTTTTCTACCGACCATCCAGTAACACGCTTGGTAGAGGAACTCACGGCTCTCGGTGTGGTGGTGGTTGCTGCCTCAGGTAATAACCCGGCCTACCCCCTCCGGCCTCCTGCTGTAGCGCCTTCGGCTATTACTGTGGGTGGATTAGACGACAAAAACACATTACATCTTCCCGAGTACACGCTGTATAATTCGAGCTTTGGCAAAACACCTTCCGGTGCTCTCAAGCCTGAAGTTGTCGCTCCGGCCATTTGGTTGCCCGCACCCATTCTTCCCGGTACACCGGTGGCTACGGAAGCCGCCGCCCTGTGCGCGCTCGATGCCATGACCAACGAAATGATTGAGCAGATACTGCCTCTGCTGATAGGCTATACATCTCTTCCGCCCGAGCTTGTGCAAAGCCACAAGCCACTTGAGATACGCGCTGCAATAGCAGAACGCATCCTCGCCGAAAAGATTATTTCGTCGCATTATAAGCATGTAGATGGTACCTCGTTTGCCGCGCCCATTGTGTGCTCTATTATTGCTCGCATGTTTGAAGCTAATCCCAAGCTTACTCCCTTGCATATCCGAAACATCCTAATCTCGACAGCGGTGTTTATGAAAGGTTTTCCCCGCGAGCGCCAGGGCTATGGGCGTGTTGATGCCGTAGCTGCAATAAAAATGGCGCAGCGGATCGTATAGCAATGCTCCTAAATTCCGGCTTTTTTAGGCTCTGCGGCACGGGTGCCCGCGTGAAGTGATCGTAAGACATCGCACAAACAAGATACGATGCGGTGCAGAGGCCAAAGCTAGGGTAAAAAAACGAAGCATTCCTACAATCTTCCCCCGTCTTTGGCCTCTAATGTTTCCGCTGACTGCTATTACAAATCGCACATGTGCAGTTTGTTGCGATTGATAGTGTATTTGGGTTTACCTGTAAGCAAGGCTCCACCAAATGGGGAGTTGAGCGACTTTGAGCGCGAGCGCTGCATATCGACCACCCATTGTTCGTCGGGAGCGATAATTGTCAGGTTGGCGGTCTGGCCTTCACTAATAGAAATAGCAGGCAGGCCGAGCACACGGCGGGGATTGGACGACATGAGTTCGGCCACGCGCATCAGCGAGAGGCGTCCGGTGTGGTACAGATGTGTAAGCGAGAGTCCGACAGACGTTTCTAATCCGGTAATTCCATTGGCAGCCAGCGAAAACTCTACTTCTTTTTCGTGGAGCGCATGCGGGGCATGATCGGTAGCGATGCAGTCTACTGTGCCATCGGCCAGCCCTGCGATAATCGCCTCGATATCTTCTGGCCGACGCAACGGCGGATTCATTTTAGCACTGGTATTATAGCCAGCAGTTGCTTCATCAGTAAGGACAAAGTGGTGCGGCGTCACCTCGCAGGTAATACGCTGTCCGCGCTGCTTAGCTTCGCGTACAATACGCACGCCATTCTGCGTACTCATGTGCGACACGTGATAGCGACGATTGCCACAGAACTCCGCCAACTGGATATCGCGCATAATCATAAGCTCTTCGGCTACACGCGGGTATCCTTTTAACCCCTGCTTCATCGACATCTCGCCTTCGTTCATGGCAAACTGCTCGGTCATGTTGTGGTCTTCGCAGTGCTGCGAGATCAGAGCATCAAACGGCGCTGAATAATCAAAAGCGCGGCGCATTACTTCCGAGTTCATCACGCAGGAGCCATCGTCGGTAAACATCACCACTCCGCTGTCGAGAAGTTCGAGCATAGGCGCGAGCTCCTGTCCCTTTCTACCCTTTGTAATAGCCGCCGAGCAGTAGACTTCCGTCAGCGTATCTTGTGCCCGATGGAGAATATACTCTACAATTGGCACTGAGTCGATAGCAGGTGCAGTATTGGGCATACACAGCACGCCTGTAAAGCCACCATTTGCTGCGGCATCAGTGCCAGTTTGGATTGTTTCTTTATACTCCTGGCCGGGTTCGCGCAGATGTACATGCATATCAAACAGGCCAGGAAAACACACGAGGTGCCCGGCTTCTTCGATGTGTGTATCTGGGTCGCAGATAGGTTCGCTGGCAGCACAATGCCGGATCACGCCGTCCTGTACCCACAGATGCACACGTTCTTCGAGCTTGTCGTCGGGGCTGATAACGAGAATGTTGCGAAAGCAGATATTCATGAATGCTACAGAAAGAGTTGAAAAATAAAGAGATACACAACAGCAGTTCAAACATGCGTGCTGTTCGCTGGCCCACTGCCGGGAAAGAGCGTGAAATTCGAGAGGAACGTTTGGCGATGCAGTTCGCACGGGCCATACGCTGCAATTGCTTTTCGATGTTCGGCTGTTGCGTAGCCTTTGTGCCGTGCAAATCCGTACTCGGGATACCGGGCATCAGCTATGTCTATCATCCACCGGTCGCGTGTTACTTTGGCAATAATAGAAGCAGCAGCTATCGACGCGCTCAGCGCATCTCCGTTCACTACTGTTGTAAACGGCAGATGATGGCCACGGAAATAATTGCCATCAATAAGCAAATGCACAGGAGCCGGGCTGAGTGCGTCGATGGCTTCGTGCATTGCGTGCATGGTTGCTTGTAAAATGTTGATCTGCTCTATAGAGCGCTCATCCCGCATACCAATGCCATAACTTACGCAAGATGACACGACATGCCCAAAGAGCTCATCTCGCTTTTTGGGCGACAGTACCTTAGAGTCGTTGAGTCCTTCGATAACAATACCCGGGGGCAGAATTGCGGCAGCAGCTACCACAGGACCAGCAAGACATCCCCTGCCCGCTTCATCCACTCCGGCTACAGTACTGCCGATATTCCAGAACAACTGCTCGCGTTCCGTTGTTGGCCGAGTTTTCACTGTTTGATCACAGGAATAGTAGTAGATACACCATGTACTTCCAGCCTAAGCATATAGAGCCCGGCTGGCATATCGGCTCCGTTATCGTCGCGTCCATCCCACACAACGGAGAACACGCCCGAATTATGCCGTACATTTTGAAAAAATTGCCGCACACGGCTACCGAGCGCAGAATACAGCACCATTGTTACTGGCGAAGAACGCTGCAGCCTGTACTGCACAGTTGTAGCACCGCTAAATGGATTGGGTGCGGAAGCGAGCCGATCATCGAGAAACACCGGCGACATCATATTGACTTCAATAGTAGGAAGTATCGCTTGTGTACCATCGACATCAACCTGCACAAGCCGGTAGTACAGCCGGTCGGCGTGGCCTAATGCAGCACCGCTGTCGAGAAGAGAATACTGCCAAAGGACAGAGGAGTTGCCATGCCCCTCTGCTCTACCAATGATCTCAAACACTTCCCCATCTATTGATCGTTCAGCAAGGAAAAAAGCATTGTTCCGTTCCGATGCGGTTTCCCATGTGAGCAGTACATCATTGCCATGCTGTCGTCCTTCAAAATTCGCGAGTTCTACTGGCAGCAGATCAATCTTTGCGCGAAATATTCCCATGCCAAAAGTGGCGGCAAATAAGTCGCCAGTGTTCTGCACAATTTCTAAATCGGCAATAGGAGCAATACCCATGCCCAGCGTAAGCGGCAGCCAGGTCTGCCCGGCGTTCAGCGTATAATATACGCCAAAATCTGTGCCTACATACCACTTGCTGTCGGGTAGTGTCGGGTCGAATAAAAAGCAGTTTACTGGCAGATCCGGCAGCGTACCCGTTACATTTTGCCAGTTCGCTCCCTGGTTCGTCGTTCGCCATACATGGCCAGCGCCATATCCGGAGTACACGACAACAAATGTGCGTTTGTCCGCCGGATGCACAGCCAAAGCTGTTGGGAACCGATCAGGCAAGCCAAAGCTAATATCGCTCCATGTATTTCCAGCAGTGCGTGTATAAAATACTTTTCCATTCTGCGATGCAGCCACAACGATATTGGCGTCTGTACGCGCTTGAGCCAGAGCCGTAATAGAGTATAAGCCTGTGGCGAGGTCGTCGCTTATCTCCTGCCATGAAGCAGCGAGGTCTACAGAGCGATACACGCGCGTAGTAGCTGTAAACAGTGTTGAGCCTTGTCCAGAAACCGGGCTGAGCAGCAGCGGAGCTTTCCACACCGATGGCCGTGAATAGTCTATGCCATTTGTGCTGGAAAACCAAGTCTGCCCGTCGGTTGTCGATTTGAAGATAAGTCCGTAGGGTGCAGAGGCAAACAGCATTCCACCGATGCCGGGATGAGCAATAGCGCGCATAACATCGCCACCGAGCTGGGTGGCACTCCACGTACCTCCTATCCACATGTGGCTGCCGTTGTCCTGTGTACCGCCAAATATACGGCCACTGGCGGGAACGCCGATATCGTAGAATTGTGTCGTGGCAAGTCCAGTATTATGGGATGTTCCTTGGAAATTCCGAGCTGTGTACATACCTCCATCGTTGGCAATGATTACGGAATCGGCGGTAAGGTAGTGCGCTGCGTGCTGATCCGGGTGCACCTCAATTTCCGTCCACGACGAACCAGCGCTTGTGCTGCGATAGAGGTGAACGCCTCCCACTGTGAGATCATTCACTGTCGTAGGCGACACAGCAATCGCCAAATTATACCACCCCTGATAGCCGAGAACATTTGAGGGCAGGAATCCCATTTTGGTAAAAGTTGCGCCTGTATCCGCAGAGACAAAAAGCCCTTCGAGCTGTCCATTTGTTTGCGAGACAAGGACGTAGAGCCGGTCGGGAGCTGCGGGAGTAACAGCCAGAGCCATTCTGCCGGTTTCAGCGGGCAAGGCACCATCGAGTTTTGTCCAGGTCAGTCCGGTATCGAGCGAGCGATAGACGCCATTGGAGGAATTGCCAAGAGGATAGGAGAGCACTGCATAGACAATATTTCGGCGTGTAGGATGGAGAGCTATGTCCATTGTGCTTGTCCCTTCGAGCACACGCTGCCAAGTCTGCCCCCTATTGATGGATCGGTACACGCCAGGTATATCGCCAAAGCCGCTACACGCGGCAAACAGCAAATCGGGATTGTCTGGATGAACGACAATATCGGCGATAGCCCCTTTCAGAGATGTTGTTCCCCGAGGCGACCACGAGAGTCCTCCATCGGTAGAGCGCATTATACCCGCACCGGCGAAGGTAAAAGAGGCAAAATTTGGTTCCCCTGTTCCGGCGTAGATTTCATCGGGAAAACGCGGATGGTATGCCACAGCTCCAACGGCGTACACTGGGAAGTCGCGCGTAGCCAGTTGTTGCCACGTCGCGCCTCTGTTTACAGTTCGCCATACACCTCCTCCACCCGATCCGGCAATCCACACATTAGGATTCAGGGGATGGACGCTTATACTGGTCATTCGGCCTCCGCTGGTGCTGGGGCCAAGCAGTTCCCACGAATACAGATGGAGTCCCGGCTGCTGGAGCATTTTCTTTTGCTGGTTGCGTTCTGCGTTAAGCGTATGAACAACGTAGGTATTAGGAATGGTGTCGGCAGGATATGAACGCTGGTCGAGAAACCATCGTTGGCGTTCTACAACCCGCAGATGCTCCGGCAAACCGACGTGCTGGCCTGCAAGAGGCGCAACAGCCGCAAGTAAAAGGGATAGTATGACAGCGCGGAAAAGCATTGATGCTAATATAGGGATTTTTTCTTCTCGGAGTGGTGCAAAATGCGTGCGGATTATCTCAATTTATACTGGGAAGCAAATATTTGAGAAAGTAGCAAGGCTGAATTTTCGTTTTTACATATCCCCTTCTTATGAAAAGGGCGGTATGGATGGTCATTTCAATATCAGCGGTAGAGGTTGAACGGCTCGCGGTGCTCGTCCCGCCTCATGACTGTAAGAACAGTGCGGGACGAGCCTATGATAATTGCTACGTGGTGCCAGACAAAAGACCCGGCGGGCTCATTGCTTGTCCGTTGTTTGGGGTGATGTTGGTATTTTGTAGTTTGATTTACATTGCAATAACGGCAATAAATTACAAAGAAAATAAAGAACACGGGCAAAGAAGTCCATAGCGGCAATGGTCGTATTAGCTGATAAGCTTCAGGAACTCATTGCGGAGGTTGAAGTCAGTACCAAGCCCTCCCCTCATCACCGAGGTAATCATCACCGATTTATCTTCATCTTCGGTTACTCCCCTGGCAATCATGCAGTAATGCCGCGATTTTATCACCACACCAAGCGCTTTCGGCTGAATCAGCTCTTCGATATAGTCGGCAATCTGCTCTCCCAGTTCTTCTTGAATCTGGCCACGGCGGGAAAACCAGTCGACAATACGGCTGATTTTCGAAAGGCCAATAACCTTATCACCGGGAAGGTAGCCCACTGTACAGGTACCGGAGATGGTCTGCCAGTGGTGCGAGCACACCGACATCACCGTATTATTCTTGCTGATAACGAGTTCATCCACCTTTTTGCGGTTGGGAAACACTGTAAGCGCTGGTGGCGGGTCGAAACGGCCTTTATAAAGCTCCATCACCCACATTTTCGCAAGGCGCCTCGGCGTATTCGTAGCGTTTGGATCATTGCGGTCGATGCGTAAAATATCGAAAAGTTCGGCGAATTTCACCTCTGCTAGTTGCACCATTTGCAGCCTTTCCTCGTCGGGAACTGGCATATTGCCATTAGTATCGAACACCGGATAGCCTAAACTGTTCACAGGCGGGAAACGCAGTTCACCGTTGTGTGGAAGCTTTTCGGCTTCGCCGCTGGCGGCAGCATCTTGTTGTTCACTTATTCTCACAAATTCCTTCCTTAATGTCCATTCTCTGCATACTGTACAAGATGACGCTGTCGGATAGAAGGTACGGGCTCGCCGAGATACTCCACGAAATTGTTGTCGGACTCAAACACCTTTATAGCATGCAGCCGTCCGTGGGAAATTTTGGACTCTAATATCTGCCAAAAGGCTATAGCCAGATTTTCGGCTGTAGGAATAACCTCTTGTAGAAAGTCGACGTCGTGGTTCAGATGCTTATGATCCACCTTGTCGATAATTTCGCGGTCGAGAATCTCTTTCAGCTTTTTTAGGTCGATTACATACCCTGTTTCCGGATCGGGAATACCGGCTACAGTGACCTCTACCACATAATTGTGGCCATGACCATAGAAATTGTTGCATTTGTCAAAAATCTCGTTGTTTTTATCATCGCTGAACGACGGATTAAACAGCCGATGCGACGCCGAGAAATACGCCTTGCGGGTTACGTACACCATAAACACCCCTTTTGGGAAACAATACAGGAACAACATCGCCGTACACGGGGGTCGTTCCCCGGAATCGCTTAAATTATAAAAAAACACTAATACGATGACATGACGTTACTAAATCTTTTTCAGTATTTGCCGATGACTTATAATTAAGTATTTTCACGTCCGGTTTTTTCTTCTTTTTTCCCTTACCCGAAGGTTCATGTTTGTAATTATTGGTGTTCTCGTCGTTGTGCTGGCCATTGCAGGGGGCTACGGAATGCACGGCGGCGACTTTGTTATCCTGTTTCAGATCAACGAGTTTATTATTATCGGCGGAGCAGCCCTTGGCACTCTGCTGATCGCAAACCCTATGAGCGTCATCAAGGCACTCATCAGCGGAGTATTAGGCACCCTTAAGGGCTCCAAGCTCAACAAGGAAGCGTATCTCGACCTGATGAAGCTCTTGTACGAACTGTTCCAGCTCGCCAAGAAGGAAGGTCTGATCGGTTTAGAGCAGCATATCGAGAATCCAGAAGGAAGCTCCCTATTTTCGAAATACCCTACATTTCTGCACAATCATCATGCTGTCGACTTTTTGTGCGACACGCTCAAGGTTGTGCTCAATGGTGGTATCCCTGCACACGATCTTGAAGACCTCATGGAGCTCGACCTTGAGACCATGCACCACGAAGAGCTTCGCCCGGCTTCATCGCTGAACACGGTGTCGGACGCTATGCCCGGCCTCGGTATCGTTGCTGCGGTGCTTGGTGTGATTATTACGATGGGCAAGATCGACCAGCCGCCCGAGGTCATTGGGCACAGTGTGGCCGCAGCTTTGGTGGGTACATTTGTAGGGATTCTGGCATCCTACGGCTTTCTTGCGCCAATTTCAAAAAGCATGGAAAACAAGGTGGCCGAAGATGGTAAATATCTCCAAGCTATTAAAGCCGCTCTGCTCTCCTTTGTAAAGGGAGCCCCTCCCATTGTAGCAGTAGAATACGCTCGCCGCGCCGTTGCGCCCGACTATCGCCCGAGCTTTAAAGAAACCGAAGAAGCTGTGAAACAAACCCGATAGGAGAGCTGCAATGTCGTCGGATAAACGCGAAGAACCAGTCATAATAAAAAAGATCAAGAAGGGCGGTCACGGTGGGCACCACGGTGGCGCTTGGAAAGTAGCTTATGCCGACTTTGTGACTGCGATGATGGCCTTTTTTTTGGTAATGTGGATTCTGGGCCTGAGTGAGTCATCGAAAAAATCTGTTGCCAGCTACTTCGACAAGCCGGGGGCGTTCAGCTTTACTACTGGTAAAGCTCTGCCGGTAGGTGTTTCGAGCACACAAAAAGCCACGTACAAATATGACAATTCTCCTTCCAACTACAACAATTTTACTGAACGTGGCGGCCCTTCCGATTTTGAAGAAAACCCGCGCCTTGCAGACTTAGACAGCAACCAACGCGCAGAGATGATCGAGGCACTGAAAGATAGCGTAGTAGCAGCCAAAGCGATGGAACAGCGCAAAGAGGACGTAGGTAAATTCATCGACAGTGTCCTGAATGAAACTCCATCGCTTAAAGAGCTGTCCGAGTCGATTAAAATCCGTCTGGATGAAGAGGGGCTGAGAATAGACTTGCTTGAAACCCGCGAAAACCTGTTCTTTACCGTGGGCAGCGCCAACCTTACCAAAGAAGCTATTGGCTTGCTAAAACAACTCGCCGTCGAGCTGGGAAAAACCTCCAATAATCTCCGTGTGGAAGGCCACACCGACAGCCGCCCTTACCCGGCTTCGGCTACGTATTCCAACTGGGAACTCGCAACAAATCGCGCTAATGCAGCACGCCGAATCCTCGAAGCAAATGGATTATGGGCAGGCCAAGTAAGCAGTGTAACAGGATTCTCAGACAGAAAATTATATAACAAAGAAAATCCTTTTGATGTCACGAACCGCCGCGTAAGTATTTTATTAGAATATCTGAAAGCGGATAATTTCATGGGAGAAAAACAGCAGTGAATCCGGCTCTTTCATTCCTGCTTGTCGACGACGAAGAGGCTATCGTCGTTACTCTGCAAAAGCTCGTAGAACGCCTGTTCCCCGGTGCTACCGTCTTTACAGCCCTTAACGGCACAGACGGCTGGGAACTCATTCAGAAAAAACGACCTGGTATCGTCGTCTCCGACCTCTCTATGCCCGGTCTTTCCGGCGTGGAACTCTGCCAGAAAACAAAGCTCCACGACGAGCTTGCTAATACATACTTTATTATTCTTACTGCCTATAGTAGCAAAGAACAGCGTATCACGGCATTGGAAAATGGCGCCGACGATTTTCTCGCCAAGCCAATTTCCGCCGACGAGCTCCTGGCGCGCCTGCGCTCGGCTTCGCGTATTGTATCGCTCCAGCTTCAGCTTCAGGAAGAGAACCAAAAGCTGCGGCTGCTCAATGATCAGCTTCGCCAAGATATGGAAGACATGATCCACATGGCGGTGGCGTTTCTTACATCGCGTATTCCAGAGCTAAAAGATATTCTCACCAATATCCGCAGCGCTGCGGTGTGGATGGCAAAAAAATTTGGCGATTTCTCTGATACCGAACTCGAATCTATTCGCATTGCAGCAAGTATCTGCCTGATAGGAAAGCTGTATCTGCCCGACACACTTATTCATCAGCCCGTGTCGATTGACGGCAAAGCTACCGATGATCTCATGTACCAGGTGCCAATATCCGGGCAAAAGCTGTTAGAAACAGGTGAACGGCTGAGCAAAATCGGTGTCGTCCTCCGCCATATTTTTGAGAACTACGATGGCACAGGCTTTCCTGATCGCCTCCAGACTCGCGAAATCCCCATCGAATCGCGCATTATCCGCATTGCTCTCGATTTTGAAGAACACCGCCGCCGCACTTCTATGACCGTCATCGAGGCGCTCGACCGCGTAAAGCGCGAGGGCAAACGGTTGTATGATCCGCGCTTTGTCGCCCTGCTGGATGAATACATCTGGACAATGTCGCCAGAGATTGCCAACCTCCATGCTGTAGCTATACAGATTTACGACCTGAAACCGGGTATGGAAATTGTGCGAGATGTAGTCTCTACATCGGGGCTAAAAATTATTCCCGTAGGTACGGTGCTCCAAGAGCGTACCATTGAACGCCTCCTCACCTATACGACGACTGATCCTATTCTTGGGTCGATCTACGTAAAGAAAGGGTAAGTTTTATGTCGTTTCTGCTACACATGAGAGTTCAGGAAATTCCGGACACCTGATATAAATTGTCTAAAGCTCCTTGATGTATTTTCCTCTATTTGCATATAACGAGGCATTTCTCTGGCAGCATACGATTTAGAGAATGAATTTGTAAGGCGTTCCATTTCATTAGATCCTGTGAGCCGATCAGGGTCGGCATATTTCCTCTGCCCTATCAGCCGACTTGCCCGGCTATCGGGATATACGCATTCCACAGCATTCAAATCACCGAGGTACCAATTCTCCAGTTCTCGACAGGCAATACGCACAAGCAATGGCAGTGAAGCATTGGTAGATCGGGCGAGTTGCACAAGCTGCTGTTTTAGCTGCACACAGTCGTTTGAATCCTGATCATGCACTATGATTAGTCGAATCGGTCTCGACCAGAAGGGATATGTTTGCACTTTGCGGATAATTGACTTCTGAAGATCCTGCTTCCCTTGATGGGGCCGAATAAAACAATCAATATCCAACTGAAAACTGCTCGGCAGTATTCGAGGCAGAATGCCGCGCAAAAAATACTCCATCGAAGGTTCTTCAACTAATATTTCAACCTGCGTCTCGTTCATATCAGCGGGGATTGCTGCCAATGAAGTAATTCTCTTTCCAGAGATAGCCTAATTTATCTCCAGCCTTGTAGAGAGTGGCAATCTCGTTGTAATCCGAGGCTCTTCGAACAACCGTATAGCCATCCTCTTTTACTAGCCAGAATACTTCTTCCGGCGCAGCACTATTAAGCAGATCGGGTGAATGACTGGATATAAATACCTGACCTCCTTTCCGTGCATACAGCCTGAACTCTTCGAGAAGCTCTGTCAGCAGACTTGGATAAAGCTGATTCTCCGGCTCTTCAATGCACAGCAGGGGATGAGGATTAGGATCGTGTAACAGTATGAGATAAGCAAACATTTTAATAGTCCCATCCGATACATAGCTGGCAATAAAGGGGTCCTTGAACGAACCATCCTGAAAGCGCAATACAATACGGCCATCTACCGTCGATTCGGCCATTACATTGCTTACCCCTGGAACACGCGTTTTCATTTTTTCCAGTATCTGGTTGAATACATTTGAGTGATTTTCAAACACGTATTGCGCTACTAATGGCAGGTTTTCACCAGTAGGCGAAAGATGCTCGGCATATCCAGCCTCTCTACTAGTTCTTGCTTCGCCAATATGAAAATCTGATACATGCCAGTTTTCGATAAATGTTCTAAATGCATTTGCTGCTTTAAATCGCTCGAACTGCCCCAACCCCTTGATCGCCAGAATATCAGGTGAGCTCAGCGTCTGTTCTTCCCTGTCGAGTTGCTCATCCGGCTTGTCAAAATCCTCTTCATTGGTAATAGCTGTTCCTCTGCCGAAAGAAAAGTCGAGAAAGTGATATGGTGAACCATAAGCTCCTCGCTTGTAACGCAGTATCTCGCGTGCAACAAATGGTTTACCCGATTCTTCGCCAATTTCCAGGCGATACGTCACCAAGCGTTCCTTGCCTGCAATCATTAATCTAAACTGTAGTTCTATTTCGATAAGCCCCGATTGTCCGCGACTGATGACTTCTTTGAAACCACCGCGTTTCAGTAAAGCTTGGCGAATATTGTTGCGCAGAGCGTCGCTCAGAAAGCCGAAGATATCGAATAGTGTGGATTTCCCAGTTCCATTTGCTCCTATAAAAACAGCAAGTTCAGGCAGATTATTCAGCTCAAGAGACTGAAACAGTTTGTAATTTTTTATCCTGATACTCTCAACACGCATAACAACCTATGAAAACAGGACGGATATAACTTTTATGTAAATCTACATAAAGATATGAAAAAAATATCGGCAAGACACCCGTGTCGTCCTCATTACAATTCCAGCCACTACTTACTGTCTACGGTTTCTTTTTGCGATTAGGGCCGAACAGCCATGTAGCGGCAGTGCCACGCGGTGCGGAGACAGAAGCGCAGCCGAAGGCAGAAGCGGCACACAGGCACCCCCTTTAAAACACGAACAGCGACGAGATAGTCCCGTCGCTGCGCGCACATAGTCAAAAATCAGCCAACAGCATTCCCGCAGTTAGAAGTCATAACCAAGCGAAATCAGGTATTGGGGCTTGGAGAATGTATGGTAGAGGTTCTTCCACGCCACATCGAACCGGATCGGATATCCGAGGAATACAGTACGCAAGCCAACCCCCGTACTCATAAGCAGGTTGTTGGGGACACGCTCGCCATTATCCATTATTTTTGTAGCGACAAACTCATCGGTCCAGGCGCCGCCCATATCGAAAAAGAACGACGTCATAATCCCCTGCACGATCTGGTTTTTCTGGCTGGCAAAGAGCGCCAGCAACAGCGGGAAGCGCAGCTCTACATTAGTAAGAAAGTAGCGTGTACCATTGAGTTCGTTCACCTGGAAGCCTCGTAGAGGGTAAACTGCTTTCAGGAAGTACAGATCTTCGGGTGAGGCATAGGGTAGCACATCGTTGCGGAACTGTGCATTCAGCCAGTTATCAGTACCACCGATAAAGAAACTCTGCGGATTGGGCCCAAAACTTGCACCACCACTAAATCGGGTGACAAACGATACATAATCCGAGAGAGCAAAATACCTGCGGTAGTCACCTGTAAGCGTAGCAAAGCCGAGTGAGTTCGTGCTGAGCTTAGGCGTTCCTTCCAAAGCAACATAGTAGCGACCACCATCGGCAGGAGCTGTACCAACACCCCAGACAGCGTCATCGTGCACGTAGCGGAGTTCCGGTACAATATGAAATCGCGTTGTTGAGTTGCCACTTGGTGGGTCAATTGCCTCGCTTGATGTCGCTAACAGCGTAGTACCAAACTCCATGCGGTTGAACGTGCTAAACGGCAAATGGGCTTTTGCACCTGCTCCGTAGTAGCGATAGCGATTAATGACGTTGGGATTTTCAATGTCGCGCAGAAAACGCGCCGTATGGAAAGCGCTGAACTCGTAGTCGATCAGCTTTGGCAAGTAGCCATAGGAGACATAAAAATCGCTGTTTTTCAGGCTGAGTAGAAGGTTTGCGGCTACGTAGATTTGGTGATTGCCGAGTAGATCGCTGAACAGCATCTGTGTCTGCCCTTGCACACCAAAGAACGTATCGTAGCCCGCTGTACCAAGAATGATATCGGGCGTAAAGCTAATCTTGTAATCCTTCGACACAAAGTTGTCGGCACCTGTAGCTACATCCGTAGTCGATGCAGGTTCAGCACCAAGAGAAATAGCTTCCGGATTGCTCTGCACTGCCTTTTGGCGTGAAAAATCCAGCTTCACGTCGCCATAGCCTATTAAACTGTCGCGCGTGCTGGGCGCAATGGTGCTATCAGCCGATGAGACCGCGTCCAGAAGCAGCGCCTTGTCGAGTACCTTACGCCTGTACTCAGTCGGTACTGGCTCAGTAGATGTACGGTCGAACGGAAAGCGCAGCTCAAAGATATCGTATGCACCTTTGTTTTGCGAAACAAATAGCATGTGAGAAGCATCGCGCGAAAGCGACATCTGTGTAATGCCAGCAATAGAGTTGGTTTTAGCAGTAATCACACCCGAAGGCAGGTGCAGCGAGTAAATGTTGCCAATACCACTTTTTTCCGACACGAACAGCAGCGTGTTGTTATCAGTAGAGACAACAATCGAGGTTTCGACATACTCGGGATCGTTGGTAAGGCGTTTCATCTCCTTTGTCTCTATATTAATAGAGTACACATCGGACTGCACGACATCGTAGGTCCACATCTTGAAATTCAGGCGGGTAAGGCGTTCGCTTGTGTTGTCGCCTCGATTCGATGTAAAATAGATCGTCTTGCTGTCGGGCGACCATGCTGGGTGCAAATCACTGAAGATATCATCGGTGAGATGTGTTACTTCTTCGGTATTGACGTTGAATATATACATATCGGGCTGCTCACCCACACTGGCTACAAAAGCGATGTATTTACCATCGGGCGACCATGCAGCAGACGACAGAGCTTTAAAGCCAAACTCATATTTCTTTTCATCGCCCGACTCTACATCGATAATAAAGAGAGCATCTTCGCCTCCTGCCTTGGCCGACACAGCGAGCTTGGTGCCATCGGGATTCCAGGAAATGCCTGGCGTCAGAATATTGAGGTCTTCAAAGTCGGACGAGCGTTCGCCGCTAATCAGAGTTTTCACATCCTTTTTGTTCTTCAGATCCATCAGGTAGACGCTAAAAAAACCACTGCGGTCAGAAATAAACGCCATTTTGTCGCCATTGGGAGCAATAGCAGGCGAAGTATTATAGAACCCTTCGTCCTTCTCGTGGTCTGTTACACGCGTGGCAAACTCGTCGGGAGCTTCGTACTTCACGATATCCGGCCAGTAGAGTTTCTTCATATCGCGTTCCCACTGCTTGGAGAACTCCTTCATACCAAGCCCGTTGAACGTGCTGCGAAATGCGGCCTCTACTGTCCCACTACTGCGAAGCCGATTGATAAGATCGCCCACCTTCCCACGGCCATACTTTTCCGACACATACCAATAAAAAGCTTGGCCACCGCGATAGGCGAAGTATCCATTAAGATTTTCTAACGGCGGAAGGAATTCGCTAATAGTAATATCGCGCATGAACATATCGGTCTGCACATCATAGCCCTCTAAGCTCTCGAACTCGGCGAGACCTTCGTTCATCCACAAAGGAATTTCAGTACGGATATTATTGGAAATGATTGACTGAATCGAGCCACCATAGAACATATCATTGAGAACCGCATGCACCAGTTCGTGCCCAATAACATGGTGAAACTGATCCCATTTTCCCTCAAAAGGAAGAACAACCCGGTTTTTATAGAGTTCGGTCACTCCCCCTACACCCTCGGGAAGAAAACTCGAAATCACATTGGTCTGCTGGAACTCATTGTGCGAATTGTAAACAATAATAGAAATCCGCTGCGTAATACGGTAGTTGAGATCCCTTTCGAGTTTTTTCAACTCGCGCTCTGCAATAACAGCGGTATACTGAGCGAGATACTCACCATTCTGGTGATAGTACACATCGAAGTGTTTCGACTGGACATACTTCCAGTCAAATTCACTGTACTGCACCTTATTTTTACCAAATTGACCGTAGAGAGAAACAGTTGAAATGATTCCACACAGCAGGCACACAAAGAGCCGACGGAAGACAGTTGTTGATATAATCATGATTGTCCTGGGAATACGACAATAGAGAATTTACGGACATCGCGAGCTTTCAGCTTCTATACAGAGACAATAAACGAACATGAGACGCTTCTTCGTGCAAATCGGTCTACAATCAGCCCAAATCAGCAGCACCCATAAGCGTATGCCATCTGCAAAACGTTACAATATTCTGGCACTTCTTCTCTGTCCCTATCCGACAAAATAAGGGTCCGAAAAGTTTACACGGCTCAAAAATAAAAAAAGCAACCGTTGGGTTGCTCTGTAAGAAACAGATGTGCGGAATTTTGTTACAATTTGTATTCTGTCCGGCGATAGGCAGCTATTGGCCAGCAGCTTATTTTTCACATAGTGGGGTTTTGCGGTCCGGTTTCCTGAAGAATTCCCATACTTTGCACAGCCGCACTTGCAGCATTCTGCTCAGCCTCTTTCTTGTTTTTGCCACTGCCCCTACCCACGACCTCACTGCCAATACTCACCTCAATAGTAAACTGGCGGTTGTGATCTGGCCCGGTCTCTTCCACAACAATATAGCGCGGTATACCAGTACCCAAAGCCTGCGAATGCTCTAAAAGGATGCTTTTATAATTAGTATCCTTCATCAGCGACTCTTCCTTCATCACAGGAGAGAGCACAGACGCAACGATAAACTGTTTTGCTGCCTCCCATCCGCTGTCGAGATATACGGCGGCGATAATCGCTTCAAGCGCATCAGCCAGCATAGAATCGTTGCCCTGTTCTAATGACTGTCGGGCGCTAATACTCACTTTCAGAAACTGATGAAGATTGAGGCGGCGGGCGCTATAGGCAAGCGATTTTTTATTCACTAACCAAGAGCGCATTTTCGTGAGTTCACCCTCGCTTACATCCGAGCGCAGATAAAACAGATATTCGGCGATGATCATACTGAGAATAGCATCACCGAGAAATTCAAGGCGCTCATTGGAAAAAGCGTTGGGATTGTTCAGAGTTTGCAGAAAGGAGCGGTGAGTAAGAGCTTGTTCAAAAAACGAAGTATTGCGAATGACAACACCTAATACACCTTCGAGGTGCTGCTTCTGCTCGATAGAGAGAAGGCCGACACCGGGGAACAAACTTTCGTCGTACCCTTTGCTGTTTGTTCCCCGCGAAGCCAGTCGCAGTATCTTTTCGTGAAGGTGTTGTAGTATGCTCAACATTGCATCAACGGTATATGTCAGGAAACCGCCTGCCGCCCGTTGGCGTACTCATGCCTCAACTTTTTTGAAGCAGACAGAAGCATTGTGACCACCAAAGCCAAACGTATTGCTCACAGCCGCTTTTACTTCGCGGGCTATAGGCTCGTTTGGAATATAGTTAAGGTCGCAATCGGGATCGGGCGTAGTGTAATTGATGGTAGGCGGCAGCATAGCCTTGTGCATAGCCAGCACAGTGGCCACAGCCTCAACTGCCCCGGCAGCACCGAGCAGATGGCCAGTCATCGATTTTGTCGAGCTTACAGCTATCGAACGAGCGTGTTCACCGAACAGGGTTTTAATTGCTTCCGACTCGTTTCTATCATTGAAAGGCGTCGATGTACCATGTGCATTTATATAGTCGATGTCGTTCAAAGCTAGCCCGGCATCTTCCACACATAATTGCATCGAGCGAACAGCGCCTTCGCCACCCGGAGCAGGCTGGGTAATATGGAACGCATCATCGGTAAGACCAATGCCAGCTACTTCAGCATAGATCGTAGCACCGCGATTCATTGCATGTTCCAGTGTTTCCAGCACGAGGATTGCTCCTCCCTCGCCCATGACAAAGCCATCGCGTGTCTGGTCGAATGGCCGACTTGCCGTTCCGGGCGAATCGTTTCTTGTCGACAGCGCTCTCATGGCATTAAAACCGCCTATACCCATCGGACAGATCACCGCTTCGCTACCCCCCACGAGCATAATATCGGCGTCGCCGCGCTGCATAATCATCAGCGCGTCGGCAATAGCATGCGAAGAAGTAGCACAGGCAGACACCGTGCCGTAGTTCGGTCCTTTCAGCCCATAGCGAATAGCGATATGGCCTGCGGCAATATCAGAAATAAGCATAGGTACAAAGAAAGGAGAAATGCGGTCGGGTTTGCCATTGCGGTCATAGAGAGCTTGCTGCTGGTGATGATATGTCCACATTCCTCCGATTCCGGAACCGCAGATCACACCAGCTCGATTTCTGTCCTCGTTGTCGAATTGCAGCCCGGAGTCTGCTACAGCCATTTCTGCCGCCGCAATAGCAAACTGCGTAAAGAGGTCCATTCGCTGCACCTCTTTGCGTGTAATAAACTGCAGCGGATCGAAGCCTTTAACTTCGCAGGCAAATTTAGTATCGAATTCAGCGGCGTCGAATCGGGTAATTGGAGCAGCTCCACTCTGGCTGCTCATCATCCCGTTCCAGAAGTCTTCGACCGTGTTACCGATCGGAGTAACTGCACCAACACCGGTTACAACGATTGCGGGGTAATTATATCGTGGCATTTGTTGTGCTTGAGTTTGGAACATCCCCCGGCCGGTTTAGGCGGGGACTTTCGTTTCAAGGTAGTTCACGGCATTACCGACAGTCTGAATCTTTTCCGCTTCGGAATCATCGATGGAAATGTTGAATTCTCTTTCGAATTCCATGATCAGTTCCACCGTATCAAGCGAATCGGCGCCCAGGTCGTTGGTAAACGACGCTTCGTTGGTGATTTGCGATTCTTCAACACCGAGTTTGTTCACGATAATATGTTTTACTCTTTCAGCAACGGAAGCCATGGTATAAACCTCGAGAATTAATGAAAAAACACTTCGTTAATAACAATTTGTTAATATAGCAAATTACTGGAATTATCCTCTAAACAACTGCCGCTTTATAAAGCCAAGCCGCCATCTATATTTATCACCTGTCCGGTGATATAGGATGCGGCATCCGAAGCGAGGAACCCAACGACAGAAGCTATCTCTTCTACCGTTCCGGATCGCTTCAGCGGTATATGCTCTTCAAATGTTTTCCTCTGCTCCTCGGTAAGCTTGCCAGTCATATCGGTAAGCACATAGCCCGGAGCCACACAATTTACTAAAATATTGCGAGACGCTACTTCTTTTGCAAGCGAACGTGTAAACCCTACGAGTCCCGCTTTTGAAGCCGCGTAGTTCGCCTGCCCCGCATTGCCGGAAAGCCCTACAATAGAACCAATGTTGATGATCCTGCCACGGCGCTGCGACATCATAGGACGCAAAACAGCCTTTGAGCACAGAAACACACCTTTGAGATTGGTGTTGAGCACATCATCCCAGTCTGTTTCCGACATCCGCATCAGCAAGCCATCCTTCGTAATACCTGCATTATTAACAAGTATATCAAGGCTTTTTGCTTCTTCGATTACACGGCTTACCAATGCTGCAACCTCATCGGCGCTCGTTACATTGGCTTTAACAGCAGTAACCGGCACCGTCTCCGATGTGAGTTCACTGGCTAATGCTTCGGCTTTTTCTGCGTTAGAATTATACGTAAAGTACACACGGCTTCCCGCAGCGGCAAGAGAACGAACAATACCCTCTCCGATTCCGCGCGAACCGCCTGTTACTACTGCTATTTTGTTTGCGAGCAAAAGAGACATAGAAATTCTCAGCTATGGAGCACGGATTGGACATCCGCAGCTTTGTCAATACCCCGGAACGACGTTCCCTGCAATGTGCGCTTCAGCAGCCCTTGCAGTACGGAGCCGGGTCCTATTTCGCAAAATTCAGAAATACCTGCCTGCTGCATCGAGCGCATTGTCTGTGTCCATAATACCGGCGATACAAGCTGCTGTATTAGCCGTGCACGGAGCAATTCAGCACTGCGTACTGGTAAAGCATCGACATTGCAGTAGACATCGACTGATGCGTCGCGAAAGTCGGCAGCGTTAATTGCTTCGGCAAGACGCTCTCTGGCACTTTCGAGCAACGGCGAATGGAATGCACCACTCACAGGAAGTTCCACTACCATACGCGCACCTTCTTCTTTGAAAGTTGTAGCATGGTCGCGAAGATACTGGGCGCTCCCAGATACCACTACCTGGCCGGGAGCATTAAAATTAGCAGCAACGACAACGTTCTCTCCGTCATTCAATCTGTTGCAGATTGCTTGCACTTTGTCGTCGTCCAGACCTATCACGGCAAACATCGTACCGGGTAGCTTTTCGCCTGCTTCAAACATCAGCGTACCGCGCAGTTGCACAAGTCGCAAAGCTGTATCGAAATCTATAACACCCGCAGCGTACAGAGCAGAATATTCGCCCAAAGAGTGCCCCGCCACAGCATCGCACTTGATATACTCGCGCACAAGCCCCATTACCACTGCTTCATGCAGAAATAAAGCTGGCTGTGTATAACGTGTTTCTTTAAGACGTTCTTCGGGCCCTTCAAAGACAATAGAGCTCAGCGAATAGCCAAGGAGAGCATCAGCATGTGCGACCAGTTCCCGAGCAGTAGAATGCTCATCAGCCAAGTCGCGCATCATACCTACATACTGGGAGCCCTGTCCGGCAAAAAGAAGTGCAGTCGGCATTATTTCACTCCCCAGCGCACATATATACTTCCATATGTATAGCCAGCACCAAAGCTGGCCAATATCAGCGTATCACCATACTGTATTGCGCCTTTATCATGCCACTCGGCCAAGCACAGCGGAATAGTTCCCGCAGTTGTATTGCCATAGCGGTCGATATTGATCATAATCTTGCTCTTGTCTATGCCCATCCGTTCGGCTGTAGCATCGATAATGCGAAGATTAGCCTGGTGCGGCACCAGCCAGTGCACGTCGTCAGGGCTGAGATTGTTGCGCTCCATGATCTCTGCCGATACATTAGCCATGCCGACAACAGCAGCTTTGAACACAGCTTTGCCATCCTGCACAACATAATGCTCTCTATTCTGCACAGTTTCGATACTGGTAGGCTTGCGGCTGCCGCCTGCGGGCATATAAAGATACTGGCCTCCGGAGCCGTCGATATGCAGGATGGAATCCATGATACCGACTTGTGGATCATCGGAAGCCTCTACCAGCACAGCACCAGCACCGTCGCCAAACAGGACACATGTAGTGCGATCCTGAAAGTTGAGTATGGAGCTCATGCGGTCGCCCGAGCATACGAGCACGCATCTAGCGCCACCAGCCTCCACCATACGGCGGGCAGTTTCGAGCGCAAAGAGGAAGCCTGAGCATGCAGCAGAGATATCGAATCCCCAAGCATTTTTCAGCCCGAGCTTTTGCTGTAGAATACAGGCGGTCGAGGGAAATGTATGGTCGGGAGTAATTGTTGCACAAATCACACAATCAATCTTTTCTCTGTCGATTCCGCGCCGAGTAATACATTGTTCGGCAGCCGGGATCATGAGATCGGAAACAGCGAGGTCAAAGCCAAAGCGCCGCTCGCTTATACCTGTGCGAGTGCGAATCCATTCATCATTAGTATCGATAATGGACTCGAAATAAGAATTCGGGTAAACCTGGGAAGGAACAAAAGAGCCGACGGCTGTAATTGAAGCCTTGCGTGTAGTTAGTTCCATAAGTAAGCACAATTATGCGGAAGTGAGCGCCTCTTCGATTCGTTGGTTCACGTTTTTGTTCACCATCTCGTTTGCTACAAGAATCATGTTCTGTATTGCAAGCGGAGTAGAACTCCCGTGTCCAATGATCACTACGCCCCTGACGCCGAGCAGAGGTACTCCTCCGTACTCTTGATAATCGAGATCTTTCAGCACTTTTTTCAGCGTCGGAACTACAAGAGCAATCGCCAGTTTGTTGAGCAGCCCTCGTGAGGCATATGATTTCAGACGCGATCTTAAAAGGCCGAGCATGCTTTCAGCAAATTTCAGGACGATATTTCCGGTAAACCCGTCGCAGACCACGACATCGGCTGTACCCTTAAGAATATCTCGCCCTTCCACATTGCCGATAAAGTTTACTGCTTTGCCGTTCTCTAATTCTTTGTAAGCCTGAAGAACAACTTCAGTGCCCTTGGTCGGTTCTTCGCCAATATTCAACAATCCCACGCGGGGGTGCTCTACTCCGCGTATCTGCCGCGAGTAAATGCTGCCCATCACGGCGAATTCATAGAGAAACTTTGGCCGAACTTCAGCATTGGCACCCACGTCCAGTAGAAGCGTTGTTGTTCCGCGCTCATTCGGCATAAACGACCCAATAGTGGGCCTACTTACGCCTTTGATACGCCCGAGCAACAGCGTTGCTACTGACATCACAGCACCGGTATTACCGGCTGAAACAAAAGCATCGACTTCGCCAGCCGCATGCAGTTCCAGCCCCCGATACAGCGAAGAGTTTTTCTTCTTTTTGAATACCGACGTCGGATCTTCATCCATACCAACGGTTTCATCTGCGTGCACTATAGAATAGCTCAGCCCGGAAGTATCTATCGACGCAAGTGCCGCTTTAATGGCGTCTTCCCTGCCGACAAAAACAACTTCAACCTCCGAGCTCAAACGACGCAGAGCGGAAACAGCCCCCTCAATTTCTGTCCTGGGAGCAGTATCACCGCCCATTGCATCAAGAGCTATACGGGTAAGCGAGTGCGACCGGCCAGTTTGTTCCAAAGGAGTGTCCTGTAGAATACTCGGTTATGCTTCGGCTTCCTCGATAATCCTTCTGCCGTTGTAATATCCGCAGGATTTGCAGGCGGCGTGAGCGAGCTTCATTTCGTTGCAGTTCGGGCATGCGCCAACCGTAGGCGGCACAGCCTTGTGATGTGTCCGGCGTTTGTCTCTTCTGGACTTGGACATTTTGCGTTTAGGATTAGGCATTGTAGCAACTCCTCTTTAGTTATCGCTATTTGGAAAACGTATATTTTTCAGTTTTGCCCATCGTTCGTCCTCCACTTTCTCTTCATCAGCGTTGTCGGCGGAGGGATAGAGCTCATCTATATCCCTGTCGCGGTACGCTGGAGCAATGCGTTTCATCGGTAAATGAATAGCAAGCTCCTGCCGCACCTCGTCGGTAATGTCAATCTCTTTGTCGTCTTCGTGTATGTAGTACGGTTGCTCGGGATCCGTTTCTTCGCGTTTCATGATGTACATATCAGTGTTTGCTATATAGGTCAGCGAAATCGGTGTTTCGATCACATCGCTATATTCTTCACCACTTTTGTCGCATACCAAACGCGCAGTGCACTCCGCCACTCCTGAAAGAAAATACCTATTCGCCAGCTTCTGTATCTCGCCTTTGAAAACGACATTGCCAGAGAATTCCGGGAATATAAAGGGTATCTCTTTGGCGGGAGTGGAGAGATTCACGGGATGCACTCCGTTCTCGAGCCCGCGAATATATATTGTCAACATAGAACAGCCTGCAAATATACGGCAGAATTGCCTGGTTTCAAACAAGAAGTTGCGTACTGCGCCTGAAAACGCGGTACGCAACCTGTATATTGTGCCTCGTGCCCCGCTTATTTACAACCGAGATTACTCATGTTGTCTTTGGCAGGCTTGCTGTTGGGATTAATTTTGAGCACCTGCCGATAATGACGGCACGCGTCGTCCTTTTCATTTAACCCCTGATGTGCAATCGCTTTGTATAAATTACCAAATTCCGAGTCGGGCGCAATCTCCAGCCATTCAGATGTCATTTTTTTTAGATTGCCGTAGTCTTTGGTTTCAAAATAATTTCCGGCACGCACGGAGAATATCTGCTCAATTTCGCGCTTGTACTTCGTAGGATTCTGCCGTGCTACTTCTATGGCTTTAGAGAGTATGGAATTTGCGCTGTCAGTACTTTTTGCTTCGTAATACGCCCGACCGAGATCAATGTACGGTTGCAGTACCATCGCATCAGTCTGGATGGCCTGCTGATATTCAACAATCGCAGAGTCCAGCTTGCCAGCCGAGTAAAACGAAACACCAATTAAGTAGCGCGTTGTTGCCGAAAGCGAGTCTTGACAGTTTTCTAATCGCTTTCTCAATATCGCGATTGCATCATCGTAGGCCTGGCGTTGGCGAAACAGATTGCCCACGCGGAACATAAGTGTGCAGTTTTTAGGGTTGGCATTGATCGCTTCTTTAAACGCATTGAGAGCAGTTGTCGTGTCGCCGGAAAGAATAGCTGCATAGCCAAACCGCTCCATGTCTTCAAGGCTCATCTGGTTTGCGGCCTTCATTTCCATGTACAACTGCTTTGCCTCGGCAAATTCTTTTGTCTCAAAGTGCGACCGTGCGAGCATGCTCGCCTTTTTATCCTGGACAGAGTCAATGGTAATCTGCTTTAGCTGCACTTCTGCCGAGTCGTAAGCTCGAATTTCGTAAAACGCTTGGGCGAGATACCAGCGTCCGATCTGTCCTTCAGGGCGCAATGTCGTGTAGCGATATAGCGATCTCGCAGCTTCAACATATTGCCGGGAGAAGAACAGAATCCTTCCCTTTTCAAAGAAAGCCGGGGCATTGTTTGTGTCTAAACGAGTCACCTCATCCCACGCTCTCAGCGATTCGGAAAACAGCTCGTTGGCGGCAGTGCTGTCGGACTCCGCATTGGCAAGTTTGAAGTTTGCGCGCGCAAGCTTAATTCGCGGCTCTAGCAGCGAAGGGTCGCGAGACGCAGCTTCGTCGTAGTTCATTTTCGCCAGCTCATACACCTTCTGAGCAAAGTATAGATCGCCAAGCGCCACATATGTATCAGGAATATCTTTGTTGAGAGTCTGCGCTCTGCGAATAACAAGATCAGCTTTCTGGAGTGAGTCGGCATTGATATAGACTTGGCCGAGCACGATATGGTTATACACATCCTTTTTGTCGTCGTCTACCGCCTGGAGTGCCTTTGCTACTGCTTCTTTATGGCGTCCGAGCTCAGAAAGAGCGGCGGCTACTTTGCGAAGCACCAGAGGTTCATCTTCAATTTTTTCAGCCCGCTGGTAAAAGCCCAGTGCAGAATCGAGCTTTTCAAGTTCGCGATAGACATCGCCAGCCAGCAGAAGCGCTTCGAGATTGTTCGGCTCTTTTTTAACAGCGGAGAGAACAAAAGGTGCGGCGGCAAGGTAATCCTTCCCTTCCACATAGGCTTTTGCTTGCTCAAGATCGCTCTGAGCATAAAGAGCGACGGTATGAGCAGTCATTACAAGAAGAGCAGCCATGACAACATTCACACACCTGATCATTTTCATTACTCGTTACCTTTGTGTTGTTGTTATTCGGGTTGTACTAATTTGATCTTTGCAAAGGCCGGGACAATACCGGCAGTCAGGAAATGGCGCTGTACCTGCTCATTGCGGCTGAGAAACGAGAGAAAGCCCCAAGGCAGCGTATTGCGAAGATCCTCGCTCCGAATTCCCTGTATGGGTACGGATAGAGGGTAAGTTTTCATGTACACAGAGGACTGATGAACGGGACGCGGAGAGATATATTTTCTCTCAGGATCGGAAAAACCAATCCTTATCGCTCGGATATTTGCTGTGTCGGCTGCATAAAACGACAGGTAGCCTACACCAATGGCATTTTCATTATTCAGCACTTCGCGGCGAACATCCTGCATAGAACTTTCAAACTGAAAGCTGTGCTTTGGAGGATTGTTGCCAGTTATCAGGTTGAAGACGTTGCCATACACCGACGATGTTACATCGGGAGCAACAAACACAGGCTCGGCTTTGAGCTGCGGAAAATACGAGCGAAGCATTGTACCGTCTTTAATGACGCTTGTAAGCTGTTCAAGCGAAATGGTATCAAGGGGGAAATCTTTGCGAACGAAGAATACAAGAGCGTCGAGCGCAAGTGTATCTGGTACTGCACGCGACACTTGGAAGAGTTTCATCAGTGAGTCTTCGGTGCGTACATAGGTGCGGGCAACAATAACACCGCGCGTGGAATCTGCCAAAAGGCTGCGATAGGCTTCATAAGCGGATACAGACTTTACCGTGATATGCGCATCAGGATACGCAGAATCAAACATGGCAAACGTCGGCTTCAACAGCTCATAAATGGTCTCGTCGCATAATATTTCAGCTTTGCCCGACATTGCAGTCTCTTGGTTCTGCCCTTGTTGGGTATCTGGCTCGGCACAGCCGGCCAGTGCCAATATCAAGACACAAAGTATGATGTAGTACGACATGGCTACTCCCTTTCCTGTTCTCTTGCAAAACGTTTTTGAGCAGTATAATATGTTGCGATACGATAAATGCCAAAGAGAATAAAGACAATACCAAATATGCGTGTCATGGCTGCATCTGCTCGGGGCGGCGCAATCACACCCAGCAACAACAGCATACCAAATACTATAATCAGACCACGTATGGTATAATTGAAGATGGGACTTATGGTAGAAGATAACGACATTGCAATAACAGCAATTATTATAAGCAGAAAAAAAGCGAGCAGCAACGTTGAACGGCGTTACTGCTCGCTTTCACATTTTTCATTAGCGGATTTTGAATGTGATCGGGATAACGATCCACATTTCAATTGCGCTGCCGTTCTGAATAGCCGGCGTCATTACTGTACGCGGATCCATAATAGCTTCAACAGCGGCTTTGTTAAACCATTCGTTATCGGTTTGGAGAACCACCGCTTTTTTGGGATGTCCATCTTTGCCAACAAGCACACGCACTTGCACTTTACCTTCAGCACCGGAGCGACGCGCAATTTCTGGATACTTCAGTCGGCTTGTAATATCAGCAAGATCTACTTTGATTTCTTTTTCTACCGCAATGAACTCATCGGGATCGGGCTCTTCTTCACGCGGAGCGCTGACATTGTCGTAGTCGATCTGACCATCGCCAATAGCATCGGAAAAACCGCCGAAGTCTTCTCCCTCGCCACCCACAGCCGAAGCACGGCTTACTTGATCCATGCTTGCAAACTCCTTCAGTTCCGGATCAATCATAGCGTCCGGCACAGGCACAGGAGTACCCGCACGGGCAGCAGGACCGGAAGCAGCCTGAATTGGCGCCGAAGGCGGCGGCACAGGAGGTGGTTCTGAAGAAGGCGGCGGAGGCAAATCAGTAAGACTGAACTTGCGATTGCCAAGCGGCGCTTTGAATGTTGTATCTTCTTTGGCGAGAACAAAAATAAAGAAGTACAACAGCAGCAGCAGCAGAATCATTGCCGCAGCAATAACAAAGCCTACGATCGTATTCTTTTGGATAAACTTCTTGAGCTCTGGTGCCCCGTAACGCACACTTTCGCCCTTATTTATAACGGTTGTTGTAGACATAACGAAACGCACTCCTCTGTACGAGGTTGTTTGAAAGAGTGTTCTCTTGACACGTAGAAACGATTACACTCGTTATTTCATTTTGAATTCAATCGGCACATACAGGCGAAATTGCACCGGTTGTCCATTGCGATACGCCGGTCTGAAAGTCGCCTTTGCAACAGCGTCAAGAGCCGCCTGATTGAATATTTCATTGGTAGAAGAAGCTATGCTCACAGCTACCGGACTACCCTGTACGTCGATCAGAACCATTACCACCACTTTCCCATCCAGCCTCATACGCTTTGCTATCGCCGGGTAGACAACAGCACTTCGCAAACCTGATTCATCTACTGTAGGCAAAACATCAGGAATGAGTTCAAATGCCAAATCTTCGTCGTCCTGCTCCTGCTCTCCGCCATTGCCGTTGGTACCACCATTGCTAATAATACCATTGTTGCCAAATAGATCATCACCACCACCATCGCCAGAGCCATTGCCGTTCTCCGGCAGGAGATCAAACGGAGAATCAATATCACCACCATCTACAGGCAACGTATGCGGGATGTCGACAGGGACGGGAATGACGCCAAGCAGCGGATCTGCTATAGCACGACTACCATCAGAAGAACTTGCGCCCTGCGATAGCCCATTGTCTTTGGGGACAGCACGCGGCAGCTTGATATTGATTTCAATTTTGGGAGGCAATACCACATGAGGCACGGGAGAAGCAGTAAGCACAACAAAAGCATACACTACAAGAAACACAGCACCCACAATACCAACAGAAAGAAACAAGCCGTACATTGTATGTTTACCTGCCAGGCGTTTCAGTTCAGCAGCTCCATATACGGGGTGCTGCGCGGTATTGTAGAATGCAGTTGTCATAGTGTCTTTAACACCTCCGCTTCCTCGGGGGTAAGCGTCATAAGTGAAAATTTGCGCTTGCGTTCCAATCCTTCAGTAGTAAGCTGCGCCGTGATATCACCCTCGGCCAGATTGAGTTCGTCAAGCACATTAATTACTATTGCATAGGGTGCTTTTGTCGATACTTTGAACGAAGTAATGAGCTGATTTTTCTTCCGCATGTTCTCGTTGATAGCCAAGCTACGCAAGTCCTTCATCGCCAGAAGCTGAGGGGTTTCCTCACCGAGATTATAGAACATACGCCCCTTATCATCTATCTGTATCGTGAACAAGTCAGACGCTGCTACCTGGACATCATCAGTCTGGGGCGGAATCGACATTTCCATAATCTGCGGCGTGTTCATCGTAGTCGAGAGCATGAAAAACGTCAGCAGCAGGAAGGCAATATCCACCAGCGGAGTCATGTCGAGCACAAAGCCGACACGTTTCTTTTTTTTGCGTTTCGTGGCAAGAGAACCGCGCTTCTGGTGTCCTCTATCGCCACCTAATGAACCGCCACCGGCCATGATTTTCTCCTTGAGTTGAGTATTCGAAATTGAGTCGCGAGAATCAGTAGGACAACCCGGCGATATTGTTCAGCACTACGGTGTTTTTCCGCACGAAGCGGCTATCTACACCTGCGAGCATCAATTCGTCGAGAACATCTACAACAAGTCCGTAGCGGACATTGCTTCCCGCGTCGACAGCTATCACCGGTACATCTTTTATCAGTGCAGTAGCTTCGGCTACCAGCCCGGCTATGTGGCCGGGCATAAGGTACACCGTTTTTTCTGCATAAGAACACTTAAGAAGGCCATCCGGCTGAATAACAACCGACACAACCTGCGAAAGCGGAACCGGCTTCTCCCCTTCTGGTACAGTCATTTCCATAACCACAGGAGAATTAAAGCTTGTCGACACTATAAAGAACATGAGCAGTAACAACGCAATATCAACGAGCGCGGTCATATCGGGTGTAATCCATCTGCGCCTTGTGCGGCGCGGGCCTCTCTTGCGGGAGGCGTCTTGTTTCGGAGCCATTGAAGCCATATGTCCTCCTCTGGTAAAACAGGTGTTGACTATATGAGCCACAGACTCCGGACCAGGTTACAAACCGCCGCCTTCTTTGTCAGTTACAAATTGGAATTCTGTCTGTTTATACTTCCTCATTATTTCCATAAGGTCGGCTACCCATTTGAATTCAATGCGTTTATCAGCATCAATTGCAAATTTGACCTTGTACTTGGAAGCAAGGCGTGTCTCGATGATGAGACGATCCAACGTAGCCGAATCGACAGCGATCATAGCTTTTGCATCAGCCGGAATCGTCGGTATGGCCTGATAGACCTGCGCCCTCACATCTTCATTAGAAATAGAGTAGTAATACGAGGTATCGCTGTTGACAGTGTCGATGGCGATCTTAACGATCGCGAGATCCTTCTCACCCAGCTTTGATGTATCAGCCGAGGATTTTGGACGCTCGATAACAAATTTCTGCTCGTTTTCTGTGTCCGACTTGAACTTAGCCGTAAACATAAAGAACGTTAAAAGCAGAAAGGCGATATCGACAAGCGGTGTCATGTCCAGCACGAAACCCGTACGTTTTTTCTTTATTTTAGGCACGGAATTTCTCCTTGATGGATTGTGAACCGAGCGATCTTATTTTTTGATCTTGATGGTCAGAATTTCCGTTACACTCAGGATTGTTTCATCAATCATGTACACGAAGTTGTCCACTTTTGTCGCAAAGTAGTTATAGAATACAATCGACAATACAGCGGCAATAAGACCACCAGCGGTGTTGTACAGAGCCTCGGAAATACCTGTAGAGAGCTGCTGTGCCGATACCGTACCGCCGCCGCCAAGAGCTGCGAACGCCTTGATCATACCAAGAGTTGTACCGAGCAGACCGATCATCGTAGAGATAGAAGCTACAGTGGAAAGCATCACGAGATTTTTCTCTAAAAGCGGTGTTTCGAGGTTGGTAGCCTCGTCGATAGCGCGCTTTACTTCAAGCATTTTTTTCTCGTCGTCGAGCGTAGAGTCATTTTTCACAGCCTGGTATTTTTCCAGACCAGAGCGCACAATGCTCGCAAGGCTGCCGCGCTGGCGGTCGCACTCGGCAATAGCGCTGTCGATATCGTTATTTACAAGGTGCGTCTGGATCTTTTTAATGAAGTCTTCCAGATTAGCTTTGCCTTTTGCTTTATTGATAGAGAGAAAACGCTCGATGATAAAGGTGATCGAAATAAGAATCAGCCCCATGAGGATGCCTACCAGAAAACCACCTGTATAGATCGTACCCATAACATTGCCGGGCTTGGGAATGTGCTTGGTAGCAGCATCTGCAAAGTTCGAGGGGTCTCCCATCCACAAAAAATAGATAGCAAATGCGATCGCCATCGATAGAGCAACGACAATCATATTAAAAGCATTCTTCATACAAAAAGCTCCGATGAATAATAATGATATTAAACAGATAATTTTTTGATTGCTTCGTCGACGGTTGGATAGATATCGAATACAAGCGTGAGTTTGGTAATCACGAAAATATTCTCAATGTTTTTGCTAATGTTGCAAAGCGCGATACGACCATTGCGCTTGGTAAAGTTCGCATGTGTGGAAATCAGAACACCCAGAGCAGTAGAGTTCAGGTATGTCACTTTTTCAAGGTCGACGATGAGTACCGGTTTTTTTTCCTCCGCCATCTGATTTAATACGGCGCGAAGGCGGTCGGTCTCGTCCCCGCCAATAAATTGCCCACGCAGGCGGACAATTGCTATGTCGTTCTGCTCTTCGTGTTTTATCTGATCAAACATACAATATACCTCTCGGATAGTCCGGAAAAAGAGAGATGGTTACGGAAAAGGCAAAGTTACGCAATCCGGGTTATCAATCTCTATTAATTTTTCGTGACATATACCTATAACTTCGAAATAACGCAGAATTTACGCTTCTTGCGCCATTCGCACAATACCTTACCTATATTTTACACAGGCTCGGAGTTATAGGCCATTTTTGTACCATAAACACAGCGCACAATTCCCGCAAGATCTTTGAAATCTGCGGTCTGTATGCCCGCTTCTCGAAAGAATCCGTGTATAGCAGCTTCCTGCCCACAACCAATTTCTACACAAAATTCGCCTCCATCCTTCAGCAACTCGGGAAATATCCCGGCAAATCGACGATAAAAGGCAACTTCGTCGTCTGCTTCTAATGCTGTACGGGGCTCGTAGTCGCGCACTTCAGGCTCTAATTCCGCAATTTCTGCCGGGGCAATATAGGGCGGATTAGACACAATCACGTCGAACTGGCCTTCGGGCACAGCGCCGAGAATATCGCACTGCTGGAATGTTATCCGCTGCTCTAATCCAAGAGCTTGTGCATTTGCACGTGCTACCGCCAGGGCATCTTCCTTTATATCAACAGCCAGTACCCGCGCTTCCGGCAAATGCCGTAGTAACGCCAGTGCGATACAGCCCGATCCCGTTCCAATGTCTAATATGCTCATGGCTCCTGTGGTGCGCTTGCGCTGCACGATATGGTCAACAAGGAACTCGGTTTCAGGGCGCGGAATGAGCACCGACGGGTTCACAGCGATGCGTAATCCGTAAAAATCTACCGAACCCAAAATATACTGCAAAGGCTCGCGTTTTACACGCCTCTTTACCGCCGAACGGATAATGTCCAGCTCAGAGGCTGAAAGCGGCTTTTCAAAGTTCGTGTACAGGCCAATTCTCTGAAGACCAGTAGCAGCACACACAATAAGCTCCATCGTCAGGCGGGGACTCTCTATCCCCCTGCCGGCAAAATACTGTGTGCCCCAGCGAATCATTTCCAAAATGGACCAGGCATCTTTTTTAATAGGTTGCTGTTCAGCCATGCAAAGAGAAGAGGCGCGTATTGCCCGAAAGACACACGCTGTTGAGTTTTTGTTACACGATTTATTGCAGAATTACCCGGCGTTTTGCAGAACGATATCAAGCTCAAACAACTCTTCATCTCTGCGCTTCTGCCTCTGCCCCGCTTCGTTCTCCGCACCGCGCAGCACCGCCGCTGCGTGATTGTTCGGCCTTCATCGCAGCAATATGACCGCAGCAGAACAAACTACCTGTTGCACGGGTGCCCAAACGACGCCCGTGCAACGGAGAATAGAAGTCTACAACTGGATGGATCACCGTCCAATATACGATAGGCTTGCAACACATGCCGCTTTCTACGATGCGTAGTATTCCTGAAGCGAGCGGATCGTAACAGCCCCCCCGCTGGAGCGAATGCCGCTCAGCGATGCAGCAGCAGCAGCAAGCGTTGTAAAAAAGGGAATCTTGCACTCCATCGCTGTTCTGCCCATCACAAATTCATCGTAGCGCGCATTTTCGCCAATCGGCGTGTTGAGCACAATGCTGATGTCACCGTCCTTGATATGGTCGATTACGCTGGGCCGACCTTCGTAGTGCTTCAGCACTGGGCGTACAGGTATGTCGTGCTCCTCCAAGAAAGAAGCCGTACCGGCGGTAGCCCACACTTCAAAGCCAATGTCGTGATAGCCCTTGATAATCTGTATCGCACGCGCTGTTTTGTCGTGGTTGCTCAGCGAGACAAATATTTTACCCGATGTTGGCAGCGAGTTGCCAGAGGAAATCCTCGATTTGATAATCGCTGTGCCAAAGCTCGAATCGATGCCCATGACTTCGCCAGTAGACCGCATTTCCGGGCCGAGGAAGATATTCGACTTGGGGAATTTGTTGAACGGGAACACCGATTCTTTGATGGCAACGCGGTTGATGTTGAGCGAAATATCTTTCAGCCCCATGTCTTTCAGGCTTTCACCCATCATCACGCGGGTTGCAATTTTTGCCAGCGGTGTGCCCATTGCTTTCGAGACAAATGGCACTGTGCGCGAGGCCCGGGGGTTGACTTCCAGCACATAAATAGTACCGTACTGCATGGCGTACTGCACGTTGAGCAAACCTACGACATTGAGCGCACGCGCCAGCTTGCGTGTGTAGTCGGCTATGATCTCGAACTGCTCGTTGGTAATGTTGTACGGCGGCAGAACACACGACGAGTCGCCAGAGTGAATCCCCGCTTCTTCGATATGCTGCATAATACCTCCGATGAGTACAGTCTCGCCGTCGCTCACAGCATCAACGTCGAACTCATAAGCATTTTCGAGGAAGTGATCGATCAATATGGGTCGATCTGGCGATTCCGATAGTGCATAGCGCATGTACTCGCGGATGGATTCCTGCCGGTAGCATATCTGCATGGCACGACCACCAAGGACATACGACGGACGCACGAGTACTGGATAGCCCACTTCGCCGGCAATTCGCACAGCTTCATCTTCAGATACCGTGGTGCCATATTTCGGGCACGGTATATGGAGATTGTCGAGCAGTCTGCCAAATCTGTCGCGGTCTTCAGCGAGGTCGATACCTTCGGGCGATGTTCCGAGAATTTTGATACCAGCCTGCTCCAAAGCATGAGCCAGTTTCAAAGGCGTCTGCCCGCCAAAGGTAAGGATAACGCCTTCTGGCTTCTCAAAATCCAGCACATTGAGCACGTCCTCAAAGGTCAGCGGCTCGAAATACAGCTTGTCGGTTGTGTCGTAGTCGGTAGAGACGGTCTCGGGATTGCAATTGATCATGATTGATTCATAACCCATCTCCTTGAGCGCAAAAATCCCCTGCACGCAGCAATAGTCGAACTCAATACCCTGCCCTATCCTGTTGGGACCACCGCCGAGAATCACCACCTTTTTGCGGTCGGATACCACTGCCTCATTCTCTTCTTCATATGTTGAGTAGTGGTATGGCGTAGACGACTCAAATTCAGCCGAACAAGTGTCGATGGTCTTATATACAGGAATAACGCCGAGCTCTTTGCGGCGGGCACGCACTTCGCTTTCAGTTACTCCCGTTATCAGGGCCAGTTGCATATCGGAAAAGCCATAGGCTTTCATCTGGCGAAGCGTTGGTTCTTCAAGAGAATACAGGAAGTTGTCGCCGGTATAGGCTGCACGCAAAGCGAGCATTTCTTGTGCAAGCACCACAATTTCGCGGCACTGTGCGATAAACCAAGGGTCGTACTTTGTAAGCCTGTGTATTTCTTCTGTGCTCATGCCAAAGCGCAAAGCGTCGCACAGGTCGAAGATCGACGTCGATGTGCGGTTGCGCAGACGAGTCTTCAGCGGTACGAGGTCGGCGTCTGTCATTGCCTTTGTTTCCAGATGCTCCACCTTGTCGAAACCAAAGCCAAAACGATTTTTCTCAAGGCTGCGAATAGCTTTCTGGAACGATTCTTTGAACGTGCGCCCAAACGACATGACTTCGCCCACGGATTTCATCTGCACAGTCAGTTCGTCTTCCACACCCTTGAATTTCTCAAAGTCCCATCGGGGAATCTTTGTCACAACATAGTCGATAGTAGGCTCAAACGACGCTGGCGTTTTTTTGGTGATGTCGTTGGGAATCTCATCGAGCGTATAGCCAATAGCGAGCTTAGCCGCAATTTTTGCAATGGGAAAGCCCGTTGCTTTCGATGCAAGAGCCGAGCTGCGCGAGACGCGTGGGTTCATCTCGATAACAATGAGGCGCCCGTTCTCGGGATTCACAGCGAACTGGATATTGGAACCGCCAGTTTCTACGCCGATCTCGCGGATAATTTTGAGCGAAGCATCGCGCATGTGTTGGTATTCGCGGTCGCTTAGCGTCTGTGCAGGCGCTACCGTTATGGAGTCGCCAGTGTGCACGCCCATCGGGTCGAAGTTTTCAATTGAGCAGATAATAACCACATTGTCGTTTTTATCGCGCATCACTTCTAGCTCGTACTCTTTCCAGCCAATAATCGACTCCTCTACCAGAACGCGGTGTATGGGGCTGGCATTGAGGCCGGCCTCCAACTTCTCGCGGTATTCTGATATGTTGTAGGCTACGCCGCCGCCAGAGCCACCCAGCGTAAACGACGGGCGGATAATAGCCGGAAAGCCAACTTTATCAATAAGTTCCATCCCCTCAGCATAGCTTTCTACAAACCCACCTATCGGCATATCCAACCCGCATTTGCGAATGGCTGCGGAAAACAGCTCGCGGTCTTCGGCTTTTTGGATGGACTCGATTTTGGAGCCGATAAGCTCTACGCCGTACTTTTCGAGAATACCTCTTTTGTGCAGTTCTACTGCGGCATTCAGCGCTGTTTGGCCACCAACCGTCGGCAAAATAGCATCGGGCTTCTCTTTTATAATAATAGCCTCGATGTATTCCGGCGTGATCGGCTCGATATACGTAGCGTCGGCATTGTCGGGGTCGGTCATGATCGTCGCCGGGTTGGAATTCACAAGCACGACACGCAAGCCCTCCTCGCGTAACGCTTTGCACGCCTGCGTACCGCTGTAGTCGAATTCACAGGCCTGGCCAATCACAATGGGACCGGAGCCGATGACAAGTACTGTCTTGATATCTGTTCTTTTAGGCATAGCTCAAACGTACATTAGGAAACAAAAAATATGTTGGGCAACGATCTATCAATGAAGTTCTATAGTGTCAAAAGCACGACACGAAAAGTACAATCAGAACATTGGAGCGAGCGCTTCTGCCTCTGCTCCTGTGCTTTATCTCTGCACCGCGCTGCAACACCGCCGCATCTCTGCCCAGCCTCCACCGCAGATTGTGGAGCAGCCGGTCGTTGTGCGGCCAGCCTACGGGCAACGACGCAAAGGCTATTATCGTAAGAACGATGTGCGGACAAGGTCGACCGGCGACAGCGACCAAACGGCTGATCGGCGACGCCCGTGCCACCATTCTCTATTGACAATAATAACAGCACTTATACACCCGCTTTTTTATTGCGGGCAATCAGCGAAAGGAGCGCCATACGCATGGCTACACCGTGTTCTACCTGGGGCAAAATCAACGACTGTGGCGCATCTGCCACCTCGGTTTCTATCTCCACACCGCGATTAATCGGTCCGGGATGCAAAATCACAAGATCGGGGCGCTGCTCGATGTGTTTGCGCTGCACAGCAAAGTAGCGGCTGAACTCCTGAAGCGACGGGAACAGCCCCTGCTGCATTCGTTCGAGCTGGATGCGCAGCACATTGATAACATTCGCCCACTCCACGGCCTCGTCGATACGACGGAATACACGTACATTCTGTGCAGCTATTCCCGGTGGCAGCAGCGTACCTGGCCCGCATACGGCAACTTCGGCTCCGAGCGCTTGCAGAATATGAATATTAGACCGCGCCACACGGCTGTGCAGGATGTCGCCCGCAATGCACACGCGCAATCCCTTCATAGAAGGCACGTGGCGATACAGCGTAAAGGCGTCGAGTAAACCCTGTGTTGGATGCTGATGCCAGCCGTCGCCAGCATTAATGATGCTGCTCGACGCTCGGCTTTGTAAGAACTCATGGGCACCGGATTGCGAGTGCCGCATCACGAGGATGTCGATGTGCATCGCCTCGATATTCCGCACAGTATCTACAAGCGATTCCCCTTTTGCCACGCTGCTGCCCGCTGCTTGAAAAGTCGACACCTCGGCTGAAAGCCGCTTTGCAGCGATTTCGAAGGAAAAGCGAGTGCGTGTCGAATTCTCAAAAAAGGCCAGAACGACCGACATACCCTGTAGATCGTCGCGTTGAGTTCGGGCTCGCAGGCCATCAAGAGCTATTTCTGCATGGGAAAAGAGGTAGTGGATGTCGTCGTGCGACAACTGTTCGGCGCTGAGAAGATGTCGATGCCGGAAGGCAGGCTCAAGAGCCATGAATCACTTTAGAATAAAAATGTGTCGGATCGAAATGAGTCGTACAAAAATGACAAAAATCCGTGTAACTACGAACATTGTTTTTTGCAGAATGCTTTTCCCACTGCTGCGGCATGGCGCAAAGGTTGACTTTTTCCAGAGCAGATCGGTTTTACCAGACAGATCAGACAAAAAAAAACCGCTCCGAAGAGCGGTTCTTTCGGCAATAGGAATTACTTCTTCTTAGCCTTGCCGGTTGCCTTTACAGCAGCTTTGGGAGCAGCTTTAGGAGCGGCTTTAGGAGCAGCAGCAGCTTTAGAAGCGGCAGCGGCTTTGGGAGCAGCAGCAGCTTTGGAAGCAGCAGCAGCTTTGGAAGCGCCCGTTGTTCCATTCACAAGGTTCTTGAAAGACTGTCCCGGGCTAAACTTCGGGATCTTGCGTGCAGCGATTTTAATCGCTTCGCCTGTGCGCGGGTTTTTACCTTTGCGGGCTGCGCGCTTAATCATACTGAAAGAGCCAAAACCGATGAGCGTAACGCTGTCACCTTTTTTGACTGTCTGGGAAATCGTATCGATTACCGTATTGAGGGCGCTTTCAGACTGCGCTCTCGTCAAGCCCGTTTTAGTAGAAATAGCTTCTACCAACTGACCTTTGTTCATGAACATACCCCGTTGATTAACCTTTAAACAGTGGTTTGCCAAAAATAATTTTTTTCATCCGCCAGAACAAGGAAAAACTATCGAAAAACGCCCAAATCAGTAGGTTTTATGCGGGTTTCAGAGCTTTTGGCTCTCGGAAGGCGCTTTGTTGCTGGTGTTCTACCCTTTATTCGCCGCAAAAGTCCAGCCTGAAGCCCTATCGAGCCCCATAGAAGTAGAAGTATAAATAAGGAACAGCGAGGTACAAATAATAAAACAAATGCAAACAGACCGAGGCATACAGGCCTGCCATGAGGTCGTCGGCCATTACGGCCAATGCTCCCTTCCTCCTCTCGATGAGGCCAATGGGAAACGGCTTCCATATGTCGAACAGGCGAAACAATCCAAAGCCCATAACCAGCCACAACCAATCGTGCGGGACGTATGGCGACGCGAAAATCAGCCACATAGCAACAGCTTCGTCGATCACGACAAACGACGGATCCCAACACTTGTCATCGCACCAGTCGGGAACGACAGCAAGGCCGAGCCCAAACCCCACAACACCTGCGATTGCCAGTGCGATATGAATATCAGATACGGGAAGCAAGAGAAGCAAAAGGGCTGCAGCACTACCAAATGTACCAGGCATTTTTGGAAGGAACCCCGCACCGAATAGGCTCGCTATTGCAAGCGAGAGCAACTCGTGTGCGCTGTATTTCGATTCAAGCTTTTGCGCCACGCCTGCACAACCTCTCGATCAGCTCGCGGTTATCGAAATAGTATTCTACACCTGTCCAGAATGTAATGATGGTGACAATGAGCATACCTATATATACCACTATTGGGTGCATAGCTGCTGTAGCAATACTGCTAATCGTGGAGCTCAGCTTCATGTGCGTGAACATATACATGGTCAGCACATAGATGATATAAGCCATTTGCAGAAAGGTCTTCAACTTGGCGCTGCGCGATGTTACCACCGGCTGCGCTACTGAATCGGCATACATACGCAATAGCGTCATCAGCACATCGCGAAGGAGCACGACGACAACCATCCACCACGGTATGAATCCGAGCAGAACAAAGGCAATAAACGCTGTAGAAGTTAGCACTTTGTCGGCAAGCGGATCAAAGAACACTCCCCAGGCAGACACTTCTTGGAATTTACGCGCAGTCCAGCCATCGAGATAATCGGTAAATGCAGCGGCAATGAACACACACACGGCGATAAACACAGCAGTAGGTTCTTCCGAAAGAATCAGCGCAAGGAACAGCGGCGCGAGCACGGCGCGCATGATACTGAAAGCGTTGGGTACATTCCACTTCATACATGGGTATTGATACGGGCACAGATAATCAGGAGTGAACGCCGCCTGCAATAGTGCGTGCGACTTCGGCAATGCGAAGAAAAGAATCGGCTTTTAGCGAAGCCCCGCCTACTAAACCACCATCGACATCTGGCTGGCTGAACAGCTCCTCGGCGTTGTCGGGAGTAACACTGCCGCCATAAAGAACAGCTATACACTGTGCCTGCTCGCTACCGCAGTGCTCTGCGAGAAGCGAACGGATAAAACTGTGCATTTCCTGCGCCTGCCCCGCAGTAGCCGCCCGACCTGTCCCTATAGCCCACACAGGCTCGTAGGCCACCACAAGAGTATCGCCAGTTACACCTTCTATCCCGTCCAGACCGCGAGCTATCTGGCGCCTTATCACGTCGAACGCCGCATTCTGCTCTCGTTCTTCCAGCGTTTCGCCTACGCACAATATCGGCATCATGGACAAAGCCATGACGGCGCGCAACTTGCGGTTTACCGACTCATCAGTCTCACCAAACAGTATGCGCCGCTCCGAGTGGCCCACAATCACGTATGTACAGCCGATATCCGCCAGCATAGACGCGGATATTTCACCAGTATAAGCGCCTTTGGATTCGCTCCAACAGTTCTGTGCACCAAGCGCCACCTGCGATGAAGCAATTGTTTTATGCACACTGTCCAGATACACAAACGGCGGGCAAACAGCCAAGCGCACACTGTTGTGTGGAGCATCGGCGGCAATGGCCGCTGCCAGAGCAACTGCTTCCGCTGCCGACGTATTCATCTTCCAATTGCCTGCAATTACCATTGTTCTCATGGCGCACCGATCTTGTTAAGTCTTATTGAGGATACTGTATACCACTTACTTTGTAGATCTTGTAGTTCTTCAGATTCTGATCCGACTCAAAGCCGTAGCCTTCAAGAATTTCCGTTGGGGATTCTATTCGCACAAACTCTGTCGAATGCAGCTTTTGTTCCGAATTGCTCCACATTAGCAGTGATGTTACCAGTGTTGTCCCACTGCTGTCGGCAACAACTTTTACGTGCCCACGGGCTGTCATATCCTTTGTCCTGTCGTCTACAACTGCGCTATCGGCAGTAAGCACGCTGATACGGCTTCCTGATACACGGCTGAAAAATTCAACCCGGACGCTGTCGTCGAGCGTGGTCTGCATACGATCTTCGAGTACACGAGCTCTGCTGGCGCGCAACACAGCTTTTGTATGACTAGAATCGAGAAAATGGATAACAGGATTGTCGACGACATGAGCAGGCAGATTTGCCGGATCGACCTTGACCAATCGTTCCTTTTGTTCGCGCTCACATGCCGTAGCAGCAAGGGCGCAGCAGCACACTACAAGAAGCATTCGCATGCCTACCGTCCGTTCAGATCGGTGTGTGCTTGCTGTGCCAAGTGAACAGCAAGCACACTTGTCAGAAAGTTTTCAGCTTCGCTTAGAGGTAATTGTGTAGCGGCATCGCTCATAGCATTTGCGGGGTCGGGATGGGTCTCAAAAAAGAGCCCGTCGATACCCACCGCAGCCGCTGCACGCGCAAGTGCGGGAATAAATTCACGCTTTCCGCCCGATTGCTCGCCAATCCCGGGCTGCTGCACAGAGTGCGTAGCATCGTACACAACGGGGCATCCTGTGCGGCGCATCACAGGCAGAGAGCGGAAGTCCACAACCAAATCGTGATAGCCAAATGTGGTACCGCGCTCAGTCACCCACACATTACTATTGCCGGTGGCACGCACTTTGTCCACGGCCTTTGCCATGTCGTCCGGCGCAAGGAACTGGCCTTTCTTAATATTAACGACCTTGCCGGTTTCCCCTGCGGCTTGGAGCAGATCGGTCTGCCTGCACAAGAACGCGGGTATCTGGAGCACATCTACATACTGTGCTGCAAGAGCTGCTTCGGCGGCAGTGTGAATATCGGTAAGCACCGGCACATCGAACTCCTCGCGCACAGCAGCAAGTGCCTGTAGCGCTTCGATGTCGCCTATTCCCGTAAAGGAATGCACGCTGCTGCGGTTGGCCTTGCGGTAGGAAGCCTTGAACACAAGCGGAAGCCCGAGGCGTGTACAAATATCCACAAGCGACGTAGCTACAATCTGAAGCAGCGATTCCGACTCTACGACACACGGGCCTGCAACAATAAACAGCGAATGTTGGTTTGAACTACCAAACAGCGAATTCATAACAGATGCCTGAACAGTGGAGTTTTGCCGACTGAAACTGTGAACTTACAAAAATCGCCTCACGTGTCCACGCATTTTTTCCTGTACGGCGGCTGAGAAGCCGCATTAAATCTTGGGTTCCGGAACACCGACAACAACACGTATGCAAACCTCATCTCCCAAAAATAACTTGCGGCAATTCGGCGTCAGTTGTATATTTTCGTCCGTTTGCAGCAGCATAATCTATGTATATCCATACGTTTTTAGCTTATCCTCTCGTATCCGACGACTTCGTTTTGCATGAAAGCACGGTAGTGATTATCGACGTGCTGCGAGCAAGCACAACGATTTGCCATGCTCTCTACAATGGAGCACGCGAGGTCATTCCGGTTTCTGAACTCGAACACGCAGTGCGCCTTTCGCGCTCTATGAGCCGCGAAACAACCCTTCTGGGCGGCGAGCGCAAGGGCGTGAAGCCTTCGGGGTTCGATCTCGGCAATTCGCCTTTAGAGTACACTGGCGACGTGGTTGCACACAGGAATATTATCCTGACAACAACCAATGGCACACAAGTGCTGGCCCGGACAAAGTACGCACAGCGGCAACTTGTAGGAGCATTTGTCAATCTGACAGCAGTGGCCGACTATATCCTGTCGCCCCCCGATGCAGAACAAAGCCCGGAGAAAGTGTTCCTTCTATGTGCAGGAAACAACGGGGATTTTGCCTTTGAAGATATGCTGTTCGCAGGTGCTCTGGCAGTACGCCTTGCCGAACGGACAACAGCGAATTTCTCCGATGCTACACGTACCGCTGTTGCCCTGTACAGCATGAACAAATCTCTCGCAGAAGCCGTAACTTCGGCTCAACACGCGCAGTACCTGGCTTCTATTGGCTTTGCAGCCGATGTCGACGCGGCTATCGCAGTCGATTCATGCCCGGTAGTGCCGGTCTTACAGGGAAATTCATTCAAAGCAGCATAGAATGCGTTTCCCGCTCGTCAGAACAGCATAAGAGGAGGATGACATGAGTGAATCCTACGATAACATTTCTATTCGTCGCGAACGAGTTGGAAATGGTACAACTTCGTCTCCGGATCAAAAGAAAGGTGGCGATAAGCCGCCTGCACGGGTGCCGTCCGCAAGGAGTAAGACCCCCCCGAAGAATACTACTCCTGCCCTGCGCCCCGCAAGTGGCGTATGGGGTAAAATAGAACGACAGAAGATGAAAATAGCTGCGGTGCTCTTGGTGCTGCTGGCTGTGTTCATTCTGCTCGCTCTGCTATCCTACACACCCTACGACGAAGCGAGCGCGAGCCTTTCGCTACAAGACCTCGGCGGCCTGCTGCGCGGCGATGAAGCTGTGCGCGCCCGTGCCGATACAACACACAACTGGTTGGGCTTGCTCGGTGCGGTGATCTCCAGCTTTTGCTATAATTTCACTATAGGATATGCCTCGCTGATGTACCCGGTGCTGCTGATGCTCTGGGCTAAACATCTGTACAAAGAGCAAATTACCCGCAGGCTTATCCTTATTACTTCGCTCTCACTTGTGTTCGGTATCCTGTTCTCCGC
The DNA here is from genome assembly GCA_002483085.1 of Ignavibacteria bacterium UBA7675. Lineage (GTDB taxonomy): Bacteria > Bacteroidota > Ignavibacteria > Kapaibacteriales > UB7675 > UBA7675. Next base: position 282,745 of record DLHF01000013.1, read on the forward strand.
ATTTACCGGTACAGTGCAGATGGTCGACTGGATGCCCTCGCTTCGCCCGGAGTGGAGTGGTGCTATCGGACAGTTCATCTCATCGGTATTCACACAACTCATCGGCGCAACAGGTTCGTTCTTACTACTTGTTGCAGCTACCGTTGTTGTGCTCATTGTGGGTGTGGACCTCGATATTGAGAAAACTGTGTTCCGCATTCGGCTCGAAATTGCCAAACTGCTCGACCGGTTTGAAGCACGAAAAAAAGAAGCTCTCCGGAAGCGTGGAAAGCAAGCAGAAACAGCGGATGAAGATATCCCGGACGAGTCGCAGTCTGCACCGGCTTATGCAGAAGAAACCGAAGAACCTGCACGTGTACTGCGCCGCCAAGCCGAGCAGCAAGGCACCGCGATGGCACGACGCGACCTGATAAATCGCTACCAAGAGGAAGAAGCTCCGATACAGGAAGAATCTGTACAAGAAGCACCAGCTCCTGTCGTGGCCGCAGAACCTCCTCCCCCGGCGAAACCGGCAACTCCAGTGATTCGCCGACCCGATCTGCTTAAAGCCGTACCTCCTAATGATGAGCCAGCGTCGGAACCGCTGGTAGCCGTAACACATGAGAAAATTGCGCCCGCAGCCGAACAACCCGCTTCCCGCTCTGCTGCGCCCGAATTTGTGCCCATAGCGCCTGTGCAGCCCACTCCCATAGCCGAGAACAACATCGAAAAAACTATAGAACAACAGCAGCCAGTATCTCCGAGCATCCCCGACGAGCACGCCCGGGCATTGCGCCTTACAGTGCAGGAACTCGAAGAAGAAAAAAAGGTTGAAGCAAGAGCCTTTGGGCAGTCCGACCCCCTCGATGAAGAGCTCAACTACCGCCCCCCTACCGTCGATTTCCTCGTGGAAGAGCCGGAATACAATGAGGTGGACGACGAAGAACTCAAGGAGAATGGGATTACGCTCCAGGAAAAGCTAAAGACATTCCGAATCGATATTGAAGACCTTACGGTGACACCCGGGCCGGTAGTAACACAGTACGAATTTGTTCCGGCTGCTGGTATCAAAGTAAGCCAGATCGAAAATTTATCCGACGACATTGCTCTGGCATTAAAAGCGCGTGGCATTCGCATTGTCGCGCCTGTGCCCGGTCGTGGAACAGTGGCAGTGGAAATACCCAATACAAAGCCGAAAACAGTGCGCTTCAGCAGTATTATCCGCTCGCCGAAATTTCTCGACGCCAAACACCGCCTGCCAATAGCTCTCGGCAAAACGATTAACGGTGAAGTATTTTGCGACGACCTCGCTAAAATGCCCCACCTTCTTATTGCTGGCTCGACGGGTTCAGGGAAAAGCGTGGGAATCAATACGATAATTGCATCGCTGTTGTACAAAATGCACCCCCGCTATCTGAAATTCATGATCGTCGATCCGAAAAAAATTGAGATGTCGCAGTATCGCCCGCTCATTAAGCACTTTCTGGCCGTATGCCCCGATATCGACGAGGATATTATCACGACCCCTCAGAATGCAATTATTGGCCTGGGTTCAGTCGTTACAGAGATGGAACGCCGCTATGATATTCTCGCAAAAGTCGGGCAGCGCAATATCGTAGACTACAACAAAAAAGTGAGCGAGGGAAAATACCTCGATACGACGGATTTTGTGCATCGCGAAATGCCCTATATTGTCGTGGTAATCGACGAGCTTGCCGATCTGATGATCACCGCAGGCCGCGAAGTAGAAGAGCCGATTACACGCCTTGCCCAGCTCGCTCGCGCAGTAGGTATCCACCTTGTCGTGGCTACGCAGCGTCCGTCGGTGGACGTGATTACGGGGATTATTAAAGCAAATTTTCCCGCCCGTATTGCCTATCAAGTAGCTTCTAAGATTGACTCGCGGACAATTCTCGACACGAATGGCGCCGAACATCTGCTCGGCAATGGCGATATGCTCTATGTTCCGGCTGGTGCAAAACCTATTCGCATTCAGAACTCATTTCTCAGCACCGAGGAAGTAGAGCTTATCTGCGAGCATATAGGCAAGCAAAAAGGCTACTCGCAGCCCTATACCCTGCCCTCTGCAAAGGAAAACAAAAACAGCGGTAGAAGCGGCAACAGCAGCGACGGCGACCGCGATGATCTGTTCGACGAAGCGGCTCATTTGATCGTGCGCCACCAGCAAGGCTCCGTATCGCTGCTACAGCGGCGCTTGAAAATTGGCTACTCGCGTGCCGCTCGTATTGTAGATCAACTCGAAGAAGCAGGTATTGTTGGCCCATTCGACGGCAGTAAAGCGCGCCAAGTGTTGCTCGAAAGTGAAGCTGAACTGGAAGCGTATTTGTAGAGTGCGGGCATTTCTGTAATTTGTCCAACCGCTAACTCACGTGCGACAAACAGACTTTCAGAGACGTCGTTGTTATGCTTCAGCAATTGAGCATTCGCAATTTTGCACTGATCGATGCCGTTGATCTTAGCTTTAGGCCAGGGCTGAACATTATTACGGGCGAAACAGGAGCCGGAAAATCTATTATCGTCGACGCGCTGCTGATCCTGCTGGGTGAGCGGTCTTCTGCCGACGAGGTACAGCACGGCGCTGCAAAAGCTGTGGTTGAAGGGATTTTTTCCATCCAGGGGAATACATCTGTCAGCTCATTTCTGGACGAACATTCCTTCGACCAGCGCGGAACAGAGCTGATTATCCGGCGCGAAATTTCCGCTCGTGGTACATCGAGGAGTTTTGTGAACGACTCCCCCGCTACTATCCCCATCGCCCGCGCTCTTGGCGATCTGCTTGTCGATTTTCACGGCCAGCACGACCACCAGTCCCTTTTGCGAGCAGAACAACATCTTGTTCTGCTCGATAATGTAGGTGGCTTGACAGCCATCGGACGCGAGTACCGACGCGCCTTCGATAAATTGCGCTCGCTCAGCCGCGAGCTCACCGGGCTGCTAGAACGCGAGCATGTACTGCGCGAACAAGAAGAATTCAGGCGCTTCCAGTTTAATGAGATTGAGCAAGTACAGCCCGCACTCCACGAAGAAGAAGAGCTCGAAGAAGAGCTTTCTATTATTGAGAATTCTGAATTCCTGTTCGAGACATCGACACAACTCTACCAAACATTGTACGAAGAAGAAAACTCCCTGCGCGACCAGCTTGTAAAAGCGCGCAATGTTCTGGACAAGCTCGCGGCTGTCGATAAATCGTTCAACGAATACCGCTCCGAATGCCAGTCGGCCATTGTTATTGTCGAAGAAATCGCACGCCATGCACAAAGCTATAATTCCGGTATTGAGTTCAACTCCGAACGCCTCGAAGAAATCCGCGAACGCCTCGGCGCGCTTGCTCGCCTGCGCAAGAAATACGGTACGATAGAAGAAGTGCTACGGCAGCGCGACGAACTCATGAAAGAGCTTCAGCTCACAGAAAATTTTGAACAGGAAATTGTCAAGCTCCGCACAGTGATAGCAGATCAGCGCCGAGCCCTCGGGAAATTGGCTAAACGCTTGTCGGCCAAACGGCGCAGTACAGGCCAGGAAATCGAGAAATCGGTAGTGAGTTCGCTCAGTCGCCTCGGTATTGCCCATGCTCAGTTCCGCGTCGCCATCCATCAATATCGCGTAGCTTCCGCCGAAGCAGCCGACGTTTCGGCAGAAATCGACGGCGAACTGTACCACGCCTACCCCACCGGCATCGACAAAGCGGAATTTTTTATTTCCACAAACCCCGGCGAAGAACCAAAGCCCCTTGCCAAAACAGCATCAGGTGGCGAGATTTCGCGTGTGATGCTCGCGCTCAAGACTATTCTGGCTCAATCCGACCGCCTGCCCATGCTGATTTTCGACGAAATCGACACTGGAATAAGCGGTCGCATCGCGCAAAAAGTGGGCATTGCTATGAAGAAGCTGTCGAGCTATCACCAGATTATCGCGATTACTCACCTGCCGCAAATCGCGGCGCTGGCAGATTCGCATATTGCTGTGGAAAAGCACGAAATCAAAAAACGCTCCGTTATTTCGGCTCGTGTGCTGACCGACGATGAACGTTTTCGCGAAGTAGCAAAGCTGCTGAGCGGCGAAGAAGTAACCGAAGCATCGCTGCAAAGCGCCCGCGAATTAGCAAGTGCGCTGTAATTTGCTGTACAATGATCGTACTCGCACGCTGCACTTCTGTGGAACAGTTGCAGCATGTGTTCGGTATGATAGCAAGGCGGCCTCGGTATAGCCAAAACTTTTTTTGTGGAAGAGGCGGTAATGGACTAAATTGCAGGCCTCCCGTCATTAGCTTCTTATTTTTATAAGCACGTTATCATGAATCCAGGGAAATACAATCGGACGTTCCTCTCCAAGCAGGAACTTGAAACGCGGTTGCTGGGCTACAATTTCGACCCGACCCAAATGAACAAGGTCATCAGTGCCTACGAAATCGCCGAACATGTCCATCACCATCAAATGCGCAACGACGGAACACCGTATTTTTACCACTGCTCGCGTGTATGCCGCATCCTCTTAGATGAGCTCACATGCACCGACGAGGACATACTTAGCGCCTCGCTCCTGCACGATGTGCTCGAAGAAAAATCGGAAGAAATTACCCGTAGTGTTATAGAGTACAACTTCGGCAGTTATGTCACCTACATCATCGAAACGCTTACAAAAGACTTGGATCGCTCCAAAGACAACCCCGAACTGGTAGACCTGGAGCAAGTGGAAAAACTCCGCAATGCCAGTGAAGACTGTATTATTATCAGGCTTTCGGCACGCCTCGACAACTTCCGCTGCCTTGAGTTCAACCTGAAGCGCAACCCCATCCAGTACGTCAACGAAACATCCGAACGCTATATTCCCCTTGCTGAAAACTCCTCTAATACTCTCTTGCAATACCTCGTGCGCGAGCTCAAAAAAGAGCGCAACAAGTTTGTGGGATAGCAAGAAGCTATAGGCAAAACCTCTCCCAATTGAACATTCCTGTATCGCTGTAGTTTGCGGTGCTCGGGCGTCGTTGCGGCGTCCGGCAGGTCGCTGTCACCGGTCTATTAGATTGTCATAATCGAAAAAGTGGATTAGTTTAGAAGCCCAGCAAGCAAGCCGCAGGAAGCGAGGAAGTCTA
>DLHF01000008.1 GCA_002483085.1 Ignavibacteria bacterium UBA7675
CTCGTGTTCGCCCCGCACATGAAGCACAATGCGGCTAGTGATCAGCAGATGCAGCTTTGGGCAGACCGACAACAGAGCTGCAACATCGGGTGCGGCCTCGACGATTTGCTCGAAATTATCGAGCACAAGCAGCGTATGGCGGCGTTGCAGAAATGCCAGCAGTGAATCGCGTACAGGTACCGAGCCTTCTATTTGCACATCAAGGGCATGAGCTATAGCGAGCAACACGAGCCCGGGATCAGTGACATGAGCAAGAGGTACGAAAAAAATTCCATCGGTAAAGTGCCCGGCTATCAGTGACGCTATGTGTATAGCTAAGCGGGTTTTGCCCATGCCACCCGGACCGGTAAGGGTGAGCAGGTGAATATTTTCGGCCAGCAGCAACCGGCTCAGGCCTTCAGTCTCACGTTCACGACCAATAATAGGTGTCGACTGGGCAGGAAAAACAGAGCGTGTAGTCATACATAGGACGGCTGTAAAAAAGTAATCATGCCGCCAAAATACGCAATTATAGCGTGATTATGCACGATGATCGGGAGAGCGACTGGCTGCCAGCGTCTATGAAGACGACTTGTTCAGGAGCATCCAGTAAAGACCGAGGTTTGAGACAGCATGGATAAAACTGTCAAAATCAACGGGTTTTACGATGTAGCTATTGGCTCCCAGCTCATAACATCGCTTAATATCGGGGTCTTCGGCTGATGATGTAAGAATAACTACTGGAATAATCCGTAGCCGCTCATTCGATTTTATGTGCTCCAGTACCTCAATCCCGCCGATTTTAGGCATTTTTAGATCAAGTAGTATTACTCTTGGGAGGTTGTTGATATCTCTTTTGCTGAAATCTCCCTGGCCGTGTAGAAAATCTAACAAAAGAGAACCATCCTTCAGGTGAATGAGATTATTTGCCAGATTCTTTTTTTTAAGAGCTCGAATAGTCAGTATTGCATCATCGGGATTGTCTTCTGCCAGCAGAATTTCCACTTCCTGATATTCCATAGCATTCCTCCTGCATTATGTAGATGTCTTGTTGGTTCCTATTGAAAAATAAAATGATGATCCTTTGCCGAGTACAGACGTTGCCCACACGCTGCCGTTGTGCTTATCAATAATACGCTGTACAAGAGCAAGCCCCATGCCAGTTCCCTCGAACTCATCGGCAGCGTGCAGCCGCTGAAAAACACCGAAGAGTTTTGTATAATATTTCATATCGAATCCAGTGCCATTGTCTGTAATGCAATAGACGGTGTCGCCGTGACGGTCTCGAAATGAACTAACGGCCACTGTGGGCTGTGCTTCCAAGCTGGAATACTTAATTGCATTGCCCATGAGGTTGATAAGGACATGCTCTATCAGGTGTGTGTCGGCTACAACCGGTAGTAGGGGATATACGGTTACTTTCGCAGAGGGGGGAATAGAGCTTCGCAGTACGGCAACGGCTGAATGGGCAAGGTTTGTCATATTGACCTTTTTCTTATGAAGCCGCTGTTTGTCTAATTGTGCTAAGGCGATGAGTCCATCGATAAGCTGCCCCATCCTTTTCGCATTCTGTGCTACTGCCTCCATCATCTGAAGATCTTCGTTCTCCAAACGCGTACTGTATTCTTCCGCAAGTATGCGTGTGTATGCAATAATTGCGCGCAGCGGCGCACGAAGATCGTGCGATACAGAGTAGCTGAATGCCTGAAGATCACTGTTGATTCTCGCTAATTCGCTGTTCTTTCTTGCGAGCTCGTTCTTGTGTTTTTTTCGCTCTTCTACTACAGCGAGCAGCAACTGGATGCGCGTAACAAGCTCCTCGGGATGAAACGGTTTGAACAGGTATTCATCTGCCTTTGCTTCCCGTCCTTTCAGCATCGTTTCGCGGTGGGTAAGGGCAGCGAGAAGTACAACAATGATAGCGGATGTATCTGGGCGGAGCTTGATTGTCCTGCATACTTCGATGCCATCTTTGTGTGGCATCATCACATCCGCTATGACGAGGTCTGGCTTCCAGGAGCGCACAAGCTCAAGTGCCTTGTTGCCGTCCTTGGCTGTCTGTATGTTGCAAAAATTGCGAAGCAGCGATACGATATACGCTTGCAGCTCTTCATTATTCTCGCATACGAGTACCTTCGGAAAGCTCTCGGTTTCAGTTGCAGAGATTGCGATACTGCTGTCCCGCAGTTCCGGCTGTTGATACGGCGGCATCAGAGCCGTTTGGCTGTTTGTGGCAGTTTCCGTGTTGTCCTTTATCGGAGGGGCTACACACTCTACAGTAAACACAGAGCCTTTGCCTACCGCGCTTTTTACCGATACCTTGCCGCCCAGGAGTTCGGCAAATTCCTTTACTATAGCCAAGCCAAGACCAGTGCCCTCAAATTTGCGCGTAGACGCCCCTTCTACTTGGCAAAATTTCTGAAAAAGCTGTTTTATTACGGGCTTGGCAATGCCAATTCCGGTATCGGCCACTGATAGCCGGAGCTTTTTTTGGCGCATTGTGCAGCGGATATCTATCCGCCCGCCGGTGGGCGTAAACTTTACGGCATTTGATAACAAATTAAACAGAATGCGCTCGAACAAATGGCGATCTGTTGCCACTGTTTGGTGTTGTGGCTCTATGCGGCAGGAATAGCTAATGCCTTTGGCTTTCATAGCTGGCGCAAAGCCGTCTACAACGGAGCATATCAGCGAGCCTACGTGTATAGCTTCGGACTGCACTTCTATCTTCCCGGCCTCGATTTTTGCGAAATCGAGCAGGTCAATTACCATTTGCAACAGCCGTATTGCGTTGTTGTGCACAGTGTGGAGCAAAGGTACATGCTGATCGGGAACACTGCCATTTCTGCCGTTTAGCATGGACTCTATTGGGGCAATGATCAGCGACAGAGGAGTGCACAGTTCATGTGAAACATTGGCAAAGAATGCACTTCTTATCTTATCAGCTTCCCGCAACTGCGCGTTTGCTGCCTGAAGCTGCTGAGCGCGCAGGGAAATTTCTATTTCCATTTCCTCGGTTCGAGTTCTATATTCTTCTGCGAGTATGCCATGCTGTTGTTCTTGCTGCTTCAGATGCATATATTCCGTAATGTCTTCCACGTGGTGGACGATGTACAGCAGGTTGTTGTCGGCGTCTACCACGGGTGAATTCAGCGAGCTCCAGTACCGCTCTTCAAAGCCTACTCCTTCCGATTCCGGTCGCGCTATATCGTAGCGCTGTACGGCCATTGCATCAGGTGTTTTATGCTGAATAACGCGGTTCAGCGAGGCTCGCAGGTTCAGAACCCAAGTTGCGTCAGGGGTAGCTGGATTATCTGGGAAAAGGTCGAATATAGAGCGGCCTACTATCTCTTCCCGTGTTCTCATGGACGCCTGCTGATAGGCATTAGAAAGAGCTATAACCCTCAGGTCGGGCGATAGCACCATATAAAGACTCGGTATCAACTCAAACAATAGCCGAAAGTCCGGTTCTGTAGTATTGTGTCGTTTCATTTCGTTGATTTTTAGATCATCTCTGCACTGTACTGCTATCATCGTTCTTCACGAGCTGACTATATGATGTCTCTTGGCTGTAGAGCCAAGCACCGCAATAGCCAGCACGACGTTATATCAGTGATGTACCATAGCAGCTAATGCTGTATCCTACTGATGTCGGATATCCTGTGGCCCGTTATCCGAATACGCGATTCCCGCAATCGCTTCATTCTTTTGTACATACGCAGTTCTGTACCGATACCCTTACACTCTTATAGACCGATAGATTCTGTTGCAGGATTCCCTTGCTGTTATAGTGGCCGACCAGAATGAATAACCACCGTAAGCATAAATACGCGAATACAAAGAAACTACAGTCATGTATTTTAGATAAAGACAACTATCCGGTTTTAGACTGTCACTTTTGTCATGTTTTGTGCAGTCTGTGTTCTGTTGTCGTGGTCGCACGTGAGAATATGAGAGGGGTTCTTGTGTTCGTAATCTGGCGTCGAGCTATTGTCGTACTAGTATCGCAGGCCCTCTTTGGCTTTATTCCGGTGGACATTATGCGCTTGTATTTCCGGACGCGAACACCCCTTTGTTTTCCTGATTCTTCGGCGCGAGGAATCGCGCGGCCTACGCAATCTCGCAGGCGGGTAACGCAGCTACAGCATCAGGATTTCGACCGAAAGCGATATTCTGTAAAATCACAGACAGGGCGAAAACCAATGCGCTGGTAGATGCTGTTGGATGTAGGATTTGCCAGGTCGGTAAACAACACGCAGGATTTATATCCGCTGTCGAGTAAGTGCTGGCTCAGTGCTGCTGTGCATGCGCTTGCGTAGCCATGAGCGCGGAATTCAGCGGGAGTATAGACAAAGTTTACCGTGCAGACATTGCGCGTAGGCCGGGCGCGGGCTGCCATCGACACAGGCCGCTCGTTGTTCCAGATGAATAGCTCTTTGTCAGCAATCTTGTGTTCTACAAAAGCTTGCATATTGCGAGCCGGAGTCTCGGGTGTAGCTTCCCGGACGAATTCTTCGCTCCACCGGGTGAGTATATCGGTATCCGCTTCTGTTGCTACGCGGAATGTACCTGGGGGCTGTGGAAGAGGGACGACGGTATCCAACTGGTACAACCGCATGTTCATCGCTTCGAAAACGTCGGCATCGTGCAGCGAAGCATAAATTTCTGCAAATGCTGTGGCCACAGCAGTGCGCGCCGCTACACCCGGAACCGCGATTTGGCTTTCCTGGATATTGCGAGCAATAAGCTCAAGAGCTTCTCGGTTTTCTTCCACATCTCCTGCGATCTGTAGATTGTAGGGAGGCGTCATAAGCGCTGCAACTGCTATGGTTCCCCCGGAGTGGATAGCTGCGCAGTACGGTGTAGCTGTGTAGGGCTGTTGCCCTGCCCGCAAAGCAACGCCAAGCATCAGACTGTTGACGACTTCGTTGGTTTCCAACGTACCTTGGACATCGGCCAGAAATGCTACCGGGTTGGAATAGGTATGCAGAGTCATAGAGCACCAAATAAAATAGTATGTTCTACCAATATACATTGTTGCGGCAAAGACGGCAATGCTAGGTTATTTTTCGGGTGGAAATAGTGTGCGGCTGTTGGTGGTGCCACAGTGGCGCACCATGCTGGCAAACACTCGCGAGACTGGCTCGCGTTGCAGACGGCTTTCTACCCAGAACAGCACTTCGGCCATACCTAAAGGCTCTTGTTCACTGCTGTGCAGTAGCGCTACGAGACCACTGCGCAGCCCGCCAAATATCCGGCGCTCATCGGCAATGCCGGTGCTGCCTATGAGGGTTCCCATGCTCTTTATGACAATCTGCTCTAATGCGCCCTCGGCTCCGAGTTTCTTTAGGTAGTGCCGCGCCGAGCGCATCTGTGTGTCGAGAATATCGATATTGCCCAGCTCGAAATGTGCGATCAGGCTGAACACCCGTGCAAAACCGAGAAGGTCGCGTTTGAGCTCTATCCGATTTTCGCCGAGTATGTTGTTGATATAGTTCAGGCATTGTGCATAGTGTCCAGCCAGAAAGTAGTACACGCTACAATTGTGATACAGCGTGATAGACGATGCTGGCTCTATGAGCTCTGCGTACATGTGCAGGCAGCGCTCAATATCGGCGATAACATCTGTGCATCCTTCCACATTGCCCCGGTTCAGATAAAAGAGCAGTTCGATATTCCACAACTCTTTCAGAAACCGGAATTCCGTTTCGGCATTTGCTACGGCACGGCGCCGGAACTCCGAGGCAATAGCTGCGAACTCGGCTTCGCTTCCAGTGTCGAGAAGGCAGTTTAGGTAATTTTGTAGATAGCGTAGATACTGCACCGGATATTCTTCGATCATCAGTGGATGCTGCTGCCACAGGTGGACGGCGCTGCCAAACTGCTCGTGTGCTGTTTCGGCCATGCCGGTAAGCAGGGCATGAGTGCCGAGAATGTTGTGCGCTGCCATTTGTGCAGTAAAAGGAAGGGACTGGCTTTTGCTTCCGGTGTCGAGCGCCGCAATGATACTGTTCATATGCTCCCTGTCGGCGGCTGTAGGTGTAGCTGTGTAGCGTGCTGCCGTGATCTGCATGGTATCGGCCAACTCGCGGTAGGTGTTGATAAGCTGGAGCGTGTCCATGATATGCTGTTGCCTGCTGTACAGAGCCTTGAGATCGCTTTCAAATGTTTGGTTGATATGCCGGAACAGCAGTGCCCGCTCTCGTGTAATGAGTTCTAACAGAATCGGGTATTGGTCGGTTGCTTCGGCCTTCTTACGCGCGCGTTCTAATACTTTGGCAGCGTGCTGATACAAGCCGCGTTCAGTAAGCACATCGGCATGGGCGATAAGGCGATACAGTACCATTGACGAACGCCGGTCGGTTGTGTACAGCGCCAAGCTGTCGAGTACCTGCTCCGTAAGCTGGTTTTTGATATACGCCAATTGTCCTGCAAATGGCTCATCCCGCACGATTGCCGCCAATACCCGGCTGTTATCAGGTTTTCGGCGCTCGATGAGCTCGAATAGGCGCATACAGTGGTTGCCGCGCTTTTTATCGTACAATGATGCCGAGAGCTTAAAATACCGCTTTTCCTGTCCAGACATTGTCGCCACGAGGCGCAGTAGTTGATCCGAAGTGCTTCGCATATTCCTTCTATCAATAGTTGAAGTTGCCGAGAGTTTATAGCACGGGCGTCGCTGTTACTGGTGCTTCGTCGCTGTCACCGGTCGCACTACCGCAGCGGCATTGGCCGACCGCGCGGCGCTCGTCTGTGTATCATCACTGCAAGAACAATGCGGCGGACGAGCCTATGATAATTGCAGCGCGGTGCAACGACCAAACGCGATGGCAACGACCGAACATGAAAAACTTCGTTGAAAACAACGAACTATGTGTACAAGTGTACGCCGGGCGAGGTTGCTCCGTGCATTTGCCTGCCGCTGCCTCCTATTCGCTGCAATAATAATGCCCTGTATTTTATCGAAAACCAAATAAAGAGGTACAGGTAAACACAGCTTTTATCACAGTAATGCTGGGTACTGTGGGCTGCATGCTGGCCGCAGCGCGAAGACAAAGGCGGCATCGAAAACCAAATTTTATGCAAAAGAGCGGTTTTAAAGCCGCTCCGTTCTGTGCAGATTTGTGGTGTAGTCATTATTCTTCTCAACAGAGATATGCTTTTTGGAGGTCAGTATGACAAGTGTAAACGCTCCCGAGCCCATTACTGCTACAGAGCAGGAAATAGCGCTTATAACAGACAAAGACTCTCCCGACAATCGTTTGGGCATAGTGTCCGGCCATTGGGAATGCAGAGTAGAAGCGATTGAAGTGAGTCCAAGCAACCACAATGTGCAGATGACATTTACCTACACCAAGCAGGATGTAGCGCCCGTTGTATTTCGCACAGGTTGGGTGATGATGGAAGTAAATGGTGCAGCACAGACCTTCAGCCTCCCCGGCATGCCGGGCATAGGCGGAATACCAGGGCACTTAGTAGGAAACATTACTCAGGCAGTGGGTGCACCAATAGTCTTTAATACTATCAGTGCCGACCTCGATCCAATCTGGCTGATTGGAGCTCGCAATATTGCTTTGAACGATATAGATAATCCTACCGAAAACGAAGGCTAACCTCCCCGGAAGGCCGACTACATCTTCCGGAAGCCGGTTCTCTCCACACGGGGAGAACCGGCAGGGGAGGCGGAGGAGCCACTCATATAGTAACAATGATATTTGGATAGAGCAGCAGGCACACAACGTGCCTGTAGGGAAGCGCTGTGCCTGTCTGCACAGGTGCGGCGCTATTCCGCCAAGGAAATACTGGGAAACAATCCCATTGAAACGACGCACGCCAGACAGCCGCACGTGTTGCTGTAGCAGCAGATGGAACCGCAGGAACTGATAAGCACATCGGGCAACTCGTTCGATAAACTTTATATTTTTCTACATGTATTTTTTCAGGAGACAACATGGATACGAAAGCAATCCTCAACAGTGTATCAGCAGAAGACTGGTCCAAACTCGCAAAACTTGCAAATATGACACCCGAAGAACTGCAAAGTCGCTACGCTGCTGCAATGCAGGACTTCCCACAAATGCTTCGTGAAATCAGCGTTACCTCTGGGGTGGGCGAAGCGAGCAATGACTGCGCCACCAGAACATTTGAAATCAGCTTTTTTAAAATCCTCGGTATACGCGGTACTATTCGGCTTTGTACTGTACCAGGTGGCCATTGGACAGCACAGGTCGAAGTATGCCTGCTGCTGCTCGGCGAATCGGTGTGGTGTACGAAATTTGATCTCTCGTCGAGAAACGCAAGCATCTGCTTTAATATCGACCTCTTCCTAGTAAAAGGAGATATTTGTTTTGGTATAGTAGGTGAGCGCCTCTGTCTTAATATCAGAGGGCGGCTGTGCTTGTGGACTATAGCAGGCTGGCAGTGCGAAAGCTTCAACGAAACGCCATTCTGCATCGTACCGTAGCATGTGCTGATGATGCACAACGATGGCAAGGGCGGAGCGTGATATACTCGCCTATTGTCTTTTAGAAAACAGCCTTTCGGTGCATATGCGCCGGAGGGCTGTTGTGCATCGGGGGGGGATTACGGCAATTCGTCGGGGGAATTTCTGCGCCTCTCGATATCGCGGATAATGGCAAGGGCGTCGTCGGCGTCGGAATTCCGCACAAAGATTTTGGCTATGGCCAAGCCGCCCATTGTGAACTGGCGCGTGGTGTCGATCTGCAACAGCACATGCGTGGGAATGCCCGCGCTCGTAAGAAAGCTCTCCATCATGCGTGCGTCGATTTCCGTGCTGGTTGTGTACACGTGCAGCCAGTCGCTTTGGAGGTCGTCGATAGCTTTATCTAAACGGCGGGCTTCGTCGTCGTCGAGCAGGGGAATTGTGCAGTCTGGACACAACTCCATGCCGTTGACATAGCGCGTATTGCAGGATGGACAGATCACAGGTGCACCAATTGGATACAGGCGTTTATGGAGTTGTTAGTTTCGGTGGGGTGCTCTGCGCATCGCGCCGATTCCCGCCAAATACATGTATAATCGCTTTGAACAGACGCACAATGCCGAATGAGAAGCTCTCGTTGGAGACGCGTATTGTCAGCACCATGCCGATTGCTCCAATAATAATATTTGCTAGCCACATGCCAAGCCAAGGAGCGATCAGCCCTCTGTCGGCGAGCTTTTCTCCACCGATCAGGCACACCCAGTACAAGATGTAAAATCCTAAACTAATAGCCGCACTGATGCCAAAATTGCCGCGCCGCGTGATAATTCCCAGCGGACATCCCACAAAGATAAATACGAGGCATGCAGCGGGAATCGCGTATTTTTTATGGATTTCTACAAGGTATTTGTTGATCGTCGATTTCTGGTCCTCGCGCTGAAATACATCCGATTCGGCAGTGGCTCGCAGCAGCGCTACGCGGTTGCCTAGGCGCTGGGAAAGTTCTTCAGGAGTTGTAGGAGCCTGCTGCCGTACATTGTCGCCGGGTGTTACGCCGAGGTGGAGATATTCAAGATGCTCTTTGAGCTTTGTTTGCAGGCTGGAATCCGCGCGTGCTACTGATGTCCGGGATTCGCGCACAATCTGCTGCATATCGGTAATACGCATTTCTCGGTCGCCCCGCGAAAATACATTCTCATCAGACTGCGAAAAGGAAAAGCCACTCGCGTTCATCGCAATCTGGTGCCGTGTAAAGCGCACCTTGCGGTAGTCGCCGTAGTTCTGCTGGTTGATCTGGTGAATCTCGCCGTTGTATAGCGTAAAAATTAGCCGGGAGAAATCGGAGGAAAATGCTACAATACCGCTGTCGGCAGACACAACATTCATCCGGTTCACTTTTGTGTAGTCGTAAATTGTCACGCCTTTTAGTGCGCCCGTTGTCGAGTCGGTATGCCGGGATAAAATACTATAGCCTTCGATTTGCGACGAGAACTGTCCCTCTTCGATAGCGAATGTAGGTTTTTTGCGCTGTATATCTCCAAGCAGGATTTTTGCCCGGTGATTGGCGTCGGGAAGTACGTAGTCGTTGAACCAGAACAGGCTGCCAAAGACTACTAAAGCTGCGAATAACACAGGGCGCATCATGCGGATCAGGCTGCCGCCACTCGATTTTATAATTGTAATCTCGTTGCTGCTCGACAGGTTGCCAAACCCCATCAGCGTCGATACGAGCACGCCCATCGGTACGGCAAGCACGAGCATCCAGGCGAGATTAAGTACGATGAGCTCGATAATTACCATGATGCCGAGCCCCTTGCCTACGAGCTGGTCGATAAATTTCATCAGAAACTGCAGCAAAAACAGCAGCATGACGATAGATGCACCGAAGATAAAAGGGCCGATATGAGCCCGGAGAATATAGCGGGATATAATAGACATGTATCGCTTTACCTGTTTTCGCTCGCAGAAGCGTTTGCCTGAACAAAAGTGTTACTCATCTCCCTGAAGCTGTCGAAAACTTTGTCTGTCGTAGCCATAACGCATGTGCATATAGCAGAAAGCCAGACAAATTTATTCTTTGTTTCTCAGTTCTCGCGCTTTTTTAAGGTACGTGTCGGCTTGGTCGGGTTTTTGCCGCGCTAATGCCTCATATGCCCGGATTGCTTCTTGTGTTGCACCCTGCATCTCGTATATCCGGGCGATGGTTTCGCTCACCATAGCCGGACGGCGTTCGCCTCCTGTAGGCGGCTCGGGGGCAGGGGCGGTGTGTACCTCCTCTTCCTCCACACGTGGTATGCGTGCTGCTTCCAGGCGCCGGGCGAGTTCTTCCAACGGCGTTAGGTTGCCTTTGTTTTCTTCGGGTTGAAAGCGCACGGCTTTTTTCTTCTCAACCGGGAAATCAGGGAAGGGCGGCGGATCGGGTATTTTATAGGTGCGGCGGTACAGTCTGTCTTTTTTACTCTCGAAGCGCAGGGGCGTAAATTCCAAGCCGGGTATCAGGCGCACGTTGCGGCTGCGCCATATAAGCGACGGCATATCGGAGGCCTCTCCTGCGGATTCTATCACGCGCAGATGTGCATGGCGTTGCGGAGCTTGATGCCCGTTGCCATGCGAGCTATGTGTAGTCTGTACAACGTTCATGCCGCCGCGTTCGGCTGTCAAAAGCTCGGATTCGCCGTGTGCCGAAGGCTCTTCCGCGCTGGGAGCTGTGTCGTTGAGTTGTGCACTGTCTACCGCTGAGGTTAGCTCTGCTGCTATACTTTGATCCGGCAGTTCGATATCCGGTTGCTCTGTTTCGGGCAGTTCGATATCCGGTTGCTCTGTTTCGGGCAGTTCGATATCCGGTTGCTCTATTTCGGGCAGTTCGATATCCGGCTGTTCCGTTTCGGGCAGTTGAATTTCCGGCTGTTCCGTTTCGGGCAGTTCGATTTCCGGCTGTTCCGTTTCGGGC
>DLHF01000036.1 GCA_002483085.1 Ignavibacteria bacterium UBA7675
CCCGACGGGGCGTCTCTGCACCTGTCCAGCCTTTTTATGTAATATCCGCGCCCTTTGTCCAGTCGTAACCAATCGACGGATCATCGTGCGGGATACGGCCTTCATCGGCGGGATTGTAGATGTTCGATGTAATATAGAACAAATGGGCTGGCCCGCTTATGCAGCGGCAGCCGTGCGCTACACCGGGGGGAATTTTCACGACCTGCGAGGGCTGGTTCTCACCCATCAAGAACTCCATGAGCTGGCCATGCGTCGGGGAGTGTTCGCGCGTGTCGTACAGCGCTACTTTCAGCACGCCAATGGGCACATACCACCAGTCGACCTGCTGCTTGTGGATATGCCATGCTTTGGCCGACGCTTGGTACATGAGCGAATGGCTCCACTGGCCAAAACCTTCGGAAAAAAAATCATCGGTCGTGCGGATAATCTCGCGAAAGAAACCTCGCTCGTCGCGATGTGTCACTAAATCTTTGAGGACTACGCCTTCTATTGCTGCCATCATCTCGCTGTCCCTGCTGTGTATAATGCTTTTCTGCAACCGTTTTTACCCGATTGTCTAATATTCGCCAATATTATGCGGCGGCGTCCGGTTGCACACCACGCAGACATCCGCAGTTAGCTCTACCCGCGCTAATTTCGTGCCAAATCTCTGCGGAAGAAGCTCTTCTACCGGCTAATAGGCAAACTGGCACGGTGTATGTGCTTCAACATCAGAGCCGAGGCACCGGGCAGCGGCACAAACGCATCAGTGGGTACATCTATGAAATACCTTGTTACCGGCGGCGCGGGGTTTATCGGCTCGCACCTTGTGGAAGAACTGCTCCGGCGCGGAGAAACCGTGCGGGTAATCGACAATTTCGCGACGGGCAAGCGGGAAAATCTACAGCCATTTCTCGACAACATAGAGCTGATCGAAGGCGATATACGCTCCTACCACATTGTGCGCGAAGCTGTAGATGGCGTGGAGACTATTCTGCACCAAGCTGCTCTTCCTTCGGTTCCCCGCTCGGTACGCGATCCTATTACTTCCAATGAGGTTAATACAGTAGGCACGCTGAACATGCTCCAAGCCGCCAGAGACGCGGGCGTGCGCCGTGTGGTGTATGCGTCGTCGTCGTCGGTCTATGGCGACAACCCAGAGCTACCCAAGCACGAAGGCATGACTCCCCGCCCTCTCTCGCCCTATGCTGTGTCCAAATTGGCAGGCGAGAACTACTGCCGCGTGTTTTCCAGCATCTACGGCGTAGAAACCGTAACCCTGCGATATTTTAATGTATTTGGCCCGAGGCAGGACCCCAACTCGCAGTATTCGGCAGTGATCCCGAAATTTATTGCACTCATGCAGCGCGGCGAAAGCCCCACAGTACACGGCGACGGCGAGCAATCGCGCGATTTTACCTTCGTGGCAAATGTCGTGGAGGGCAATCTGCTGGCTGCTACTGTGGATTGCGAGCCCGGCCTTGCGATGAACTGCGCGTGCAACGAGCGCATCACGCTGAACGAACTTGTAGAAAGAATAAGCAGCTTGCTCGGTGTGTCGATCAGCCCCGTGTATGCCGAGGGGCGCACCGGCGACATCAGGCACTCGCGCGCCGATATTTCGCTTATCTCTTCGCATCTTGGCTATCGTCCGTTGGTACGGTTTAGCGAAGGACTGCGCCTGACAGTAGAAGCCTCTCGCGGTGGAAATGCGGCAGCAACGAGCATGTAGAACTTGCCCCAATATTGCCCTGTGGCGCTTCGGCCTCCGCCCTCGTATGGCACACGTCCGCGCATCATTCTTATCATAACTTCCCGCCGCGTGGTTGTTCACAGGCTTCTCCGCCTCATGTTCTGCTCCAATTTTCTGCTCGCTTCCCACTATTTTTTTGACCAAATTACGAGCGCTTTTATCGTTTTGCAGACAAGAAATGGACGCTTATGAAAACGCTCGTCGCATCGTTCTTCTTCCTGTTGGCGGCCAGCACATGGTGCGTGGCTCAGCTTCCCTCTACATTAGATATTAACTGCGAGCACGGCCATCCTGCCTATGTATGCTCGCAGAGCCATCATGCAAATGCGGTGCTGTCCTTGAGCAAGCCTACATCCATCATGCGGCGCCCATACGATGTACTCTCTTACGATATCGAGTTGGACTGGCGGATAGCGCTCTCGACAACGGCTACAACCGGTGCAGCCCGGCAGTACAAAGGCGTCAATACCATGCGCATCCGCATCGACTCGGCAGATATAACAGCAATCGAACTCGACGCCGCAAATCTACAAATCGACCGGATTATACTCGACGACAGCGAAATACCAACAACGCAACCATCTGCCAAAATATTGACAATCCCTCTCGAAACAGCTCCCACTCCCGGCCAGGAATTGACACTTCGCATTGAGTACATCCACATGAACGGACAAAATGCAGGCTTCCATCTCTATGCAAAGGGCTCGCAAAGCGGAGCGGTATTAGAGCGCATAGCCTATACACTTGGCGCACCCGACTACGCACGGTACTGGATGCCCTGCAACGACAATGCCTACGACAAGGCGACAGCGCGCATTACGGTTGTCGTGCCACAGGAATACACCGTAGCCTGCAATGGTCTGCCGAGCACACCCATAGACAATGGTAACGGCTCGTTTACCCATGTATGGAACGACACAGCGCAGATAGCTACATACCTGATGGTTGCCCATGCCTCGATCTACCGGCACTTCACCGACGAATACCAGCGGCAGGACGGCGAAAAAATCCCCCTGCTGTACTATGTATGGGAAGAAGACTACGAGGGCAATCCATACAATGCAAAAGAAAAATTCGCTCCGGTTCCCGATATGATGCGGCATTTCTCGGAGCGCTTTGGTGAATATCCATTTTCAAAATATGGAATGGCCGTAGCAATGCCATTCACCTACTTTGCAATGGAAAACCAAACCATGACCACGCTCGTGCGGGCAGCTATCAACAACGAGTCGACAATTGCTCACGAGCTATCACACCAGTGGTTGGGCGACTTCGTTTCGCCAGCTACGTGGAACGACATATGGATGAATGAAGGCGGGGCAACATATGCAGAAGCGCTGTGGGCCGAGCGCACAGGTGTGGAACAATACCGGGAAGCATTAGCCGACAAGCGCGGCAGCTATCTGTCGAATAATGCAGATGGCACCAAGCAACCGCCGTGCTATCGCGACCTCGACAGCAACCCCATTGGCAACGACATTTACAACTACGCGACGACCTATGCCAAAGGCGCATGGGTGTACCACATGCTGCGCCAGATCACTGGCGATACTGTGTTTTTCCCAATGCTTCGCTCCTTTCTGAATCAATACGCATATAGTACAGCAGAAACAGAGAACATGATCGCCTCGTTCGAGCAGTACATCGCAACGAATAATATTGTGCTACCCATATCCATACGCACATTTTTCGACGAATGGGTGTATAAAAAGGGGCACCCTGTGTACGAAGCTACAGCCGCAGTAGGCTCCAACGGCGGGCAATTCGCAGCCACTGTTTTGCTCAAGCAAACACAACCCACGCAAGTGTTTGCCATGCCCGTAGACATTGCGTTTATAGGTGCAAACGATGAGCAGGCTGTGCACACTATATTTCTGGACGAACGCGAAAAACAAGAGACCTTCGAGCTACCGTTTCCGCCGGTTTCTATTAAGGTGGATCCCGATTCAAAAATTCTCTGCACTGTAAAGGCCACCGCTGTTACAGGTGTTGGGGAATCGCAGGAAGAAAATAATACACTCCAGGTCTATCCCAACCCTGCAACTAATGGCATCGTGCAAGTAAGCCTTGTACTTCCCGCACCTGTCTCTGGCTCCATCGAAGTGTACACGACCATAGGCGAGCGTGTAGCTGTGCTTTTCGAGGGAACGCTCCCCGCAGGTCCATACTTAGCAACATGGGACACGAGCAGCTTTCCGACGGGAATGTATGTCGTAAGGCTGAATGCCGGAGCAAAGAGAATTCTTCGCAAAGTGTGTATAGGTAAATAGCCGAACTCACAGAAAAAACAGCACCTGTGATGGGGCTCTCAACCGGAGAGTAGAGGTACTTTAGAACGTTGTGGATGAGTTTGGTACAAAGAATCGCTCGACGTAACTGCGGTTGCAACATTTGTGTAACGAGCAAAATCCGGGGTTCGAGAAGGTGTACAGCTAAGGGAAGGTACAAAAAATGTATGGCGGCACCCCGTAAGATACCGCCATACCACTATACTCCACACTACCTATTCAATATTAGCGAATAACTGTCAGCGGCATCGTGAGCACACCAGCGTCCGAAGAAAGACGCAGATAATACGTGCCCGCCGATAATTTACCGGTGTCGTAGCTCACAGTGTACCGGCGCGGGTAACGTTGGCCAGAGTCGACAACGTCGATCTTGTGCCCCATCGCATCGTAGAGCTCAAGACGCATCGTGGTGACATCACTCACTTCATAGCTAATACTTACCTCGCCAGAAGCCGGATTCGGATGGCTTTCCAGCGTACCAAACGGCGAAGAAGCAGAAAGTCTGTCGCTGTTGTTTTCTATGGAAGTCGGCAGCGCAGCCGCATGATCGGGCGCCGGAAATGCTGCCATACGGATAATTCCGCTCTCTATCTTATCTTCCACAGCTTGGCCACTGCTATACTTCACAATATGGACATCTGTAGCACCCACAACTGTTCTTTGCAGTTGGTGCGCGATCTCCTGAATATTGTCGGACATTGCTCCTTGGTCTTCAGGCGGATCGGCGATATAAAGACCTGTGCCGGATATCCTGGAGGTCAGCGTACCTGGCCCGAAATTTCTCAGCGTGTAGTCGGCATCAGGTACAATTTCGGGAGACCAAAACACTACATCGAAAGAGCAGAATTCAAGCTGGCCGAAGTAGCTGCTCATGCAATTAAGATCGAACATATCGCCATTTCCGCTCGAACTGTACTGCGACGCGCACAAACTGGTCAGGCTTACCGGATTGCCTCCGGAATCCTCGACGTGCATGTAAACCCGGCGAATAAGGAACGGATAATCGACCCCCACCCAGTGGTTGGCATACACAGGCGAGCCGCAGCACTCGTGATAATAAGCAGCCCCAAGTGCGAGTTCAAGAAGCATATTACCCGGCGCCGTCGAATAGTTATTATAATGATTGAGCTGCCACACGCCACCGGGATCGCCACCTGTGAACTTCGTCGCCTCTAAATTATTGAGCTTTGTGTGGTCGGTGTTTGTAAGACCGTAGGACGGCGGTTCATCGCCCGGAGATGTGGGATGCGGCAACGTGAGGACATTGCCTGTGCTGCGTAAGTCTTTCCAGCAGAGCGCATGCCAGCCCCACTCCGGAGCCTGTGCCCCAACCGTGGAGCGACACGGCGTGTTAAACCAGTAATCCATTTCCGACATATAATTACAGTCCGCCGTTGCCTTGGCTTCCCACTCAACGCCAATCAGAACGTGGTTCTGCAGGTCAAACCCGGTAAGAACTTTAATGCCGATTCTGGGACCTCCAAAAGAAACGACATTGCGCACGCCGGTTGCTTCTGCATCCAACACAGACAAATAGTACGTCTGTGCTGTCGTACTATTAGCAGTTGTTACATGTGGAAATACCGTCGTAAAATCCAATTCAGCAGCTTTTACGTCCTCAATCCCGCCGTCGGTAGCTCCTACCACCACGACTGTTCCAGTCGTTGCAATTGCTATATCGTGGGCAACATCGCGGCCAAGAGCGCCAATACGCACTCCTCCCAGTACAGCGCTTCCGTCGGCATTAAAGCGTACCACGCAAGCGTCGCCACCACCCATCGGCTGCCCCTCGATGGGAAGATCGGTGGACTCAGTCAGGCCCGACACATAAATTTGGTCTGCATATTTCCCCACATTCGACACCGCCACTCCATAGGCAACATCATCGCCATTGCCCGCCAAGATCGTCGTCGATACAACTTGGCTGGCATCGCCAGTCAAACGTGTAATCATGATATCTGCATTCGAGGCATTGCCGCCAATGCTCGCTGTGTTGAAGCCGGTGCTCACAGCCACAAGCTCTTGGTTATTGTCCCGCACTGCATCGTAGTCGTGGTAATAAGGGCCAAACGTAACCTTCACTGTAATATTGACCGTTGCAGTCGAAGAAACGATTGCTGCAAGATCGAGTGTAGGATTGTCGTTGGCATCCAGAGCAAACGGAACAAATGTTGCTTCTCCTCCATCGACAGAGACTCGTGCAGCGTGCAGATGCAAAACGCGATTCGGACTCAGCGTCACTTCTATATCGTTGGTTCCCTCGTTGAATGCAATCCCAGTGGCATAGTCGAACTGCAGCTTAATAGCCTCGGCAGAGGAGCCCGCAGCTACTTCATAATTGGCAATGAGCTGGCGACCGCTGACTTCGAATACCGCCGACACACCTTCGTAGATATCCGAAGCTACGACACTGCCGTAATTAGCGGCGTTTGCAGGCAAATTTGGGCTTCCGCCAAAGTAATGGGTAACGCTCTGCAGGGCGTTTCCCGCTTGGAAACTCGCATCGGATCCTACATGCGAGATACTAGTAAAGCTGTTGTCCGAACCGTTGTAGCCGCGCAGAGCCAAGCCAATACTGGCATTGCGGAAAAAGTAAACGCTGTTACCGGTGGGGCCAGGTGCCATATAACCCACAACATTCGGCAACTGACCATCATTACCTACGATGGGTACTGTAAACCCGGAGCCGAGGTTGACGTTCTCGCCCTTGCTGAGTTCTGTAGCATTGGCATGTGTACCTGCTCCAACTACACACGCACTTATGGCGATAGCGGCAAACCGCGAAAGCAACTGCCGGGTGCCGGGAAGACCATACTTCCTTGTACGTACTGGCTTCTTGTCCATACGTTCTCCTTGTATTTGCAGGCAATAGCCATCCTCCCCTATTCCTGTGGGCAGGATAAGGACATACTATTACCGCTCAATGAATAAAATACTTGCTACTGTCGCATACGAAGAAGGGGAGGCTGTACCCCGCGAAGCCTACTCTAACCAAAACACATGCGCGCTGCTAAACTACTTTTTTGCACGAGCGCAATCAATCAGTGTTTGTCTGATTTTACTATAGGCATAAGGTATTTTAAGCCGTTGTGGATGGGTTTGCAAAAAAACAGATGGTGCAACCAGCCGCGAGACCATATGCAAGTGCAAATTATATCCCAAATGTGGTAGAGTATGTGGCAATCCATACACGCCGATGTGCCAGCACCGAGCCTCGGGATGCCTATACACCCTTGCACAAAGCGAATGGCAGCAACGCAGCGGAGCATGCAACCGGTGACAGCGGCCTCGTCCGCGCATTATTCTTATGATAGCCGCATGCCACAGCGACGCCCGTGCCCATTATTTTCAGCAATAAAAAAGGCGACCACAGTTTCCTGCAGCCGCCCAACATCACGAGCCTGAGTTTATTACCGCACGATCATTAATATCGCACAACAATTTGTTTCTGGACAAGATCGCCAGCCTGTACCTGCACGATATACATGCCCGGCGCCACGGTGCGCCCCTGTGCATCGCGGCCATTCCAGCGAACTTCATGCCTGCCCGATTCACTGTAGCCACTGGCAAGCGACACAACTTCCTCGCCGAGCACTGTGTACACTTTTACTGTTGCATTGCCCGCAGGTGCATCGTAGCCAATCGTCGTCTCGGAAGAGAACGGGTTGGGATAGCTTACTACGCGCCCTGGGAGCTCCACAGCATCGTTTACTCCTGTCACCACTTCATTAGCTGTCAGGATGTCGAAGTCATCGATCAACACTTTCATCACCGGCGGCAGAAACGCCTGGGGTGACTGGATATTCGTAGCAACAAACCGCATGCGGAACCGCGTAGAATTTTGCGCGTCGGTCGGCACAGGATAGAGCACTTTTTGCCAATTCGGACCGGACATCGTTATAGTTTCTATGGTAGACCATTGATTGCCGCCATCTGCGGAGTATTCCGCGCGAAGAGTGGACTCAACAGGAGGCACACCATCGAGGCTTACCGTTGTAAACCAGCGTTGCAGGCGAACGACGGGCTTTTCGAGCGTAGAAAGATCGTACTCGGGAGAAGTCAGAGTCGACACGCCGCGAAGCATTTCTTCTTGAAAATTAAACCCACCTCTGTTGCCGGTGACAAAGCACAAGGTGCCTTGATCGGAGTAATCTGTGCCAGGCTGAACATACACGCTACCCCAGCTTCTAAAGTCGATTTCTTCCGGCTCTGCTCGTTCCCATACACCAGTAGTTGCATTATCGCCGCTACCGCCCACTATCCAGCCGAGGTCCTGTGTAAATTTATCGGTAGACGAGAGTGTATAGCCAACGAGGAACTTGTATGGGCGCAGCATACTGGCATCGGAGGAGAACTGAATCGATGATTTACCATAAGGGTCCCAAGCGCGAATGTAGTACTGTACATATGTGCCACGCGGCTGTGCCGGAATAGCTGCCATATATTGGCTATTGCTCATTTCGGTAGCAGGCACAACCGACCATTCCGACGAACCATTTAGCGAGTAGACAACGGCTACAGAGTCGGCTTTCCCACCCATCACCGTAAGCCCACCGAGCGAGAAGTCAACGCCATAGGGTGCGGCTGTTTCCTTTGTATCGGGCAAGGCGTTGTGAGCAAATGTGCGGCGCAGCAGAAGATCGGTGCCAATGTGATGGCGATTAAACGCTGTAATAATTTCGACAGCGTGCGGTGTACCATTAGTAAGGTCGCCATCGTCGTCGTCTGCAATCAGCGTTTCGATAAACCACTCATTAAACGCGATACCATCTTCGGGATCATCTGGCAAACCGTATTTTGCAAAGTGCGCTAATTTCAGCGATTCTTCGCGCGAAAGAGAATTTCTCAAATCCCAGAACGCCGCAGCGAGGATTTGCCCGTCGTTGTGCGATTCGCCCATTGCGCTATCGGGCCAGACCATATCATTCTGGATATTGCGGATATACCTCTCGGAATTATCAGCAAACACGCCAACACCCACACGCGATTCATCTAAGAGCAAGCACGAGGCGACATCGGCTGTGCCTTCGTGGCAAGCAGGGTTGATCATGCCATCTGGCCTGCCGAGCGATTGATACAGCAGATTGTTCAAGCTGTGGCCGTATTCGTGGTACAACACCGAAGGGCCGTCGGCCATGAGCGTTGCATTATCGCTTAGCGCCAAAAATGTAATACTGTCGTCATTGGAAAAAGCATTGGCCTGCGACGGGCTGTAGTCCAGCGTGAGATACATCGGTCGATCCATTACTGTGAGCGAAGGATCGACTTCTTTCCAAAGCTCGCGCACGCGATTAACATGGTAGAAAAGGATGCGTTCGTATCGCAGCGAGTTGTTGTCGTCCCATACAATATTCAGCGGTGTACCGGGCTGCACAGTACCCGTATATTTTCCAGCAGTTTTTCCGGTGGGCCGCACCACTGCATAAGGGCCGTCGAATGTAGCGCTCACACTGCTTCCACTCTGAACATCCACATTCAGCGCACCGTTTTCATCGGTTGTGTACTCCTGCCCGCCGATGGTAACAGTTTGGTATGGAAAATACCGCACTTCTTCTTCATCAAGAGGTGTGTTCATCTTCACACCACCAGATATAGTAACATCCGTCGAAACACCATGGCTGCGATTGTAGCGCCAAAGCACACTGCCGGAGTGGGCATCGACAAAAGAGAGATACCGCCCGGTAGCTGTGTGGATAGGAATTTTGTAGACGAGTTTGTACGATACTTCATCATTGCCTTTTACTGGAAGGACATAGACAGTACCCGGGGCAGCAGCTTCACCAGCAGGCACAACAGCAGTAGCATTTTCCATACCTGTTGTAGAGCGCGTAATAGCCGAGGAATACGATATCGATGGCTTGAGGTTGAGAGAGAGCTCCGGATAGTAGTCCACACCAAACGCCATCACATTGCCATTGGCAAATATGCGGAGCTCTACGCCGGAAAGCAGCACTTCAACACCATTTTCAACCTGCACATACGACACATACCAACGGTTGTTTACAAGGGTTGTACGCACTAGCTTCAGATGCGAGGGGTCGACACGCAACACTGAGGCATGCTCGCGGAGGAATGCACTGGCAGCAGCTTCGATATTATCGGCTGTAATTGTTTCGTAGCCCTGAATGCGAATCGGTTTGCCAAATGCCTGGTGCGGCGTCCCCGTCGTTTTGTCGAGCAGCACCGTCCATTCGCCGTACTGCTGCATAAAAGTATTCCACCCATTTGCATTGGCTGCCTGATCGGGAGTTATGAAGGAAGTACGGCTTTCACCCGACTGAACGGGTAGCAGTACCGTACCATTGTTATCGGAATGCGTATGGGCATTATCTGCCGCCTGTAGCATTGGCGCGCTGCCGCTCAATAGAACGGCACAGCATAAAGCAGTAAAAGAAAGTTTTTTCATAGTTTGACTCTTTCAGACAAAAGCGGAACAAATACCTGTATTTTTTGCTGTATTGTTATGCGTTGAAACGAATAGACGGGATTGTTTACCGATAGTTACGGACTGAAAGCCGCAATTAACTTCCATCGACATTTTGACTGCAATCGCAACATGCACAGTGGCTGATGTTCCTGCAAACACCAAAAAGACAACTGCAAAATGGCAAACCTTACAGCCCTCTTTATTGTACCCGAAATTTCTGCTCATCCAGACTGCGCGTATGCTCCATAGACCTTTAAGCTGTCCTCGATTTTGATTTCGAGGGGAAAACTGCGGGCTATAATTTCGCTCAAAAGCAATTACTGCATTATTGAATATTCCGGAGAATTCATCATGTACATCATGTACGCAACGACAGGCCGACTTTTTGCGCGGCTCGCATTCCCGCTTCTGACGGCGGCTTTGTTCTTTCTGGCAGGCTGTTCTGGCGATGATGCCCCCACCAGCCCGTCGGAAACTTGGAGCAACAATAGCGTAAAATTTGATGTCGAATGGAAAGACGGCGCAGTGCGGTTCGATTCGACCGATATGAATGACCTTGTGAGTATCGACACAGCACAGCAGATATTTACGTTTCGCTCTTCTAATGCCAAAGTTGACGATCTCCAGGCTGGATCGGTGATTGTAGTCAACGACTACACCATCCGCCGCGTGACTAATGTGTCTGCAAGTGGCGGTAACACCGTAGTGCGTACCAGTGCTGCCGCTCTTACCGATGCAGTGAACAAGGCCGACATCAAATGGGACTACGGCGTAGAGTTTAAGGCCGAACCCATAATAAAAGCTCTGCGTAAGGACGGAGCAAGTGTTACCCAAGTAACTGTAGACAGCCTGAAATTCGAGATTAAAATTGGCGCTTATGGCTACAAGGGCGAAATGAAACTCTATGGAGATAGCGCGTCGGTAAAACTGTTCGTAGAGAAACTGCTGGGAGGTGTCAAAGTCGCTGAGTTCTCGCTTGTCGGCATGATGAAACGCTTCCGCAGTACGGGAGTTGTAAAGATTGAGAATGGACAGCTCAAAGAGTTTAAGACAGAAAACAATAATGCACGCGGTGAGTTTGTGCTCAAGGCAACGGTGGCTGGTTCCGGCAATGACCTCAATATCAAAGTACCTCTTACGCTTGTAAAATACCCTATCGCAGGACTTCCGTTTTTTACTGTTGATATAAAAGCGCTTGTCGTGATGAACTCCGTTGTACCTCCCGACGGCTCGACACTACTGGAAGTAAAATTCACCTACGACGCCGACCAAGGTTTGCAGTACGATGCAGCATCTACAAAAGTGCTGCCGATCTTTAACCTGAAGAAAAAAGATTTTGAGAAGATGCGAGACCCACGCACCGGCGCTTCGTCGCCCATTGCAGTGAGCGTGGGTATGGCTCTGCCGCGATACGAGCTTGTGCTGTTCAACACAACTCTGGCGTGGTTCCATCTCGCCTATCTTATCGGCGGCGACTACACGCCCCATTTTCCGCCGTGCCAGCAAGCTAAAGCATCGTTTATTGGTGCATGCGGCTGGGGTCTCGGAGCGCTGGGCGGCGCAGTGCTCACTGGAGAAAAGACTCTGTGGCAGGTCGACAAAGTCCTGCTGAAAACGGGCGAGTGTCCGTAATATCTATTCAACCATTGTGAGCGGGTGAAAAGCGGCGGCTGTCATGGCTGCCGCTTTTTTTATGCACGAAACTACTGCCAGAGCAAGTGCGAACGAGCTTATGCAAACAACACGCGGCGGAGGTCCTCGCATTTGTTACCGTAGCAACGGTGAGAGGACGAGCTTACGATAATTGCCACGCGGTGCAGAGACCAAGCACCCGAGCGAAGACCGAAGCGCTACAGCTTTTCACCTCTGTACTACGAACTCCCTGCAAAGTCGATTGAAGTACGAACTAAATTTGGCATATTGCCGCACTGATTGCTTGTAGTACAACACAGGACAGTGGGCTGCATTACCTGCTGCGTCCATCTTCTATACAGGAACAACAATACTCTATGCGCTCGTTTTTTACGCCTGCCAATAGTTCGGTCATGCTCTGCGCTATCGCCATACCGGTAGCTGGCGTGCTCGCCCAATTAGTGCACTCCATCTCGCAAGCAACGCTCACAGTGCAGGATGGACAAATTCATACATCATCGCGGATTTCTGTATTTGGCCTGCACTTGGACACAGCGGAGATTATTCTCGCGCTGTTTTTTTCGGTATTTGTGCTCTGTGTGGCGGGAATGGTGCTGAGTATGATTGGCCTGAGAAACAAAGACCAGCATCGCCGAGCTGTTGTTGGCGCAGTGGGCAATATAGCAGTTCTGCTTTTCACATTTTTGTGGATATTGTACCTCGCTCTGTAGAAACGCGCATAGGCTCGGAGCTTGCTTTGGAGCGACGCACAGCTAAAATGCAGAGTTCATACATGCGTCGGTGAGAGCTCGGGTGTTTATCGCTCCATACAGCAGGAGAACTAGGGGTGAACGGCAGAACAGGATCATACAGCGCAATACTCGCGGGATACGTCCTGCTACTGCTGCTCATTGCCCAGAGCTTGGCTGCCCAGCCGTTCACGCCTGTGAGTACATCACAGCAAGAGCACCTTCTTTTTGCTGCATGGCAGGAGCATCGCACATTACCAGTAGATATTACATCGGCTATACTAATCGCCGAAGGAGCCGCCGACAGCAATGCGATGGCAGCCTACACAGCGCGCATCCACGCGATATACAACGACATTGGCAAGCTGGTAGCGGAGCAGAAAAGCGCTTATGACCGCACCAAAGCGATATTTGACGAACTGCACAGCACTGTGCTCAAGACCTACCGCGACAATGCATCATTGCGCAGCGCGCTCGACAGCGGAGTGTACAACTGCGCCAGCGCAGTAGCCTTGTTCTATGGAGCAGCGCGATCCAACAACCTGCCGATTTCGCTCTATGCAACACCGGCACATGTATTTGCTACACTCGACCTGCCCAACCACACTATCCGCATAGAAATGACTCGCGCAAATGGCTTCGACTTTGGCGATGACCTGCCGGAAATTATCGACCACCTTATAGACTACAATTATATATCGCGGCAGGACGTAGAAGAGCGCGGAGAGGAAGAAATTTTCCGTTCGTTCTTTGTGGCATCCAATCGCCTAAGCGAGGCCGAATTTCTGGCAATCACCTACAACAATATCGGCGTGCAGCACTGGCTCGGACGCCAGTACCGAGCGACGGCAGAAGCATTTGAAAAAGCTATTATTTTGCATCCCGAATCGCGAAAATACCGCGATGCCTACCAATCGGCTTTGTACCTCGTGCTCCAACAGTACGAAACAGGCCGAAATTTCGACGACATCGAGCATCTGCTAAAGCACTCTGCCCGGCTGATGCACAACGATACTCTGTTCATCTACTACCTGTTGGGGGCAGCAGGAAATGTGATAGCGCACTATAGCAGCGACGAAAGCGGCCTGTACCGCAGCCGCGCCTTTCTGGACACGCTGGCACATGTGGTGCTGCACGACAGCACTGTGGATGCTATGATCGGCAGGCAACAATATATAGTGGATTACAATCTTGCGGTCTACGACTTCAACCGGGGCGACTACGAAGGAGCATACCGTTCGACCGAGGAATTACTCGCACTCGACACAAGCGAATCCACACAAAACATCAATGCAAAAGCAGCCTCTTATTTCGCTCTTACTCTTGCCGGACGGGAGCATGCAACCGAAGCGTATGGCCTATTGGACTCTCTCATACCGCGCTATTACCGCCACCCCGTCTTCCGCGACGCCTATAGAAAAGTAACTATCGACTACGTCCTGCAATCTGGTCTGATACGACGCAAAGGGGCAACCTACAACGATCTTATGAAAGCGCGGGACCTGCTGCTCAACGTATATGATATCGACTCGACAAATATTTACCTGCGGAGTATTATCGCCGCTGTGCACCACGAACTCGGCATGATAGAACTCCGAGCTATGCACTACACAGCAGCAGCCGAGATACTGCGCATCGGCCTGTACTACGACCCCGACAATGAATTCATTCGCGAGTCGCTCCGGCTCGTGGAAGAACAGCTCCTCTCGGCTCCCCCTTCTCCCAGCAGCATTGCTCCATCTGCGCCCCGGCCAACCACACACAGGAAATAAGTACCTTCCTGGCAGCGATTGGCAGTGCAAAGCTGCGTATTCTACAAAGTGTTTTCGGCACTGCGAAATAATGCTCTGGCAGAAAGTTCGGAAGCAACTTTGCGCGATACAATTGGCACTTCACTGCAAAACGGTATATTTATCTGTTGTAGGCACGGAAATGCAAACAAGCGCAGCTCTTTCGCGCGCGTACAATGCCATTGCAACGGCTCTCGCGCTGGCATTGTGCATGAGCGTTTTGTTATATCACGGCCCATATCGCCAGCTCGTGCGCAATTCTTTTGGCGATTCGCTGGCAGTCGTGTTTCTCTACTTTCTGCTCGGTGTTATCCGCCCCGGTTCTGCGCCCCTGCGTGCAGCTATTACCGGGATAATTGCTTTTGCAATCGAAGGAGCCCAGCTTATGAGAATAACACCGCCGGATGCTCCGAGGCCTGTGCAATTGATGTTTGGCTCGCACTTCGATCCTTGGGACCTGGTCGCATATACCGTGGGCATTATCCTCGCTGTGGCCATTGACTACGGCATTGCAGCACGCAACCAAACAGGAGATAGCTCCTCGCATCGCAGTTCCACTTATCCTTGAAAACAACTATGAATGAACATCAGCGGATTCTCGAACACAACCGCACGGCGTGGAATAATGCCGTAGATAGCGGTAATGAATGGACGCACCCCGTCTCTGCCAGCGTGATAGAAGCAGCACGACGCGGCGAGTGGCATATTGTTCTCACCCCCGTCAAACACGTCCCGCGAGAGTGGTTCGGCCAGATTGATGGCGCTCGCGTTCTCTGCCTTGCGTCCGGAGGCGGGCAGCAAGGGCCAGTGCTTGCCGCAGCAGGCGCACAAGTAACCGTGTTCGACAACTCACCCCGGCAGCTCGCACAAGACGAGTTTGTAGCAGCTCGCGACGGACTTTCTCTTACTACAGTGCAGGGCGATATGGCCGACCTCTCCGCCTTTGCCAATGCGAGTTTCGACCTCATCGTACATCCGGTGTCCAACTGTTTTGTGCCCGATGTTCGCCCAGTATGGAAAGAATCATGTCGCGTGCTGGCGCGCGGCGGTGCTTTGCTATCGGGGTTCAACAATCCTGTGCTGTATATATTCGACGAAGAGCTCGAAGACCAAGGAGTGTTAGAAGTGCGCCATCCCCTGCCCTATGCAGATTCGCCCGAGAAACAGCAGGATAAGGTTGCGCGCGGCCAGCCATTTGAGTTTGGCCATTCGCTCGAAGACCAGATCGGTGGGCAAATCGACGCGGGCTTTGTGATTGCGGGGCTCTATGAAGACGCTTGGCATGTGGAGAGAGTATCGTCGCGGTACTTCCCACCGTTTATTGCTACACGAGCAGTAAAGATATAGCAACATGCCGCGAGGGCAAGGACACAGGTGTGATCATAGCAATACTTGATGTGTGGCACGGGCGTCGTTGCATCGAGCCGCCCTGATGGGACGGCTCTACGTATGGTCGCTGTCACCGGTCGCACATACCGGCTCGTGTTTGCTCGATGAGCAACCGCACAGTAGAGGACAAAATGGGAAACAGAAAAAAAGCGAAGAAGGGCGTACAGCTACGCGGCGGCTATGCAGCGCGGTGCAGAGACCCCAAGCAGGTACAGAGGACGAAGCGCATCGGCAAGCAAACCCTGTAAAAAAATTCGGGTGAGATCGGCAACCTACAGCATATAACGACAAAATTACGGCGCTCTTTATCTCGGTATATCCTTTTATGCGTACCCAAAAAAATGCCGAATGGAATACCTGCACCGGGTTCCATTCGGCTCTACGGAGCATGCGAAGTTTATCTGATGTACGCGGCTGCCCTCACATTTTTAATAAAGAACTGGGGCGGAAGTACTCCCTTGTTTCTTGAACTCCGCCCCTGTACTGTGTCTGCTCTCGGACGGCATAACAGGCGCCAGATGCCTTACTGCCGAGCGGTATTGCTCAGGCGAAACACGACTGAGTTTTTTGAACATCCGGCTGAAGTAGTACGGATCGTCGAAGCCGATGGAAGCGGCGACTTCTTTTATCGGATGATCGGTAAAAGCGAGTTCACGCCGCGCTTCGGCTACTACCCGCTCTTGAATAACATCAGTCAGTGTTTTCCTGAGATGATGCTTCACAATTTTATTCAGCGAGCGCGTTGTAAGAAACAACATCGCCGCGTAGTCCGACGGGCGTTTCGTCGTTCGGAAATGACTGTCGATCAGGTGTTTCAGCTTTTTCAGCACCTGATGGTCGTGCATACCCTCTTCCGCTTCGCCTTCACCGCGCTCTTTATAGCTACGCGTGCCCATCACAAGCAGTACGGTCAGATATGCAAAGAGCAAATCGCGCATCGGAGCAGAGCGTTGCATTTCCCGCTGCATGGCTTCAACAACCAACGACACTTCCTGAACATCACCTACTGATAGCTCTACATACGACGGTTTGCGCGCCTTGCTAAAAGCTGAATTTCCACATTGTGCAGCACAGGAATTTTTGTCTACAGTGTGGAAGTCGGGCGAAAAGCGAATCACCTTGCCAGCGATGTTCTGGCTTTCAGCCAGAATAAACGGTTGGTACGGCGTGCTGAAGATCAGGCACGGACCCTGCAGTGTATATTCTGCATAATCATAATGCGCCAGCATCTGTCCACGCTGCACAAACACCACAAAGTAGTCGTTTGTAATCACCGTTTCGCGGCACAGGGTATCTGTTAAAGAGCCGATGATAAAATCGACAGCGCCTGTAGCTGGATTGAAGCTCGTCAGAGCCTGCGGCTCAGGAACGTTGTGTCCACTGCCATTGCTTCTGTTAGAAAGTCTACCCGACCCCGGCGCTCTGGCTGCAATACCATTCCCGTGTACCATATTACCGCGCTTTCAATAATGGAACATATCGCTCTCTGTACGAATACACCAAGAAAAGATTGGCTGCCGTAAGCGCAACAGCGATAGCGCTGCCACCAGGGTACAGAAAAATGTGAAAGAGCAGAATGTTGATGGTTATCGGCAGCAAAACCGCAATCGCCAATGTCATATAACGCCCGGCCAGCAGTAATACGCCCGCCACCATCTCTACAATTTTCAAAAACGGAAAAAAATATCCCGAAGAAAACAGTCCCTGCATAAAGAGCTGCGCCTTACCTTCAAAGGCAGGAGGCGGCGTAAGCTGTAAAAAAGCATTGATAGCAGAGAACAGATAAATCAGCCCCAGCAGGATTCTCACCGCCGTTGTTGCTATGTTCATGGTTCGCTCCGAATCGTTAAAGTTTGTGTTATAGCTATTTGCTGCATGCAACACACAAACTTACCGGATACGGGGCTGCCATACCATGGAGAGAAGGAGCCGTTTGATGGACAAAAAAACCTATCTTCTGCTCAGTCTTTATATCAATTGTTTGGAGCACCGGCCTGCACCCAGACTTTTATCTGCTCTACGAAGCAGCTCTGGAGCGTGCCGCCGGGAGGCATAGATTTGAACCCTGATGCGTGCGAAACAACGCCCACAAGCCTGCCATCGTCTGCTACTTTCTTCACATTTGCATAGCTCGTAAGCAGCACTCCGCCCGATGGCGCACTACCGCTGTGGCAGCCCGTGCAGTTGTTCTGAAGAATAGGCTGCACTGTGTTCGAGAATGTGACATTGCTCAGGTCGCAACCTGTCGACACAGTATCCTTCGAGCAATCGCGATTAGTAGCGCCTTCGAGAATCCACCTGCGGATAAGAGCGATCTGATCCGACGTGAGTGCTGCACGCGGCGAAGGCGGCATGCGTTTGGAAACCCTGCTTTGAGTAATCACCTCGTACAGCTCGCTTTTTGCGGGATTATGCGCTATCACTAGACCACCCGAATTTATCGTAGACTGATAGCTTGTAAGATCGATACCTTCTTCACGTGTATAGGAATCATGGCAACCGCTCATAGCACAATTAGAACGCAGGATGGGCAGAATATCGCGCTCGTAGCACACGGTTGTGTCTTTAGGCGTCGCCGTCGTATCGGTACCACCACCATTACCCGTACTGTCGCCGCTTGCACTGTTGCCCGTATTCAATCCTGTAATTATTATCTGGGCATATCCCACTTTCGAGGTGTCGCTGGCGAGCATAGCCTTGATTGTAGTGCTCATGGAGTACAGGCTGAGCTGTGCAGGAGCTGTATATTCACCCGAGGCGGAAATCTGTCCTGGCCCTGCGGCCACCGACCACACGAACTCTTGACTGCTATCGCCGTTGAGCGCCGCAGTAAAAAGCTG
Organism: Ignavibacteria bacterium UBA7675; assembly: GCA_002483085.1. GTDB lineage: Bacteria > Bacteroidota > Ignavibacteria > Kapaibacteriales > UB7675 > UBA7675. Next base: position 18,848 of record DLHF01000036.1, read on the forward strand.
TTGTCCTGCCAGACCAAGAGCAGCAGTGGAAGGCGATACAATAATCGCCGACGAAGGCTTGCCACTGCCCACCGGAGAATTGTTCACCCCATCCTCGCACGACTGAAATAGCAGTACAATCACGATAGATGCAAGTAACAGCAAGCCTGTAAAACTCTTCATAGCAGCAGCCGGACAGTAGATGAATAGAAGCCACAGCAGAACCGTGTGTTGCCAACCAACCCTGTATTACATAGAATGTTACACAACACGAAAAAGCGCAGGTGAGCCAGAGCAAAAGGCACAGGCGAATAGAAGCAGTACATTCGCATCAGAACCACAGGCGTACCTACCCGCCGTGGGGAAAATGCCAAAGACGAGCGCCCACAAAGCCGCACATCAGGATAGAAGAAGACGCATATTCACGGCTGCACGGCGCTGTATAGCAATAGTCTGCGACAACTTCCTATCTTTGTATCTTTGAGCAGGGGGAATATTTCGGGTTTCTTTCGGCAGCTAACAAGAGTGTAACAAAAGATCCTGTGGGGGGTTGGTTGCAATAGAGCAGTGGGAATACAGGACAGGAAAACTGTCCCTTGTTTTACACGCTTACAGACACACCGACACAATAGCAAGTGACTATGAAGAAGGAGACCAGGGCCGGATACGCCGGGCAGACAAACGAAGACCTGTTTGCCTTGTTCAAGCAGAACAACAACGAACAGGTATTCGACGAGCTGTACAACCGATACAACAAGCGCCTATACGCCTACTGCCTTGCGATTGTAAAGGATCGCGAAATAGCAGAGGACATGTTCCAGACAGTAATGACAAATGTGTTTCAGCGTAGAGAATCATTTACAGGCGGTAATTTTGAAGCCTGGATTTTTACGATTGCGCGCAACCTCTGTCTTAAAGCCAACAGGAACAAAAAGGCGACAACGCCCATCGAGGAAATGACCGACCTGCTGCCCGACACATCAGATGCAATGGACAGGGACGTGTTCCTCTCCGAAGCGCTGAACACAGCTCTTGGCACTCTTCCCGACGAATTTTCGCAGCCGCTGCTTCTGCGGTACTTCGGAGATTTTTCCTATGAAGAGATCGCAGAAAAAACAGGTATTTCTCTCTCGCTGGTAAAAGTACGTCTCTTTCGCGCTAAAAAGCTCCTTGCATCCAAACTTCACAATCTTATCGCCGAGTAATGATGGACTATACTACTCTTGTCGAACGCCTGCTGGATGGTACGATCACGACAGCCGAACAGGCTGAACTGGACCGTATGAGGCTCAACTCCCCGGACATCGACCGGGAGGTTCGCAGTCTTCTGGAAGTGGAGAATCTTCTCCGCCAGAAAGCTGATGACGAGGATACGCGTTCTTTGGCATTTCGCGAGTCGGTGCGCAGCAGTCTGAAAGTATCGCTGGGTCTGTCCGCTGCCACAGCAACCGAGGCTCATGCCCCTTCGGCGGCAGTTTCGGCAGTATCCCGGGCTGGCTCCAGTTCCATGCGCCTGATGCTTGCTGCTATAGCGGTAGTAGGAGCGGGGGTTGGGTACATCCTCTTTCATAATCAAGGCGACAGCGGGCAAATGCCCCAATCTGCGCTCCCGCAGGCAGAGCAAGCTCCCATAAGCTCGCAGGACGCTTCCCCAGCAATACCAGCCCCACCACTGCAACAAACCGACAACAGCGCAACACATGCTGCATCTGCCAATAATGCACACAAAGAACACAATATTATACAGGCAGAGGAAGATACCGACCATAGGGAACCTGCCACCGACAACACCCCGGTTCCGACAGAAGTGGAAGGAACGGTGGAAGCAGCAGGTAAAAACAAGCACTACTCGGCGCTTATCCAACAAATGTTGGAGCGGCTTGGAGAACAGGAGCAGACTTCGCGGGCTTCAGCAGCAGTTACCGCGCGGCAAGTAGCACTGCTCTACGACAAGCTCGGCGATGCCACAAGCACACGCCGCTACTTCGATACAGCACGCCGCTATGCACAGGAAGCATCGGTACAAGAGACAGAAGGCGAAATACTGGGCGACTACGCGCTCTTTGAGGCACGGAATGGAAATAAAACAACAGCCGAAAGTCTGGCTGCCGAAGCACTTCGTACTCTGCGGATGGCGCGGAGTGCGAAGCTCTCCACTTGGGAGTCGTCGCTGAAACAACTGGTGAAATAATCAAATATATTGGAAAGCTGGTAGTGCCGGTCAACAGCAGTGCCAGCTCATCGACTCCGCTTCCCCCATCCGGCAACGCAGCATACCCAACTATGAAACCGACAATGGACAAACAGCCTGGTACAGGCAGGCGCTTCTGTGCACCAAGGCAAACAACGGCAATCACAGCGCGAATCGCGTTTTTCTTCGCTCTTTGGCTTACTGTTGTTCCCGCTGCCGTATATGCCCTGCCGCAGTTCTCTCTGCTCACAGGCAATCGCTGCCAGAACTGCCACGTGAACTTTCAGGGCAGTGGCCTGCGCAATGAATTAGGCTGGTATTCAAACAATGATGTAAGCCTCATCCCCCCTGCTTCGTTGGGATTAGAGGACTTCTATACATCTATTGGCAAATCCAATACGCTGTTCAGCGACAACCTTACTTTCGGCTTAGATTTCCGGATGCAGCGAGCTAAATCGCATAAATCAGCCATCGCCGAAGCAAAAATTTTCCCGATGCAGGCAGCTTTGCACGCCGCTTATACAGCTACCGATTGGCTGACCCTCGAAGGCATGTACAGCTTTGGCGAGAAGCGCTACAACGGACAAGCGCTGTTCTCAGCCTCAGCCCTTCTTCAACCCGGATTTGCCTATCCGCAACTTCGCATTGGCTTTTTTCAGCCCTCTATAGGTATGCGCTACGACGATCATACGATGCTCATACGCCAAATTCCCGGTACAGACTACACTCCGCTTATAGCCCCGAACTACGCTGATGTCGGTACGGAAATTGCCTACGAAGGCTTGAAATGGCTTACTGTCGATGCCGGTGTCTTCCGCGCAGATAATCTGTCGGAAAACACTGTGCAAGACAAGCAAGGCACTCTCCATTCGCTCGTAGACAAAGACAACCTTTCGCGGAGCGGACGCCTCGTGTTCTGGCCACGCTTCTTTGAAAGTACGCTTAATACCTATGCCGGAGCTTCGCTGCTGGCCAATGGCAATTTTTCGCTGGTGACTACATTTGCAGGTATCGGCTGGACCGATCATATTTCGCTACTGGCGGAGTACGCTGAATCGAACAAAACTGATATGCGAAAAACCGAAACCGTAAGCGTAGAGGTAATGTACCAAGTAGCCAGCCCCGTGCTGTTCTACGTTCGTGGAGAGCGAGGAAGGACAACGCAATACATCCCCGACGACAGCATACGCAACTACATGACGCAATGGGTCATCGGCTCGCAGATATTTCTGCTGCCGTATGTGGAGCTGCGCCCGGAATTCCGTATCGTGAGCACAGAGCAATACCCACAAACAACGGATCAGTATAACTCAGGTAGATTTACAACACAACTGCACATTTTTTACTGATGGCTGCACGAGCAGAATTTTTATGGTCATCAAGCGCCGCAGCGCAGTGCCAATACATTTTTCAGAACATCAACTATTGCAAACTTCTATGAAAGCTCTACGACGCGTGGCTCTGTTGGCCACACTTTTTGTGGTAGCGCTGCTTGCGGTATGGGCAGCGCAGGGCTACAACATTTACACGAAAACAGCATATGCTGTAGCTGTCACCGACGAGCTATTCGGAACAACATCAGTAGTCTGGAAACCGGGTTTCCGTCTTGGGCTTGATCTGACGGGAGCGGGAACGGCTCTTGCGATAGCAGCAATTGCCGGCTACTGGTGGTACTCCCGACGGTCGACAAAGCACAGTGTTCACGCATAACTTTCCTTCTTCTCATCATCTGGATAGCACTATGAACAAGAAGAATCAGCAACCGGAGCGCCGGAATTTTTTAGTGCAAGCGGCGTCGATGCTCGGCGTGGCAGTGTGCAGCACGGCACTCTCGTCGATGCTGGCAAGCTGCGATTACGATATTACCCGGCCAACCGACATCGCAAACCAGCCGGGTATTGACATTGATCTGAATGTGGAAACCAGTCTGCAAACTGTGGGCGGCTCCATTCGCAAAACATATGGCTCGTTCAACGGCGGCAGAAACATTGTTATTATCCGCACAAGCGAAACAGAATTTCTCGTGGTGACGGCTGTTTGTACCCATCAGGGCTGCGATATCAACCTGCCACAGTCGCCGGGCGCAAATCTCGTCTGCCCGTGCCACGGAGCACAGTTCTCATCTGCAACGGGTGATGTGCTGCAAGGTCCGGCCTCCACGCCGCTCAGAAAATACCCTTGGCGGCTCGACAGCGCCCGCAATGTGCTCGTGCTCAATCCCGGCGTGGGATCGACGAACCCGGAACAGCCGACAGCAGAGATAAAGATTGATATTTCAAAAGAACCTCTGTTGCAGTCGCCGGGCGGAGCAGGGAAGCTCAATGTAGCGCCCTACAACGACAGCCGCGATATTATCATCGTCCGCCGCGCTAACAACACCTTTCTCGTTGCTACAGCCGTGTGCGCGCACCAGGGTTGCGACGTTGGCCTACCCAAATCGCCGGGCGCGAATCTCGTCTGTCCGTGCCACGGAGCACAATATTCCTCGACAGATGGCACTTGGCAGCCATCGCCCCAGACCGCAAGCGACCTGCGAACATTCGATTCATCGTTCGATACAGGAACAAATATTCTGACCATACTGATGTAAAAGCGAGCGGATGACGCGGCAACCCGTCTTCTTTTTTGACAATGGATATTCCGCCCAACAGCCGTTCTCATTTTTCCCGAATGACATCCACCCTTCGGCTGTAAAATCGTCCTTCCGGGAGATAATGCGGCAGGTCGGCATCTATGCCCATGCCAACCACGCGGCTGCGCGACATTTTCAGTAGCGAGAAAATGGCGTCGGCACGCCGTTGCGAGAGCTTCTGGTTATAGGCTTCATCGCCTGTGGCATCAGAAAAACCAAGGACAGAAAGGCTATCATGCGGAGCGACCACACTGCGAACAAGCCGAACAACCTCCCGGTTTTCCGGGCTGAGGTCGGCAGTGTTGAAATCGAATAAGATCAGCGAAAAGCGGTCTGTCGTGTGATGTATAAAAGAGCTATCGGCTACTCCCTGCGCTTGCTGAAAGCGGATGGCGCCCTCTCCACTGCGTGCTACTGTACCTTCGGCATCTGTCGCCGAAAATTCGTATTGTATGGGTAGGATATTGCCAGCCAGAAGGCGCGCAGCCGCAGGTGTGGAGGCAATGTCCCACTCAATCATCGGGGGAGGCGAACCTCCACCGGAAAACTCGCGGATAGGAACTCCTTCCAGAGAAATAGCCAACTGCCATGATGCCGCTCCCGCTTCGCTTACTACATCTGGATAAAAGCGCACAAGTGGCGGATCGGCAATAATGTCGATATCGGAAATCACCACTGAAGCAAGAATGTGTTCGTCATCAGAAGCGAGCTCAACTCGTCGATTTTCCTCTACTGTTTCAGATGAATATCCTCCTGCCTCCTGTGGCACGCTGCGCCGAGTTGTTCGGATACGCCCCGGCGCAATACTCCAAGTATTCACCATATATTCTTTTACGGCTTCAGCTCTGCGGCGTGCGAGCTGCTCACCATTCTGTTCGCCTTCGCTGTAAACACCTGAAAGCGTGATACGAGCACGAGGTCGGGAGTTCATTCGAGCAGCAACAGTATCCAGCACATGGTAGTACATATCTAACATTGCATCGCCCGCCTGTGGTTTCGCCCTCTCCGTCCGGTATTTATCTGGCAAAACAGCCACTTCTTCATCGAAAAAGATATACGGGAGCAACGGCAGATAATGGCGTTTCATGTTCCCTTCTACCATAAGCGTTGTAGACTCCGTTTCCCGACCGTCCTTCTGCACAAATCGCACGTCGACTGCAGCAGCAAGAAGCGCCTGTGGTTTGGGAATTTCGCGCAGATAGGATTCTGCTATATCTACTATAAACAGCACGACATCATCGCGCTCCTGGCGCACCTCCGTATTCTTTGAGGACGTAAGCGTAAGGCGTTCCTGCCCGATCCCTTTTACAAGGATCTGCACGGTATCACGGCTGTAGATTGTATCGCGCAGTACAATAGGCGGCTGCACGACAGGAGCATACACAAGCGCAATCCCTCCCTGCACTCCGGTGCTACTCCAGTCCACATTTGGCATGAGCTCCGACAAGCCATAGTAGCCGCGCACTTCGGGCTCTATGACAAAAGAGCTACCGAGAGGAATACTATAGCGCAATGCGGCTGTAAGAGAGAACGTAAGGTTTCGTAAATTGTCGATCTCGCCACGTATCCGGCGGTCGCCATAGACAAAAGGTAGGCTTGCAGGTTCTGTCACAGCCTGGCTTTGCGTGTAGGAATTGCTGATAGAGTAATTGAACTGGACACCTGCATTTGCAGAAAAGGACGAGGCGATGGGAATCGTGAGAGCTGGTGTGATGCAAAACGACGTCATGGACAGGTCGAGGCTATGCGTAATAACACCGGGTGTTCCCACCCCACCAATAATAAAAAACGATGGCTCTTCGGCAGAAAATTTGCCATTCCACGCCTGCATACCGAACTCAATGCCTGCATAGAGCCACGGCAACACTAGGCGATCTGCTTTGAGGCCGAGAAAAAGGACGGGGCCACCTGTCGCCGTAAACGGCGAAGCCGCAGGAGGAAGAGGAAGATTGGGACCCGATGAATGAAACTGCACCCCAGCTCCGCCGGAAACACCGAACATCCAAGGTACACTCTGTTCACACCGAAGAATCAGCGGCAGAAACAGGCAAAAGATTGTCAGAACAGTAATCCGTGCGAATAGAATGCAAACCATGCGGCAAATTTATTCAATGCGCATTGTTCGCACCAAGGAAAATTTCCCGGAAGAAAGACGACAGTAATATGTTCCCACTGGAAGTTGTGCTGTATCGGCCTGCAATGTTACGGGATTGAGACCGGGAGCAGGCAGTACATCGGTAAGAGCCAGCACACTGTTGCCCATCACATCATAGACTACAAGCGTGGATGGAGCCTGGTAGCTCATGCGAAATGTCACCTTGCCAAAGGAAACGGGATTGGGCAGAATTTCCATCGCCAATGCACCAGCATTGGAATTGACAAGCCGTACACCACCATATCGCCAAATATCGCCAATAGTCAGTTGCCCGCCAGTCACATTCGTGGCCACATTGAGCAGACCGCCATCGCTATCGAACCAATCAATGTGAAGAAGGTCTATAGGTGTGGCTTCGGCATCGCCGAGAGCAGCAACCATCGGCTCGGAGAATAAAACACCACCTACAGCAGGCGATATAACGATACCGTCGAGCGAAACAGTCCGCATACCTTCGGAAACCGAGTCGGCACCGGCTGGAGTTGTGCGCGGTGTCATGAGTGTACTATTAAACCGGAGCACGGCGCGGCAGGAAGCCACACGAGCAGCAGCGTCGTTGGAAATATCATCTATGATAAACGGCAAAGCAAACTCGTCACCTACATTTGCTGTGATATTCGGCACAGAGACAGAGGCAGTGAGGAAGGGTTCTACCACGTCAGGAGCTTTAAGCGCACCGAGCAGCCAGACGGAAAACGCGCCATCGGTTGTCTGGACGGTAGCAAGCGTCGCGTAGCTTTTTTCTGCCTGCGGATGGAATGCAATTGGAAGCTGTACCTGTGTACCAGCAGTAACAACCACAGGTCCGCCCCACTGTCCAAGCGCAAACACCGGCTCGGCAATCTGAATTCCAGTCACTGTTGCATCTGCTGTCCCGGTGGTATTGCTCACGGTAATGAGCTTAGTAACAACACTGGCTGTCGTTACAGTACCAAAATTGAGCTCGACGGGAAAGACCTCAACACGAGGCTGCGGCGAAGGTTCACCGAAAGCGAGCTCTCCTCTTATTCTAATACCAATACCGGGCCCTGGGCCACCAACTCGCAGCAGAGCTCCTGTCTGGTATTTTCCTTCTTTCAGAGGTCGAAATCCGAACACCACTCGTATTTCGGAGTTTTCTGGTATCTGCACAGGAAGCTGCGGTGGAGCTTCAAAGGTAAAAACATCATTTCCCGGCGGAAAATCCACCCCGAGAAATACTCCAGGTGCATTGCCTCTGTTGCGGATCACGACATTGCCAGTAAAAAACGTCGCGGTTGTAACTGTGCCAAAATTCAATATATCGGGCAGGACATAGAGATCCGGGCGGGGCGCTTTCGTCTTGCCCTGAAGGTGAAAACTGCGTTTGCCCGGTCTGCCATCCACCTCGAAATTGAGATAATACTCAACGTCGAACTCACCGGGCGCCAGAGGTCGGAATGTAGCTGTAAATGTCGTCACCCCACCGTTCGGCTCTATGGGAGCTGTTGGCAAAGTTCCGATGATAAAATGCTGGCTGCCTGCGCCATCGGCAGTTACCCCAGTGAGCGTCGCAGGCTCATCTATATCCCTGTTCATCACCTGTATTGTCAGTGTTGTTTCGGCACCAACATCAGTATCGGGAAAACCAATATGATGGCTTGGCACTATATAAATATCGTCCTTCGCTGCCAGCGGCGATATTGCCAGAGCACAGACAACAAGTATAAGAGCAAAACGCAACAGCATCATAGGGAAGCCTGATAAAAATATCTGGACAGTTATTTGGCAGCACCAACCTGCTATTCCGCCGCTTTTACCGGAACTTTCGTGTACGGCAAGCGCTCAAACAATATAGGAAGAATCTGCAAACATCAGCAACGCTCGCGCCGACTTCTCTGATACGCGGGCGGTAGCCCTCTGTAGCCCTCTGTAGTATAACGACGACAGGGCAGTTTTGCAACTGCCCGCCGCCGTATCCACAGAGAACCGGAGTATCACGACAGAGAGTATCGCTTCAGAAGCACCGGAACCAATAGCATATCGCTCCCGGTGTACATTTTTACTTATAAACCATCTTCCGTCGGCATAGCTTGCCCTGCCATCGCTGTAGCTGTCCCAAGTAGTGGGTATCGAAAGGGGTTCTTCCATCCATTCAGTTGTGATATGGAGCATCGCTGTAAAAGTCCCCAACGTTGTCGGCACAACAGATAATTACCAGTTCTGATTTTTCGTCGGGAGCAAATACGAGCAGCAAGGGCAGAACCCCTTTTACAGAGAAGACGCCAGCAGGATCGGCGATCTCTATTGTTTCGATACCAGCAAAATCAACTCGCTTATATTCTGCATGCTATCAGCCTTTACAGTGATGACAGGGCGCCCAAAAGACGCCCATGCCACCACGTCGGTCAGACACACCGATTGTTTGTTACAAGCCATTCGATGAAAAGAAGTTGGCTTTGATTGTAATTGTTTCACCCACTTTGCTGCCAACTGTGCCTTTGGAACCACGTACATTGAAGTCCTTCAGAGCAATCACAAACTCGCCCTGCACCAGCACTAAATCGCCGGGAGCGCGCTCGCGTGTTTTATCGGATTCTTTGAGATAGGTAATCTTCACAGGAATGGAAATATCTTTTGTGACACCGTGAAGCGTGAACTGTCCGACGGCATCGCCCTGGAACACTATCACACCACCGTCGTTTTTTACTTGCTGTACACTGCTCAGGCTTTGCACAGTAAACGTGATAATGGGATATTGCTCCGCGCCAAGCCAGTCTTCGCCATACAGATGGCTGTCGCGCTTGGCAATACCAGTCTTCATACTGCCAACCTTTACATCGATTTTCCCAGTTGTTTTTTCGGGATGTGCCGGGTCGATGAAAATTGCGCCCGATACTTCCGACGCCGTTCCCTCAATGTCTTCGAGCGGAGCCTGGCTGGTAAACTGTAGCTGATTGGTTCCCACTTTGTTGCTCAGTGTAAAGGCTTTATTTGCCAGAGCTGTGGAAAAGGAGCCCTGGACAACCACCATACAAAGCACGACTGCAAAGCCGCTTAACCTGCGAAGCGTTCCCGTGTATTGAGCAAAATATCCTGTTGCCATGATGCCTATCTCCATTGATCGATATTAGTCAGTTTTCAATTGTCCTTCATTTCTCAGGGGTGCTGTTTCGCACCCGCCTTATGGCAACCAACCCGCCATCGCGACAATTGTTACAGGCGGCGCAGCACACTCCTGCCATGCTTCATCAGCGGCATACAGCATTGAAGAAGCGCCAAATTATCGCCGAGGAATTTCCGCATAAGAATCAAGCGTACAGCACAGGCACAATCACTGCGCTTCTGTCTCTGCCCTTGTGTTCAGTCTCCGCACCGCGCTGCATATCCGCTACGTGGAGTTCTCCCCATTTTCGCACCAGTACACGGCTTATGCGACCAATGACAGCAACTATACACCGGGGCAAAGAAGCCCGTGCCCATATATTCCTTTGCGGTAGAGACATTGGAAACTTCGCCTCTTATTATCGGCACTCCCCCAGTATTTCTTGCACAGGACGCGAAAACATTGCAATTTTTGGCATTAACTGCTCTTGTATGGACATTCTCGACCAAATAGAAACACTACCTGCTTCCGGCACTGAGCGGGTAGATGCATTGATTGGACTGGCAATAACACTGCCGGTTTCCAATCCACAACAATCGCTGGCTTTTTTTGCCGAGGCGGAAAGCCTTGCGCGGGAGCTTGCCTATACCCACGGGCTTGCCGAAGCACTCTGGCACCGAGGGAAAAGCAAAAGCATCATTACCCGCCCCGATGATTCCTTCGAAGACTACTTCGCAGCGCTTGAGCTTTTTGAGCAGCTCGGCGACGCACACGGGCGTTTCAAAACATGTAATTCTCTGGCAATAGCCTATGGGAGATTAGGCAACTTTACCGAGAGCGGGCGGTACTACGAGCAGGCGCTTGAGCTGTGCAGTACATTAGACAACAAGTACAACCACCAAGTCGTGCTGCGCAACCTCGCACTTACATTCGATAAACGCGGAGAATACAAAACAGCAATCAGCTACCTTGAAGAGAGCCTGAAGATGGCGCGCGAAAGTGACAACCCCATCGAGATAGCCCTCAACCTCCTCAATATTGGCGAGATACATTATTCGCTGGCCGACTACACACATTCGCTGGAAATTCTGCTGGAGGCAGCGCTCATCAGCCAGCCGTTCGAGCACGAAAATTTATACCTTAGATGCCTCGCCAGTATTGGGTCGATCTATGTAAAGCTCGGCAAGATGACAAGCGCATTGGACTACCTGCAACAGCTTCTGCACCGCGCTGAACAGGACGGCAACAAAACGCTCCAAGCCAAGGCGATGTTTAATATTGGCTATATTTATAACAAGCTCGGCAGTACATCCAGTGGCCTGACATACTATCTGAAATGCCTGCGTATCTGCGAGCAAGCTAATGACCGCTTTGGCGAAGCCGAAACGCTACACAGCCTCGCGGAGTTTTTCCTGCAACTCGGCGACCACACCAACGCGTTCGCCTATGCCAGAAAGTCGCTCCAGCTCTGCCGCGCAGTGATGTACCGCGAGATAGAAATTACAACGCTGCACACGCTTGGCCTTATTCACAAAGAGCTCAAAGAATACACCGAAGCGCGTTCATTTATGACTGATGCGCTCGCTCTGGCCGAAGAGCTCAGCACTCAAGAATATCTTCTCGACATACACAACAATCTGGCGGCTGTGTATAAAAAGGCGGGCGACAACGACCGCAGCAAGCATCATGCAAAAGAATACAAGCAGCTCGCTCGGCGCCATTTCAGCGAAGAGGAAAAGAAAAAAGCTCTGGGCATGATACGGAAATTTGAAGATGAGAAGTCCCGCCGGGAAGTCGAAGAATGGGGTATTTCGTTCTCTAAACACGAAGTCTCCGACGATGTATTTATCGCGGCTAATAAAGCGGAATTTGAAAGTGCGAGCACCGCACCAGACATCCGGCGGGAGACAAAATTCACAGAGCCTGCCGCAAAGGAAATTCAGGTGTCGACGTTTGGACGGTTTGCTGTTAATATAGAAGGGCGAGAGCTTACAGCCGAGGACTGGCAGCGCAAAAAGGCACGCGATATTTTTAAGGTGCTGCTTATTAACTACCGCAAAGCCGTATCTATCGACGAACTGATAGACCTGCTCTGGGGCGATTCCTCTGGCAAAAGTATTATCCCGACGATCTGGAACTCTGTTTCCTATATCCGCAAGGCGTTAGAGCCAAATATCAAGGCACAGACGCCGTCGTCGTTTATCAAAATTATCGATAAGTCCTATATGCTCGATCTCGGTGATGATGCCGTGATTGATTTTCTGCAATTCCGCTCGCTTATAGACGAAGCACAACGCGCGCGCACCGATACCACGCGTATCGGCTTGATGGAACAGGCTGTAGCACTGTACACCGGCGATTTCCTCCGGGAAGATACCTACGAAGAATGGTCGTGCTTTGAACGCGAGTCGCTGAAAAATCTGTACCTCGAAGCCCTTATCGAAATTGCCTCCTGGTACCGCGAAAAAGGCAACAATGATAAGGCTCTCGTCTCTGCCCGAAAAGCCGTAGAAGCAGATCGCACCTACGAAGAAGGCTACGAAATTATTATTGATGTCTTGATGGAAGGCGGGCAGGCTGCCGAAGCTCAAAAGGTAATGCGCCAGTGCCGCGATGCCTTTGAAAAAGAACTCGCCAGTGCACCGCCGAGATACCTCGAAGATTTGCTGAAGTAGCAGACCAGAAGCCAAAAGAAATACCCGGTAATTCCCTTACGGAAAAGATAGAAAACACTGCCGTTCCGTGGCTGCACAAACACCTTACGCAAGGGCGCAGAAGGGCGGACGACACACGGCGGACATGCTGCGCGGTGCAAAGACAAAACGCACGAGCAAAGACGCTTGCGCCCACAACAGAAAGCCGAACAGATTTTATGAATGTATTATTTATCTGCAGCCGCAATAAGTGGAGAAGCCGTACTGCCGAGACTCTATTTCGCCGCATCACAGGCTGGAATGCGCGCTCCGCAGGTACAGCAGCTTCTGCCGTAAGAAAGGTGAACAACGGACATCTCGAATGGGCGGATATAACTTTTGCGATGGAAAACAAACACCGATCCATACTGCTACAACAATTCCCTAACGCCGCTGCTAATACAAAAATTATTGTGCTCGACATCCCCGTTTGCTATGAATATATGCACCCCGATCTGGTCGAAGAATTGCGGGTAAAAGTAGCAGCGTATGTATAACACAGAAAGGGCGAACCTCGCGATTCGCCCCTCCTGCTTCACCCCAACCTATTGCTGTTTTTCTAAGGTATAGTCTGCGATAATAAGCTCTATGCTGCGGCCAGCTTATTGAAGTGCGGCGCGCACAGCATTCACAAAGTTGTAGAACGCCGTTGTTTTGGAGCTCGCACGACCCGCTGTTGTGTTCAGCGATGTCATCATCTCTTGGCGCAGTGCTTTGGAAATTTCCAGTTGTACGCCCTCGCCTGTATTGTTGCGATTGCAGATGTTGTTTACATTCATACCGCCGAGGTCGCCCGGAGGATTCAGCGATACGGTAAAACCAGCAGTTGTGAGCTCTGCGGCAACTTCGGCTTTGAGCACGCTATCGCGGCCACCTACATACACGATAGAGGTAGAGCCACTGCAACCGTGAACAGCAATTGTGCGGTTGGTAACGTCTACCATCGACTCACAGGTCGGCTCGTCGAAATTAGTACTGGTGATGTGCAGCGTACCGTTGTTGCTCGACTTTACGCCGGTAAAGCTGTAGTAGTCGTAGTCCGGCCCAGAAGATGCGTTCGAGATAGCGTCGGCAATTTCAGTCGTTCCGGGCTCGATACCACCACCGTGCGGCGTAAAGATGATGGTTCTGGAATCGACGAGATTGCCGTTTTCCACATCTCTGGTGACAATCGAATAGCTATTGGGCTCCGCAGCCTGTAGCTCTGCAAAGTTTGCATATATGTCGTCGGCAGTAAGGTGTGAATGCTTGTAGTCCGATTCTGCGTCGGTGCTGCCGAGAGGTCCGTTATCCCGGGTACATGCAGTAAAGGAAAGAGTAGAAAGAGCTACGATTGCAGCAAAGCGACCCTGGGAGAACAACGTGCGAGTCATAGGAAACATCCTTGTAAATGTAAAATGATAGAGAAACCACATCAAAAAATTTTATTGTTAGGGGAATACTGTCCCCGTTGTTAATAACCGCAATTTAGAGGTGCCTACTCACCAAATACTCACCGCCAACAATGGTGAGCGCAGCAATGGATATTTTTTTGCAGAATTTTCCGCAGAACAGAAGTACTTGTAGCGAGGCCGAGCAGTTCACACGAAAATGGATACGAGAAAAAGGCATTGAAAAAAAAGACACCTGCTTTATGTGCAACAGGTGTCTTGGTTATGAGGCTCACGGGGAGATTAATAGCTTTCTTCATCCGGGAACATTGTCCACTGCCGCGTATCGCGGTACAGGTCCTGCTGGCGCTCAATCAGTTCCTTTTGCATTTTTGCAAACTGATCCTTGTAATCGCTAAACCGGGGATGTGCCGGATTGCCGAGGTTTTGCAGCTCGTTCGGGTCTTCCGGTAGATGGTACATTTCATACTCTGTCGGAAAGCTGTCCGACTCGTGGAAATACCGAGCGAACTTCCATTCGCCATCCATAATACAACGAATGCGATTCGCTGCATTTACCCCGCTGGCTACATTAGTCGCTCCGGCTCTTACATCGTCGAATGTAAACATGATTGTATCGTCGGGTATCGATCCATTGTCGGGATCATTCACAATGGGCGATAAATCCTTGCCGCGCAGCCCCGATGGAGCTGGCACATCCAGCACCGAAGCAAGCGTGGGCATCATATCAATAAGCGAAGCCTGCGTAGCAGATTGTTTCGCTCCATTGAACATCTCGGGGTTGGAGAACACAATAGGTATTTTTATTGTTTCCTGGTAGACATTAAACGCCTTTTGGCGCAGCCCGCCATGTGTCATGCCCAGCTCGCCGTGGTCGGAGATACGCAAAATCAGTGTGTCGTTGGCCAACGGCTTTGGTGTGCGCTGATCGCCATTGGAAGCGTAGAACAAATTGAGCAATTCGCCAATACGCATATCGGCCTCGCGCATCAGATTGCCGTAAAAGTTCAGATAGTGGCGTGCAGCTAATTCGTAGCGCTGATTTGAATCCAAGTTGTTGTACAGCGCACCAAGCCCTATCTGTCCTTTGGGGCTTCTCACCGCGCCAATACTAAACACAGCCGACGCTTTGAGCTGAGCCTGAGCAGCGGGCTTGTAGTTAGTTAGCAGATTTTCCGTGAAGCTCTCCGGCAGGTCGATGTCACCGAGGAACCATTTCGGATCGCTGTAGCCAAAATTGTAGCTACTCGGAAACGAGAGTACATCATGGGGGTTCACAAGCGATACCACAAGGCACCAAGGTTTTGTTTTTTTACCGGCGGCGCGAGCGGCCTCGTAGCCCGTAATAAAATCAATAGCCTGCTGAATATAGTGCTGGTCGTGGTTGGCATATCCGCCGCCGAAGTTCTCGGGTTTTGTGTCTTCGCCTGCATCGGGAGCTACCCAGCCTTGAAAGCCAAAGAGTGCGACTTCCGCAGACATCAGGGATTTTTCGGGGTGGGCGCTATTCTGCCCGCCCTTGCTCAAATGCCATTTGCCGCGATAGTGCACCTCGTAGTCCTTGCCGAGCATCGTAGCAAGGTTTGGCATCGACGGATTGAGCGTAGGCTCTGTAATAGAATATGGTCCGCCAAACGACAGTGTATCGGTGACACCGTGAATAGAAGGATACACACCTGTAAAGAATGTGCTGCGGCTGGGCGAGCACATACATGTATTGCAGAATCCATTGGTAAACGTAAGGCCGTTCTGCTTCAGCAGTGTCATGTTGGGTAAATTGGCAGCCTCCCAGCCATCGGGAAAATGCTGAACAGAACGCTCTTGATCAGTGATAATAATCAGCAGATTTTTTTTCAAAGAAGCAGGTAACGTCATAAAAATACACCGTGTAAATCAGACTGGCTGCATCTCCCCTGTCTATAATCGACTGCCATCGATTCCCGCACGAAAAGCAGACCGAGGGCCTACAATGCAGCTCATCTGGATGATAGAAAAGAGATCGATTTACTTACTCAGGCAATCTACCGAATAATTCAGGGCGTCAGCGAGCGAGAGCATACGTAAAAACTACGTACACAGACATCGATCCTCTAAAAGAAAACACGCCCACCATCAGCTCTCATGAATCAATATGTGGCACGGGCGTGGCTCGGCGCACGGATGAATATGTGGCACGGGCGTGGCTCGGCGCACGGTTGGTCGCTGTCGCCGGTCGCATGCACCGCTTCGCGGTTGGCCAAAGGATAGCCGCCAGAAGCAGCACTGCAATAGCATTGCCGTAGCCGCTCACACTCTCTTTGCAATTCCCGCGCTTGGGGCCGCACTCCACGCGGCGGTTTGTGCAGCGCGGTGCAGAGGCTAAACGCGAGATCGAAGAAAGAAGCGCACAGCATTTTTACTGCGATCACTCATAGCATCCTTCCTTGATATTCTCCATCTCGCGCCGTGGTGAGTACGCGGTGAGTTGCATGTGCGAACTTTGCAGCAGTTCAATTATGATCTGCTTCGGACGGTACAACATGAATCAACGCGAAACTTTTATACTCAAGCTCCTGCGGATACGACAGCATCAAGGATGGCACATTTCGTTTTCTCTGCGCAACATCAAATCGGATGAGGCACAAACGTTCGGCTCTGCCGAAGAGCTGATGGCATATCTAGCGGATGGCACAGAGAACCAACAAAAGAGCTGGTACAACAGCGACCAGCACAATGACGAATAGAATATGCGCTAATACCCTGCAACGAAAACAGTAACAACCAACGAACACGCCGCAATGCGGCACTCCAAGGGGTGCGAAGTACCACACCCGGCAGAGTGTTTTTGCCCAATAGCAACAACAGCAACATCTATACAACAATGGAAATGCCATGAAAAAATTCTCTGCTTTACTGCTTGGCTGCCTGCTTCTTTTCGCCGGAATGACCATAGGAGGCACAGCGCAAACGATCTCCTCCAACTGGGAAGTGAATGGCTCGGTTCATGTGATATACGCTACCAACAACACGGTCTATGTCGGCGGGGGATTTACGTCTATTCATCCTTCAACATCAGCCACGGGCAGGGGTGCAGCGCTGAATATCGCCACGGGCAAAGCCAACACATCGTTTCCGTTTGTAAACGGTGTAATATGGTCGGCCATACCCGACGGCGCAGGAGGAGTGTACATAGGCGGATCGTTTACAGAGATAGGCGGAATAGTGCGTAAGGGATTAGCACGTATCAATGCGAATGGAAGCCTGCACGCATGGAATCCGGGCCAGACATCTACGATCTACGCAATGGTACGACACGGCGACACGCTGTTTGTCGGCGGAAGTTTTTCCAGCCTTGGCAGCCAACCCCGCTCTTATCTCGGCGCTATCAGCACCACAACCGGCAGCGTGCTCGCGTGGAATCCTCTGCTCAACGGGCAAGTATTTACATTAGCAGCAACTGGCAATACTCTTGTGGTAGGAGGTTCTTTTACAACAGCAGGGGGAGTAAGCCGCACGCGGTTAGTAGCTTATGATATGGCAACATGTACAATGGCTACATGGGCACCGACAGCCAACAACGACGTTCGGGCTCTGTACACAGTAGGATCAACGCTCTATGCGGGTGGGTACTTTACCAATGTTTCGGGCAGCACGCGCAATTACCTCGCGCTTATCGACTTGGCAACGGGCAACCTGCTCCCACAAGACTACAACCTGCCTATGTATGGCTATGCTTCGTCTTTTGCATCCAAAGGTGACACACTGTTTATCGGCGGAAATTTTAGCGCGATAGGCGGCCAGAACCGCCAACGGCTCGCAGCCGTAAGTACAACAACAAATAGTGTACTGCCTTGGGCGTTGACACCGAGCAACATCGACGGCCAAGTAGGTGTAATCGCCATCGTAGGTGATACACTCTACGCCGGAGGAAATTTTCAGACCTTCAATGGTGCAGTACACAACTTCATTGCCTCGGTCGACATCAGCACTGCTACTGCTACAGCATGGCAGCCTAACCTCAACAATACTGTGTACACTATTGCTCCTATCAGCGGTGGTATTTATGCAGGTGGGATGTTTACTTGCGTGGGGCACTGGCTCCGGCGTTACAGAGCAGCAGCATTCGACGCAACCACCGGAGAGCCAACAAACTGGGACCCGTCGATAAACAACGACGTCTTTGCTATGGCTTCTTCTGGCGATACGCTCTACATAGGAGGAACATTTGGATTGGCTGGGGGGCAAGCGCGTAGCAATCTCGTTGCAGTTACAGCCACAAGCGGTACACTGCTCTCTTGGAGTCCCAACCCCAACAACGTGGTCTACGCGCTTGCAATTGCAGACAACACACTCTATGCCGGAGGTCTATTTACAACAGTTGGCGGACAGCCACACAACAAGCTCGCGGCATTATCTCTTGCTGATGGCTCGGTATTGCCCTGGAATATAGATGCAAATAATAATGTACTTGCCCTGGCCGCTGGCAATGGCACTGTGTACATAGGCGGCGACTTCACAACAGTAGCTGGGCAAGCACGCAGCCGCGCAGCAGCAATCGAAGCAACCACCGGAACAGTGACTGCATGGGATCCCAATCCTGCCAACACTGTGCGGAAACTCTCTGCACGTGATTCGACTGTCTATCTCGGCGGCGATTTCTTTTCCATCGGTGGGCAGGCAATTAGCAGGCTTGCGGCTGTAGATGCTACCATTGGCACACTCCGCTCATGGAACACCAACGCCTCGTCGTATGTGTATAACATAGCAACTGACTACCCTACGGTCTACGCAAGCGGCTACTTTGCAAGCATCGGCGGTAAGCCGCGTGCTTACATTGGTGCAGTCGATACAAATGGCGCAGCACTGGCATGGCGTGCAGATGCAGATAATGCAATCGAAGCTCTGGCAGTAGCAGGCAATAAAATTTGCGTGGGAGGCAGTTTTACACGTATAGGGAATACGCAGCGAAATGGTTTTGCTATGCTCTCGCGGGCTCTGCCAGCCATACAGCTCGGCATTGCGAGCCTCACACCCTCGATGCCAGCAGGACGCCAGCTTATCACTCTTACAGTGGAAGCCCGCACTGCCGAGGGCGATCCGATGTCGGTGACACAGGCCACAACTGTTGGTGTATCATTCAGCCATCCCCAGCTTGTGCTTTTTTCGGGTACAACGCAGGCTACCATCGCAGCCGACCACCAAAGTGCCACGATTATATTAGCCATAGACAATACAGGACTGACCACCGCAATAACAACACTTACAGTTTCCGCCCTCAACAGCTCGCTTTCCTCCACGCAGCAGACGCTCTCGATATTGCCTCCTCCCGCCGCCGACCGGCTTGTTGTAAGCAGTATTTCGCCCGCTTTACTGCTAAGCGACAGAGAGATAACCATCGCCGTAGAAACGCGCAATCAGGACAATGTCGTCATGCCTGTTACACAAGCTTCTACAGTTTCCATTGCTATCAGCCATCCCCAACTGGTGCTTATCTCCGGCTCTACACAGGCCACCATCCCGGCAGGCCATTCGTCGACATCCCTTACAATCACTGTACGCAATACCGGCTCTACAACCGCCTCTGCCGGATTGACAATCGCCGACAATAGTACAAAGCTCATGCCTACAACAGCTACTGCTGCCATCGAACCGCCGTCGTCGCAATTAGTAGTTGTGGATGCTCCGCCCTATGCAAAGCACAGGCAGCCTTATACGGTTGTAATAGGTGTTAAAAATCCGAACAACATTGTTGTGCCTGTTACTGTCGCTACGGTTGTCCACACTCTTTTTTCTCATCCTTCGCTCGTTCTTATCTCTGGCAGTACACAAGCTACTATTGAAGCAGGCACAACACGCGCAGTGCTGAACTTCGCCATAGCCAATATATCAGGCGAGACGGTCGTAACATCCTGTACGTTCGCGGCAATGGACGGCAGCTTTGCATCGGCACAACTATCCCTGTCGGTAGAGCCTGCGGCTACACATCTTGCAATGAGTATTGCGCCTTCTATACCATTTAGCGGACAAACATTTACCGTACAGATAAGCAGCCTGAATAAGAATGGCCTTGCGATTCCTGTTACATCGGCAACACCTGTAGCTCTGTCCTTTGTACATCCCTCGCTTGCGCTCGCTTGGGGCTCTACTACTGGCATTATCAGCGCGGGAGCCTCGTCGACAACCCTATCACTTACAGTCTACAACACGGCGGCAAGCACAATAGCCACAATTATTACAGCTTCGACTCCAAACTTCCTTACATCGACAACAGCAGAACTTGCCATTGCTCCGGCCCCCACAGGTTTTTCTTTTCCAGCAACTGGCACATGGATACCGAACAGTACTGTGCAGGCAATCACACAATCGGGCAACACAGTATATCTCGGCGGCGCATTCACATCATTTGTTCACCCGGCATCTGTCACCGGCACGCTTGCATCATTCGATACATTAACGGGCCAATTTGCACCGGGATTTCCCAAGGTGAACGGCAACATTTATGCTATTGCACCCGACGGCGAGGGGGGAATGATTATCGGTGGGAGTTTCTCGGAAGTAGGTGGATTGCCTCGCAACTACATAGCGCGCATCAACGCCGACGGCACAGTACACGCCTGGAACCCATCGGCCAGCAACACAGTAGTTGCGCTGTGTGCCACCAATGGTACAGTGTACGCAGGCGGTTCTTTTACTACGGTAGGGGGGCAACCACGACAGCGACTTGCGGCTATTAGCATAACATCAGGCACCGTACTACCCTGGAACCCAGGAGCAAATAATTCTGTAACTGATATCAGAGCCCTCGGCAGTACGCTCTACATAGCAGGCCAATTCTCCATAGTAAACGGCAGCACACGCAGCTATGCGGCGGCCATCGATGTGGAAACTGCCGCTGTCCTGCCGTGGAATCCTGCCCCGTCCTCATCAGTAGAAGACTTGCTCATCCTCGGAGATACCATCTACGCATGTGGCAGCTTCGGGTCAATTGGCGGAGCTTCCCGGCAATATCTGGCAGCTCTTGATCCCACCACCGGCAGCGCTCTCGGCTGGAATCCACAACCATCGACCACGGTTTACGCACTGATCAGCGACGGAACAACACTATACGCGGGTGGAGCATTTACGACTATGTCCGGGCAACCTCGCGGAGGCCTGGCAGCATTTACAGTAACAACAGGAACGCTTACTTCTCTGGCGACAGGAATAAGTAATTCTGGCACTATCTACTCTCTTCTGCTTCGCAATAACACACTGTATTCCGGCGGTTCGTTTACTGTCTTTGGCGGGCAAACGCGCAACAGGCTGGCAGCAATCAATGCGTCGACAGGAGCGCTTGCAGAGTGGAATCCTAATACCAACGACATTGTGCGTGTAATGAGTCCATTTGGTAGCAGGATTGCAGCAGGCGGAGGATTTACAGGAGCGGGAACATGGGTGTCGAGGCTATACCTCGCAGCAGTTGATGCCACAACCGGCGTACTCAGGGACTGGGCTCCTTCCGCAGGAAACATCGTGTACGCACTCGCAGCCTACGACACAACAATTTATGCAGGCGGTGCATTGACAACTGTCAATAATCAGCCGCGCCTGTATGCAGCAGCACTCCATGCAACAACTGGCGAACTGCTTCCGTGGAACCCTTCGGCAAACAATCAGATTCTATCGCTGGTAGCAACCGACAGTGCCGTGTACATGGGCGGCTATTTTACATCCATAGGCGGGCAAACACGCAATAGAGCCGCAGCAGTTGATGCAGCCACTGGCAGCCTTCGCACTTGGAATCCCAACGCATCCAGCACAGTCTTCGCCATCGCCTGCGCGGGCGACAGCATCTTTATAGCAGGAGATTTTACAACCGTCGGTGGGCAGACGCGTAGCAGGATTGCAGCCGTCGACACAGAAACAGGCAGCCTTCGCACTTGGAATCCCAGCGCCAATTCGTTGGTGCGCACGCTGTACACAGCAAACAACACACTCTATGCGGGTGGAGATTTCTCGATAATCGGCGGGCAATCGCGCAGCAGGCTGGCGATGTTCGACGTAGCGACAGGAGCACTCACACCCCTGAATATTGCTATTAACGGCAGCGTGTACACCATCGTGGGTGATGGCGCAGCGCTCTACATCGGTGGGAGTTTCAGCTCGGTAGGTGGGCAATCGCGCAGCAGGATTGCAGCCATAGACACTTCAGGCACTACCCTTCCCTGGAATCCGTCGGCGTCGAGCTATGTCTATAGCCTTGCCGCGCACAATGGCACCGTCCACGCAGGGGGAATTTTTCGCGCTATCGCAGGAACAACGAACGAATACTACGTCGCCTTATCCGGATATGTACCGGCAGCTCGCGTTGTTGTTCGCTCTGTCTCCGCATCCACATTAAAAAGCCAACAGTCTACAGCGGTTACTCTCGATCTGCAAACTGCAACAGGGCAGCCAGCAGGAGCAGCACAATCAACCGCGATTGCACTCCTGATGGACCACCCTGCTCTCTCAATAGCTTCCGGTTCCACACAGGCTACAATCGCGGCTGGTTCCTCTTCGGCAATAGTTACCTTTGCTCTTTCTAACAACGGAAATACAACCTGTACTGTAGCAGTAACAGCCTTGTCGACAAATGCACTTCTTACATCTACATCGTTTACATTGTCCGTTCTTCCTCCCGCTGCATCGCAGCTTCGCGTTGTGCAGGTACAGCCAGCAACGGCAAAGAGCGGCGAAACAATTACGCTATCGGTTGGGGCGTACAACAGCAACAACCTGCCCATGTCTGTTACAGAAGCAACAGTTGTCGGCCTCACATTCGCACATCCGTCCCTTGCCGTTGTCTCCGGTTCTACGCAGGCTGTTATCGCCGCAGGTGCTTCTACAACTACGATTACAGTAGCTCTGCATAATAATGGCAACAGTGCAGCAACGACGCAGTTTCTCATCTCGTCGCAGGATGCCTCGCTGCTTTCTACACAACAGAATATCACTGTACAACCGCCGCCTTCTTCACGCATAGCCATCACATCGGTCGTGCCTGCCTCGCCGGGCAATGCACTGCCGTTTGGCGTTGCAATACAAGCGCGCAACAGCAACAATTTACCTATGGCGGTAACTCAAGCCACAGTAGTAGGCATCGATTTCTCTCATCCCTCGCTCACTCTGTCTTCCGGCAGTACCCAAGCAACAATTGCAGCCGGACAAAGTAGCACAACCTTAACACTCGCGCTTTCCAATAGCAGTACAACTGCGGTGTCGACTGTTTTTTCCCTATCAACGCTCAACGCTACACTGGTGGGAACAACACAAAGTATTACTGTGCAGGCGTGCGTACCGGTTGCAGTGTCTATCACAGCAACCGGTGCTATAGACATGTGTGCTGGCAGCAGTGTGCAGCTCACGGCAACAACGAGCGCGTCGTATCTCTGGTCGAATGGCGAGCAAACCCAATCCATTGCAGTCAGCCCATCAGCAAGCGCTGTGTACAGCGTTGTGGTTAGCAATGCAATTGGTTGCACAGGCTCTACGAGCATCTCGGTAGTGGTTCATGCTCCTCCGGTCGTAGAAATCACAGCAAATGGCGCTACAGAATTTTGCAAAGGCAGTGGAGTGACACTGACCGCGAGCACAGGAGCTACCTATCTGTGGTCCGATGGCTCCACAACGCAGTCTATTGCTGTGGCGCCCATATCTACAACGCTCTATACAGTGACCATCGCCAGCATCTATGGCTGTATGGCGTCGACAAGCCTTACGGTATCGGTGTACAATCCGCTTGTGGCCAGCATTCTCGCCGGTAGCACCACAACTATCTGTAAAGGTGCAACGGCAATGCTCACTGCAAGTACAGGAGCTACGTATTTATGGTCCAATGGCTCCACGATGCAGTCTATTGCTGTGGCGCCCATGTCCACAACGCTCTATACAGTAACTGTCGGTTCGGTACATGGCTGTACAGCTTCGTCCAGCGCGATCATTACCGTCTACGATCTGCCTGCCCCCGCTCTTACAGGGGCAACAACAGCGTGCCTCTATACAGATGGCCATGTGTACCAAGTACAGGCGGTAACAGGTAGCACATACACGTGGTTTGCAAATGGAGGCAATATTACATCAGGACAGGGCACCAACAACATTACCGTCATGTGGACTGCGGTATCTGGAACATCAGTTACTGTAACGCGCTCCACCGTCGAGGGCTGCTCTTCATCAACCACGCTTCCTGTTACAGTGTATCCGGAACCTGTTGTAACAATCACGCCCACAGGCGCAGTTGAATTTTGCGAAAATAGTAGTGTAGAGCTCGATGCAGGTGCAGGATACACGTCCTACGTCTGGTCGAACGGCGCTACCACACAGTCTATTCACGTCGCAGCAAGCGGCTCGTACAGCGTTGTTGTTAGCAATAGCAATGGCTGCACAGCAACTTCGACCTCTATCACCATCACCGTGTATCCACTGCCCATAGCTTCGGTGGCCGCGAGCAAAACAATGCCAATGTGTGTGTATGATATCGTCGAGCTCAAAGCTGGTACAAGTGCATCCTACCATTGGTCCAATGGTGCGGTCTCGCAGTCGATCTTTGTTCAGCCCGGCCAGACAACCTCGTACACCGTGACCGTAGCGACTGCACAGGGCTGCACAGCATCAACAACCTTTACAGTAAGCGTCGAGAACACCGCTGCGCCTATTATCAGCGGAGCAGTATCGGTGTGCCCGGGCACCGCAAACAATATATATCAGACAACAGTATTGCCGGGCTACTCCTACCAGTGGAATGTCGCGGGTGGCGCAATTACCTCAGGACAGAACACAGGCAGCATAGAAGTAACATGGGGCAGCCAAGGTTCCGGGCTTGTACAGGTACAACGCTCTTCGCCGAACTCCTGCGTAACAACGGCGTCTGCCAGCATTTCTATTAGTCCCGGACTCGTGCCTGTCATTACCTCTACAAGCTCCACGACTTTCTGCAAAGGCGGCAGCGTACTGTTGGATGCCGGTGCAGGATATGCGTGGTATGCGTGGTCGAACGGCGCTACAACCCAGACAATTACTGTCGCTACATCGGGAAGCTATAGCGCAATGGTTGGCGATGCAGGTGGCTGCTCGGGAACATCGGCGTCTGTAAGCGTAGTAGTACACAACATACCCACAGCACAAGCAGGACAGGACATCGCCATCTGTGCATCGCAGAGTGTGCAGTTGCAGGCAACAGGCGGAGTGTCGTACTCGTGGTCGCCCGCTGTGGGATTAGACAATCCGCTGATAGCTACTCCTATAGCGCAGCCAGCGAGCACAACGCACTATGTAGTAACTGTGAGCAATGCCTTGGGCTGCGAATCGAAAGATACCGTAGTGGTCACAGTCTATCCTGTTAAGCTCGATATTACAGCCATACTCGAAGGGGCGTTCAACGGCGTACAGATGAATACGGGTATTGTATCCAATGGCTACCTGCCCCAGAACCAGCCGTTTGGCAATGCTCCGTTTTACTACAGCGGCCAAGAGAATATCACGGTTGTTCCCGGCACAGTTGTAGACTGGGTGCTGCTCGAATTGCGTTCTGCGGCTGGAGCTTCGTCGGTAATCGGCAGGCGCGCAGCTCTGCTCCGCAACAATGGCCGTATCGTCGATCTCGATGGCGTAAGCACTGTAGCCGTGCCGCTGACAGGTGTACCCGACAACAATGGGTTCTATGTGGTAGTGTACCACCGCAATCACTTGCCCGTGATGAGCTCGCAACGCATTAATACCGACCAAAGCTGTACGGCTTCGCACAACTTTACCACTGGCCAAGAACAAGCGTATTCCATATTTGCTGTGCCAATGAAGGAAGTGGCCACAGGTGTGTACGGCATGATAGCTGGCGATGTGCAGCACGACGGTGTTGTCAATGCGCCCGACCGCGTGGCAGTACGCAATGCTACAGGCACAACAGGCTATGTAGATACTGATCTCTCGCTCGACAGTATCGTAGGTGCAGCCGACCGCATAGCAGCACAGAACAATAGATTCCAATTATCACAAGTGCCCTAATGTCAGTCGGATTTTCTCTTCGCAAAGGGCTGTCTCATCGAGGCAGCTCTTTGCAGCTCTTTGTGTATATGGCCAGCAGAAGCTGTGAGCGCTTCGGCCTTCGCTCAGGTTTCCGGCCTCCGCACCGCGCTGCATAGCCGCCGCGTCGCTGCACGCCCTCCTTCGCTTTTTTTGTTCTCGGCTTTTCTTCCACTTTGCAAGTGCCAGCCGGGCACCACGAGCCGGTCTGTGCAACCGGTGACAGCGACCATACGGTAGGACCGTCCCGATAGGGCGGCTCCGCCCCAACGACGCCCGTGCCACAGAATCTCATGAGAAGCAGCTACGGGCTCATCACCATAACAAAGCGGGCTGCACCAAAGATGCAGCCCGCAGGAAATAGCGCCTACCAAATAGATGGCACGAAAGTGTTATTTGCCGATATTCACGACTGGGATGGAGCGTATTTCCTCGCCATTTCTGTACACGCGCACCATATACATACCCGATGCCGGTACATTCGGTGCGAGCCTTGTGCTGCCGCCTTCATTCAGCTCTGCGCTGTACACGCGCCTGCCGAATATATCCACGATCTCAACAGTGTAGAGCATATCCGGCCTGCCGCTGATGTCTACTGTCATTTCATCAGTAAAGGGATTGGGGTACAGGCGTATCGTTTCATTGCTCTGCACCGGCTCTTCGGCTGATGTAACAATCCACGAACCACGGCAGCTACTGGACAACGATACATTGAGCTGCACCGCCAAGTCATTGGACAATTGCAAGAGGCCGTTCATGGTATATGGCGACTGCAATCCGAGATTCAGAGGCAGCGAAGGATTAACTGTAGAGCCCTGGTAGAAGTTCGTGCCCGCTGCTCCTTGCCAGATCAAATCCCAATTGCGGTTCAGCGAGAACATATTGTTTGCCTCATCTGCCAAAGTCCCTTGCATTACCAAGTTGCCCGAACCAAGAATACCCGTCTGGTTGTGAACAAACTTATTGCAGTACATGGTAATGTCTAATGTATTACCCGCACCATTGGCGCCAAACGGGGCATCTACAGGGTGCTCGTCGGTGCTTATCACCAAGCCAAAATTACCATTCTCAAACAGGTTCCGGCTTATTGCTGTCGCAGGTGTGTTCATCGTCGTGTAGTACTGCATACCGTTGTTGCAGCGGTACAGGCTATTGAGATTGATAATGTCGCCGGAGGACTGATCAAAGACAATACCGTTCTGCGGGTGCATAGCAATACTTTCCCCAACCCGGTTGGAGCCAAGGGTAATAGACGCCGTAGTAGAGAAGGACATCGCCGTGTACAAGGCACCCTCAAATCTATTGTTGAACACATGGAATATCTGGCTGTTGCGTGCCTCTAAGCCATTCACCTGTGCAACAGCCGGACTGAAGAAATCGCCATAGAATTTATTATTATCGATTGGCATATCGCTGACGCCGTTCGCGTACACCATTGGCCGATTAGCAGCGGCAAACGGCGGAGTAAAGCACGCGTAGGGCGTGAGATCAGTGGCGTCGAACCAGTTGTCCCGAATTGGCGATAGATGCTGGAACATATACGGTTCCAGCGCAATGCAGTGTCTATTGCCAAAGAATACAGTGTGCTCTACATCTAAAAAGCCTCCGTCTACCGAATACACCGCTACGTCGGCGTCGCTAATTGTGCATCCCTCAATGTACACCTCGCCATGTGTTCCCGGTGTTCCGTGTGGCAGAGCAGGATTGCCATAAACAGTAATACCGTGCCAATCGTTGCATCCTTGGATTGTACTTCCTGTTACGCGCAGGATGCCGCCCCTCTCCACAACAATTTCTGAGCAGGACTGAGCGAGAATTACTGTATTGAGAATATTCACTGTCGCACCCGACGAAATAATGACCTTGCCAAAAGCGTAGCCATTATAGCTGGCTGTTGTCGTGATTGTTGTTACACCTATGGGAAATCTATATGGCCGAGCAGAATAGTAGGAAGAGTAGTTGATTTTTATATCGTCGCTGCAACCGTACTTCACTTCGATAACATTTGAATAGTGCATAGGGCATTCGGGGTTCAGACTGTTGCCCACGAGGTAATATCGGCCCGGTCGTGTAGCAGTCATGCTCGTAAGGGTCGCTCCCGTTACAGGCTGGCCATCCCGATACCACTGTAGCCAGCTAAAAGTGCTGTAGACGGGAGCGGGCACCACAAACAGCCCCACACTACCACCTGTTAGTATTGTCGTCGACCCGGCTGCCTGTATAAGCAAACTTGGCTCGATATTGAGCTTCAGGAAAAAGCCATCACCCATGCCGGTGTACGCAGGCTGGAATGCAAGTGGTGTTGTCATAAAATCGCTGCTAAATGTTGTTCCTACAAGGTACAAACACTTTTCGCACCTTCCTGTAAGGAGTTGTTGGCCGTAGTCGGCATCACAGCCGCCAAAATACGAGCTCGATACAAGCTTATACTCTGGCGAAAGCTGGAGCAAGAATCCATCTTGATCTCCGGGAAAGCACGGAGCAGTATGCCCGGGAAACAGCGCTGGCAGAGTTGTAGGCATATCTACGCTGGTTGTTACTCCGGTCATGAAGGTCATACCAAAGGGACCGTTTTCTATGATCCCTCTTCCTTCATCTAAATCGCTGCCACCAAAATACGTAGCATGTAAAAGCGATGTAGCACCTATTGTATAGTCTATGGCAGCAATAAATGCATCGTAACCGCCCGCCTTCGTTGGCTGAATGGCCGTAGCAGTTACTGGTACATTCGTTGAAAAGGTTGTGAACGATACGAGCACATCCATCCCGTTTTTCCCCGACATAAATGGTAAACCATCGTAGTCGTTACCGCCAAAGAATGTCGTCCGTGTCGGTGCAAAGCTCAGGTTGTTAAATTTGGAGACAAAGATATCGAAATCACCTGCATTAGTCGTCTGCAAGGCTCCTGTGGTCGGCGGTGAAAACACTGGTCCCAATGTATTGGTGTATCCTGCTACGAATACCTCAGTGTTTCTCTGCATGATGGCGGTGGGAATATCATTGCCGCCGCCGCCGAACCGGCGCGATAGAATCCTGGCGCCAGCGCTCGAAAATTTCAAAAGGAAGCCATCGCTTCCCCCTAATCCAGCAGGCAGAGGCTGATTGATCGGGAAAGCCCCAAGCCCGGTGGTAACGCTGGTAGTAAAGCCTGTCACAAATATCTGAAGCGTGCCGTTGGTATATACGCCTGTAGCCATCTCATCGCCTGTACCACCGTAGTACGTAGCCCAGAGCAAGCTACCGCTGTTGTTGAACTTCGCAATGAACGCGTCTTGTCCTCCGGCCAGAGCTGGCTGAAAAGAGCTTCCGGTAACGCCGGGAAGGTTAGAACTATACGTTCCGCCGACGACGATCATATCGTTGTTGCTATCGTAGTTCATTGCTTGCGCCTCGTCGTTGCTGCTACCGCCGTAGTAGGTAGCCCACAACCTGTTGCCGTCTTCGTCGATCTTGAAGATAAAGGCATCTGCATTACCGGCGTTAGCAGCCTGGTAGGCTCCCACCGAAGCGGGGAAATCAATACTATAGCTATAACCTATTGCATAAAAGTTATAACCAGTATTCTGACGCCCTATGTTGAGTACTCCTTCCAAATCACTGCCGCCGAAGTACGTAGAGAACTCTACTGCCGGATCGATGACCAAGCTCTGTGAGTTGTCGTAGCGGTCGTGGTAGAACCCTATGGTATTATCTGCACTGCTGTGGAATACCACGTCCACATTCTTTTTGTGGTCGTCGGCATCAAGGGCAAACGCTGCGGGGATGCGCTCGGCAATTGTACCAAGCGGAGTGTGTACTTGCAGCATGCCACCGTCTTTCACTTCTACCTTTTCAGCACCGTTGTAGCGCAACTGGATGTCACCCACACGGCCACCGGGCTTTACTACAAAATCGTACTTCAGCCTACCGTTGTCCAGCCGAAAAACAATGTCGATGTTATCGTACACATTGCGGTAGATAACTGTCCCATACTCGGCAGCTTCAATGTGCTTTCCGTCCGGTGTGTTGTAGAAGTTCACAACACTGCTGCTGCGCTCGCCTCCCTCTACGGTCATATCGCTCTTGGCACCGGCAAACTCCAAGTCCACTCGGTACAATTCCACCGTGCCAATAGTTGGCCTCCCTCTGTCTGCCTGCGTCGTCGGTTTGCCTGTTGCCACAGCCTCTTGCAGCGACAACATCCGTGCATCGGTTTTTACCAATACGTAGCTTACCCTGTCTTTGCCAAAAAATACGCGTGCATTACCGGCAGCGGCTGTGTACAAAATGTCTTCCCTTAGCCTGCCGTCGGTGTCGTAAATACGACCGTGATTCCCTGTAAACTTCCCGCTCTTTACAGTGATCTGCTGTGCAGCAGGTGTCGTGCTTTCTTCTGCCATTGCGCGCACTGCCATTAGTGCAACGAGCGAAACAATTCCCCAGCGGAAAAAAGCAACAGTGACGTTGTTCATAGTTCCTCCTACAATCTCTTATGAGTGAACTGATCTATACCCCTCTGGTACAGCAGCAACATCTTTTACTGTACAGACGGGTACAACGTCTACTGAGCAAGTGTAGCGATTGGATGGATAAGTGTGCACATTCGTTTATCGGATGGAATTCAGAACCGAAAAGGAAGGCACCACAGAAAAAAAAATGGCGCTTCGGCCTTCGCTCAGGTTTCCGGCCTCCGCACCGCGCTGCATAGCCGCCGCGTCGCTGCACGCCCTCCTTCGCTTTTTTTGTTCTCGGCTTTTCTTCCACTTTGTAAGTGCCAGCCGGGCACCACGAGCCGGTCTGTGCAACCGGTGACAGCGACCATACGGTAGGACCGTCCCGATAGGGCGGCTCCGCCCCAACGACGCCCGTGCCACAACAACAAAGTCTCGTAAAATAAAAAAGCGGCAATCTTCCAATGCGTCGTGGAAAGTATCACCGCTTCTTTGTACATCTCTATGCCTTTTCTTCTGGCACCCTTTGTACGCCTTATACCGCCGTAAGCGAGCGCAGCAGCTCATCCTTTTTGCGCACCGATACTTCTACAGTAGAACCATCGCTCATCACGACACAGCCCCCCTTACCGCGCAGGTATTTCCTCACTTTGTTGAGGTTTACAAGATGGGAATGGTGCACACGCAGGAATGAATGCCCAGCCAGCAGCTCTTCGTAGTCCTTTAGAGTGTGCGACACTAAGTAATGTTCTCCCGACGCAGCATACACGCAAGTGTAGTTCCTTTCTGCACGCATGCGAACAATATCATTGATATCTATGAACAGGATTTCGTCGGGTGTAGCGAGCGCGAGCTTATTCTGTAGCAGACTAGCGATTTGCGTGCGACTGCCGAGTCCATTCCTTTCAGAAGTACTTTTTACCAAGGAATGACATTTAGCCACAGCCGCCGATAGCTCGTCGA
The DNA here is from genome assembly GCA_002483085.1 of Ignavibacteria bacterium UBA7675. Classification (GTDB taxonomy): domain Bacteria; phylum Bacteroidota; class Ignavibacteria; order Kapaibacteriales; family UB7675; genus UBA7675. The sequence continues at coordinate 50,364 of DLHF01000036.1, forward strand.
TGCTGATTGGTTTCAGAAGATAATCCACTGCCGAGTGCTTGATAGCCTTCAGCGCATAGTGGTCATATGCAGTGATAAACACCACATTGTAGTCCAGATCAGTAGTTTGCTCCAGGATTGAGAACCCACTTTCCGTATTGAGCTGGATGTCGAGAAACACCACATCAGGGCGGTGACTAAGAATAGCATCTACAGCCGTGCTTACCGAATGCACTGTCTCGACAACCGAGACACCATCGCAATACTCGTGCAACAGGCTTTTAAGAACGTTGCAACTCCGCTTTTCATCATCTACTATGATACTTGTCAACATATATATTACTCCCGATAATACCGTTTTGCGGATAGAGTCTTGTGAAGCAACTACCATTAGAAACCGCTTAAGCTCCAGAAGTTACGCAAGCGGCAGCACAAGCTCCACTTTTGTGCCAGCGGATGTTCCGTCTTCGTTATACAAGTCTGTAATACGGAGCTCACCGTATTCCCGATGGTCGCCATGCGCAAGAGCGAGGCGCTCATTGGTGTTGGCAAGTCCTATGGACTCATAGTTTCGCCCTAATTGCTGCTGGCGTTTGGCCGATTCTATGCGTCCGATACCATTATCTTCTACTGTACAGTGCAGCATGCCATCGCGCTTTTCGAATGAGATGACAAGCGCACCAGATTCCGGGTGAGGAGAAAGTCCGTGCTTAATCGCATTCTCCACCACAGGTTGCAGAATCATAGGCAGAATGGGAACATAAGAGCCACGGAGCTCGGGATCCACTCGTATTTGGTAGGCAAACGACGGCTCGAAGCGCAACTGTTCGAGGTCGATGTACAACTGTAGAAATTCAAGTTCGCTTTCTAATGTAATCGACGACTGCCGCGAATATTCAAGAATCAGGCGCATCAGGCGCGCAAACTTCGTCAGATATAGATTAGCAGTGCGCGTCTGCCTCTGTACAATAAAATCCTGAATGGAATTAAGTGCATTAAAGATAAAATGCGGGTTCATCTGGGAGCGCAACGCCCGCAGTTCCATTTCCAGAAGTATGCGTTGCAGGGCGTTTCGCTTATCACGGCGATAGATAACAAGCACCGAAACTCCGGCGACGAACAGCAAGCCCAGCGTTGCAACTATAGCCCTAAACCACCACGACTGCCAGTACGGAGGGCGTATAAGAAGAGTAAGTACTGCCGGAGCGGTACTCCACAGCCCGTCGTTGTTCTGTGCCATTACCTCCAGCACATAGCTGCCCGGTTCGAGCGAAGGAAACTGCACATTGCTGCTGCGCGTGATATTCCAGGTTGTATCAGCAGAAAGCAATCTATAGCGGTAAGAGCGAACGCCGGGCTTGCGAAAGACAATCCCGGTGTATTCAACAGCAATAACCCCGCTTCGGTACTCCAGATCACAAGATTCGCTAAAGGACACAGCCTGCCCCCCAACAGTCACATTGGAAATATATACTGGCGGTGGTGTAGTATTAGAGCTTACAGTTCGATCATCAAATACCATGAGCCCTTCGCTGCCTGCTACATAGACAGTATCGCCATATCGCTCAACAGCACAAATATCGGTGGCAGGCAGGATATTTCCCGTCGTATAAGTACGCGCCACCACAGCTCTGCCATCGCGGATGACAATGCGGCTCAGCCCGGCCCGCCCGGCCACCCACACATTTTCATCATCGTCGATCATGATCAGTTCGCAGTTGTCGCCCGCAAGCCCGTTAGCTGTAGTAATGTGCGTAATGGCATTACCCCGAACATGAAATACGCCCTTGCCCTTGGTCGCCACCCATATGCTTCCGTCGCGGCTGGCAGCAAGCCCGACAACAAATGTCCGCAGGTTGGGCTCAATATCGCCGTAGGACACGATACCCTGGCTGTTCTGGCGGTACAATCCCTGCCGTGTCCCGATCCAGAATTGATCTTGATTGTCTACAACAATATTTTCATACATGCTGTAAGTATAGGTGGAGTCGAGTCGCGGATACACTTTAGCTCGCTGCCCTTTGTACACGCGGTATATGCCATTGAGCTCATAGGACCACAAGCTACCATCCCGTTGCCTATACCAAGGATACACCTCCATAACTTTGTGCAAACCACGCCTGTCTACAGCATGGCCTCCTCCCTTTGTAAGTCGTATCAACACGCTATCGCTGCCAGCCCAAGTGAGGAGGGACATCTCGGGATAAAGTGGTGCGTACTTTGCCAACGAGAAAGCAAGGCGCTCTACTGCTCCATTGCGCCACTGGTAGCAAGAGCCATCGCGCGCAAGCAGAAACAGTCCCCGTTGGCCAAAGCGCTTCATACCGACAAGGTCTCGCGTTGAGAATCCTTCTGATTCGCGATAAATAGCAACATTGAGCGACGATAGCATAAACGCGCCGTTGTCGGTAGTAAACCAGTAGTTGCCTTCGCGGTCGCGCAGCACCGATGTCACCCTGCGATCCACCAGCATGTGCTGCGGCACATTTCCCGTCAAATCCCCCCCGCTAAAACAGCGAACACCATCGGTACTGCCTACCCAGATATTGCTCTCGTTGTCCTCGTATATGTTGAAAATTTCGTCTCGTATCTGTGCTCCAAAGGGCAGGAGAAGTTTCTGACTATGGCTGTCGATAGTATAAATACCCGTGTTGTTTGTAAGCAACGCCGTACCGTCGTTCAGGCGAAAGAACCGAGCGAGAATAGGCATAGCATTGGTGTAGGGACGCTTTTCAATGTGGAAATCGTTGGAAACAAAGTAGAATTCATCTGCAAAAAAGACAACTCCACCGGGCATGGCAAAACTGTGGGTCAGCTTGCGATAAGATACTTTATGAGTAGTCAGAGGTATTGGATGTATCGTGCCGTCTGGCCGAAGATAGAGCACGACTCCTTCTACAGTGCTCAGCCACAGCATGCCTCGCTGATCCTCTGTCACCCAAGTGACTTTGAGCTGTTTGCCATTATAGCTGTAGGTAAAGGGGGTAAATTTCCCATCGCGATACCAGCAGGCCTCACCGGAAAATGTCGTGAACCAGATGCGTCCATAGGAATCTTCCATCATGTGGAAAGCCCCGTAGTCTGTAAAGCCATCAGCTACAGTGAACGTCGTAAAGGAATGGCCGTCGTAGCGGCTTACACCATTGTCGGTTGCAAACCATAAATACCCCTTTCTGTCCTGCAGTACTTGATACAAATTCGGGCTTGGAAGACCGTTCTCAACGGTGAAATGGCGAAAGTCGTACTGCCGAGCAAGCAGCGGTGCCGCCAGCAGCAAAAGCAGGAATACAGTGAGTCGTTGTAGATTCATGGCTTGTCCGTCTCTGGAACAGGCAGGAAAAAGCCGCCGCCTATCGACGGCTTTCCGGATGATGACATACCAACGAAGCTTTTTTCGGCAGTTGAAAAGCGAGTAGAAGATCACTTTGCTACTGAAAAAAGTATGCCGAAATACGAACTGGGTTTTCTGCCATTTTTGCCGTTTTTTTGCCGAGAGTGTCGGAAAAGCTGACAGTAGTGTCAAAAAATCCGACAGAATACTTGCACACTATAGATGTTGCTACACAGTTTCTTTTTTCAGCTCTTCGGCAATATACGACGCCGGGAATACTTCTCGTGCTTCGGCCAAAAGCGGAGCAAAGCTGATATAACGCGCGCTGATGTGTGTAAGGTACAGCGTTCCCACTTCAGCTTCCCGAGCCACCCGAGCTGCGTCGGCTGCCGTAGCGTGCCCCCAGTGTCCGGCTTTGCCCTCTAGTGAAGAGTCGAATGTCGCCTCGTGCACCAGCACAGTAGCTTTGCGGGCAAGCTCGATAGTCCTATCCGAAAACTGCGTGTCGCCACAGTACACAAAGGAGCGCGTGGGCTTTGGTGGCGATGTTACATCGTCTAGCTCGACAACGCTACCGTCGCTAAGCTGTACCCGCCCTTCTCGCTTCAGTTTGCCTATGATTGCGCCTTCCTGCAAGCCGCGCTTCCGCACCTTTTCCATATCGATGTTCACATGCGCCTTTTCTTCCACTCTGTAGCCAAAAGAGTCGATGCGGTGCTCCAGCATCTGCGCTTCTACCGTATAGCTCCCGGTATCGCTTACACGCCCGCTGAAATACGTGTCGAGCTCGCGGATGTCGAGCTCGTACCCGAGGAATACATCCATTGTCCGCAGCGAACACTCAACAAATTCCCGAAGATTGCGCGGCCCTACGATGAACAGCGGTCGCGTCCGCTTGTCCGACGAATAGGTAGCCAGCAGCGCAGGTAGCCCAAGCACGTGGTCTACATGCATATGCGAAATAAAAATTCTGTCGATAGGTGCTCGCGATATTTTTGCTTCTAACAGGCGCTTTTGCGTCCCTTCGCCGCAGTCGAACAGCAGCGTCTCGCCTTCCAGAAGCAGGGTTGTCGAGGAGTGGTGGCGCGCCAGCAGCGGCGAGCCTCCTGCCTTGTTTCCCAACACACAAAATTGCATACTCATACTCTACTCCATACACTCATGTTGCCACGCTCTTCTACAATAGCCAGCGGCTGTGGGTGGTGCTGCTGGCCAGATACAATTCCAGAACGCGCCGATGTACTGCCGGCACGTTTATTTCATCTGTTCGGATGTGATATACACTTCTCTCTGCAACACGCTCTCCACTGCGATATGCGTCGATCTTCAGCTTCCAACTCCGGCTTGGAGCCTCCGCACCATGCGGTACCTTATTGGCAGTACACCGAAACAACAAGCGAACAGCTTCCGGCAAGCCGAAAAGCGGATGTGCGACCGGCGACAGCGACGAAGCGTGTGCCGAGCGACGCCCGTGCCACAGATATCCACAACACATACTTCCAGTACACAAGAGGCATAATGCTGTGTTTTGTTTCAGTGCAAAAAAAAGAATCCCTCATTCGGCTGGAATGAAGGATCCTGTTTTGTTGCGTTGGTTCGTACTCCGTACTTATTTCGCGAAGGACACGCTACGGCGTTCGCGCACCACAGTAACGCGAATCTGGCCCGGATACTCCATTTCATTTTCAATTTTTGCCGCCAGATCGTGCGCTATCGAGTCGGCGAGTAAATCGTCGACGCGTTCGGGCTCTACAATCACGCGGATTTCGCGGCCAGCTTGAATAGCAAATGTCTTGGTGACACCATCGAAGCTATTGGCGAGCGATTCGAGCTTTTCAAGTCGTTTGATATAATTTTCCAGCGATTCGCGTCGGGCACCCGGTCGGGCACCGCTGATACCATCGGCAGCCTGTACCAATGCAGCAATCGGCGACTCCATTTCTATCTCGTCGTGGTGTGCGCCGATAGCATTTGCCACGATAGGATGTTCCTTGTATTTCTTTGCAATTTCGTAGCCGAGCAGCGCGTGCGGGCCTTCGATATTGCGATCCAAGCACTTGCCCATATCGTGCAGCAGGCCTGCGCGTTTTGCTTGCACAGCATCTAATCCGAGTTCAACAGCCATGATACCCGTAAGGTACGACACTTCGATAGAGTGATGCAGCAGGTTTTGTCCGTAGCTGGAGCGGTATTTCATCTTACCGATAAGCCTGAGAATTTCCGGATGCACATTGTGTAGGCCGAGTTCCAGCACGGTATTTTCGCCTGTGCGATACACTTCTTCTTCGAGTTCTTTCTGCGTTTTTTCCACCACCTCTTCGATGCGAGCCGGGTGAATACGGCCATCACCCATCAGGCGTTCGAGCGCTACTTTAGCTACTTCGCGGCGGAAGGGATCGAAACCGGAGATAATCACAGCTTCGGGCGTATCGTCGATAATCACATCAATACCGGTAGCAGCTTCGAAAGCGCGGATATTGCGTCCTTCGCGTCCGATAATACGGCCTTTCATATCTTCGCTTGCCAGGTTCACCACCGACACAGAATTTTCCACTGAGTGGTCCGAAGCTGTGCGTTGGATAGCCTGCACAATAATGCGCTGGGCTTCTTTTTTTGCCTGAATTTTTGCGTCGTCGCGGATTTCCTTCACCTGAGTAGCAGCCTCATTGCGGGCTTCATTAATCATATTTTCCAGCAAGAACTTCTTAGCATCTTCCTTCGACATCCCGGAGATGCGTTCCAAGCGGTGGTTCTGCTCTGCCAGAAGCTGCTCGGCTTCCTGAAGTTTTTTATCAGTAGTCTCCTGTTTGCCTTTCAGGTTTTTCTCCAGCGACTGTACTTGTTTTTCCTTTGTCGTAATTATTTCGAGTTTGCGTTCGATATTTTCTTCGCGGGATTTGATCTGCTTTTCGAGCGCTTCAAGTTTTTTCTTACGCACCTGCGACTGCTGTTCGTGCTCTTGCTTTTTGCGATGCCATTCTTCTTTCACTTCCAGAAGGCGCTCTTTTTTAAGAGCTTCCGCCTCTTTTTCGGCGTCCTTTTTAATAACCTGAGAGCGTTGCTCGGCTTCCGCTATTTTCGATGAAGCGATTCTACTGCTGACAAAGTAGCTTACAGCGAAGCCTGCCGCCAGCCCGAGAACGCTTAAAATAACGGGCAGTAGATTGTCCATGTATAACTCCGTAATTGATAGGTAAGGCTATAAGGTAGCTGCATGAGGATTATAGATTAGTACGTGTAACATTCAGGGTTGTATTGTGCCGTTCGGCTGCCAATCAGTCGTGTATTCAGCAGATCGCTTTGCCGAGTCGGTTGCTTGTACCAGGAATGGTGCTGCCAATAAAAAAGCCGCATCATTCAGGCGCCCTTCGTCCGAGGACGAAAGTTTGTTATCGAGCGGAGTAAGAACCCAGGCTCACACAGTGGGTAAACGCCTGACTATATCTTGCTTCCAATGAATTCCGTTATGCCCGTAGCATCGGCAGAAAGTAGGCCGGATTGTAGCCCGGCGACGATCTGCACAGAATTTCGCTCCGAAGAGCGGCGAGGCCTGCAATTTATAGCCAGAGACAAATTCCCTATAATAAGAATATCGGTTCTTATATAGCGTATAACAACGACAGAACGATGCGGCAAAATAGTCGAATTTTGCTGCTCTGGTCTAATAGAAAAGAACGAGTAAATGTAGAGAAATTCCCCTATGGGGAATGTCGGGAGTACATAAGACTCTTCCGGTCAGGAATTATTGTCGTCTGAATAGCATCGCTGCAGAAACCGGCACATTTTTCCGAGTTCGGCAACAACATAGTCGGTATCTGCCCTGGACTGCTCGATCTGATCGTATTCTTTTTCTGCTATATTCAATGCTGTTAAAACAGCGAGCGTCGACGTAGACTGATCCTGTATTCGATTCCGAAGCTGCTGCATCTGTGTATCAACTCTCTCGCTGATGGCGTGCACTCTTACATCGTCATCGCTGCGGAGGTTATATTCCTGTCCACCTATTTTTACTCGAACGGTTTTAGACATGTACTTGTCTGTCGTAGGTTCACTGTTGAATGAAACGGCTGTAATTTAAATCTTTCAGGGTTTGCTCTCCAAATGAAATTTCCAAGCAGCCTTTGTTGGCTGCTGCTGTGTGCGATATCAGTGGCCGCTTTCGGGCTCTGCACGCAACACGTGTTCCACTCTTTGGAGCAAGGCCTGCACCGAGGCAATCACTGCCGAGCGTTCTTCGGGTACAACCCCGGCTCCTGCTGTATCCTGCCGGGCTATAGAAAACAGGCTACCCACTGTCTGCACATCGTCCAAGCGGCGGCGCAACTGCTCCGTATCACGCTCTTTTTCTTCTACCCGCAACAGTAGTTCGACGATTTGTGCTTCTTTTTCTTCGATGACATCACGGGAAACCGACATACGAGCCGTGTGCTGTAGCTCTTCGGCAAGCTCGGCGCACTTCTGGCGCAGCACCGCACATTCTTCTTCGGCTACCAGTCGGGCCAGCTCTGTTGTATCGCGTTCTGCCTGGAGCAGCCGGAGTTCTACGGCTTCGCGCTCAGCCTGGCTGCGCAGGACTTCGAGTTCGCCAGCCAGCAATTCCATCGTTGCCGAGCTGCCAATAGTACTTTTTTCCGATTCGTGGATGTGCGCTCTGAGCTGGATGAGCTGTCCCGAGAGCTCCACAATATGTGTCTGCTGTTCTTCGGCACGGCGGCGTACAACGTCGTTGTCGTCGTGAAGCTGCTGAATACGCACGAGCAGTTCTTGCTCCATCGACTGGCTTTCTTCAAGCTGCTGCTGGAGCTCTTCCAACCGCTGTTGCAATTCTTCATAGTGCTCTGCCGCTCGCGCCGATTGCTGCGCAATGAGTTTTGCAGCGTCGAGCTCTTCGCCAAGTGCGTGCAGAGCTGCACGCGCCTCGCGCAGAGATGTTTGTACCTGCTGCAATTCGTAGAGTTTGTTTTCAAATTCCGCCGCACGCTCCTTGTGATGCAGCGCCTCGTTGATACGAGAGTTGAGCTCTGTATTCCGGCGCACAAGCTCCGCCCGTAGAAAATCCGCATCTTTCGAGGCAGTCAGTGCCGCAGCGAGCTTGTCGCGCAGCTCTGCTATAGTTGCGGATAGCGCTGCTTCCTGCTGCGAAGCGCCCGCGAGTGCTTCCTGTGCTTGTGCGTACTGCTCTGCAGTGCGGCTTATCACTCCAATGTGCTCCTCCTGCTCGGCAATCCGCAAGGTAAGGCGTCGGATAGTTTCTTCGTAGCGATCTACGCGGTCGCGGAGTTCGCCCACAGCAGTCTCGCCCGCTACACGGTCGCGCTCACTTTGCTCTACTGCCATGCGGAGCACGGCAATGTCTTCATCGCGTCCGGCCAACTCTGCACGCAGGGCTTCAGCTTCGGACTGCATCCCGCTTACATAGTCTTCCTGGCCGCCTACGCGCTGTTCGAGCGTCGCAACTCTTGCCGTAAGCGCTTGGTTATCTTCCCGCACGGAGATAAGGATTTCTCCCGCTCGGCGGATGACTTCCCACATTTGGGCTACGGCAGCTTGTACATTAGCGTTCGGCGTAATACCGCCGCGCGTACCTGCATCTGTATGTATTTCCTGTTCCATATTCGCCTGTGAGAAAATCACCTAAAAGAGAATCGACGATTACCGCCTCAATGCAGCTCCTGTAGAACGCTCTACGGCTTCGACCACGGCGCTGATGCGCTCGTCAACGTCGCTGTCGAGCAGCGTTTTGTCCGGCGAATTAAATGCAAGCGAGAAACCAATGCTTTTACGGCCTTCTCCAAGCGCTCCGCCTTCGAAAACATCGAACACCGAGAGCTCGCGCAGATGGCCGCCCGCATGCTGTGCAATAACATTCTTAATCTTTTCGGCTGTTACAGCCATATCCGTAACAAATGCCAAATCGCGATATACCGTTGGATACGGCGACACTTCGCTATACACGGCAGGCCGTACTTTTAGTGCGTCTAAAGCAGTTATGGAAATTGAAAGTATATACACAGGCGGCGCAATATCGAACCGCTTGAGCACAGCCGGAGCTATTTCGCCCGCAAAACCAATCTCGCGTCCGCGTACCATTACCATAACAGCGTTGCGCGTAAGCACTGGATGATCTTGCTCGATTGGCACAAGGCGTACACCTTCCACTCTCGTTTCTTCGATCACACTTTCGAGCGCGCCTTTGATGTCGTAAAAATCAACGTCCCGAGCGGCTACATTCCAACCCGGCTCTTGTACTTTACCGCTTATGCCCACGACGAGATATTCTTCTTCGTGAAATCCTTCCAACCGGGTTCTCTCGCCTGGCATTGCATAGCGGAACTGCTTGCCAATTTCAAACAGTGCGAGGTTGCGCTCGCCATAGCGAATATTGCGCTCTATAACGCGCAGCATCGAGGGCACAAGCGACGGCCTCATCACCGAGAGTTCTTCGCCAAGCGGATTGCGAAGCCGCACTGGCTTGTCTGTAAACATCGCAGCCGAAGCGGGATCAATCATGTTTTGAGTCATGAGCTCTGTAAATCCAGCAGCAGGCAGGTAATCGCGCAACAATGTACTCATTTTTGAGACGACAAGCACCTCTGGCAGCGCATTTCCGCCAAATGAAAATGCACCCGTAAGCGAAGCAGGAATGTTGTCGTAGTAGTACAGCCGGGCAATTTCCTCAATAATGTCAATTTCGTGCCCGATATCCACGCGATAGCTCGGCACCCGCACGGTAATCGCTTCCTCATCGGCAGCGAGCACGGTAAAGCGCAGACGCTCTAAAAACAACTGCATATCGCCGTTGGGAATATCAACACCAATGATCGAGCGAGCTCTTGCAGGGCGCAGGCGAAGCTCCACAGGTGGCACAGCTACGGGGTATTCATCGACAATACCCGGCGCTACTGTCCCGCCTGCAATCTCTGCAATCAAAGCAGCAGCGCGGTCGACGGCATAGATTACATTGTTGATGTCCGTACCCCGCTCGAAGCGGTAAGAAGCATCACTCGATATATCTAATTTTTTTGCGGTACGGCGCACCGACGATGGTTTGAAATAAGCCGACTCGATAAATACTGTCGTCGTAGCATCGGTAATTTCGCTATTCTCACCGCCCATCACGCCAGCAACAGCCACCGGCCTTTCGGCGTCGCAGATCATCAGCATCTGGCTATCAAGCGTGCGCTCTTTGCTGTCGAGCGTTGTAAATTTTTCTCCGTCGGATGCTGTCCGCACGACGATCTTCTTCTGTGCAATGGTGTCCAGGTCGAACGCATGCAGCGGATGGCCACACTCCATCAGCACAAAATTGGTAATGTCCACCACATTGTTGCGCGGGCGCAGGCCAATAGCCGTAAGGCGATTTTTCAGCCATTCGGGCGATTCTTCAATTTTCACACCCGTTACTACGCGCCCAGCATAGCGCGGGCACAACTCCGCATTGTCGATCTGCACCGACACGCGTTCCGCAGCAGGTGCACCGCTTTCGGGCACCGCTACTTCGGGCATACGAAGCGGCAAATCATAATAAGCGGCAATTTCGCGGGCAATACCGAGGTGGCTCAGGGCATCGGCGCGGTTTGGCGTTACGCTTATTTCGTAGATAACATCATCCGCACCGAGGTATTCGGCCAGCGGAGTTCCCACCACAGCATCGTCGGGCAGCACCCAGATACCGCCGTCGTCTTCGCCAATACCAAGCTCAAAGCGGCTACAGATCATGCCATTGGACTCCACACCGCGAATCTTGCGTTTGCCAATTTCAAAGCCGCCATTCGGCACAATAGCGCCATCTACAGCTACGGCAATTTTCTGCCCGGCGTCTACATTCGGCGCACCGCAGATAATCGTCCGCGTCGTATCGCCACCTGTAGACACTTCGCACACCGATAGCTTGTCGGCATTTGGATGTTTCTCACGGCTTACTACGAACCCCACAAAAAACCTGTCGAATGCGCGTGCATTATCAGTAATATGATCCACTTCGATACCGAGCATCGTCAGGACATCAGAAAGCTCTTGCGGCGTGCAAGAGAGGTCGACAAATTCTTTGAGCCAGCGTTGAGAGATAAGCATGAGAGTAGACCGCCATTCGGGATGGGAGAACAAATTTCACAAAAATACGCTTTTTCGCGGGCAGAACAAACGCAAGCGGAAGTTTAAGTGTAGCAAAGCGTTATCTATCATAGCTTCAGGTAGGCTCTGCGGTGCCTGTGGAGGGTAGAAACACCACACAAATTTCCTGTTAAAACAAACATTTTTGAAATAATGCTTGGATTTTGTCGCCGCAGAGGTTAAGTTTGTGTCTCTTGAAATCGCGGGGTGGAGCAATTGGTAGCTCGTCGGGCTCATAACCCGAAGGTTGTAGGTTCAAGTCCTGCCCCCGCTACTACGACAAAAGATAAAGCCTTGTAAGGTAACAACTTACAAGGCTTTTTTCTTTTCCTGCGTACACTTTCTTCTCTAGTGTTCTATATTTTTTTCAGATATTCACTTACCTGTTTAGGAAATTTAGAAACCAACCACTTAAGAACGTCTAATTGGTCTAAGGTACTCCCATTTATTAGGACCAGCAAGCTTTCATTGTAAGATTGCTATGCCCCCACGTGCCTGTAGTGCTCTATAGGCTTGTACACCTCCGCAGGCGTGATGCGCCGATACCCTGATGCGGACGGCGATGGTTCAAGTCCTGCCCCCGCTACTCTAAAAGCCTGAAATTGAAAAGTTTCGGGCTTTTTTGTTTTACCACCCGGCATCCGCAGTACAAATTTCTTTCTACAAAACAACTGGTAGAAACTCGGTTATTTCGTTTCCACATCTATTATTCCCTGCCCCGCACTCCCTAAATAGTGCTGTATCACCGGGATATACACATCCGTCCCATTATCGCAGTTAGTAAGAATCAGCAAACCTCGCCCCGATTTCGGTAGAATAAATGCCATCATATGGACTCCTACATCGTCGCCCCCGTGTACAAGCGCATATTCGCCATCGCTGATATTTTCATCCACCCACCAGCTCAGTCCCCAATATTTGCGCGGCGCTATTCGCACCTGATTGGCTATCATTTCCCCGTATAAATCTTTTTGCAAGCCTGCACCATTCATAACATAGAGCATAAAGCGGCTGTAATCCTCCACAGTTGTCAGCAAATCATCAGCGCCATTTGCCGATGTATTTTTATAGGTAGAATACAGAGTGCCATCCGCTTTGTGCCATGCTGCAAACCTCGATTCGTCCACTGCCTTCTGCCAGTAAAAATAGGTATCCTTCATGCCGAGAGGCCGGAACACTAATTCTTCAGCTAACTGATCCAGTTTTTTTCCAAATTTATGTTCTAATGCTTTTCGCAGGTATTCAAAGCCCTCACCTGAGTATTGGTATGCAGTTCCCGGCTCGAACTTAAAACTCAGCTTACCATCAGAGTTTTCCCGCCGCCAGTTTGGAAAGCCCGACTGATGGCTTAGAATATGCCGAGTCGTCAGTTGTTTGCTTCGCGGATCATTGGCAATGTCCGGGTCTGTCCAGTATATTCCGATTGGTTCGTCCAAACTCCATTGGCTCGCGTCTATCAGCTTTAAAGCTACCATTGCAGTAATGGGCTTGGTCAGTGAGGCCACATTAAATATTGTGTTGGCGGGCAGTGGTTTCCCCTGCTCATCCCTACCATACACCATGATCTCCTGAATTTTCCCATCCTGTATATAGCCAATTCCCAGCGCGGGTATATTCTTTTCCGCCAGCCATTTTTCGGTTTCTGGTCTGTCTTTGAAAAGCATGCTTTCACGTAGGGCTTCTGCATCTGCTGGCTTGTGATGATTGTAGCTCAGCCCCCGACTCAGTTTCCACTTTCCATCCTCTATCAGCCATACATGTGTGAATGTTGCTGCACTGGTTACATATTCGGGTTTGTCTTTTTCAATGGCGTAAAATAGATGCTCACCTGCCTGAATAGCGCCGTACAGCACGCCATCCTTGTTCAGCGGGTACACCTTCAGCGAACTGTCGATAAGCTGTCTTCGTGGTTTATAGGGAAGTTTGCAAAGGCCATCTCTTATCCCAGCAATAAATACCGCCTTCCCAGAGGTAACACCCGACTGGTCGTGGTAAAATTCAAAATCATCGCTCACTAATTCTTCAAACTGCTGGATGTTGCAGGTGTTAAAGCCGATGGTAAACAGTAAGCTGTCCTGCGTCTTTAATGTTTTGTAGAGTGCCGGCGATCTATCCACCTGTGCACACAACGGAGTAGAAACCAATAGCAAGAGAATAGCGACATGTATCATTTTCATTTTTTGATCAGTTTTTTTTGTTTTTGATACGATAACAGTTGCGCCTCGCTATCAGCAAGGCCGAAGACTCCTGCACAAAAAAACGAACTGAAGCTGCCCTGATACGAGAACTACAACATATAGATTCGCGCTACCTCACTCACAGCTATTTTGCGGCTCCAACGCGAAAAACACAAAATAATTCACCATCTACGAATATTTTCGTATTTCCCTCTTGCATCTACGAATCTCTTCGTATATATTCGCACTACGAAATTTTTCGTATAATAAATCAACGGAACATATCATGCTCAAACCAACGGAAGCAGAACTTGAAATCCTCCATGTGCTCTGGCAGCAGGGCTCCTGTACAGTGCGATTCGTGCACGAGACACTACACGCACAAAAGGACGTGGGCTATACGACAACGCTGAAGCTCATGCAGATTATGGCAGAGAAAGGATTAGTACGCCGCAATGTAGAATCGCGCACGCATGTGTACGAGGCGGCAATCAACGAAACGGAAGCTCAAGGCGAATTGCTTCGCGGCTTTTTGCACACAGCATTCCGTGGCTCGGCAATGAAATTAGTAATGCAGGCTCTCGGCAATCACAAAACTTCCCGCGAGGAATTAGACGAGATCCGCAAATTCATAGAAAATATGGAAGGAGACAACCAATGATTCCATCCGAACTTTTCTCCGATGCGCTCATCTACGCAGTGGGCTGGACAATTGTCCACACGCTTTGGCAGGGCGCCCTTGTAGCTGGAGTGCTCGCTGTGGCGCTGGCGTGTATGCGCTCGTGTGCACCAAACACACGCTACCTGCTATCAGCTACGGGGCTGCTGCTGATTGCAGGTATGGCAGTGCCGACGTTTATTAGCCTCTATACTCCCGCCTCTACATCCCACACAGTGGCAATAGAATATTTTGTTGATACACAGCTTGCAGACAGAGCCAGGCCGCATGCTGCAATGGCCGAAGCCGCCACTGCTCCCGGCGATAGCGCGGCCACGTTGCGTACCTGGCTCGATGCAGGCATGCCTGCTGTTGTCATGATATGGCTCGCGGGCATGTTCTTCTTTACTGTGAAATTTCTGGCAGAATTCGCTTATACCAACCGCATGCGGTACAGAGAAACAGTTGCTCCTTCCACCTTCTGGAAATGCCGGTGCGACGAACTCTGCCACATGGCAGGCGTGCGCACAAGTATCGACCTTGTGGAATCGGCATTGGTGCAGGTGCCCGTGGTTATCGGCGCGCTCAAGCCGATGATCCTGCTGCCGCTCGGCACGCTGGCTGGGCTGCCTGCCCAACAGGTAGAAGCTATTCTCGCCCACGAGCTGGCACACATTCGCAGACACGACTATCTCGTGAATATTCTACAAACACTTGTAAGTATCTTGTTCTTTTATCATCCCGCTGTGTGGTGGCTGTCATCCCGCATGCGAATCGAGCGCGAACACTGCTGCGACGATATTGCTGTTGCGATCTCCGGTAGCCCTATGGCTTTGGCAAAAGCTCTGGCAGGACTACAGGAACGAGCTCTTGCCCCGCGCACAGCAATGGCGGCTACAGGCGATAAGAAACACTATCTGCTCCATCGCATTCGCCGCATCGCAGGACAGCCCGGCCAGAGTTCGACACCTGTCGAACGCGGCGTAGCCGTGTGCGTACTCGTAGCGGCACTGCTCGTAGTTGGCCTCAACACGCGCTCTTCCTTTGCATCTGCGACAGACACACATGCAACGGTAGAAGACTCTACAAAAGCACAGACTCCATACTCGACATCGGCTTCTGTTCATCCTTCCCAGCCTGTATCGCTAGCTGTTACTGAGCAACCTGATAGCTATCAAATCAGCATATTCCTGAATACAGGCCCGAACGGTACGCCCCAGCGTATCGAAGCAGTCATAGACAATCGAAACGAGATTCAGGAGCTGTCTATCGACGGAAAGAAAGTACCGCCGTCGGAGTTCGGGAAGTACAAAGCCATACTCAATGAGGCAAAGCAGGATCATGATGAGGCCATCGAAGATGCGGAAGAAGCCTCGCGTGATGCAGAAGAAGCCTCGCGTAATGCAGAAGAAGCCTCGCGTGATGCAGAAGAAGCCTCGCGTGATGCAGAAGAAGCCTCGCGTGAGGCGGAAGAAGCCTCGCGTGATGCAGAAGAACAAGCACATGCTTTGGAAATACAAAGTGAAGCATGGGCTAAAGAAATAGAACGGAACGCAGAAGCATGGGAAAAAGAAATAGAACGGAGCGCAGAAGCATGGGAAAAAGAAATGGAAGCATTATATGATCAGCCCTCTGCAAATAAGAAACAGCTCGACTCACTACTGCAAATCTCTATTAAGCAATTTCAGAAAAGTGTTGAGGCGTTCAGTAAACAGGTCATACCAACAGACCAAGAATCCTATAGAAAATATATTCAGCAGTACCAGAAAAGTATACAGGAGTTCAGCCAGCAATTGGCAGAGTCCACACGGCAGATGAAGCAGAAGGCCCGCGAACAAAAGCAGCAGGCACGGTCGAAAGAGCGGGAAGAAAACAGAAGGAAATCGGATTCCACGCGCGCGCAGGCGCAGGCCGAACGCGCATTGCGCCAAGAGAAACAGCAGCAGGAATTCCACAAAAGACGAGCGGCGTTAGAAAGCGAGTTACTGAACGACAAGCTGATTGCCAATGTAAAAAAGTACGACTTCAAAATGACGGCTACCGAACTGACTATCGACGGCAAAAAACAGCCGCAGAGCGTATTGGAGAAGTACAAAAAGTTCTTTAATGCACAAAAAGAGTTTGATACCGAAACGACAATTCGCATCCGCAAATCAGAGAAATAATGAGAACAGGGAACGGCGTGGCACGGGCGTCTTTGCGGCGCCCGTCTCGTCGCTGTCACCGGTCGCAGGATCGGTTCTTGGTTAGCCAAGCATCTGTCGCGGGTTGGCGGAAATATATGCGTCTTGGCATTAGGTGGCAGCGTATCAATCCGTCCACTCTATACACGGACTCGGCATTACATACTGGTTCGCACCGTAGCGAGAGAGCATCAAGCAGTGCTTCCTACAAGCAGATATGCCATCGGGTAGCATCGTGCGATTGCGGGGCAATATTACCCAGCCGCCAGTTACACATCTATTTCCGCCACATACTCATTCATTTCAACCAGTTGCTCATTAGCTCTTGCAGCCTATATCCAGCTTGGTTTTTCTTTGCATTAGTTTTTCTTTCCTGCCGATCTACACATTGAGTACAAAGTACTCGTTGATCGGCCAACCGTCCCGATGTCCTGCTCATAGCATCAGTAGCAAGAAGATGATTTATAGTAACCATACTACGGTTGAACCCCGATACGCTCCGGCTGTCGGGGTTTGCTTTTATACGGCTTGCCCACGCCACGGGCATTGATAAGATAGCCACCCGTCGTTTAGAGCAGTATTACATCTCTTTTTCTGCTTCTACAAAATACATCCCGCCTACATCCCGCCGCCCTACTCTCGACGCCGTCCGCAGCGAAGCCGTATTGATCGGGCTAATATGCCCGTACAGCATGCCGCTGCTATCGCTCATCTCTTCGAGCAGTCGCCTCTGAATTGCTACAGCAAAGCCCCGCCCGCGAAACGGACGGTCGAGAATTTCCTCCACAACAAGCAAACCTGATAAGAAGCGCTCCTCCTGCGGAAGAACACCAACGACTCCGGCAAAACGCCCGCCGATGACAATGCCGTACAGCTTCCCTTCGTTCAGATAATCCGTCATAGTCTGGCGCGATTCCACCGGAACCACGCGCAGATGAGGTGATTCAGCGTACAGGTGTTCGTACATCGCAGCATAGGTGTCGTAAAAATCCAGATCAGTAAGGCGCTCAAGCGCTACTTCGCCAAATCGCGGAGGTAGAGGAAGCAGCCGAAGTACGTGCATAGGCGCGGCATAGTAGCGCAAATCACCAGCAGTAAACTCCGCTGCGCCAGGATGGTCAAGCACACCCGAGCTGTCGAATATACGTATCCTGCGAGGTGCAAAAACGCTGTAATGCTGTGCAATTTCGCGGGCAAGCGTGCGCGCCTGATCCGCCGATTCAAGCACAAAACTTTTGTGAAGAATTTCAACAAAGGGCTTCTGCATATCGAGTCCTTTGAACCGAATAGACGTAAGCACATGCCGCCCGCCAGCCAGCTCCAATAGACGATAGCTGTAGTCGCTCGCTATGGCATCGGGCACAGGACAGCGCTCCTGAAACGATTCAGCAAAGTCGGTGTCGGTGATCCGCTTCGTGTTTTTTTCCCATTCCCGCCGAAGCAGGAGCCGAATGCGTTCTTCCGGTATCCACTCGCGCACCACCTGCGGCACAGCGAGGTAATCGCAGTGCAAACACTGCTGTACAATAGCATCATTCATATTGATACACAACGGCGTTGTGGACATAGGCTTACAGATACGGGGTCCGCCCGACACTCGCCACAATAAAGAAAAGAAAGGAATACCAAATCGATAACAAAGGTAAATATAATACCAATTTTGCTTTGCTATGAATTGCCGCGCCGGTAGCCGTAGATACAGAGATACATAGGCGGAGGCAGAAGAGAACCGCCACTTATGTGACAAATTTCGTTCACAACTGTTATACTCATACTTCTTCGGCTCCGAGTCGCGCTTGCCCCTTTACCGAAGGATTCGATCTGCCGAGCAAGAGTCCTGCTACAAGCCAACGGATACTATACATCGGCTCGCAGCAACAGTGAAGCTTCGGTTATTCTTCGTTTTTCCATTATTGGTCAGAAGCTATCTATGAAACGACTATTTTTTACCGCAGCGCTGCCTGCACTCATTGCGCTCCTTGTGTTGGCATGCTCTTCTCCTACCGATGCTCTACCCAGTCGGAAGGAAAACACGCCACTGCTCTCGCCCATACATGTAGAGAAGTCCAAGGACATCGGTGTACTCCCACCGAATGCACCGCATACATTTACAGTAGAAATTCAGAACTCATCGACAACCGATTCGGTGACAATTACTGATATACGACTAAAGGACGGTGCCCAAGGATTTCAGCTCATACCTCCGGCTTTACCTGTCCGGCTTGGACAACAAGGCCAAACAGATAGAATCACAGTTACGGTTATGTTCAACTCTACAGCAAGCGGCACTTACCACGACAAAATTATTATCAATGGCGATACCTCGCTGTTCTGTGAACTTACCGCCGCGATCATAGATAATGCGATCACTGTCGACGATATAGACTTTGGTACGATATTATACGGAAACAAACGCGACATTAAAGCCAATATTACCAACAACGGTGATGAGCCGGTGACAGTCCTGTCTGCAACTATGCAGGGAGTAGTAAATGAAAACTCCATAGAGAACTTCCTACACCTGTCGCTATTAATGTTGCCGATACAGATCAATCCAGGTGAGAGCAGACAATTTTGGGTAGTCTTTAATGGAGCATATCCGGGAGAGAATAATGCAACTATCGAGTTTCAGATGGAATACGCAGGTTCCGGTACAGTTGACAATATCAGTGTCCTGACTGGCACAGTAGAAAGATAGCGACACCCTACCAATGTGCAGCCCTGCGCCTAAACCCGGAGGGCTGTACGTTATTTGAACATAGCTGCGTTACTGGTTTGTTGTTGATCGGTGTTTCCTTCAACTACACCTTGAACCCATTTATGCCAATACAATAGAGTCGCCACGCCTGCAACAGTGACACCCGCGCTATAAGATTTAGACAATATTAGCAGAAAGCTATCAGTAGATTCTTACACTCTTTTCCTTACTATACACTGTATCTGAGCCAGCGCATCGCCGTTGAATGTCTGATCGTGCATTACATACCGATTCAGCCTGATAAAAATGCGTTCAGAAACGGAAGGCACAAGAGTACGGGAAGAAGGTTGCAGCATTTTATACAGTCCTGACAGTAGACCAACAACAAACCCATCCCTCTTGAATACAGAGCCGTGCCTGAGCCGACGGCGGTCGTAGTTGACATCGTGCAACACTATTTCTACTAATTCCCCATCGTCCAGGGAGTGTACTAGGTCGAGTACATTGACGGAAACAGGCGACCAGCTCTTGTGTTTTTTGATAGTAAAGGTTGCCTTATGATCGGTGTTGAAAATACTCGGAAATATCCCCTGCTCGTAGAGATCTTCATCGGGTACAATAAAGAGCATATATCCTCCCGGCTTTACAAGTTTAAACCACTCCTGTATTGTCCTGTGCGGATCGTGCATATGCTCTAAGCAATGCGACGAAAAGACAAAATCGAACTGCTCCTGTACATAAGCGGTAATATGATTGGCATCGCCATGTTCCACATCGAACGGACGAACATCTGGAAAAATAGGGTCTGGACCACAGCCGATATCAATTCCATTGCCCTGAAAAATTACCCGGTGTTTATCGCTCCAAAGTTTTTTTGTTTTTGTTGTTTCGTTCATAGTTTCTATAAAGAATGATCCGGTAAGGACATTGCCGGATAGCTATAAAAAGACCAATAGACACATACGCCACACAACGATCTCGCAACCAATGTGTTCTATTGTGTCGCGGGATTGACCACGTCTGTATCTTCGGCACAAGGAGTTTCCAGTTCCCACACAACCTCGCGCACCAGCACGCCAACGCTGTTCTCCGAGCGCAAGCGCAATACCGGGCACGCTACAGCAGCAAGCCACTGCTCGTGGACTAATAAGCTCCGCACTTCCGCCCCACCGGTTTCATAGCGATTACACCATGCCATAAACTCTTCGTGTATATGCCTCATATCGCCACCTTCTTCGATGCGCCTGCCATAACGACTGCGCTCCCGTTCCCGCAAGCGCTCAAGGCGTATGTCGTTGTCGAGCCGCAGGAATATCACATGGGTAAAACGCGGAACAACTGCATCGCCCCAACTGCACAGCGAACCAGAAAGCACCCACGCATCCAATGCGAGATCGTTCTGCAACAGTGCAAGGCGTTCAGGAATCGGGCGCTTGTGAGTAAACGGTGGGTCGGAGTGCAACCAGTAGTAGGCATCGGTATCGAAAAATGGCAGCGCGAGTTCGCGTGCCAGAGCTGTACCAAGCGTGGTTGTGCCAGTGCCGCTTGCGCCAAGGATGTGGATTCTCCGGTTGTTCATAATGCTTTCCGCAGATGTTCACTGCTCGGAATTGTGCTGATCGCAAGAGTAAAAGAAGAATAAAAGCGATAAAGGCAGCACACCACGCGGCGGGCGTGCTGCGCGGTGCAGAGACGAGCACACGGGCGGAGACTACACAGCAACAGCCTGTAAAAGTGCGATCTGAAACCGCTGTATTCTACCTTATTGAGCTGGCAGCGTGCTAATCCGGTATCACGACATCGTCGGGAATTTCCAACCGAAACGACTGCGCTTCGATCTCCCAAACAATCCACGACGCTGGCTCTTCTACTACGCCTTCCATATCGAAATGCTCTGGCTCGTCCGCCGCATTCACATAGAACGGCCCATCGGACTCCACAAACGGCTGTGCAAACGAGCCGTCGGCAGGATCGCCAATATAACGGTACACACGGCGCTCAGAACGGCTTACACCGCTGAAGTGCAGCAGGCATTCGGCCAGTGCTGTCGCAGTCAACTTTGGCTTTGTAAAAAGACCCGTTAGGAGAATTACATCGCGGGCTCGTATGGTCATGTGCCCACCGTCAATGACTGGCTCTTCAATGAAACTGTCGTAAAAGTCGAGTTCGTAAAAATTACACCGATATTCTTTCATGTCTCTTTCCAATTGCTCTGCATTACCGTACTACGGTAAATTTTGCGCTGTACTGTCGCCCACCCGTATGGAGGCGCACAAAATATTCACCCGTTGTAAGGTGTTCTACCGGAAGCCTAACAGTGTGCGTACCGGCACGCGATGGCACCTGCTGTACAACTCCGACTTCCACACCACGCGCGTCGTACACCGCAATATGCGGCGGCTCGTCCACAGCGAGCTCAAAGGTAGCAAAGGCGCTTTCCACTACTGGATTCGGCGATATGGAAAGCACTCTATTGCCAGCAAAATCCACAGCGCGCAGCGTGAGCAAACCGCAGGTATCCTGCACAGTAATACTGCCGTCTACTGTTGTTGGCACTAAACGCACGCCCGGCTGCCACTCCACGGAGAGTATGCGGATATCCTGGCGCACCGGCACACCTAGCAGAACACGCGCAGCTATCACTGCAACCGTATCGCCGGGAATACCAGGCCGCACAGGTAACAACACGGTATCGCGCGTTGTTCCACGGCGCCGTTCTATTGTATTGCCACCCGACACTGTTTCGAGCAAAAGATTGGGAAGCTCGATCAGCGCCGTTCCTTCCGCAGCCATAAATTCAGGTATGCCAGCGCGGTTGCGCCATACGAGCGGCACATACACACCCTTGCCCACATTGCCAGTAATGTGTGGTATTTCTAATACGCATTCCCGCCCGAGCGCATACGAAACCGTATCGCGACCTTCTTCGGAGAATCCGCTTTTCCAGAAGATAATAGCACCGTCGCGTCCGGCTGAAAGGATAGTATCGCCTGTTGGTGAATACGCTATTGCAATTACCTGCCCACCGTGATTGAGCGAATCACCTATTTGGCCACCTTCCGCAGCATCCCACTGCCGGATAGTAGAGTCGAGCGATCCCGACAGTACTCGCCGCGCATCAGGCGACCACGCCACCGAGCGCACATGCGAGTTGTGGCTACATTGCTTCAGTGTTGCGCTGCCTGTCGATTTTTTCCACAACCGTACCGTTGCGTCTACTCCACCCGAAGCGATCATCGTATCGCCGGGGGCAAAGGCACAGCTCCACACAACGAGGTTGAGATTGCCAGTACCGTGCTGCCGATAGACCTGTTCAGGCACTTCCGTCTCCCATTCCCATTCGTGCACAGTGCCGTTGTCACCTGCATACACAATGCGACTGCCGTCGTGGGAAAAGGACGCTGTGTAGCTCAGAGAAGTGGGAATTGTTGCCAGTGCATTTCGCTTTCTGTAGTCCCACACAATGATATGAGAACCGCCTGTTACAAGTAAATGCCGATCGGGATAAACATCTAATGTGCGGAAGTTCATCGGAATATCAGGGGGAGTGTCTATGTCCATCAGCTCTATTACACCGCGCACGCGATCCCAGCGGTAGATACCGTCGGACTGGTTGGCAAATACCGTGTCGGTGCTCGCTGCAAATTTTGCTGCGTAGATTTCTCCGCCATTTGGCAGAAATGCAGAGTCCACTTCGCCAGTTGCAAGATTGTGCACTTTTACAAAACCGTCCTTGCCCGCCGAGAGCATCAGCCGCCCATCGCGCGAAAACGTGGCAGTGCGTATTTCTCCAGCATGTGCATCGCGAAACACACGCAGCGGTATTGGCGATGCACCAATAAGCGATTCTATACGGAAGTCGATAGAGAGCGAAGGAAGGTCGGGCACAGTCCATGTATATTCGCCGGTGCGGATGTCGCGGGCGATAAGCTCCCAAGTCTGCCTGCCGTCGGTAGAATACCACAGCGCGACAGCAGCGCCGTTTGCTCCTTCCCAGCGTATGGTCACTGTGGAGTCCACAAGCAAAGTGCTCCCGCTCGCAGGCGATGTAATACGCACAGCACCCGCACTATGGGCGGACACCACGGTAAACAACACGGCAAATAGAAGTACTATGCGGGTCATAGGAGGAATGTATTAACGGAAAAGACAGGCTGCATTATACCACAGAGCTTCAACACGGACAAGAGATTTTTCCTGCGTAACTATTGCTGTATGCTGGTCTTCAGTCTCTGCTCTGCCGCTTCGCCTCTGCACCGCGCAGCACCGCCGCCGCGTGCTGTCCAGCCCCAATCGCAAAGGGGAAAACAGACGCACTTGCATACAGACCGCTCTGTTTCCAAACAAGCGGGGAACGGCAGAACACCGCCAAACGGATGTGCGACCGGTGACAGCGACGCGGCGTAGGGGCGTCGCTTGAGGCGCCTCTACGCCGCCCCATCCAACGACGCCCGTGCCCATAATGTTCACTGCAACACGGTGCTTCCTATACAATCTTCTATAGCACTTTTACGCTGGCTGTACTTCGCGCGCACTTGTTTTAGCTACAACCATCTCCGCAAGAGCGCACAGAATGGCAAGAATGACAAACAGCTTCCAGAGCTCGGTGCCCACGCGGGCGCGTGTCACTTCTTCGGCAACATTGCGCGTCTGTTCGAGCACCTCTATCTGTCCCTTGTCGGGCACTACTTCGGCGAGCCTGTCTTTGAGCTCGGCTTCCAAAAGCTGTGTGATCGTCGATTCCGAAGCTGGTGGATTGACGCCAATGGTCTGCACAATGTGGCCCTCGGCAGTTTTCACCACATACACACCCGGCTGGCGAAGGGCTTCCATCGAAAGAATAGCGCCACTTGGCAGCATGGTAGCCTGGCGAAACGACTCAGTACCTGAGGGATCGACAATAGTAAAATTGCCACCGGACGCGTATTTACCCGGCAAAGAGATATTCACCGGCGAGCCAACCACAACGCTGCTGCCCGTGTATTCAGAAGCCGACAGATACGATACAGCTCTATTCGCCACAGTAGCAAAAAGCCCTGTCAGCGGGAATGTACTCCAATCGGTTGTAGCGGGCAACGCACAGTAAAGTATGCGGCCATTGCCCTGCTTGCTTTCGGCGAGAATAGCACCGTCGGGAACACGAATGATTTCTTGCCCACCCGTAATCACAGCCGCCTTGTAAATTTTTGGCGATTCTACTGCCGAGCGGTTGTCGGTTGTGCCTTTGAACACACCTGTAAACAGCGGATGGAGCTTGTCGACTGATGTAAATTCAACGGGCGTCTTGCGCTCGTACTCTTTCACCGTCGCTTGAGCAAAACCCAGCGCAGGCAGCACAGTCTGGTTGTAGGATTGGATATCTGCTTGAGCGCCAGCCATCAGGAAGATACTGCCGCCATCGCGCATATAAGCAGTAAGGCGTGCTACATCGCTTTGCGAGAAGCGGGGAATATCGGCGAGGAACAACACGCTGTAGTCGTTCAGATTCGTAGCTGTGAACTGCTCGGGTGCAAGCACCGTAACATCTGCCACTGAGTGCGAGGTTGCATCGGGGCGCAGAGCGAGTTGTAAGAACCGTATATCAACCGGCGAGCCGACAAGTGCAATGGTCGGCTTATCGGGAATGATAAACCCAAAGTAGCGGCTGTTGTCGGCTTCGAGCGCATCGCCCTCCACTTCCACAGCGGCGCGGATAGCGCCTGTAGTTTTGGGAGTACCGGCCAGCGACACCATACGGGTTTCGCCTGCGGGAATATCGACGGCGCGCTGTGCTGTGCGCTCTTTATCAAACATCAGGCTTACAATCACACCTTTTACATCTTCGCTGCCGCTGTTGCGTATGCGCGCTTCTACTTCTACCGGCTTATCGACTTCGTAGATTTGCGTAAGTACATTGATCGAGTCGATGGAAAGATTGCGCTCTCCCACCTTGGACCCCATGCCGATAGGCACTGCGTACACAGCCACCGAGCGGTCGAAGATTTTCAGCGAATCGCGCTCTTCTTCGTTAAAAATATTGCGCTGTGCATCGGTAATGATATATACTTCTCTGTTGATATTCTGCGATGTTCGGAGCACCGTAGAAGCCAGCCGCATACCCGGTTCGAGCTGGGCTACGGTGTACGACACTGGCACCTTGCCTACTTCTTCCTTCAGCATGGCAAAATTGCGTGTAAACTCGGCAAACCGCCTGTCGTCGAGGTTAGCAAGCTGGATCAGCGCCGCTTCGTCGCCGTCTTCGAGCGAGGCCAGAATAGAGAGCACAGCTTCGCGCGCCTGCTTTAAGCGCACACCGCGCTCATCGGCGATATCCATGCTGAACGAGTTATCGAGCAAAATCACGACGCTGCTTTTGGCGCGAGCACCTAAACCGGGCAGAGAGCTTTCGATAGTAGGGCGCGCAAACGCCAGCACAATAAAGACCACGATAAGCGTGCGCAGAATAAGCAGTAGAATCTGCTTCAGCTTCAGCTTGCGAATCTTTGTCTTCTGCAATTCTTTCAAAAAAGTAAGGCTGCTGAAGTCGATTGTCTTCAGTTTACGCAGATTGAGCAAATGCAGCAACACAGGAATTGCCGCCGCCGCCAGCCCGAGCAGGACGAGAGGATTGAGAAACGTCATAGATTCGTAGTAAGCACGTGTTCCGGCTTCCTGTAGCAGAAGGGGTGGATTAGCCGAAAAGCGTGTAGTAGTCGAGTTGTTCGTGTGTATGGATCGACAGCACACCCGCCCGCACTAATTGCACCAGCTTGCGCGCTGCCCTCCGTTCGGAAATATTTACAAGATCAGCAAATCCTTTGACCGTTACACGTTCGTTTTTATTGAGATACTCGAACAAATTTTTCTCGTGCCTGCCGATCACAATACGCAAAGGCTCGGCATCTGCATTCTGGCTTTCTAATACTTTTACCATCTCCCGGCTCGCAGTCACCGATTTTTCGCCCTGGCGGATAAACACCTTGCGATGAATAGGCTTCTCGTTGGGGTCGTCGGTTACCAATCGGTGGGGCTTGTGGTCGCTCTCGTCGATATGGACAACAATGACATCTTTGTACTCAATATTCACAACGTCGATCTGCGGGTCGATAGGTGGGTCGATGTAGAATTCACACGCGTGGCGTATCTGGTCGATCTCTTCCTTTTCGCTACGCACGCCTACCACTGTCTTGTCGTCGTCTACACCAAGTAACAATATCCCGCCGCCGCTGTTGGCAAAGGCTATCATCTCCCGGGCTATCTTCTCCGATGAAGTAAACTTGCGCTTGAACTCCACAGTGAACGATTCGCCGTCGGCGATGATTTCCTTTAGTTCCTGCCGCCGCATAATACTACCCTGTTTTCAATACAACATAAAGCCGCCCCGATAGGCGGCCTGCAAACCATAGGTATAACACAAATAAGCGAAAAAAATATTTTACAAATGACAAAAAAGCGCTGTGCTGTTGTGTTTTGCGCCTTTTTGGGTCTCTCAATGGCGATAGCCCAAAACCGCTTATCACACAGGTACTCGCTTCTGTACGCCGAGTATCCACTTCATGCAGCGATGGCCAAAGTCTACAGGGTCGCAATACATCATCGGGCACCCGCCTTCTATGCAACTGATGCCCAGCCGCTCGCACTCGCGCACAGCTTCTTCCGATACACTTCCTTGCCCAAAGGAACGATGAAACCACACATGGCCTATACCGAGCTCTGCACACTCGCGCACGATGTGCACGGCGACCTCTGGACTCGTGACAATCATCACCGCTTCCACTGCTTCGGGCACTGCCCGGAGGTTTGGATAGCAGACATCGCCTTCCAACTGCGAGGCATGGGGATTCACCGCGACAACTCTGTGCCCACGGCTCTTGAGCTTGCGGTAAATAAGATTAGCTGGCTGGTTGGTATCCCGCGACACACCTGCAACGGCAATGGTCTTACAACCGAGGAACGCTTCAATCTGTGTAGGAAGCTTCGACATATCACTCCTGCTCATGTGGTTTGTTACACCAGTAGATTGCGCTGAAAATACGACAGGAGAGCTGAAGAACCAACTCTTTCGGTATCACCACAGCCACCTCATACCCCGCATAGAAAATATGGGTAGCACGGGCGTCGCTGTGGCGTGCGATTATCATAAGAATGATGCGCGGACGAGGTCGCTGTCGCCGGTCGCATATCCGCTTTGCGGTGTTCTGCCGTTCCCCGCTTGTGGAAACAGAGTGCCTGTACGCAAGCACGTCTACACCACTTGCGATTGGGGCTGGACAACACGCGGCGGCTGTGCAGCGCGGTGCAGAGGCAGAACACGAGGGCGAAGACAGAAGCGCACAGCTCCTTTGCAATTCTTCGCAACCGCCCCAAAAACACTGTACTCTATTTTGCACTTTCATTTCCCTTGTTCCTGCCCTATCTTGACCCCGGCTCTTGCAGCAATGCTGCATATGGCTCTGCTCGCCCGCACTTCCACACATCAGCTTCCGCGCTCGCGACACAGCTTCGGTCGCCAGTTTCCATTGGCACCCGGCTGGACAGCAGTTAGCAAGTTTGCAGTTCAGGAACGACCTACTGGCACAGATGTTCCAGAACCTGCGAACGACATCCCGGCACCCACGCCAAGCCATTCCTCATTCATCCTCAACGGGAGTGCGTATGTTGTGCTTTTATTTCGCAGCCCTCTGCCTACTGTACCCATTTCTGCTATCGTCACAAGATACTTTTTTCGGTATGCGCGCTGGCCTCACACAGAGCACTTTTGGCGGCGAGCTCGCCGAGTGGTTTGAAGACAACGGACAGAGCTTTGAGTACCGACCGGCGTTTACGACCGGCATTTTCCTGCTCGCGCAGTTCTCGGAGTACGCGGCATTTCAGACGGAACTACTGTACGTGCGTCGGGGCACTCACTTTACCAACCACGACGCGACCAACTTCACCACAGAGCAGGGTGCACACATGGAAACCACGTACTCGATCAACTACATCGACATGCCGTTACTTCTGAAATTCAGCTTGCCAGCCGACCAGTATCTCTTGCCTTTCCTGTACGCCGGGCCAGTACTCTGCATACGGTTGGGCACCATGCGCCAGAAAACTGTCGTCACGACACCACAGGAGCGCAACGGCGGCAACTGGTACGACGGCGACAACATATCCACGCAGGACTTTGCATTTGCTATTGGCGGCGGCCTCGACTGCAACGTTGGCCCCGGCAGAATCCAGGCCGACCTGCGCTACACCATGAGCTTTGGCGAGATTTACCCCGTACCGAGCATTGACATCAGAAACCGTACATTCCTCGCCACACTCGGCTATGCGTGGAAGCTGGACATGTGAGCGGCGCGAACTCCACACCGTGAAAAAGAACAGCCGCTCCGGGAAGGGGGCGGCTGTTGGACACAAATTCCTGTTACTTTGTTCTTACGGGTTAATCCTGACTAATAATCCAGTTTCCGAGAGTATTTCATATCTCCTGTAGCAGAATTAAAAATATAACAAGCCTGCCATTAGGGACAAAGAAACACTACTCCTTTTGGAAGAACTGATTTTATTTTCCTGCACTCTTCGTTTGATACCAGATTTCCTCGAAGATCCATATTTCTGACACTTGGTAAAGCGGCTAACCACACAGGTATATGAGAGATAGTATTATTGGAAATAAAAAGTGTTTGGATATTATTAAGCCCTTTAATCTCTTCCGGTACGACGGCCAGACGATTATCGCTAATATTTAGCAAGATTAGATTATCTAATGCAGAGAAAGTAGAAGGAAGATTCTCTATAATATTACCATCCACAGCCAAATATTTCAACTTATGCAGATGACCTATTTCATCAGGAAAAAAGCGAAGACTATTATGAGATAGAATAAGAGTATGAACAGAATGTAAAAGACCTATTTCTGCAGGAAGCGAATCAATAGAACATTGATCTAAACCTATTAATTCTATATTGGGGTGATTAGCAATAGCAACAAATAAAGATCTGACATTTAGGTCTGGATTTCCACCAATAAAAAGTTCCTTCTGAGGTACTCCTACTTTTTAGGA
>DLHF01000043.1 GCA_002483085.1 Ignavibacteria bacterium UBA7675
CGCGCTTCTGCCTTTGCCGTATTTTCGCTTCGTTATCGCGCGGCTTTACCTCGCATCATTCCAATGATAGAGCTGCTGGCGTGCTCAACCTGCACCACATCGGCGACCGACACCGGCGACTGGGCTACTGCCAGAGGAACCAGTGTTATATATTTCTGTAACGTTTTCTTTTGCTCGTGGGTTTGAACTACCTGCATGCCTGATCAGGATGCGATCCGAGAGAAGTATTACTCACTTATTTTCACAAACCGGGAGTATTTATGCAGCGCTCACTCTACTTTATGCTGGCGCTGTTCATGGTTTCAGCTCTGTTTACAACGAGTTGTCGCAAGGACAGTGATAACCCCGTCGATGGCGGGAACAACCAAACTACAGTAACAACAACAATTATTGGTGTCGTTTCCGATGAATCGGGTAAAGGCATGAGCGGAGTTTCGATCAGCGCTCATGGTAAGACTGCTACAACAAATGAACACGGTCTGTTCATAATTAAAGATGCTCGTGTACCGCAAGACCGCTGCTTTGTGCTGGCTACAAATGGTGGCTACTTTACAAATGCACGCGCAGAAAAGCCGAAAGAAGGCGGAGTAACGCAGATGCGTCTGTCGCTTATGCGTAATACGGCCAGCTACAGCGTGAGCGCTTCGGCAGGTGGCACGGTGAATATCAGTGAAGGCGGCAGTGTTCAGCTCCCGGCTGATGCTTATGTAACAGGTAGCGGTGCACCGTACACAGGCACAGTGAAAGTGGCTGCCCGCTGGTTGAATCCGACGGCCTCGAATTTCTTCAGCTTTTTTCCGGGCGATTTTGCTGCTACGCGGAGCAATGGCTCGGCAACCGACCTGTATTCCTACGGCGTTCTCAATGTAGAGCTTATGTCGCAGACGGGCGAGAAACTCCAACTCGGCTCCAATAAGAAAGCGACGCTCAAATATCCGATTCCTTCGAGCATGCTTGCAACAGCGCCGTCGGAAATGCCGCTGTGGTATTTCGATGAGACAATTGGTATGTGGAAGGAAGATGGAAAAGCCGTAAAGCAGGGTAATTTTTATGTAGGGGAAGTTTCTCACTTTACGAGCTGGAATTGCGATATTCCTACCGAGATAGGTTTTATCAAAGGCCGTGTGATGTGTAGCAACGAGCCAGTCCCGGGAGCAATCGTAACAGTGGGCCAGCGCCACTTAATAGCCGATGAGAACGGCGAATACCAATGCCGTGTTCCTCGCGATATAACGTTTGAAGTCTCCGTCGATCCCACTCTTAACTGGGGCACCCAAACCGCTGCGCCGATTACGGCAGGCCCTGTAGCTGCACAACAGACTATCACCGTAGATGTTCCCGTAAGCCCGTGCCCGGCGTACATTACCGGTACACTTGTCGATTGTAATGGCGAGCTAACCGAAGGGATAGTTCAGGCTGCGGGCAATGATAGCTATGGCTATGTAGTGGTGAAGAATGGTGAGTTCAAAATTCGTGTAGAGCCAAATACAGGCCTTGTAGTAAATGCTCTGGGCTATAACTCCGGCGTGAGCGATCCGCAGAATGTACAGCCAGTGGGCTCCGGCGAAACATTCGCTATGGGCAGTATAGAATTGTGCCCGCAGAATACGGTGACGTTCATGGATATGGACCTCGGTATTGAATACGCAAGCAAGATCGCGCTTTCGCCCGATGGTACGATTCTGGCAGCTTGTAACTACAATAGCGTAAGAGTGTACAATGCGCTCAACGGTGCGCTTATTCAAACTCTGTCACCGCCAATAGGTACGCTGTCTGTCGCATTCAGCAGCGATGGCGGCAAGCTTATGAGTACGAATGATTCCTCCTCCTCTCTCAATGCAAACACAGTGGTTTGGAGCACGAGCTCGTGGCAGGAAATTCGTTCGTTCGTAAATGCTGGGTC
This sequence comes from Ignavibacteria bacterium UBA7675, assembly GCA_002483085.1. GTDB lineage: Bacteria > Bacteroidota > Ignavibacteria > Kapaibacteriales > UB7675 > UBA7675. The sequence continues at coordinate 1,904 of DLHF01000043.1, forward strand.
GGCTGTCTTTATGCCCGATGGCAACTCTATTCTCGGTCTGGCAGATAACAATAATGTCGTGCAGTACGACATCGCTACCGGCACAGAAATGAATCGCTATGTTCTGCCTGGATACCTCAATGGTCTTGTTGGAACGCGGGCAGGTGGTACACAGTTTATTGTATATGGATACGACAATAATCAGGCTATGCAAGTAATAGTATGGGACATGGGCACCAATAGCGAGGCTCTTTCCTTCCCCTTCGGCAGCAATGTGTATGTGTGGTCTACACAGCTCTCCGCCGATGGTTCGGTGCTGTTTGCACTCTCGTGGAATCAACTCATGTTCTTCAATACCGCAACTGGACAGTCGATCAGCAGCATTCCACTAACAGAGCAACGCAATGCTAGCTTGTCACTCTCTCCCGATGGCACTCAATATGCAGGCCAAGTTAGCGATAAAGGAGCCACAGTGCCTCCGGCCATCTACAATATAAGCAATGGAAGCAGGGTGCGCTTGCTGCCCTCGCCCGTAGATGTTTTCTTTAGCTCGGTTGTGTATAATAGCAATGGTTCTGTGCTCGCAGGTGTGTACAACAACGATAATGCAGCTAAAGTCCGCATTTGGCAATTGCCGTAATCGTAATATAGTTCTCTCCCGTATGGACTTGTAGCAAAGCCGGGCAGCAATGCCCGGCTTTGCTGTTT
>DLHF01000041.1:0-1650 GCA_002483085.1 Ignavibacteria bacterium UBA7675
TCCACAACTTTTGGAAATATCTCCCTATACATCTACTGCTCGACTTCATCTTCCCCGAATGCTACATACAGCTACTCTCCTACCCGATGGTACAGTAATAGTCGTTGGAGGAAGAAGCATTCAGAACGGTAACTCTATTCAAGTTACAGAAACAGCAGAACGTTACTCTTACAAAAATTCTTCTTGGATACAAGCAGCATCAGCACCAGCCTCCTGTTTCCATCACACCGCTACACTACTGGGAGATGGCCAACTACTCGTTGCCGGTGGTGCTCGTGGTTCCGATCCTGATTATACGATGTGGGAAGCAATCGGAGATGCAGAGCTATACGATTACCAGACAAATACTTGGCAAATTCTGCCAAGGATGTCTATGGAGCGATTTGGGCATACAGCAATCCTACTGCCGAATGGGAAGGTGTTAGTAACAGGGGGACGTAATCCCAATAATGGTATTCTGACGACATCTGAACTTTACAATCCATCTACCAATACATGGGAACCTGCGACATCCATGAAGAACGCTCGTTTATTTCACAACGCAACACTTCTACCTGATGGCAATGTATTAGTCACGGGAGGGATATATAGTTCAAAGCAAGCAGAGATATATGACTATACGAGCAATACATGGCGATCCACGAGCGAAAAAAGTGAGAACGTATCCCAATACAGCGCAACACTTTTGCCCAGCGGTGAAGTACTTTGTGCCGGTGGCATTCCAACCGACACTCCGGGCTTCGGCTCTCCAATCGAAATCTATTCACCTACTCTGAATAAGTGGCAAACTATAGCCCGTCTACCTGTTACACTCATCAACCCGACATCCGTACTTCAGCAGGATAATACAGTTCTCATATCAGGCGGCTATATAGCAGCCTCATGTCTCGGCAATGCTGTTGGTTTTTCAATATCGCATCACTCTGGTTATTCTAATGAGGATCGCCCCTTAATTACTCAGTTCAATCTCTCCAATTCCGGCGATAATAGTACATTAGATATAACAGGTATGTATTTTCAGGGATATCACCAATCGGAAGGCAGCTCGGGCAATTTCTATACATCCGCATCTAACTATCCGATAGTAGAAATACGACGCATCGGTGGAAATCACAATGACAATGATTTTGCTCAATACCTACCCTTTAACACTGTGAACTCCACTTGGTCAAGCACCTCAACATCAGTACGCATATTCAGCAAGGCAAGTATAGAGAAACAATTACCGGCAGGGTACTATCGCCTATCGGTGATTGCCAACGGAGTCCCTTCTTTACCTGTATTTTTTGGAGTTGCGGATACTGGTATTATTATCAACAACTCTATAGTTTCGGTGAGGGAACGAACTGCTACCACTATGATTCCACACATTTCCCTCTACCCCAACCCTGCCGTCGATAATCTGGTTGTAGAAGGAACAATACCGGGGGTCGATTCTAATGAGCTGACAGTCGAAATCACGAACCTACTCGGTCTGGTCGTAGCACAACAGTCAATAATGGCAGTACAAAACTACCGCTGCGAATTCCCTACGGATACCCTCCCCCAAGGTACCTATGCTGTGCGTATCCGCTATCGCGATGCAATACAGTCCTCGTTGTTTCAGGTTGTTCGCTAATATGCTCACATGGAGAACTCATGGAGAACTCA
>DLHF01000041.1:1701-25296 GCA_002483085.1 Ignavibacteria bacterium UBA7675
CTCATGGAGAACTCATGGAGAACTGTACACCAATTGGTAAAAAGCTGTATATTTGTGCTTTATTGAAATTGTGCTCATAAAATGGGAAATGAATGCTCCAGGTCGTCCAGCATAGGAAATCAGGCGAATTGACAGTAGCAGAACTCCCTGCCCCGTCGCTGCGCGGCGGAGGCGTACTGGTTCTGACAAAAGCTTCTATGATAAGCTCCGGTACCGAACGCGCATCTGTGGAGATGTCGCAGGCATCGATGCTCGGTAAAGCGCAAAAGCAGCCCCACATGGTGAAGCAGGCCATAGAAATTGCTAAACGCGAAGGAATTCTCGCTACTTACCGGAAGATTCAAACCAAGTTAAACAGCTTTAAAGAACTTGGTTATAGCTCCGCAGGTGTGGTGTTAGAATCCTCGGTGACAGGATTTGTGCCGGGCGACTACGTAGCCTGCACCGGAGGGTCGGGTACAGGCGAATTTGGTACTCATGCAGAAATGGTGTTTGTCCCTCATAACCTTGTTGCCCGGATACCCGAAGGAGTGAGTTTCAAAGAAGCTGCATTTACGACTCTCGGTTCCATTGCTCTCCAAGGGGTTCGCCAAGCAGAACTTCGCCTTGGTGAGTATGCTGCTGTTGTCGGACTCGGGCTGCTAGGACTGATCACGGTTCAGTTGCTGAAAGCCAATGGCTGCCACGTCATCGGCATGGATGTAACCGACGCCAACTTTGCTCTGGCTAAAAGCTTGGGCTGCGATCAGTGCGTGATAAGCAATTCTGATGCTGTGAGCGCTGTAGAAGCATTTACCCATGGCTACGGAACTGATGCAGTTCTGCTTACAGCGGCTACAAGATCCAGCGAGCCCATGGAACTGGCCATGGAGTTCGCCCGCCCAAAATCGAAGGTTGTAGTTGTTGGCGATGTCGGGCTCACGATCCCACGTCCCCCTTTCTTTACAAAAGAAATTGACGTGCGAATCTCGTGCTCGACCGGCCCAGGACGCTTTGATGCCGAATACGAACAAAAAGGAACAGATTATCCTATCGGCTATGTGCGCTGGACAGAAAAGCGTAACTCCGAGGCGATTCTGAACCTGATCGCACAAAAGAAGCTCAATGTCGCCGATCTTATTACGCATAATTTCCCTATTGCAGAAGCAACGAAAGCCTACGACCTCATCACTGGGAAAATTGCAGAGCGCTATCTCGGTGTAGTGATTACCTACCCTGAACGCCCTGATGCGGTGCGCTCAATCAAAACAGTACATGACTATAGTGCCCTATCGGGCGCACAAGGCGACGTTACTGTTGGTTTCATAGGCGCGGGTATGTTTGCCGAACAACACCTTGTTCCACATCTGCGGAACTCCGGGGCACGACTCCGCGGTGTCGCCAACTCGCGTCCAGTAAGTGCTATGTCGGCAGGCAAAAAATTTGGGTTTGAATTCTACTCCACAGATACACAGGAAGTATTCCGCGATCCAGCGATCAACACAGTGTTTATTGCAACACGGCACGACTCGCATGCTCGCTATATCGTAGAAGCACTCAAGCATCGCAAGCATGTATTTGTTGAAAAACCGCTCACAGTTACCGAAGAGCAGCTTCAGCAGGTCCGCGAAGCTTACGAAGAAGCTCGCCCTTACTATACTCCTGCTATTATGGTGGGATTCAACCGCCGATTTAGCGCGCCATTTCGCGACATAAAGAAATTTTTTAGCGATCAACATGAGCCATTTGCCATTACGTACCGGGTAAATGCACTCAAGCTCCCACCTGGCTACTGGATTTACGATGAAAATCAAGGTGGCCGAATTATCGGTGAGGGCTGCCATTTTATCGACTGTATGCAGTTTCTTACAGAAGCCCGCCCTACCCGTGTTTTTGCCTCTTCTATCCACACCTCCAATATCAAAGAAGAGAACAGCGACACAGTCAGCGCATCAATCTCTTACTCTGACGGTTCGGTGTGCACGCTGATCTATACAGCTAATGGCGATAGTGCTCTACCTCGTGAATACTGCGAAGTATACTCAGGCGGCAAGGTAGCAGTAATGAATAACTTCAGGGAAGTGTCGTTCTACAACGGCTCGCGCAAACGAACTCAAAAGTACGATGGTGGGATGGGACATCGCGAGGAGGTACAGCATTTTCTCGATATCATAACGGGGAAATCGGCGCCGACAATTACTTTTGAATCAGTCTGCGACACAACGCTTGCGACGATACGCATTATGGAATCGCTTGTAACGGGCCAAGCACAGGAGGTTGCTTGATCATCAATAAATTGACTCGGCATATCAGCAGACAACACAGAGCCTGTTATGCACTTTGCGAGAAAATGCTTGTCTTGCACAGCAGCATATACAAAGCAAACAATCGCGCGCCAGCCGCCTGAAACGCGTACCCCAAGCGAAGCTCGACAACCCGGCTTGCTATTTCATTTAGATCGCGGCAGCCAGAACGTCGCTGAGGAGGTCCAAGAACTGTTGACTGGAAGCTCTATTACAGCGTGATTATTCAATCTGCATCGCAGTAACTCTATAACCTATGTTGTGTATTTTTTATGGATGAATCTTGCGCAACTCCACCCACTGCCCCTTGCCGAGATCTCCGCGCATCAGCTGTCCTAGTAAAGGCAATGACCGTAACGCCATTAGACTGATTAAAGGTATCTGGCACATATAGCGAAGCAATCTGTTGGACACAGCTTCGGAACGATTGAAAATTGAACCTGGTTTCTTGGTGTACTGGTTATAGCGCTGTAGGGAAAACTCCAAGAAACGCCATATTTTTGATTCGGGCTCACGCTTATGCTGTTCCACTCGCCACCCAAATCGCTGTGCAATCATCTGAAAGCTTTTTTCGTTCCAACGACCTACATGGCATGGCGCCATGTCTCCTAATGCATGATGTTCTTCGTTAAACTGGACACGCCGGTCGTTTGGCACGGCAATATAGAGCAGAGCATTATCGGTCGTTATCTCATTTAGTCGCCCAAACAGAGGGTCAAGATGGTCGAGATGTTCGAGCACTTGAAACATGCAGACAATGCCAAAATGGCACCTGTAGCGCTCAATATCCAGCTCTCGGACATCTGTAGGAAGACAAGTAATACCCGCAGATTCTATTTTCTGTTTTCCATACTGAGAGTATTCAAGCGTGACAATACGATCTGCAGGGATCAGCTCATCCGCAATCCTTCGAACAAAAGCCCCATCGCCAGCTCCAATCTCAAGCATTGCAACATTATTCGACAGACTTCCATCCTGAATATACGAACGCAGACAAGTGTCTGTCTGCTCGAACTCCCATTTCCAGACCGGGTAGCGCGGCGCCTCATACAATGTGCTATAGAATTCACTATCGCCAGCTACAAAAGGATCGGAGAAGCAGAAACTACAGTTCTGGCACCTTACAAATGCGGCATTTCCCCCTTTCCACAACCGTCTAATGACTTGCTGCATACGCTCGTTCCTGCTGTGCTCGCGCTCCTTAAGAAAGAACCACTGCGCAGCTTCCTCGCTGGTAATCTCATATAATACTTCGGCTCGTTTATCGCTGCAAACAGGACATATCGCTTCGCGAAATCTGCGGTCATAATTCATAGTAATATTCCTACAGCTTAACCAAATGTGTCATGACACGCGCACCACCTATACTTACCACTACCGTATAAATACCCGATGGTACATCGTCAAGGCGAAGCGTGTTATATTGCAATCCAGGTACGAGGTCTACTTCTGCATCGTATACACGCTTACCTAGAGCATTTACAACAAAAATATGTGCTTTTTCTGTTTTCTTCGCATTGATTTGCAAAGTAAAGAGGCCATCCCCAGGATTAGGATAGATCGAAAGCCCTTCCTCATACTCTTCAGCAATAGATGTAAAAGCAATAGTAATCTCATCCGATAACACCTGGCATCCTAATCTATCCGTTATCTGTACGCGATAGGTGCCGGGTAATGTAGGAATATACTCCCGATGGATGCCGTTGTAAATACCAACTTGCTGGTAAAACCACTGGTATGCGGCAGCTGGCGTTGCGGTAAGTATGAAACCGTCCCAGCTTATAACAGGTTTTGCTGGTAGAGCATATACTTCTCCCCACACATATGCAAGCTGGCCTGCGCTGTTAATTGCCAAGAGCGTAAAAGCCCCAGGTTGCAGAATATTCGATAACACTACTCTCACCCGCACTCTTTTTCCCGGCAGTGTCTCTATGACCTCAATAGTAGCAATATTATCACTTTGAGCCGAATTGAGCTCAATCGAGCTTATACCATAGGCTTCGTCGATAAGTGTGACAATTGTCTCGCCACATAGTTTTTCTACATCCAAAACAACAGGCATACAGCCTCGGCAATATACTCCCTCGGCTGCCGGCTGATATTGCGTATCGAAGCTGCCCTCGCTCCCATCTTTCGCACCAAAGGCTCCACCAGCACTTGAAGTACCATGAATTCCTCCCCGCATATCGACATGGACTCGGCCTACAGACAAACTATCGCTACGCAGTAAAATCCAACCACCGCTTCCTCCGCCACCGGGTCCAGAAGACGTAGGTGTATTGGTAAATGCTCCTCCATTCCCCCCTCGAACATTCACAGACACATCTTCAGCTATAGCTCTCGCCGTCAGCATAACAGTACCACCAGCACCACCACCACCGCAACCGTCGGGATTAATAAAAGAAGTATCATTAGCAGCATGAGCTCCACTCGCAGAAATCCTCCCTCTGCCCGCATTTCGCACCATTGAAGCCTCTATCACCACAATACCACCACCAGGAGCTCCTCCAGACCCGTGTTCGTGGTTTGCATGCCCAGCGCCACCGCCACCACCCATTAGTAACTTGCCGTCAAAATTTTCCATTTGTCGGCCTCCCTGACCAGCAGCAGTCTTTATAGTCCCCGTTACTCCCAAATAACCATATCCACCATTGCCGCCTGCTGTACGGCTCCCACCGCCACCGCCACCTGCATTATGGTTGTTCCCACCACCACCTGCATTGGCAGGAGCACCTTTACCGTAAATAAAACCATTATCTCCGTTGCCCGCCAAACCTTCTCCTTTTCGTGCCCAGTAGCATCCCTTATCACTCATAAACTCGTTGTTATGGGGATTGCGTGCGCAGCCCGGAAAATTTTCATATACGCCACCGCGAAATCCCCGGCCACTCACATCAATAAGGCCGTCGAGAATAAGACATTCAGCAGTGAAGGCAAGTACTCCACCCGTTTGCCCATTCCATGGAAGACAGGTAAGCGTATCGGTCACCGTTATATGATCGTAATGTGGCACGCGGATAAGCTGTAAAGCCCGGCTGACATCATATTGATGATTGTGTAAAGCAGCCATGACTGTTATATCAGCGTTCTGAACCGAACGAATAATCGCATACTCGTAGCTGCCGGCACCGTTGTAGGAAATAATCTGTCCGTAGTCTATCGTATTGGACGTGTCAATATGAGCACCCTGCATCTGGATGAGAAGCACGGTATCTCCTACATCAAATCCCACAGAATTATCAACCGTTATGCGGTTTGCGGTATAGTTTATAGCTCGCACCACAGTATAAGTATTTATGACACCTGAAATTGAATTGCATGTGACATTGCATTCGTTGACGGTGATAGCAACCTGATCCGAGGAACTACATCCATACTCGTTCGTCGCTGTCACCGTATATGTAATGGTTTGTTGTGGATAGGCAGAAGGCTCAGCACAGTCAGTACAACTAAGCCCTGTAGAGGGAGACCAAAGATAGGACACACCACCTGAAGCTCGCAGCCGCACAGTATCACCTTGGCATATTATGACATCTGCTCCGGCATCAGCGACAGAGGCAGGTGCTCTACCAACACGGATCGTATCACGCCCGATACAACCGTTTTCATCCATTACTGTTACGTTGTATTCCATATCTGTAGCCGGAACAGTAATAGAGGAAGTAGTAGCGCCATTGGACCAGGAGTATGTTTCAAAGTTATCTCCTGCCGATAATACAAGGTTCATACCTGCGCACAAAATGGTGTCTTTCCCCAAGGAAGGAACTGGTGGCTCGAATACTATGACGTCGGTGATAACTGTATCTCTGAGCATATCTTTTACATAAACCACCGAGATAGTAAACCGACCAGCTTCCGAATAGAGATGCGAAACCCGGTTACCGGTATCGGTATTGTGTAGTCCTGATGCAGGGTCGCCAAAATTCCAGACAAGCGAATCAATAGTTCCCTGCACCTCGGCAGTCAATATCATAGTATCGCCGAAGCAGGTGGGAGCCCATGATATGTTCACAAAAGGAATGTCGGCAAAAAGATTTTGCATAAAATTGGTCAGTCCAAGACGGCTTTGTCGACCTTCAAGAAAAAAACCGTTATTAATAAACCCACATTGAGCTCCCAATTCATTTGGTCGCTCGATAACCCCCAAGTATTGGCTGTCCATTTTTGCCATATATATCCGGCCATCCGGTGCTATTTGTAATGCTCCCCACCACACATTAGATACCTCACCGAGAACAACACGGGACGCAAGTATCTGATTAGCACTGCCAGCATTGAGATTGTACTGCTCCAGCCTTCCAGAGTTAGGATAGTTTCCTGAGCTAATATAGAGTTTTGTATTATCAGGCGAGAACTCCACACCGTAGGTTCTCAGAGGGTTTGAAAATACAATAGGTTCGGAAACGACTTGACCAGTTTGTGAGTCGAAGGCAAAAAGCTCTACGCTAAAAGCATCGCGTATAGCAGCGGCGAGCCAGTTACCGTCTGGTGATGCCTTCAGTGCTCCTGAGGCGAAGAAACCGCCGTTGGGATGTACAGCTCCGGCTGTTGATACAACTGCGGAAGAAATTCCCGACTCATTCAGCAGATAGCTATAGAAGTTGTTATTACCCTGTCCGTGTGCTATAATCCAGAAATCTTTACCGTTTGTATGGTGAATAGCTGTTATTTTTTCGGTTGCCTGCTCCAGCAAAAGCGTATTTTTTATCTCTATATCGCCCATGCCTCCATCGCGCGTCATATCCACAACCGAGTAATGAATAGATATTGGTTGCTGTTCGGAGGCGCCAACAGAAAACACATAATAGCGACCGGGATGCAAAGGCTGAGGAATAATTATACCGGACTGTACACTAGATGGATGCCCGGCAAGCCCCTGGCCGTTCGGCATTTGTTGGTGGGCCCGGTTCCAAATAGTCCGGCCATCACTATAGAACAGGAGCTGGCCATTACCGTCAGAAATTGCAGAACATCCTTCATCAGTATTCAGCACACCATCAAGAAGGGGCTGAGGAGGAGTATCATTAAATGTTATGCCAGCACGAGCACCAAAGTACCAGTTATTACCTTCACGTTGTGCGCTCACATCAGCCACGCTATACATAAGCAAGACAAGTATAGCAAGAGCCCGAATAAGAAGAAAGGCTTTCATAGTGTATTCATTAAACAATGGTTTGAGAAGGTGACCAGAATAATATATAACTCAGACAGTTTTGTAAAGAAAAAAGAAGTTGTGGCACGAGTATATTAGCCCGCAAGTTTGGTCGCTGGCGCCGGTTGCAACATCGGTGCGATGAAGCATAGGGAACCACGCGAAGGTTGTGCTGCACGGTGCAGAGACCGAAAACAAGGGAAAGAACCGCTGCACTGTCATCGCAGAAACAATACAGGCAAACCTTTAGACAACTCCATAAGCAGACTGGCACAAAACTATCGTTATATTTGCAAAAAAAAAAACAACTTCGTCATGCGTGTACAAGATCATCTGACCAAACTCTCGTGGACGGCAGCCGATAAGGCTGTTTATGTCATGTATGGCATTGTTTCTCTTGTTCAGATATCCTATCTCACCCCAGAGGAATACGGTCTTTACACTCTACTTTCCACTTTACACAGCTATATCTTTCTGGTAGGAGAGGGCTTTGCATTGCAAGCTCTTATTAAGTTTGGAACAGGAACCACGCGCAGCGATGTCAACCGATACGCAGTGTTCTCATTTACGACCATTGTATTGGTATTATCAATTGTTGTTTTTGCTCTACAGGATACGCTGATAGCCGTATTCAACGAGCCAAGATACACAACCATTGCTTCGTTCTTGCCGATTTACTCACTATTCACTATCCCACGGCTCTTCTGCATGAAGATATTGCTACGCGATATAAAGCTCAAAGAGTGGTTCATTATCAATCTGCTCTGGATGGGCACGATGTCCATCCTTACGTTTCTTTTCATTGCCGCCGGTATTTTCAATACCTTCGAGGATATGCTCATTATTAGCTTCTCTGGCGTTACGATAAGTTCTGCCGGTGCTGTGTGGCTTGCTCGTCATAGTCTCCACTTCCGAAAACAGGGTCATCTCACCTTTAGGGAGTTTCTCCAGTTCGGAATGTATCAGTCGCTATTCAACATAACCAACTCGTCAGTTAAGCAATTGGATACTCTTCTCGTCGGAGCATTTTTCTCCACTCATATAGTTGGTATTTACGGCTCGGCAAAAAATCTATTTCGCCTTTTCGACCAAGCTTTCGAAGGTATTATTGCCATTCTCTTTCCCGGTGCAGTGCGCCTTGTAACACAAGATCGGAGTGAAGAACTCCTGAAATTCATCTCCAAAGCAACATCGTTTGCATTTTTTACCATGTGCTTTCTTATTACGGGAATCTATTCCGGGCTTGCCGAACTTCTTATCACTTCATTTCTCCCTCCTTCCTACGTAGCTAAAGCTGCGAATGCGGTCGATTATTTCAAAATAATTTCACTATCAGCACTGGCCATGCCGTTTTCGGTGCTTTATACTCTGATTACTGCATATGGGCGCATCCGGCTTCTGGTTCTTTTTGCGGTAATAGCCAGTTCGACAGGAATCATAGTGCTCTCCATAGTAGGTGTGTATCAGGTCCAACAGCTCGTTCCGTTGGGATTTGTCGTATATTACTTCGTTTTAGGTGCGCTCTGCTATAACTTTGTACGCAAGCAAATCGGTCTGTCGCCCCGATTGCTTTTTCGGGCAGTGCCAGATTCAATCCAGTTCGTAAGGCAGCTGCTCGATAGGCGCAAGGCTTCTTCGTAATGTCCGTTCCCGTTTTTTATTTATGAGCATTAGCTTTCATTTTTCACAGGCGTGGAGGTTGCTGAAAAGGCGTAGCCGTGCTGCAGCCTCTATTCTGTTTGTCGGTGCTATCGCTACGGTCGGTCTGACATTCGCTATCGCTGGCTTCCTTGCTAATTCATCGGATATGAGCGCGCTCTCGCAGCAAATTGTGCTGAATATCTTCCTTCAGCCCGAAGCCGATTCGCTGCAGGCCGAAACTGTAAGAAATAAGCTGCTGGCTCTGCCGGAAGTCCAGTCGGTGAGCATTGTGTCTTCAGGCCAGGCGCGGCGAGAGTTCAATGAGCGCTATGGTACTCCTATCGATAGCCTACTGCCCGAGAACCCCTTCCCTATCAGCTTTGTAGCTGTTCTTCGTGAACGCTATCGGAATTCAGTCGGTATGCAGTCGGCAGTGGAAAAAACGCAGAATATCCCTTTGGTGAAGGAAACAGTGTACCGCTCAAGCTATGTAGAAGCAGTAGAAACGCGTATCCGTAGCTCTGCGTCGCTCGCTATTGTGGCTGGAAGTGTCCTGCTCGTTATCTTTGTTGTGACGCTGTACACAACTCTGCGCAATGGCATTGGCCTTACGCGTTATGAGGCTAATGTGCTCTACCTTACAGGAGCCCGCCGCTCCTTTATTGCAGCTCCCTATTTGATGTTCGGCCTCGGCCTGTGCCTGGTCGGTATTGGTGTAGGCAGCGGTATTACAGTGGCTTTGTACGCAAATTTCCAACAAGCTATCCCCTGGATAAGCGTGTTCCCACCTGTCGCTCTTGCCTATGCAGCAGCAGGAATGTTGGCTGCCTCCACTCTGATTTGTATCTTTACTGTATTGCGAACTGCATCAGCACGCTCATGAAAATTCTCGATCGCTATATTCTCCGGCAGTATGTTGCTACTCTGCTCTTTGCTCTTACTGCCCTGTGTGTGATTTTTCTGGTGGTGAATCTGCTGGAAAATCTCGACGATTTTATGGATCGCAATACGCCCGCGAGCATTATTATACAGTATTATATTAACTTTTTCCCTGAAATTATTAAACTGCTCACCCCCGTAGCAATGCTGCTTGCCAGCCTGTTTACTGTGGGTAAGCTCGCTAATAATAATGAGATTACGGCGATGAAGTCCGGTGGGATGAGTATCTACCGAATGATGATCCCACTGGTTGCGCTGAGTATCCTTGTCAGCTTGGGCCAATTGTACTTTAATGGCTGGGTTGTGCCAGTGTCCAACCAGAAAAAGGCGGCGATTGAGAGAAAATATCTCGATAGAGGACGGCAAATCAGCTCGCTGTATAATCTGCACTTCCGCGATACTCCCACGCGCAATGCTCTGCTACAGTACTACGATGATGTTACGAAAACAGGCACGAGAATCTCTATCGAGGAATATTCGTCGGAAATAACACCCAGAATCGTGCGGCGCATCGACGCTCCAACCTTCCGCTGGGATTCCCTTTCCAGTAAATGGATGGTGTACAATGGCTTTGTCCATGAGTTCCAAGGCGATACCATTACTGCCTACACTATCGACAGCGCAACAGTGCCCCTGCAAACAACTCCTGCGGATATTATCCAGCTACAACGCACTACAGGCGAACTCACATTCGATGAGTTGCGAGAGTATATCCGGCTTTCCAGCAGGGGTGGAAATGACGTTCGGCGGGAACTTGTGGACTACTATGGCCAATACGCTCTGCCGTTTGCAAATTTTATCGTTGTCCTGTTTGGCGTCCCGTTCTCCTCCGGCAAGCGCAAAAGCGGCCTGGCACTAGAGATCGGTGCCGCTATCTTCATTTCGTTTTTGTATCTCGCCTTTACCAAGATAGGTCAGACCATCGGTATAGCCGCAGGTATGGACCCCATACTGAGCGCTTGGCTCGCCAATGGCGTGTTTTTTATTGCTGGGGTTGCCAATCTTATCAGAATTAAATCATAGGACTGAAATAGCTCGTATGGAACAGATTCAGACCCTTTCCAGCCTGCGCGGTCGGTCGCTGCTCCGCGATATTTACCGCGAACTGCGATTCGACAAGCAAATGAGTGAGCTCACTGTGCTGGGCATCTGCTGGCGCCTGTGCGTGTACGAAAATGATGCTTTTCGCTATAGTAAGCATAGTGTGAGTATTGTGCATCCCCTCGGTTTCTTTAGCGGAACATCGCTCTGGCTCCAAGAAATTGTCAATCGGTTCAACTACGCTACCATCAATTCCCTTGTGTATTTCGGTGCAGCCGTTCTGTTGGTAATTATTGGCCTGCGCCGCTTTGGCGACCTAGTAGGCAATGAACTCGTGATCAGCGCTATTGTGCTGGAAGCTCTTCTTCTGATGCTGATGTTTGTGGTGATGTTCTTCTCTCCGTCGGATGATATGGCTGCAGAACAGCCCGCACAGGCTGTGCCAGTAGAAGAAAGCGAAACACGGCAGCTCATCCGCGAAATTGGTGAAATTGGTAGCGATTACGCGGGCTTTACAACGCAAATGGATGAAATCACGTCGGCTCTCAGCAGCCTTATCGCGCGGCAAGATGAACTGATCGCCTCGGTAAACGATATGGCTCGCTATAGCGCTCAAGCGGTGTCGCCCCAGCCGGAACTTCTGCAAACAATGCAGCAAACCAATACTACGCTGAAAGAGTTCAATCGCGTTGTGGGCGAATTTGCCGATGCAGCTCGCACGCTGCGCCGCGAAGAAATACAACAGGCAGTGCGCTATGAGGTGGAACGCCTGCTTCTTGCACCGCGCTCGCCCGATAAGGAATGAAACAACAGAAACCATACCGCCGCACCGTAGAAATCTATTTTGTGCTGTATCTGGCAGCTATGCTCCTGCTGCTGCCCGACGAACGGGATATACAGCACGGCAGTGGGACAACTGGACTGGTGTCGGCTCTGCTTCAGACAAATTTTTCGATTGTACCTGAAAAAAATTACCTTACTGCCCGGCTCCAGCGCAATGCGTTGGGCGCTGTGACAATTACTATCGACTCCGTGAATACAATCGCGGCCATCGGCAATGTGCGCGATGTGCGTTATGAGTTTTATATCGAAGACAAATCGCTCGGCGAAACTCTCCGCCTGACATCAACAACCCCCTCTCCTACTCGTATTTTTACAGTGCTGCACGACCCAGCAAGTGAATCGGCAACGTTTGTGTGGCGCCCGCGCGAGAATGAATCCCAAAGCCGGATATTTACTGTTAGAGTGGTGGCAAAGGCAAAGCCCGTTGTTCCCCCAGCTATTCGCGGTAATGAGCAGTTACGCAGGCAGCTCGAAGAAATTATTGCCAATGAAGAGACCGCTCTTACTGCCCGCACGCAATTTGAGGTAGTGATTAGCTTTGGCGATAATCCGGTGTTCGCTTCTGGCAATGGTGGCCAAAGTCGCGTCGATACGCTGGTGACAATAGCAATACCGCCCGCTTTTAGCCAACCGCCAGCCGCTGCTGCTGGTGGCGATCCAGTGTTCGATCTGGAATTTAAACGTATTGATGTGGTCGCCGGCGAACAGTGGAATAATGAAGCACGCTTGTATAATCTCGATCTGAAAAATGGTGTCGCCGAGCCGCCCAAAGTCATTATCCTCGGCGAAAACAACAATGGCAGCGCTTATGTGGACCACGCCGACGCGAATTCAAATATTGTGCGTATCAGGGGCTTAGCCCCAACCTCTGGCGTTATGCGGGTGCAGCTCATGGCAAAGCGCGCTTCCGATAGCAGACAAGTAGTAGCAGAGTTTATCGTGCGGCCCGGCGCAATTACACAGCCGTACATTCCAGAGTCGATGTACGCAGGACGCGCCTACGACTTCGATCCTAAATTGCCCATGCTTACAGGACAAGAAGTGTCGGCAACGCTGTACGAAGGCCTGAAGGAACGGGTGAATAGTAATCAAGGGCAGGCTTTCACCTTTATGCCGCAGGAGTCGGACATCGGGAAAACGCTGCGATTTGAGCGCTATATCAATGGCAAAAAAGTAGGCGAAAGCTATGCTATTCCCGTAATGGATTACCTGCCGCCCCGCGTCGTAGGGGTGTACACTGAGCCCACGCGAGTCGTAGTCAAAACTCAAGGCTTTGGACCCCGAAGCGATATCGGCAAGCGCGTGCAGCTCTCTTACGCCGATCTGCAAAATTGTAGTCCCCCACGCGAAATCTACGGAGATTACACCTACGACACGAAGTCCAGCGCTCATATTCAGGTCTTTGAACTGCTGAAAATCGACAAGAGCAAACCTGTCTCGGGCAAAGTATTCGCTGTCGACCAGAAAAAGCGGACGTCCGATCCGTATGAATTCGAGTAAAGATTACAGCTACAATAAAGCGCGATGCTGTGGCACGGGCGGCTTCGGATGGGGCGGCGTAGAGGCGCCTCAAGCGACGCCCCTACGCCGCGTCGCTGTCACCGGTCGCACATCCGCTGCGGTGAAACCCGGCTCTGCACGCAGTATTATCGTCGCGCGGCTCGGTACAGCATCACATTGTGCTGGTGTTCGCGATCAGTCATGGCAAAGCGGTGGCGGTTGCTGCCATCGCCCACTGCTACAAAGTAGATATAATCGTGTTGTTCGGGGTTTACTGCAGCCCGAATAGCCTCAGCCCCCGGCGAATTAATAGGCCCCGGTGGCAAACCGGCATAGCGGTAGGTATTGTACCGGCTATCCACTTCGAGATCGCGGTAGAGCACGCGCTGCTTACTGCCGCCGAGCGCATACTGCACCGTGGGGTCGGCCTGGAGCTTCATCCCGCGCTGCAGCCTGTTGTTGTACACACCGCTCACGCGCGCCTTCTCGCCGTCTACAGGTGTTTCGGCTTCCACAATAGAAGCGAGCGTAAGCACTTCGTGTTTTGTTCTACCACCAAAATTTGTCCGGCGACCAAACTCTTTTTCCCAGAACTTTTCTTGTTCACCAATCAGCCTGTTCAGCACAGCCGAAGCAGGAGTTTTTCTAAAAAAATTAAATGTATTGGGCATCAGATATCCCTCTACCGACGACGCGCGGATACCGTGCGCACGGCACACAGAATCCGACAGCGCAAGCCGCATAAACACAGCGGAATCGCAGCCAATTTGATCGGCGGCAATCGAGGCAAACTGCGAAAGTGAAATTCCCTCGGGAAACGTAACATTCACGGTAAGAGGGGATTTATACAACGTAAGCACAGCATCGAGCTGCGACTGCGATGAAGTGATCTCGAATATGCCCTGTTGCAGATGTTTGCCACTTGTCATGGCAATGATCTTCGCGGCAATTTTGTGTACTAATGGCGCCGATAGTACATTGCGTTCTTCTAATATATCGATAGCGCGACTGGTACTAGTTCCTGCCGGGATTGTAACTTCAACCGTATGAGTGCTTATGCCTACGGGCCGCATCAGCTCCCATGCCACATACATTCCGATAAGAAGTACAACGATTGTAATTGTCGTTAGAAAGCGTTTCATAAGCCGGTTTATTTCCGCAACTGTATATGCCTGCAAAAGTTAAATATGCAAAAAATTTCCTACCTGCCGAACCTCGCACTGCTCATCGCCATACTCTTGTACCCATTTTCGGCAGCGATTGCCCGTGAATCCTTTGCGGAATTCAGCCAGACTCTGGATGTTGCGATCAATGACTATACCTACGAATACTACGGCAGAAGCACGACTGGCTTTATCAACCAAAGCGGCGACACACTGCACCAGCTTTTTTACCACGCCTACTTCAACGCATTCCGCAAGGGTAGTGCTCTTGAGGCTTATGCCGAAGAACACGGAACGCCAGATGTGGCAGAGCGCATTGGCCGACTACAAACAAACCAAGAAGGCGCTATGGACATCGACTCTTGCACTGTAGACGGGCGTCCGGCCACAACCGAACGCATCGGAACAATTGTGCGGATTGATCTGCCCAAGCCACTGCTGCCCGGAGAGCGAATACAAATAGCGTTTTCTTTTGCTGGACGCATTCCCTGGATTGTTCGCCGCGCCGGACGCAACAACGCTCAGAACATCCGCTATTCGATGGCACAGTGGTACCCAAAGCTATGCCAGTACGACGAGCACGGCTGGCACAATAACCAGTACCTTTTTCGCGAATTTTTTGGTGTATTTGGCAGCTACGATGTGCGGATCACTCTTCCGGCCCGCTACATCGTAGGAGCGACGGGCGCTCTGCAAAATCCCGATGATGTCGGGCATGGCTACCAGTTCGCTCGCGACACAACGGTGCAGCCATCGCACAATCTGATCTTAAAAGATTCGCTGCTCACGTGGCATTTTCGTGCTGAGAATGTGCACGACTTTGCGTGGGTTGCCGATGAAAACTACGCGCATACGATTGCAGTACATGGCGCAACAGTGATCCATATCCTCCACGATTCCTCTGCTGCCGCAGCATGGCAGCCAGTAGCCCAATGGTGCAAACGCACACTCGACGCATGTGGCACTCTGCTGGGAGCTTACCCCTACTCTACATTTACTTGTGCACAGGCGGGCGATGGCGGAATGGAGTACCCACAGCTCATTATGATCCAGCATCGCGAGCGATATGATCTTCTCCATGTTGTCGTTCACGAAATAGTGCATCAGTGGTTCTATGGGTTAGTAGCAAACAACGAAACACAACATGCGTGGATGGACGAGGGATGTACCGAATATCTTGAACATCGCATCACCGCAGAAGAATTTCCCGAAGAGCAGCCCCAACCGCGCTCTTTCCTGCATCGCCTGCTGATTCCCGAACGCCCCTCGGCATTGGCCACAGAACTCACCTATTTGAATGTGGTACGCACAGGATTCGACGAACCGCTGTCTACTCCTCACGACCGTTTTAGCGATTATGGTGTTTCCTGGATTGTGTACGATAAGGGCGTGGCATTTTTGCGCCAGCTCGAATATTCCTTTGGGCGGCAAGCCCTCGATTCTTGCCTGAAGCGCTACGCTTCCCTCTGGCGCTACGGCCATCCCTACCCGCGCGACTTTGAAAAAACCTGCGAAGAAGTGTTTGGCCAGCGCATGGATGATATATTCGATATATTTATCAATACAACCATGCTACCCGACTACGAAATCACGTCGATGGACACGCGCTTTTCATCAGGGATATACACAACTACTGTCGCTTTGAAAAAACATTCCATTGCCCATGTACCACTTGTTCTCTACGCACGCCTCGCAAATGGGCAGTGGACAACACACCGTATTCCCTCCGACCTCCTCTACGCGCAGGATACAACCTCGCCTGCACCGTGGCTATGGACATATCCATCGCACACTGTACAAATGACAACGACCGACGAGATTCTGGAAGTGCGGCTCGACACAACGCACACACTTGCAGACCTCACAGCCGAGAACAACACTGCGCGAAGTCGCTTCCTGTTCCCTTACGCACCGCCTGTACGCATAGGTCTATGGCAGCGATACGACCAAGCTGTTCCCCTCGATTACTACGGCATAGCCATTCGCCCTACGCTCTGGCGCTTTGCTCCCGACAATTGGCAGATTGGCATTCGGGCAGACGGACTCATAAATTTCGATGACTACCAAACAACAGCAGGCTTGTATTTCAATACCGTTTCTGGAAAAATCGACTGGCAGGCGGCATACAGCAACCCTTTCCATGCGCTCGGCCCACTGTCGTCTTACTCAGTCCGAGCTTGGTCGATGGACGGAATACGCCACGCAAGGCTCTCTCTTACCACGCAAATCAGGCGGCGCTACAGCGCTCCGGAGCGGTGGACACTTACCGCACTTGCCGACTACTGGGATAAAGCCGACGGTGTATCGCTCCCTATACCGCTGGCCAGCGAGCTCTACAGGGCAGGCACATCAGCACGCTACGAGTGGAAAAACGGATCGCTGTTGTGCGAAGCGCTTGCAGCAAGCTCGCATCAGCAAACCGGAGCCCAAGCGGCCATCACTGCCAATTGGACACCTGTACGCACTGGCGGCCATGCTCTCTTTATCCGCTTTTTTGCCACAACTGCAACACCGCTATTGCCCAAAGGGCAGTGGTATTCGCTGCACACAACGACACCCACCGAACAGTTCGATAATGTGCCCTATCGCTTTGCTGCAGGGATGGCACCAGCACTTCGAGCGCTGTTTCTACCGGGCGGTGGAGCTTTTGCAGGTGCGATAGATATGCCAATGCGCTCAATTCTATCGCTGCACGCTGCACTTCGCGACTGGTATCCGCTCGCCAGCCTACCGGTGCTGGAAGCTCTTGAGGCAGGAGCCTACAGCTCGCTGGCTATAGCAGGCAGCGATAAAGAGATGGTACAACAACCTTTCAAAGCATTTTATGCCGAAGCGGGACTGTTGATATCAATGGATATCCATCGTATTGCGCCCTCTGCACGGGCTCTGTGGATCTTTACTGAAAAGCCGTCAATCATCCTTTTCCTGCCTTTTATCCGGCAAAAGCCCGGCGAAGAAATAAGTATTGGGACCCGTGGTATCCGGCTCGGTATTAGCACAACATTGTAGCAGGTCGTAGCAATGTATTTGCAGCTCTTTACAAAACGGCGCAAAATATTGATTTATAGAGCAGATAGAACTTTTTTTCGTCGGATAAAATCCTGTGTCTACGTATTTTTGTAGTCTTGATATTCATACTTTTCTTTAAGACATATTCAGGTGGTGCAGTTATGACAGAATTTCAGAAGACAATGTCTGATCTGAACGAGAAAGTCCGAAACGAGCGTAAAACACTTGCCAAAGAAAAAGGCGATGTGAAGATAGACAGCGTAACAGTTGCTCAGGTGCTGGGCGGCATGCGCGGTATACCCGCTCTCGTTTGCGACACCTCGACGGTTGTGCCCGACGAAGGACTGCGGATCCGTAATATTCCGGTACTGGAGCTGACCAACCACTATCCCGAGGACGTTTTTTATCTCCTCTGCACGGGTTCCTTCCCCGAAGGCACTGCACGCGAAGAAATTCGCTCGATGTTCGCTTCTAATAGCGAAGTGCCCGATTATGTATGGAACATGCTAGAAGCAATGCCGAAAGATTCTCATCCGATGGCAATGTTCAACACAGCGGTTCTCGCTATGGAGTATGAATCGAAATTCCGCCAGGCTTACGACGCAGGCACAGCTAAAGATCAGCTCTGGGTATCTATGCTGGAGGATTGCATCACGGTGCTTTCCCGCCTTACAACCGTAGCAGCCGGTATTTACCGCATGCGCTTCAACAAAGGCGAGCGCATCGCTCCACGAGCAGATCTGGATTGGAGTGCAAATTTCGCACACATGCTCGGCCTCAGCGATGGCAATGATCAATTTGCCAACCTCGTGCGCATGTACTTAGTGCTGCACTCCGACCACGGTGCAGGCAATGTGAGCGCCATGACTGCCAGCACGGTTGGTTCTGCTCTTTCGGATATCTACTATAGCTTGAGCGCTGGCCTCAATGGTCTTGCAGGACCGCTGCACGGCTTGGCTAATCAGGAATGTCTCGCATTCGTGACGGAAATTCGCGAAAAATTCAACGGTGCGCCGAGTGATGAAGAACTGACTCAGTTTCTGTGGGATACGCTCAACAGCGGCCAAGTAGTGCCAGGCTATGGGCATGCCGTGCTCCGTGTCACCGACCCGCGCTTTACAGCGTTCTTCAACTTCGGACAGCAGCACTGCCCCGATGATGTCAACTTCCGCATTGTAGAGTCGGTTTTCCGTATAGCTCCAAAAGTGCTGACTGAGCAGGGCAAAGCAAAGAACGTTTGGCCAAACGTAGACGCTGCTTCGGGTGCGCTTCTGTACCACTATGGTATGACCGAGTACGACTTCTACACGGTGATGTTTGGTGTATCGCGCGCGCTTGGCATCTGCTCGCAAGCACTGCTCAATCGCGGTGCGCTTTCGCCGATCATTCGCCCGAAAGGTATGCCTTTCAACAAGCTCAAGGACGCAGCCGAGCAAAACGGCTAATATATATATACGACAAAGCTCCGTATCCACGCGATACGGAGCTTTCCTGTTTTTATTAGTATAGTTGTGTGCAGACAGCCGGATGAACCGAAAAAAGAAAAGCCGCAAATAAAAAATTATCTGCGGCTTGTGGACTCTACGGGACTCGAACCTGTGACCTCCACGATGTCAACGTGGCGCTCTAACCAGCTGAGCTAAGAGTCCGCTGTTGAGACTGCAAATATAAGGTTTTTTGCTCTTTTTGCAAAAAAATTCGTATATCGCAACTCACTCCGCTTCTGTTTACATTTTTATTATTTCATTAAAAAAAACCGAAGGTCTATGATTGTCTCTTTGATTCTCGCTCTCGGCCTGCTGTCGCTATTAGTAGCGTTCTGGTTTGCACGGCAGGTCAGTTCCATTTCTATTGAGGAAGGCGCGGCCTCTCCCGAAGAGGTATCCCGGCTCAAAGAAATATCCACAGCTATTGCTGAAGGGGCTATGGCCTTTCTTATGCGGGAGTATCGCATACTCGCCGTCTTCATGCTGTTGTTCGCAATTATTATTACGCTGACGATTGACGACAGCTCCACTCCCGGCCTGTACGAAGGTATGTTCTCAGCGGGCAGCTTTCTGATCGGAGCCATAATTTCGGTGCTTTCCGGTTTCGTTGGTATGAAGATTGCAACACTCGGGAACGTGCGCACAGCCGCCGCTGCGAGAATCTCTCTGAAACGATCGTTCTCCATTGCCTTCCACTCGGGAGCAGTAATGGGCTTTGGCCTCACGGGTATGGCTGTTATTGGCCTGCTGCTAGTGTACCTCGGCCTAAATGTAGCTCTGCCAGGCGTAGAACAACACTATATCATGGAAATGCTTTCGGGCTTTGGCCTCGGCGGTTCGGCAGTTGCTCTGTTCGGTCGTGTAGGCGGTGGTATTTATACCAAAGCTGCCGATGTAGGTGCCGACCTCGTGGGTAAAGTGGAAGCAGGTATTCCCGAAGACGATCCGCGCAATCCTGCAGTTATTGCCGATAACGTAGGCGACAACGTAGGCGATATCGCGGGTATGGGCGCCGACCTGTTCGGTTCTGTAGCAGAAAGCACCTGTGCTGCGATGGTAATCGGCGCTGTAGCTTTTGCAGCAACAGCCGATGAAAGTGCGCGCACGGCAGCCCTGCTGTTTCCGCTGCTCGCAAGTGCTGTCGGGATTGTAGCCAGCCTTATTTCGCTGTTCTTCGCACGCCCGACAACAGAAGATCAAGTAGAAGGCGCTCTGAAGCTGGTTCTGATTACATCCACGCTCATGATGCTCGCTATGCTCTATCCTATTACTATGAATATCATTCCTGATGACTTCACATTGGTAGTAGGCGGTGCTATTTATCATAATCACGGTGTCTTCATTTCGCTGGCTGCTGGTTTGATCGCTGGTCTGGCTATCGGCCTTATTACTGAGTACTACACATCGCATCGCTACAAGCCAGTGCGCGAAGTAGCTGATGCCTCGCAGTCCGGTGCTGCTACCAATATTATCTACGGTCTGTCGCTCGGCTATAATAGCTCGGTGCTTCCTATGATAATTATAGCTATCACGGTGGTTGTTGGCTTTACCTTCGCAGGTATGTATGGTATTGCTATGGCTGCTATCGGTATGCTCGGAACTATCGCCATTGGTCTGACCATCGACGCCTACGGCCCGGTATCCGACAATGCAGGCGGTATTGCAGAAATGGCAGGCATGGGCAAAGACATCCGCAAGCGCACTGATGCACTCGACGCAGCAGGCAATACGACGGCTGCCATTGGCAAAGGCTTTGCTATTGGCTCGGCTGCTCTTACTTCGCTTGCGCTTACTGCGGCATTCCTCACGCGCGCAAAATTCCTTACGATCAACATGCTCGAACCCATCGTGATGGCGGGCCTGTTTGTGGGCGCAGCTCTGCCCTTTGCTTTCTCGGCTATGACTATGCGCTCGGTTGGTAAAGCTGCTTTTGACATGATCAAAGAAGTACGCCGCCAATTCCGCGAAATTCCGGGCCTGCTCGAAGGCAAAGCGCGTCCCGACTACAAAACCTGCGTCGATATCTCTACCCGCGCATCGCTGCGCGAAATGATCGCCCCCGGTCTGCTGGTTATCCTCACACCTTTAGTGATCGGCTTCTTGTTCGGTGTACAAATGCTGGCGGGTGTGCTGATCGGCGCTCTTATCAGTGGTGTGATGCTCGCTATCTCGATGGCGAACTCCGGTGGTGCATGGGACAATGCGAAAAAATATATTGAAACAGGTCAGCTCGGCGGCAAAGGCTCCGAGACACACAAAGCGGCTGTTGTTGGCGACACCGTTGGCGATCCGTTCAAAGATACATCGGGCCCCTCGCTCAATATTCTTATCAAGCTTATGGCTATTATCAGTCTTGTATTCGTGCCGTTCTTTGAACGCTACGGCGGTGCACTGCTGAAAGCTATGGGCATGGATCACTAATTCCGAGGTTCCGCAAAAAACAAAGCCCGGCTGGTATGTTGACCAGTCGGGCTTCTTTTTTATGCGACAAGCTTATGTTCCTGACGAGGCGGGCATGCGACCGGTGACAGCGACGCTCCCGAGCACTTCACGCCCGTGCTACTACTCTTCTTCGTCGTACTCGCCTTCTTCCTCGCCATACTCTTCAGACTCTTCATCATACTCGCCTTCTTCTTCAGCATACTCTTCAGACTCTTCGCCTAGTTCCTCTTCTGCGTCGCTGGCAGCAAATGGCGGGTGTTGATGAAACAGTTCAAGCGGCTCTTCTCTGGCTAGCTCCAGTGTATTCCACATTGCCCATTTCACAGGGTCGATATTTTCGCCCGACACCGACGACATTGGGAAAATTTGAGCCTCCGGTAGTTCGATGCGAAAAGCCTCGATGAGTTCATCGATGTGCGCCCTCTGCTCTTCGTCGAGAGTATCAGTTTTAGTAAATGTGATAATCCGGCGTTTATGAGCCAGCCCGGGATTGAAAAGTTCGAGTTCACGCGTAAGAATACGATACTGCTCCATCGGATCGCCAGATGTAGAATCGAGCAAAAACACGAGCACGCGAGTGCGCTCTACATGGCGCAGGAACTGAATACCGAGCCCGCGACCTTCGTGTGCACCTTCGATAAGCCCCGGAATATCGGCAACAGCAAAGCTTTTCGCTTCGGCTACCGACACAATACCGAGGTTTGGAATAAGCGTTGTAAAGGGATAATCCGCAATTTTTGGTCGAGCAGCCGAAATCGTGGAAATAAGCGTGGATTTGCCTGCATTGGGAAAGCCAACCAGCCCGACATCAGCCAGCAGCTTGAGTTCGAGTACGAGTTCGAGTTCTACGCCCGCTTCGCCCGGGTCGGAATTGCGTGGAGCTTGGTTCGTAGACGTTGTAAACTCTGCATTTCCCCTGCCGCCACGACCGCCACGCGCAATGATCACGTGCTCATACGCTTCGGTGACATCGGCTACAATCTCGCCTGTAAGATTGTTTTTCACCACAGTGCCAAGCGGCACCTGAATGACAAGCATTTTTCCGCTTTTGCCCGTGCGGTTGGCATAGCTACCGGGATTTCCGTTGGTTGCCAAGAAATTGCGCTTGTAGCGAAAGTCGATAAGCGTGTTGAGATGTGGATTGCCCATAAACGCAACATCAGCGCCCTTGCCGCCATTGCCGCCGTCGGGTCCGCCCTTGGGCACAAATTTTTCCCTGCGGAAACTGACGTGGCCACGGCCACCATCGCCCGACTTTACAACAATTCTGGCGTAATCGATAAACATGTTCTATCCTGCTAAAAAGCGTTCGTACACAATATCCGAGAATTTCTTGGCAATAGACGAATAAGGATCAACTTCATGTTCTGAAAAAACTCTGTCGATGATCGCCGAAGCGTCGCGCCATGAATACGTAGTGTTCAGCCGCTCTATCACACTGTGAAAGCGGTCTTCATTTTTGTGGAATACATGCTTCAGCACACGTTGCCTCAAGCTGTCGTCCAATAAGTCTTCTATCCGCCTCAGAGGCGGTCCCGACGGTACGGGAATAGAATGTATTTCCGACGCAACTCCTGTGTCGGCAGCAGTTGCGCTGCCATGCACTGGTTGCATGCTAATAAATTCATCCAAAGGCATTTTCTGCCCGCCATCGTCATCGGAAAGGAAGAGTATCTCCGGTTCCGGCATGTCTTCTACCACTACTGCTTCTTCCGGTATAGCAGCGGGAATATCCCCCGGCTGATCTTCGGGAGAATAAAACGAAGCCGGATCGACTTGCTCCTCTTCTGCCGCCGCTGCCGATAGATAACTCTTTATGTCAGCAATGTGTATCTCCCTTGCTCCGCCTTCTTTTTCATGGCCGCTCACATCAGCTTCAGCAGAAGGCATCGCTGCTTCGACGGCGCGTTCTTCTATTGGCTGCTCGGGAACAACATCCTCTTCTGCGGCATCCAAACCTGTCCAGGCAGCTTCACCAATGGTAACCTCGTGCCCATTATCTTGCTCCCCCAGAACGTCGCTGATCTCTTCTTCTACAACTGGCTCTTCCGCTGCGGCTTCGGAATGAACAACTTCACTGTCGGCAACAGGAGCTA
>DLHF01000005.1 GCA_002483085.1 Ignavibacteria bacterium UBA7675
GGAAGCGGGAAGTGCGTCGTAGTGTACCACCGTGCGGGCATTCTGCGGATAACGCGAAATGTGCTCAAAGTCCGCTGTGGTCGACAGAGGTAATCTATGGATGGATGCTAATTCTATACATCATCCTCCCACAGTCTTTAGAGATGATAGAGAATGGTTACTTTAGAATAGTGACTGCTCCCAAACGAATATTTAACAAAGCAAACTGCCTTGATTTCATCCATACTTTTAATTGCTACAAATACGTTAGCTAAAAGAACAATCAATAATTATCTTCGGACTATAAAACTGGTGGTAAACTGGGCATCGCGCAACAGGCATTTTCCATCCTTCGTAATTTTGATTGTACCCGGACTAAAGTATTCCGCTGGCGCTTAACTGCAAGAGCGGGGTTACGGGATCATTTACTAACAGCAATGAAGGATTTTGGTACTACTCGCCCAGCGGAATGCAATGGAAAGGACGGCAATACGACTCTTCACTCGTTACTTCAGAACAGTAAACAGGAAGGATAGAATGCTCAACAACATACAGAACTTTTTCAACTCGGGCAGCGATGCACCCGACGAGCGCAACATCGCACCGCAAGTATTTAAACCCAAAATCACCATTGGCTCTATTGTGCTGTTCGCCCTGCTCAAAACAACTGTTCTGATGCTTGGAGGATGGTTTGTGATTGAGTGGTTCGATATGCAGCAGCACTGGTGGATTCTGCTTATGGCAATTCTCCTGCTCGGCATTCTGCCCGCCTTCCAGCAATACGAAGTGTACCGGGAACAATCCAAAATCATCGAAAAGAATAGTCTGTGCGCTACCTGCCGCTATTACGACGACTCAGGGATTATCTGCACAATGATGGATGAACACGTAAGCGCGCAGCACACGCCATGCGGCGGTGCGGGTTGGGAAGCGAAGCAGCCGGATATGTAATCGCCGATAGCTGTACATCTCTGCTGGAACAACGTTAAGCAACGCTCAGCCGTACTTTTGGCCTAACAAACAAGCCACGCCCGTCGGCGAGCAGGTACTTTTCGCCTTCTGCTTCGCGCAGTTCCCCTACCAATGTGTACTTCCTGCCACCATGCTCTTCCAATTTGCCGATGAGTTCCATACGTACACCGATGTGCGCCGGACGCCGAAAATTCACCTCGAGGCGAGCTGTAGGAGCACCGCCCATATTGTTGGCAGATAAGGTTTTACCCATTACTTCATCGAGCAATAAGGCGATAAATCCACCGTGCATCCAGCCAGTACCTCCCTGCATACGAACATCGGGCGTGAACCACGTGTGCACACTATTATCGGCGGTATGGAACAGAAAGGATAAAGCCGGGCCAAAAGGATGAGCCTCGCCGCAGCCAAAGCATGTATTATCGAAGCGCGGACGTATTACTCTGTAGCGATCATCTGGCTCTACTGGTTCGATAATCGTGGCGCGGCTACCGGGTTCATAGGCAAAGTACGGCCCCCAGGGAACAATTGCCTTGCCGAGTTCAAGGGCAAGTGCGGCATCCAACCGCCCAAGGCCGCCTACCGGCGCCTCGTGGTACAACACCCCATCTTGAGAAAAGCGCAGTGTCTCCGGGCGAAATGGCACCGAGAGCTCCGGCGCATAGAACAACTGGCCTTCGGAAAGCGAGCGAAAGACGACAGCCGTGTCTTCAGCCCGTGCGTAGTTCATTTCTTTGCCACATGGCGACACAAACGGATATTCCGCGTTTTCGCCGGTTTCATTGGTAGCCATAAGTCTATAGAAAATATGAAGAAAGCGCTCGTCAGTTATCTCCGTACCGTCGTGCAGCACACGCCCGCGCCTATCAATTGTATAAAAGTAGGTTCGCATAGTTTCGGAGTTACAGCAAGCAACAAAGGCTTTGCTGTGCTATTCATACCATCCTTCCCAGTCCTGTGATTCGGGAAACATCTTCTGGTATGCCTCATGGCACCGGTGCATAGAGGCTATCACCTTTAAATTCAAAAGATTAGCAACTTACGCCTTGGACTCCGCTTCACGCTCTATCCACAACGTCACGGGGCCGTCGTTGAGCAGGTCGACATCCATCATTGCACCGAACACACCCGACTGCACATCGAGCGGGCTATTTTTGCGAAAATAGTCGATCATCGCTTCGTACATCGGCTCGGCGTGCGAAGGCGGGGCGGCACCGGAATAACCTGGGCGTGTGCCCCGGCTGGCATCACCGTACAGAGTGAACTGCGACACCACGAGCAGCCCGCCGCCCACATCGAGCACTGAGCGGTTCATTTTGCCCTCGTCGTCGCGAAACACACGCAGGCTGAGAATCTTGTTGCACATCCACACAAGCTCTTTCTCTGTATCGCCGGGTGCCACTCCCACAAAAAGGAGCAGACCCGCCTCGATGGAACCTGTAACGGCACCGTCTACCGTTACGGAAGCCCGGCGCACGCGCTGAAGAAGTACACGCATAGTTCTTTGGATTACGAGCAGGTGCACAGCCGTACAGCGGTGGCATCTACACTCATAAAGAATCTAAAATTACAAAAAAAAACCGGGGCAGTGCATGCCACCCCGGTTCTTCTCATATCATCATCTATTAAGTGCCATAGGGCTTGTCGATATACTTGCGCGCTTGGTCGTGATACGTTTCGCTGTCGTGCATTTGCAAGACTTTGTTATACTGCTTCATCGCGAGATCGCGCTTACCCTGCTTGTCGTAAATATTGCCAATTCGGACATTGGCGCTCAGCATCCAGCCCGACGGGTCTTTCCCCTTGTCGAGTTCGCGGCAGAATTCATCGACTTTATAGAAATACTTCAGCGCTTGATCGTAGTCACCTCTTGCCAGCAGCGCATCGCCGATGTAGTACATCGCTTCGCGGGCGAGTTTGTAATCGTAGCCCACCTGTTTGTTCATCACGCGCAACAGAATTTCCCGCCAAGTTTGCTCTTTCAAATCGCTATAGCCCAGCCGCACATACGAATTGGCGAGATACTTATGGAATTTGGCATTGCGGGGGTAGCGTTCAAACAATTCTTTAGACAATTCCATCGACGCCTGGTAGTTTTTCTCGAACTGATAGTACACCTGCAATAGCACGGTTTTTGCCTCGTAACTGGCAAAACGCGCATCGTCAGCCGCCAATTTCAATTCCAGCAGGCCATTGTGTCTGTCGCCAGCCGGATAAAAAGCCAGCAGAGGCTTGGCAGCCGGATACTGCTCTTCGATCACAGCTCGGAAGTAGTGGTACAGCCCTACGCCAAAGAGTACATCCTTGTTACCGGGCGCCAGCTTCCAGCTTCGTTCGAGAAATTCGAGAGCGTCTTGCCCGTCGGAAGCAGCTTTCAGCCACGACTGCTCGATAGCCAGATAGTAGCGCGCACGATAGCCAATAGCACCGCCCTTAAAGAACAGCCCCACAATGTCGTTTGGGTCTTTTTCCAACAGCTTATCACTTACGTCTATCACTTTGCTGATCTTGCCAAGGAACTGTTTCTTCAGCTCATCGGTCTGGTAGCGATAATCAGTATCCATTTGCCACCAGTCGACCATTGCATCCATAAAGTAGCCAACGGGATGTTCTGGATACGTGTTGATCACATACTGGAACTGCGTGGAAGCGCTGTCAAATTCGAGATTGTAGATATAGTCGATACCGGCGCGCACAGCTTTATCGGCATCGCTTTTCATCAGCACCCACTGCGCTTGCGCCGCAAAGGGCAGTACAACAAACAGAGCGAGCGCGAGAAGAATCTTTTTCATGATGTTATCAGCCATAGTCATACAAAACCGAGAGAATATCACGCCATTGAGACACGAGGGACCAGCAATTTGTTTCTGGTTCCCGACCTGTGCGGGGTATCACTCTGCTGCATGCGAATTTGTTACATCACATTATGCAGTGCCCGAAGGAGTCTCAACAGCCGGGCGCCCCCAAGGTACTCGCAGAGTGTAGCGAACCGCCGATTCGGCGTATTGCCGCTTGAACAGCCGGGCAGCAAGCTCAGGAGCTGGCTGTGCGACCTTTGGCAGCAGCACCACACCGAGCCCTACAAGCAGCAGCACCGTAGCCAGCAAACCACCCTCTGCACCAAAAGCATCGGCGATAAATATACGATACAGTTCTGAATTCGGCGCAATGAGTTCAAAAAGCGGGGTTCCCATGCTGTACCCGCTCACAGGCGAGCCGAGCAAAAAGTGCTGGGCGGCATTCCATCCAAAGTGGAAAGCCCAAGGCATCCACAGTGCGCGCGTGGAGGTGTACATCAGCGAAAAGAGTACGCCCGCCAGAAAGATATTCACAACAGCTACAATGGTAATTCCAGGATTGGGCACATGCGCCAGAGCAAATACAAATGAAGTGAGAACAACTGTAATCGCAGCGCCAAAGCGCTCGTACAACGCCTGAAATACGACACCTCGAAAGACAATCTCTTCACCGGCTGCGAGAATTGCAAGAATGGCCATATCGCCCAGAAGCGCGCTGGTACTGATACCACCGGCAGCATGCCATTGCGCTCCGAACAGCACAGCCGCCGCACCAACAAGCCCGATCATACCAACGCCAAGAGCCAAACCGTAGCCCACATGCCGCACCATCCACTGTGCAGGAAAGCCGAGGAGCACATAGCCCCCCTCTTTTCTCGCCTGCTCTGTGGCAAGCGACACAGCGAGGATAATGGCATACAGCCACTCCTGTTCTGTGTAGGGATACAGTATCAGCACAGCAGCCAGAACACCGGCAGAGCATAGCAGGAACAACAGCGTCCGAGTGTACCAAAAGGCCGTAAGGCGGTAGCGGATATTCATGAACAATACAAAAGGGGTTACTGGACGACCAGCGGATCAATCATGTGTGCACAGCCCGGGCACACCATACACATTGGAGCACTACTTGGGGGGCAGCTTCTATCCCGGCTACAAGCGCAAGGCTTTCGGCCAACCGACAGCCGGATGTGCGACCGGTGACAGCGACCGAACTTCGCGACAAGACGCCCGTGCCACAGATCGGCACAACGTGTCTTTGATCAGGATTGCGCTTCGGCTTTCAGCGCTTCGATATAGTCGAGCACATACTGTTTCATCGCTTCTTCCACTTCTACATGTGCACTGCCCTTGATCATGTGCTGAAGCTGTGGGCAATACGCGGCATAGCCTGCTTCATCGCGGCGACGGATGAGAACTTCGTAGTCGTTGGGATTTGTACTCGTGGGCTTACTCATGGTCTTTAACTCCTTAAAAAACTTCTATAGAGGGTCTTTTTACAATTTTATAGCAGTAAAGCCGTAACTTGCTGCGTTGTCAGAGTACGACAGTTCCAGCTCTGCCGTTTGTATGAGCAGTAACTTGTGCAATGAACTCATTCACACGCGACTGCGGGATATACGCAACAAACTCAACGGCATCTCTGTATTCCTCGTCGTATCGCGTCGTCATCTGGCTCATCAGCCGTTTTATCGCGGCTATATCTTCGTAGATACAAAACACCCTGACAGCCGTTGTCTGTGTAACCGCTACTTTTTCGCAGAGAGCGAGCACTTCGTCGGCAGCCTGGGCATAAGCGCGGGCAAGGCCGCCAACGCCGAGTTTTGTACCGCCGAAATAGCGCGTAACAACCAGGACGACATCGCTGACGCCAAATTTCTGAATACTGAAAAGAATTGGTTTGCCTGCCGATCCGCTCGGCTCTCCATCGTCGGCTGTACGAAACAGCAAACCGGAAGGACCGAGGCGCCAGGCATAGCAGTTATGGGTTGCGTCGAAGTATTCCTTGCGGATAGACTCAAGAAACTCCTGGGCTTCTTCCTTTGCAGGAACCGGAGCAACCGAAGCGATAAATCGCGAACCTCTGACTTTGATCTCGGCACGCTCGCGTGCCCGGATCGTAAAGTGCGTATCAACCGTTGTCATAACCGCAAATTTACACAAATTATGAAAATCGGAATTACCTGTTATCCGACTTATGGCGGCAGCGGTGTCGTTGCAACCGAACTCGGCAAGGCATTAGCACAACGCGGACACGAAATTCATTTTATTACATACGCCATGCCGATGCGGCTGGACACGTATCACGACAACATTTATTATCACGAAGTTGATATACCTAACTATCCCCTCTTTGAGTTCCAGTTGTACTCGCTGGCGCTTGCGGGCAAGATGGTAGAGGTGATTAAATACGAAAAGCTCGACATTTTGCATGTGCATTACGCCATTCCTCACGCTATCAGCGGATACATGGCAAAGCAGATTATCAGCGACCGGCACGACATCAAGCTCGTCACAACGCTGCACGGCACTGATATTACGCTTATCGGCCTGGAACCGAGCTTTCAGCCCCTTGTAAAATTTTCTCTCGAACAGTCCGACGCCGTCACTTCTGTATCGCGCTTCCTCCGCGAGAAGACCATTACCAACTTCAACACGCAAAAAGAGATCGAGGTCATTCCCAATTTTGTAGATACTACGCTCTATACGCCCGGACGCAACTGCCGTCTGCGCGAGCAGGTGGCTCCCAACGGTGAGGTAATTCTGGGCCATGTGTCGAACTTCCGCGCCGTAAAGCGTGTGCCCGATACTGTCTACATCCTCGAAAAAGTGCTTGAAGTGATGCCCGCAAAGCTCGTGCTCGTGGGCGATGGCCCCGAACGCACAGAAACCGAACGCCTCGCGCGGGATTTGGGCATTATCGACCACGTCAAATTTCTCGGCAAGCAGAATGGCCTTCCGCAGATTCTCTCGGCAATGGATATCTTCCTGCTCCCCAGCCAATCGGAAAGCTTCGGCCTTTCAGCTTTAGAGGCAATGAGCTGCGGCGTGCCGGTGGTGGCTACCAGTAGCAGCGGTATTCCCGAAGTAGTTGTGCACGGCGAAACAGGCTATGTAGCCGAAATCGGCGATGTACAGCGCATGGCGAAATATGTCGTGGATATCCTCACCAACAAAAAGAAACGCGATACATTTTCTGAAAACGCGCGCAGGCGCGCAGTGGAAATGTTCGACACCGAACTCGTCATTCCCAAATACGAAGAGCTGTATAAGCGCGTGCTGGCGCAGGAAGCTGTGGAAGCATAACACCACAGAAGAACACGCGGCGGTCGTAGATGTGCTGATATCCTATTGCATGGCTCATACCCGTTCTTGCTGTAGCACTGCCCTCATGCGCGGAAAGTACGAGCTGTAAGTATTTACTGCTACAGGGTTTAGTATGCCACTTCTATTGTCGATTGGTACGTTGTTTCATCGCTTATATGCTTTACTATATACCCAGCGAGATCGGCTCTCGATATGGTGGGAATTTTTCGCAAGGGCTGCTGAGTCACGATCCGATATGCACCCGTCCGTTTCCCATCGGTAAGCTTAGGCGCTCGTACCACAGTCCAATGCAGCTTTGAAGCTTTGAGTGTATTCTCCATGCGCCTCATATCGGCATAGACTGGCTTGTAGATGCGTTGCAGTACATTCTTCAGCAGGAATGTCATGATGAACGAGCTGTGTGGCGGAATATCAATAGCCCCCGATGAAATGCACAGAATACGGCGCACATTCGATTGCTGCATTGCAGTAACGATATGGTGCATGCTTTCAGAGTAGAGAGTAGTAGGCCGTGCTTTGGAAATCCCCACGCAAGAAATCACGGCACTCATTCCTTCCATTGCATGTTGAAATGTTGCTGGCTGCGTAACATCACCTTGTAGGGCTTTGAGATTCGGATGCTGAAGGGTAAAAGCCTCAGGTTTTCGTGCCAGTGCAGTCACCTCGTATCCTGCCTGTAATGCCTGTTCTACAACCTGTTTACCTGTGCCGCCTGTTGCTCCAATTACGATAATCCTGTTGTTCATTGTGCCCGCTTTGTTCTATTTTGTGTATTGCTTTTATCAGGAACAAAAATATATTTGCACTTACTTATGTACAAGTACCCACTCAAAAGTAAGTACACATATGGCAAAGGTAAAAGAGAGCTCGACTATTCAGCTCAACAAGCAAACTGTCTTCAAGTTGTGCCCTGTCACGTATGTAATGGAAAAAATTGGCGGCTATTGGAAACCAATTATTCTGTTTCATCTGCTGTCCGGCAGCAAGCGCTATGGCGAATTAAAAAGAGCTATGCCACACATTACAGAGAAAATGCTGATACAACACTTAAAACAGTTAGAAACAGATAATTTGGTGCTGCGCGAAGCCATGCCCGTTATTCCCCCACGTGTTACCTACAGCCTCACGCCGTCGGGCGAAGCACTCCGGCCTGTGTTGTACGCAATGGCAAATTGGGCAATTGACGAAGGGAGAAAGCAGGACGAACCGCTGTTCAAAAGCCTGGAGGATTTCCCGAGGCTTACACAGTCTACCTCCTAAAAGTTTTAGATTCAGCGCGGGCGCCATTTGCGTTTGGGGATTCCAACGTGAAAAATAGTTTTCGCTTCTGTCTACCGGCCTGCCGTTCCCTCTGTGCACCGCGCAGCACCGCCGCCACATGGCTGTTCAACCGTCATCCGCGATTGTTCCCTACGATAACCCCAGCGGTATATCATAGGAGTACACCGCTACAAAGGCATGCCGCACCTCCCGCCTTATTCCGCCCATTTCCGTTGAAAATCCTGAAGTTCCTTTTTCCAGGCTTTTTCCCCTCCCGCCACAAAATTTTTGTCGATTCTGGTGCTTTGCCGTTCGTAGTGCTTCGCCAGTTCTGTCTCACCAAGAAAATAGTACATTTCACCTAATGTATCCCATGAGTTTGGGTCCGTTGGGCTGAGCAACGCCTGTATTCGGGCTAGTGCCAAAGCCTTTTTTACATCTCCTTTCTCTACCGAAGCATAGACTGCTCGATTGAGTATCGATGTGGGAATAGCATTGGTGAGCAGATACGTTACAATACTGTCGCTGTTCAGCACTAAAGTTTCCTCGCTTATTGCCCGCAGCTCATTGTCGAGCGAACTCATCGTAATACCGTGCTGCATGAGATGTTGCACGGTATCGAGCGACGTCATCCCATTGGCTTCATCCCAATAGAGATCAACACCAATAAAACACTGCGGAGCAAGCTGCTTGACAGTCATAAATTTATAGAGGTCTTCTACCCTGCTACTTACCATTTCCCTGCTCTTTACCAGCCTTCCCTTTAGCCGTTGGAACATACACGAACAGTGCAAGTAGTTATACTTCGGCAAATAAAAATATAGATAGTCTTCCGTAGGTGTACTCGGATACTCCGATTTGCTAAATCGGTACGCCACAATACTATTAAAAGCATCGCTGATAAGCAGGCTGTCGTTCTCAACAAAATGAATATACTGGTGGTATTGCCTGAAGAGAGAAGAATCGATCAATTCACCGAGCCGTTTGAAGTTGTTTTGAGTAGTTACGACGGTAATCCCCTGGGAAATAAAAGGAAGCAGCGATGAAATGCTATGTGCATGCCAGTGGCTGCTCATCACATATTTCAGTGGTTTATCAGGAAAAAATCTTTTTAGAGTTTCCAGCACATTTTCACCGCCCTCGCGGTGATCTACCAAGCGGGCGGCACCTGTACCACCATTGGAGATAGGCATTTCGATCAACACAATATAATCGGCAAATTCTACGATAGTGCTTTTGGTGACACTGCTTTTCTCTGCCGTACTGTCGTAGTACATCAAGTACAACCCATCGTCAACTTTTTTTATACTACCCGGGCTTGTCTGGGCAGCAGCAGAGAACGACTGAACGAAAATCAGCAGTAAAAGCAGAAGAACATGCTTCATAATATTGCGCTCAAATGGCGGACATGAGAAAAACCTGTAGATATCAGCAGGTAGGAATGGGGATTATCGTTCCCGGCTGTCTCGTGGTAGGTGGAAGTATATGCGTAAAGGTTACAAGCTGAAGATGGTGCACATGGCTGCGGAAAGAGCAGAGAGCCTCCAGAAAATCAACCCGACGGATCTGCGATGAGCTGGAAGGCTGCACTCAGCCATTGTGCTGTAGCATGATAGAACACTCTATTAGCTCTAAAAACTGGGAGTACCTCGTACCTCGGTATTCTAAAAATCGAGCAATGGCGAGAAAAGCCACCTCTTACTTCCCCACATCCAACGCCGGATTGCGCGTAAAAAAGCCCGCTGGTACGAGCTTAAAGCCCGCTGCATGCACAGGCATCACAGGCCATTCCTCCGGGCGCGGTACGTGCGTAATACCCAGAGTGTACCATAAAACGATGTCGCTATTTTCGATGGATTCATTGTCGGCTGTCCACTTCGGCAGACCGTCGCCGCCGGGACTCTGGTTGGGATAATCGCCCGCAGCATACATTTCGCCGGGATGGAATTTTGTTGCCCAGACATGATTGTCCACAAAGCCCGCTCGCTTGCGCGCTTGATGCTCTGGCATAAAGTACGGCACAGAATTCTCGCCTGCTATCAGCATATAACCCGGATTGTACCCAAGCGCTGTTCGGCTGTTTGGGTCGATCACTTTCCACTTGCGGCTGCGCTCCATGCTTATCGTCCGGCGCGCTTCACGCTCTCCTTTGAACACAGTCTCGTCCATCACAAAAGCATTTCTGTCGGGATTTTCCGCCGTGCCGCCGGGCTGAGCCCATGTGTCGATCTCTACAACGCTGTTCTTGGTTCCGTCCACGTCGAGGTCGAGCCGAAAGTTCAGGAAATGCTGGTGGTTTGGCGCTACAACCTGCGAGGATACAAGATGCCCCGTCGCCAGCTCGTGGGCAGTTGTGTCGGCATGTGTCTGGCTCACGCCTTTGGGCAGCATAATGCCAGTGAGCATGGCGCTTACTTCTAATACACCGTCCTGATGGAAGATATAGCTAATACCGTAGTCGTAGTTGCCCACAGTTGTAATAAAGTACAATACAAGTTCGCGCGCTCTTCGCGATTCATTGGTAGCAGTGTACATCTCGGCATGTTTCCACAATACGCCACCATCGCGCTCGTACAGGCCCACTGCGTGTTCGAGTACGTAAGGCACTCCGTCGTCGTCGGCAAAGGCAGCGTCGAAAAATTGTGCATTGTCAGGCGCATCGGTATGGGGTTCGAGCGAGCCAGAAAGCCTGCCAATGCCGTACTCACCAACGTCGAAAGCAGCACGCCACGACCACATGGAGTCGCGGTCGCCGTAGGGCACAACCATTTCCGAGAGCGATGCGCGGTAGAGCACCGATCTCACTTTTTCGCCGTCTTTGTAGCCCACAGTATAGAGCACAAGCCCCTCGCGCGGGTGAAACGCAAAGCGGAATTGCCAGTTTTGCCAGCGAATTTCATTGCCATGTATCGTGTAGCTCGCACCCTCGGGCTGCTCGTGGATAAGAGGTTTTACTGGCTCGCGTAGCACGCCCACTCGCGCCTCGTCGAGCTCCTGTCCGGGAGGCGGCACAGGCAGCGTCTCGCTGTCGATCACCTTCACTACTCGCAGAGTGTTCATGTTCACAATGGCAATCAAACCTTCTACCGGCCTGCCGTAGAAATTCGTAGCAGTGTCTTTGTAGTACGATAAAGCCCGCATAAGCCGCGCCCCTTCGTACCCAGCTACTGTTGTATTGCCAGTCGCCCAACCGTCGATTTGTATTTTCCCGAAATCCGTAATTCCCCGCTTTCGCATGGCCGCTTGCCAGCGTTCGTCGAGCCGCACAAGACCGTCCACGAGGCCATACTCTTGGATGAGCACCGGCGGCTGCACATTTGGTATAGCTTTCCACGATGTCACCTTGTGAGCGTTCAGGTCTATCACTGCTTCGTAGGTCGTGTTCGCGGGTCTGTCTATCACCACACAAAAAGCCTCGCGCCGAAATGCTACACCACTTCGGAAGTTCAACACTTCGTCCTTCGATGGCTCCCGAAGCGAGACAAGGGCAAATAGTCCATGCGCCGGAAATGCAGAATACGCTCGCAGAAGCGCCGTGGCCGAGTCAATTTCCTGCTCGCTCAGTGGGTCCAACGGATGCGGGTAGTGCTCCACTGTCGGCACAGAAGCACAGGAATACAACAAAACGGCGGAAAGAAAAAAGAGGACAACACGACGGAGATTGGAGAGCATAGCCATACGATGCCAGAAAATGTGGACGCTACAGAATTGCCAAATGTCAAGCCGACAAAAATACAGCTTTCTTTGGAAGCGCCTGCAAGGAAAAAGCAAAAGTACAAAACACTGTTGTGGCGATATATGGCGCGCTGGCGTCTCTGCTCCGGTGTTCAGTCTCCGCACCGCGCTGCAAGACCGTAGCGTGCAGTTCGCCCTTCATCGCAAAGGGCTAGTAAGGTGATTATTGCCTGCAAGAACAACGGACGATGGGATAGTGATTACCGCCTGGTGTCAGTACACCTGCTGGCTCATACTTATACCCGACTCAATGGGAAACTGCATGGTAAATGTAGTCCCCTGCCCCGCTTCACTGTGCACAGAGATAGAGCCTCCATGCATTTCTACCAAGCTTTTCACAAGCGCCATACCAAGCCCTGTGCCTCTCTCGCCAGCAGTACCACTGCGCTGATGCCGCCCGAACTGTTCAAACAGCATTGGGATATGAGCTTCGGGAATACCAATGCCCGTGTCGGCAACATGCACAACCACATCACCTGCCGATCCTCGTTCTATACCCACGCTAATAGTACCGCCCGACGGTGTAAATTTGATAGCATTCGAGAGCAAATTGGTAAATACCTGTAGCATTTTCGAGTGGTCGAGCACCAACAGCGGAACGTCCTCGGCAAAAGATGTCGATATAAGAATGTTTTTGCCTGTGGCCAGTACTCCGAGAACATCAACAGCCCGGCGTGCTATTTCGCGAATATCGCAGTAGTCGGGATACAGCTCAATTTTCCCATCGCTGGCCCGAGCCATATCCAGAAAGTTGTTGATAAGCTCGATCAGTGTATCAGAGACCCGGGTGATAAGAGTAGAAAATTCGCTGACAAGCGCAGTGTCCGCAGGAGTACGACCTATCAGCTCGGAAGCAGCTTTGATACCGCTAATCGGGGAGCGCAGATCATGAGAAAGAATTTGCATGATCCTGTCTTTCTCTTTGCTGTACTCTACCAGATGGCCATTGGCTTCCTCCAGTTCCCGAAGCGTCTCTTTTCTCGCCTCCATCTCTTGAAGAGTCTTGCGCTGTAAGTCCTCTATTGTCTGCAGTTGATCCATCATATTGGTCACATCCTGCACACAAATCATCAGAATCCGACGATTCCCAGCAACAGTATGCGAAGCGGCAGTTGTACGCTGAATACGCTGTAGGCCATTGGGTAATACAGAGGGAAAGAAATGTGGATGCAGTTGCGGAGAAAAGATATAGGGAGCTTCTCCCTCAAACGCCAGATCGAACAACGATTTATAACGCGAAGCACCTAAATGCGGATAGAGTTCCAGCAGATTTTTGCCAAGAACATCGCGAAGTGCTGTATTCGTCCAGTTCTGTAATGGCTTATTCCAAGACAAGACTGTGTAGTCACGGCTGACCGTACAAATGCCCAAGGGAATATGCTGGAGAAGCTCAAACTGGCTCATAGACGAAAGTTCCATAATTCTTACCCCATCTCCCCATGTACACTATAAAATATGACTACCTCTGCGCCTACCGTAGAGCCTGGTCGATCAGTTCTACAAGAGAGGATACGGTGCCAATATCGAATGTCAGCAGAATATATCCGCCGATCTCCAGCTCCTTAATATTAAAATGTATGCGGGCAATAAGCACAATATTACCGGCTGCATACAGAGGCTTAAGCGCCTGGCTGGCCTGATCTTTATAGTATTCCGCAAGCTCAAACTGAAGCCTTTGAGCACCGAGAATATTGCCAATGGAACCGATCATGGCGTTGATCACGATATTACCAACTTCTGAAAGCGTCTCGCCCTGTAGCACATCCAAATCATCAGATACAGGAGTCTCTCCGGCAATGGCGTTCACTAACTTGAGCGCACTGTCCTCGGGAATGATAAGCCCGGCACGACCACCATACTCGCCGCTGAACTCCTGCAATACGGCGGCAACCGGACGATCACCAAAATTTCGGCTAAAATCAGACAAGCCGTTCAGATCGACAACGGTAATGTCGGGAATAGTAAGGCTGATATACATTCCTGTAAGCTCGTTCAATGTATGAGCAGCCCGGCCTACACCGATGTTCACAAATTCATTGAGAGCGTCGAGTTGTTCAGGCGAAAGTGTTACCATTAATTAGCCTGTAGAATAGTTGATAATATTTGTTGAACAGCTTCTGGCTTTGGTGGTTTCGGCAGAATGGCTATAGCTCCAAGCCCCATACAACGATCATGCGTCGCCTGTTGGATATCGGCAGAAATAACAACAACCGGCAACCCAGGTCGTTGTTTCTTCACTTCCTCCAGAAAGCCAAAACCGTCCATTTCAGGCATGAGCAGATCGGTAAAGACACAGTCGAATGACTCTGCTTCCACTTTTTCTAAACCGTCTTTGCCATTAATAGCTTGTACAGTTGTGTACCCCAGGGAACGCAGGATACTGGCCATCTTTGTCCGTATGAGCCCCGAGTCGTCAATTATCAGAATATTTGCCATGCGAATAAGTATAATAGTACAACTTCAGTGAAAATCTATCGCTATAGCTCTATTAAGCCGTTGAAAGCAGTAAGAAACTGCCAGCACAAAACCAGAATACATTTCAAGCCAATGGGCGTCCCCCCTGCTGCGTAGGGGTATCGGCACAACGACATAAAAATGTATAACAATTGATGCAAAATTGATAAAAAAGTATTGGTTGTAATACCGTGCTGTACACGCATAGGGCAGTGCTCCGGTAGCACATGCACATCCCGATTCGCAACCAAGCGCCCTCCCCTTGAGCAATTAGTAGGTCATGTCCCTGTGCATTTGAGTCCAAGCATCGTGGTGACAGCGGACTTGGTGGTATCAACATCAGTTGAGCTAAAGATATTCAGAGCCTGTCAGAGCCCCTCGGCACATACCGCAAAAAGCCGGAGCGTTACCGCCCCGGCTTTCGTGTTTTTTATGCAAAGATATGCAACAGCAGCTATTATTTCTGCATCACTTTCGATTCCTGCGGCAAGCCCACATTGCCATAGCTCTGGAATTCGAGCACGGGAAAATCGGGATGGGTAGTTTTCATCGATACGTTCGAGTTGAAGTATCCAGCTTTATCGGGTGTTACTGTGCCCTCCACTTCCACCGAGCCACCTGCTTTGATCACAACCGAACCCGATAGATTGAGCTTCAGGCCATTGGTCGCGTCGATATCAGAAAGCGTTACGTCTTGCTTGGAGAGGTTGGTAATCATGAGTTTTGCCGTCGTAGTTTTGCCTACTTCGAGCGTATTAAAAGCCAAGTACGCAGGAGCCAGCGACAAAGCGCGCTCGATATTGGCTTTCAGATACACTGTCATCGCTGCCTGTGCCGGATCATTGCTTGTCACCGAGATGGTTTTGGTCACTGGGCCATTACTACTCACATTAAGCGTTACGTGCATCACCGTCGATTCGCCGGGCTTGAGCTCTTTCTTTTCGAGCGGTGCAGTTGTACAACCGCATCCGGGCTTCGGATCGTTGAGCGTCAGTAATTCTGTCCCTGTGTTTTTCAGCACGAGATCGGCTTTCAGCGGTGTCTGTTTAAAGCTGACTGTTCCCCAGTCTTTCGTTGTGCCGCCTTCAATTTCGAGTTTGGGCTGAGCAAACAACGATGTCGCAGCGGCCATAAAGGTGCACACGGCCAGAGTTGTAAAGCGTTTCATAACAATTTGATAATTGTGAAAAATACTGAAAAAATCAATTTTGGCTAGTTTATGTCATCGATTATCAGGCCGTACAAAATGCCGACCTGCACACCAACCGA
The DNA here is from genome assembly GCA_002483085.1 of Ignavibacteria bacterium UBA7675. GTDB lineage: Bacteria > Bacteroidota > Ignavibacteria > Kapaibacteriales > UB7675 > UBA7675. The sequence continues at coordinate 15,792 of DLHF01000005.1, forward strand.
CACACGTTGCCAAGGCGTATCGCTGGCCATACTGGTAAGCGGAAAGGCCGCATATACCGAGGGCGACGCGTACAGGCTTCTGCCGAGCGGTACGTCTACCCCCACTGAAACCCTACCGCCTGCATAGAACGAACTAAAGCCGACAATGTTATCTGCGAGGCTTTGTTCCTGGCTTCCATCGGAAAAGCGCTGCGAGGCCGGGGAGACTATGCGCTGCCTTTGCACGGTAGAGCTTGACAGCAAGAATCCCGCTTGTACACCAGCTCCTACAAAGAGTTTCGAGGAGGGAATTGGTCGATAGCGCGCCCCGAGATCAAGCGAGACATAGGAAAAGTCGCTTTCTATTTCGTAAGCAATGATTGTGGGCGGAGCACCGGGAGCTCGCGCAAGAGTATCGCCATTGGAATCGAACACGCCGTTCATCATCTCGTAGCGCACAGAGCCACTCACAGCCCAAGATTCATCCAACCACTTATCGAGTTGCAGCCCACCGGCAAAGCCTTTGCCATCGCCATTGCGGAACGTACCGCACAGCACAACTCCCTGAAGATAATTGATATCACCGCTGAATGTGTGAAAGGAACCCGATGCGTTTACACCGAGAAACAACGTCGGGTACGACGACGGTAAGCGTGCAGAATACTGCCAGTCGAAGCCCTGCGAAAGAGCCGGGATTGCGGCTGTACACCACACCAAAACCACGATCAGGAGCATAGCGCACTGCATTCTCCTTATGTTTACCATGTCTGCACTCGTCATTTGGCGATATACATTTTTCGCACCTCGCGGAAAATACCCGCTTTCATTTCGTAAAAATACAATCCGGGAGCCAAATTGTGCACCGGAACCGGTACTTTGTATGTACCTGAATAGTGCCAACCGTCGGCGATTGCGGCAACGCGATTGCCACGAGCGTCGAATATATCAATCTTTACATCAGTAGAAAACGCCACTTCGTACTCTATAAAAGCATCGTCGCCAGCGGGGTTGGGAGTGTTCTGTTCAAGGCGGAACATACCCGACGCGGCAGGACCGATCAGCGAGCCGAGATTACAGACAGAATCCAGTGCAAAGGCACCGCCCGCAAGCTGCACACCCAGCAGCCCCTTGCAATCGCCATCGCCAAAATCTGTATTGCGGAGGTCGATTGATGTAAGTGGCTTCTGGCCGAGATACGTATCGAAATACAGCACAATCAACGTGTCTTTTTCCTGGAAGAACGTGTTGGTAGGTAGTGTTATCTCTACATCTAATGTACCGGGCGTAGAATCATCTATTTTCACGTCACTTCTGCTGGCCGACTGCGCAGCCGTGCCTGCCACATTGTAGATACCGCTATACACTAGCAGTGAACCATCATACAGAAGCGTTGTCGTAAACGATCTAATCGAAGTAAGAAGGTCGGGCCGCTCAACAACAATAGGTATAGCAATTCGGCGTCCGGGGCGTGCAGTAAGTACGGGCAGGCTCACTGTTACCGACTGCGGCGACACAGCCTCGCCATGAACGGGAATGCGTACAGTGCTGTCAGGCAAGCCAGCATCGGTAAGAAGTAGCAAGGTGTCGTTGTACACACCAGTACCTGTTGGCGTAAAACGCACTTTCACGACAGCGAAATTGCCCGCAGCGATGGTCAATGGCTGTGGTGCGACAACCTCAAAAGGGTTTCCCTTCTGCATTACTGGCAATTGCACCTGCATGGAGCTGTTGCCGGTATTATTGATGCGTACAGACAATTCCTTGCTACGCGGACAGGTTTCGACAAAAATCACGCTGCCAAAGTCGAGCTCGCTTCTGTCGGTCTGCGCTACTGGCTTGATAGCATTAAACCGCACAAAGAATATACGCGCTGCTGCTGAAGCGGGCACGCATTTGATACCGCGCTCCGGCGCAATAATATCGCTCGCAATTTCGCACCGCAGCAGATACTGCCCTGCTCGCGTAGGCAGCACGCGTATCGTCGTGCGGGCTGTGCTGTCGATCTGCACTGTTGCGCTGGGAAAGGCACCGCTTACTGTAGCATAATTGAATCCGCCATTGGGAAATATCTCTTCTTTCAGTACCTGCCCATTTGCACGCATTCTGAACGGCAGATTCCCTTTGTTTGCAAAAAATGCTGTCACCGAACTCTCCATTCCCACGCGCACATTGCCGAGGTCGATGGTATCACCGGGAAACTGGTAATATTCCGTAGAAAGGTCCTGAATAGCCGAATCAAGACGAAGCTCCTGCTGCACGCCAACGCCGGTGAGCAGTACATCAATGGAGTCCGACTCTTTACCGGAAGTGTAGTGCACATAATACCGCACAGTATCCGGCCCGCGCTGCGTAGGCTTGTATTCTATTATTGGGCTCGCAGTTTCGTTCTGCGCAAGTAGCACAGGATAATTCAAACCCGTAAGACTGAACACCAGACCGTTATTGCTATGGATGATCTCTGCCCGCTGGCCAGTGAGCTTTACTTCTTGCTCGACTTTATTGGTAATGTTCCAATTCACGCGGCTATCGGAACAGGGATTACCCACATACACCGAGTCGAATTCGATGCGGTCAATGGCTTCCGGGCGCGACTGGAGTTTGCGAGCTACGAGAAGGAAAGAATCGAGCACTATAATTCGGAATGTATCGCGGCCATCAGGTGTTTTTTCTGGCACAGAGACACCAATCTTTAGTTTGGCTTCAATCTGCCCTGTCCGAAGGAAAGCATTTGCTTCAAATTTCATAGCAAACGCCTGCCAGCGGTTGCTAATCGTATCGATATTGTTCACCCCAAAAGCAAACGCCGGGGTAAACTCAACCTTATCAGTGGGATAGGGATCGGCATCTGTAGCAGCCGAAACGCTATAGTGCGGCACAAGCGGTTCTTCGATAGACAATTTCACATTGCCGATATTCCGCACATAAAATGGCTTAAACAGCGGAATACCCGCACGGGTCACTCCAAAATAAATAGTATCCTGTGCAAGGTCGATTGTGTCGGCTGCGAGCACCAGAGCGGCCATTTCTCCTCGCCCTTTCAAGTACACAACATAGCGCTGCGTATTACCACCACCGATAATAATAGAATCCAGGTAATCACCCGGAGCAGCGGGATTAAAGCTAACATCCACACGCACTTGCTGGTTGGTGCCAAGGCCAAACACCGGATCGGGTACATCCGATCCTCCCTCTTTAGCAAGACCAAATGGCGCCCGTGGTGGTGTATAGCCAAACTCAGCAGCAGAACTTCCCGCACTGGTAATGACCAATTTCTTTATCACAGGCCCGCCGCCGACTGGCTGCGCTCCGAAGTCGATAACGTCTACCACACTTAATCGCGCATCAGTTCCCTTGCCGCGTACTAGAAGCTCGAAAAACCGCTTTTGTCCGTCGGGGTTCTGTGTAGTGTCGTTGCAGTACAGTCGAATAGTAAGTGTTTTCTCACCTATGGACTTCGGTACAAAGCGCACCTCCAACCGCAGCAGGTCGGCGGACTCGATATATCTGTCCAGGAGCAGCGGCAGGGACGGAGTATTCCCCCATTTGTCGCTGGAAATAATATTAAAATCAGTAATATCACCTGTAGCCTGTATGCTGTCGATACGGAGCTGTTCGAGGCCGCGATTGCGGAACACCTGTTGCGTAATCAGCGAAGCACCGCCGCTTACTGCCTGTAGCGAGAGCGTGCCCACGTCGATATTGGTATTGCGGAGCACGACAGAGCGGTCGTCGTCGTTGAGCACAATAGTACTATCGTGAATAGCCGTAAGAATAAGCTCAGGGCTTTGGCGCTCTATCACTACGCGAAAAGTCGTCGGCAGATTGTTCTCGCTGTTGTCGGCGTAGTAGGCTTCGTACCCTGTTTCCCCATAGCGGTCGATAAACATGTATTGAGCAAACAGATCGCTGCCAATCACTGTTTTTGTATAGGTATGGCCAGCATTGTACGAGTCGCCATCTGGCACAAAGCGATAGCGTTTCAGCAGGGAGGCATTGCGGTTGAGCACAAAATTTTCAAGCGCGTACTCTGGCGGAGCGGCCTGTTCCACAGCATTAGTAGCCAGAAAGGTATTACATACTTCTGGCTGAATTCCACAGAACACAGCATACAATCCGCCATTGTCTTCGATAGGAAGTTTGGGGTTGGTAATAGGAATACCACCGAACACAAAATTAGTAAGCGCAAAGCGGGCGTCAATTTCCACTTTATTTTTACCGCCAAACTGCCCTACTTTTCCTCCCCCGTCCACTGTCCAGCGATAGACAGCATTCTGCCAATGCCGGTAATGCGAATACGTAGGAACAGTATCCGTAAGCTTTACGACAACTGTATCCACCGGCTGAGCCTGAACCCCGGCTACTACGAGCAATACTGCAATCAGCAGCCACAGCGTGCGGCCAGCCATCTGGAGAAGCCCGTTCTTTACGCGCACAGTGGCATCATGTATCATAGGCACAAATTGTGGAATACATATCGTTTCCAAACACACAACAAGAGCAGTTTCCAAATTACTTAAAAACGCCATACGGAGCAATGCACGATTACACCAAATTCAGAGACACATAAACTCAAAAATTTCGTATTTTCGGGACTATGACTGACAGAACCCGACCTATTGGCGTTTTCGACTCCGGCGTTGGCGGCCTGACTGTGCTGCGCAAGCTCGCTGCTCTCCTTCCGGACGAAGACCTGTTGTATCTCGGCGATACAGCTCGTGTTCCTTATGGGAACAAATCTGCGGGCACAGTACAGACCTATACACACCAGTGTACGCGGTTTCTGCTGGGGCAATCCGTGAAGTTGATTGTTGTTGCGTGCAACACTGTTTCGGCAGTTGCACTTCAGGTAGCTACCGATCTGTCGCCCGTACCTGTCGTTGGCATGATACAGCCAGCGGCCAGCGCTGCTATTCGCTCCTCGTCGAATGGCAAAATTGGCATCATCGGTACATATGCTACCGTAGGAAGCAAAGCATACGAAAAAACGATTAGAGCGCTGGACGCACAGCACAGCCCGGCAGTGTATGCTCAGGCATGCCCGTTGTTCGTGCCTCTGGCAGAAGAAGGATGGCACCATCACGCGGCTACACATCTGATAGCAGAGGAATATCTGGCTCCGCTCAAAGCTGCGGGTGTAGACACGCTCATCATGGGATGCACGCACTATCCCCTGCTCGCAGATGTGATCGGCCAAGTAATGCCAGGCGTTCGGCTTGTGGATTCAGGAGAGGAATCCGCAGTAGTAGCGCGCGATATTCTCACGGCAGCCGACGAAGCACAGCGCGAACGCACGACGCCGCGCCGCATCGACTGCTACATAACCGATAGGCCAACGACGTTTGCAGCGGTAGCCGAGAGGTTTCTGGGCTTCCCGCTTTCTAATATTCATCAAATTGCGATAGACGACTTGCCTGTGCTGCACGAGGAGGACTAGCCCTTCCAGCACGTACCTTTATTCCATATACTCTATGGACCACGCTCGACAGATAGAGATTCTCGGCGACAAGCTCGTGGGGAGTTTCCTGCAAACTATCGACATTCTCTCTGCGCTGCTCGGCGCCGAGGAGCGGTACTATGCGGGTAGCCATTGCCGCTTTGTAGCCGAAAAGGCAGAGGAAACTGCCCGTATTATGGGACTATCAGAAAGCGATATTTTTGAGATACGCACTGCCGCCCTGCTGCACGACATCGGTAAAATTGGCTTTCCTGATATAGTGCTTGCCAAATTCCCCGCCGAGATGCAGCCCGACGAATTTCGCTTCTATACAGGCCATTGCGAGCTCGGGCGCGAAATACTGCGCAGGCATCACTCGCTGGCAACAGTGGCCGAATTGGTGTACCAACACCACGAGCGATTTGATGGATCGGGCTTTCCCCGGCACCTGCGCGGCGGCGATATCCACATCGGTGCAATGATTATCGGTGTGGTGAATGTGTACCACAATGCTATGTACCGGCGCTCCAAAGACCGCTACCAGCTCGCCGATACAGGCAGCAGTGTGGCGTCGGTGAATACGCTTGTAGACGAAACTCGCACGCGCTATAGCCAAGTGATGCACCACTTCGCTCGCAAGTCCGGTGTGCTGTATCGCCCCGATGTCGTCGATGCCTTTACGTCGCTGGTGGAAACCGACAGGCGGAGGCTCGGAGAAAAGATTATCAAACGGCTCACTGTCAATCAGTTGAAGCCGGGAATGACGCTCATAGAGAATTATTACACAAGCTATGGGCTGCTCGTAGCTGCTCGCGATGAAACTCTGAGCGATAAGATGATTGCCTCGCTCGTTCGCTTTGCGGAAATTGGAGAAATACCCCAGAAAGTACTCGTCGCAGACTGATACATTGTAGGTAGGCCACCGCTTCCCTATATTAATACTATTACAGATTGAATTTTTCCCTTTGCACGCCCAGAACTTCAACGCTTATGATATCATATATTATCCGAAAGCTCCTGTACTCGCTCCTCATTATCTGGGGTGTGGTAAGCGCTACCTTTGTCCTTACCTCTGTGCTGCCCGGCGACCCCGCGCGCATGATGCTCGGCCAGCGGGGGGATGTCACCTCGGTGGAGGCATTGCGAAAGCAACTTGGATTGGATAAATCGCTCCCGGAGCAGTATGGCGATTACCTACAAAAGGTTGTGAAAGGCGATCTGGGACGCTCGTTTGCAACAAACCGCGATGTATTAGAAACCATTGCAGAACGCACACCGGCTACGGCGCTCTTGGCGATTACCGCGATGCTGCTCGCTACGATTCCGGGTATTCTGATAGGAGTGATTTCGTCGCTTCGACCCAATTCTTGGCTGGACACAACAGCGATGAGCATAAGCCTGCTGGGGATTTCCATGCCCTCCTTTGTTGTGGGTATTTTATTTGTGCTGTTGTTCGCCGCCGGCCCTGTGTTCGACTGGATGCCGGTGTCTGGCTACGTAGATCGCGGCTGGGAACATCTCATTCTTCCGATGGTCACGCTCGGTATACGCCCGCTGTCGATCATTGCGCGGGTAACGCGCAGCAGTATGCTAGAAGTACTTGGGCAGGACTATGTACGCACAGCACGTGCTAAGGGGCTGAGCCCTACCACAGTAGTTGTAAAACACGCGCTTCGCAATGCTCTGAACCCGATTGTAACAACAGTGAGCACGTGGTTTGCGGCACTGCTGGCAGGTACGTTTTTCATCGAAATGATTTTTAACTGGCCCGGCATTGGCCTGGTAGCAATTAGCGCCATCGAAAAGCTCGATTATCCGATGATCCAGGGCGTTGTGCTGTTTACAGCAGTTGTCTTCGTGCTTATCAACCTGCTCGTGGACCTCCTGTATGTCTTCCTCGATCCCAAAGTAAAGCTAAGCTAACAGCCATACATTCATTATACTTCATCTCATCATCCGAAAAACGACGCTGATATGCAAGAACCAATAGCGGAGCCCGTAGCGCAAACAAACGCACAACGCCCACAGGCAGAAAGCCTCTGGCAGTTGTCGTGGAAAAAACTGAAGCGAAGTATTTCGGCCATGATCGGCATGTATCTGATTGGCCTTATCGTGTTTCTCGCTGTCTTTGCCGATGTAGTAAGCCCGTATGATCCGAACAGACAGATATTGGAATATGCAGTAAAGACGACAGGATTTCGCGGCAATGTGATTTATAAAAAGAATCCGTCGCGTCCGGACGAACCCCATCCAGTTGCTATTGCCTCTTATACTCTTCGCGGCGATACGCTGCAATACACCGACCTTACCGGAGGCACCTATGCCATCAGCGTGGGCGAGCTGTACGGCACGTCGGAATCCGAATGGCACGACGAGCCACTGTATGTTCTGGGCACCGACAGTTTTGGGCGGGATGTGCTCAGCAGGATTATCTACGGTGCGCGCATCAGCTTGTACATCGCAATTATATCGCAAGTTATTTCGCTTGCTATCGGCATTGTACTGGGGGCACTTGCGGGCTACTACCGGGGCTGGGTGGATGATGGAATCATGTGGCTTACCAATGTCGTGTGGTCGTTCCCGAGCATTTTGCTTGTCATCGCATTTTCTGTAGCTCTTGGCCAGGGCGAATGGCAAACCTTCGTGGCAATTGGAGTTTCCACGTGGGTAGACGTAGCGCGGATTATTCGAGGACAGTTCTTTTCTCTGCGCGAAGCTGAGTTCGTGGAAGCGGCACGGGCATTGGGCTTTGGGCCGATGCGCACGATATTCCGGCATATTTTGCCCAACACACTCGGTCCTATTACCGTCGTAGCAACAGCGGGCTTTGCCAGCGCCATTGTAGCAGAAGCCGGGCTGAGCTTTCTCGGGCTGGGCGTCCAGCCGCCAACGGCATCATGGGGACAAATGATCCGCGATGGTCGCGGCTACCTGGCTGTGGGAAGCAACCTTGAGCTGGCGCTGTACCCCAGCATTGCAATTGCTATTGCAGTATTCGCGTTCAACTTGCTCGGCGACGGGCTGCGCGATGCGCTCGACCCCCGCACGATCAAAAAATAACATGCCGGAGTAGTATCACACAGCTTACAGCTTCTCTCTGGGGAATAGTACTATGGATGCACACGTAGAATCGCGCAATCACTCCCCTACTTCAGAGCTGACTAAGCGATTTGTCATAGCTCTGATTGCAACCGGGCTTCTGCTGCTTACCGGGCAGGCGTTGATTGAAATACGACTCAAAAACGACATCGACGAGATCAATGATATTTCCGATGCGGGCAGGCTGCAAACTACCAGCCAGGCAATTGCGCGCACAGTGCTACAACTCCGAATAGCACCGCCAGCAGAAGAACAAGAGCATTTGCTCGACAAGCTACAGGAAGACATTCACACTATCGAACAGCAAGCGTCTTCCCTCCGGTTAGACGCCAGCCCACCCGAACGCAACCGCGAGACACAGCCTGCGGTGGCACGAATGCTGGACAGCATCGAACCAGCTCGGCGCGACATGATTACCTCGGCGCGCAACATCTACCGAGCGTTTGCTGAACATCAGGGACGCGACCCCCTGCCAGATATCGACGCATTTTTCCGGCATAATCTGGCCTTTACCGCCGGTATGGAAGATGTTGTAAGACTGATTATAGCACACAACAGCGAGCAAATGCAGTGGCTGCGCGTAGCTCAGCTTTCGCTGTTGGGCATAGTGATGATTATTGCAGCGCTGAGCAGTCTGTATGTGTTCCGACCCGCTTTGCAAAAAATCCGGCAAACAATCCGCAACATGCAGCAAACGCAGGACACGTTGCAGCAGTCGGAAGAACGATTTACAAAAATTTTTAGATCGGCTCCTCTGGCTATCAGCATCTCCTCCTTTCAGGAAGGTACACTGCTGGCTGTGAACACGGCGTTTGAGGAACTCAGCGGCTACACATCTGGCGAGCTGGCAGGCAGAACAACGCTCTTCGCAGCTCTGCGTATCTCCGAAGACGACCAGAAGAAGATACGGCGCACCATATCCGAACGCGGAGCAGCTTCGAATCTCGACATTACATTTTGGCGTCGAGACAACAGCGTGCGCCACGCCGTGCTTTCGGCGGAGAGCATGACACTCGACGGTAAGACGAGCCTGATTACAACAATCAAAGACCTGACCGAACACACTGTAGCTTCGCGCGAGCTCAAACAAAAGGAAACGCATTTCCGTTCGCTTATTGAACACTCTAACGACATCATTGCTGTTATCTCGCCCGAAGGCACCATACGACACTGTAGCCAGTCGGTGCAGCGCATACTCGGCTACGACCCCGAGCTTATCATCGGGCGCTCCCTTTTCGACTTTGTCTACAGCGACGACCGGCAGGTAGTAGTACAATTGATCGGCAATGTGCAAGCACAGCCCAACCTCGTGCTCCAGCTCAGCGATTTCCAGATGCTGCGCAGTAATGGCACTCTTGCACACTTTGAAACAATAGCCTCCAATCTGCTCGATAATCCGGCTGTAGAGGGCATCGTTGTTAATGCGCGCGATACGAGCGACCGCGTAGCTGCGGCTGCCGAAATCCGGCACTCACGCGAACAATTTGCCATGATGTTCCGCACAGCTCCCGTAGCAATATGCATCACATCACTTGTGGACAGCCGGTTCATGGATATCAACGAGGCATATGCAGAGCTTACAGGATACAGCCGCGAGGAACTCATAGGAAAAACTGTCGACGACATCAGACTACAGCCGTCGACCGCACGCCGCGCATCAAGGCGAATGGCCACAGAGATGCACGCCGTGCGGAATTTTGAAACCGAAATCACGACAAAGGATGGCCGACAGCGATTTATCCTAACCTCGCTCGACCACGTGGAATTTAATGGTGAAAGGTGCGTATTCTCGCTTTCGATTGACGTTACCGAACTCAAGCAGATACGCGAGGCACTCGGACAGTCCGAAGACCGTTTTGCTCGGATATTCCACACTTCTCCTGCTGCTATTAGCATTACAACTCTCGATGGCCACTTTGTGGATGCCAATGATAGCCTCTGCGAAATGCTCGGCTGCTCGCGCTCGGAAATCGTCGGCTCCACCTCTGCGGAGCTCGGCTTGGCCGACAGCGAAACGGGACAGAGATTGCACGAGGCTTTTATCGAACGGTTGCGACAGGAAGGCCGCATACAACGGCGAGAATCTACATTTCTGGATCGCAATGGCAATCGGCGATATTATCTGAACTCGTCGGATATTATCAGGCTCGACGGCGGAGAGCACGTGCTGAACATCGGTATGGATATCACCGAGCTGAAGCAAGCAGAACAGCTCCAGAAAGAATACGAAGAGCGATTCTCGACAGTATTCCACGCCTCGCCCGCAGGTATATGTATTACGACTCTGGCAGAAGGACGATTTGTAGAAGTCAACGACGAATACTGCGCTATGCTCGGCTGCTCGCGCGAGGAGCTTCTGGGCCGTACATCCGTAAATATTAGTGTGATTACACAGGAATACCACAGCTCGATTATCGCAGGGCTCAATACAACGGGCTTGCTGAAGCGCAGAGAACTCGAAATGATAGGAAAAGATGGCAAAAAGGGATGGTATCTGGCATCTATCGACCAAATCAATCTGAATGGCGAAGCACATCTTGTTTCCATCCTCATTGACATCTCCGACCTAAAGCGCGCCGAAGAAATGCGCAGCCAGCTCGAAGAGCGATTTAGCAAGGTGTTTTACGCCTCCCCTATCCCCATCCTTATCACCACAGAACAGGAGGGCAATATTGTCGATGCTAACGACAGTTATGTACAGCTATCCGGCTACACGCGAGAAGAATTGCTCGATAAAAATTTGATTGACCTCGACCTTATTACCTACTCCGACAACCGGGACAACCTCCTGCGCGAGCTCAGCCACAAGCAAAGCCTGGCAGGTGTACAGGGCACGATACACACACGCAGCGGCGACATGCGCAGGCTGCTCGTTTCGGTGGAGCGAATACGGCTGGGCGGCGTTTCCCATCTACTAAAAATGGCTATTGATATTACCGAAAGCGTGCATGCAGCAAATGCACTTGCCGACAGCGAACGGAAATTCCGCTCGCTGTTCGATGTAGCTGCCGTTGGCATTGGCCTTGTAGATACGAACGGTACGTGGCTGCTCGTCAATCAGAAATTGTGCGAGATTATGGGCTATGAATGCGAAGAGTTCTACACTCCGGGTTTCCACCGTCTTACGCATCCGGACGACCTTTCGCTCGACAACGAATTCGTAAGACGCCTGATGAACAAAGAGATCGGCGAGTTCTCATTGGAAAAACGATACGTGCGCAAAGATGGCGTTGCCATCTGGGGCAGAGTTACGGCTTCGGTTGTGCGCGATGCCAACGATACACCGCAGTACTTCATCCGAATTGTGCAGGATATTACCGACCAGAAAGCCAATCTTGAAGCCTTGAAGCGCTCCGAAGAAAAGTTCTCGCGTGTGTTTCATGCGGCACCGCTTGGCGTGTTTATTGCCACAGGCGACAGCCACCAGCTTATAGAGGTCAATGAGAGCTTTGAGAAGCTTACGGGCTATGCACATGGCGAGCTCATAGGCAAAACAGCAGCAGAGCTCGGCATCATAACGCTTCAAGACATCAGCGTATCTCTTTCGCACAGAGAGCAAGAGCACAGGCACAATGTTGAAAGCCGTTTACGGACAAAGGCAGGAGGCGAGCGCATTGTTTTGGTATCGGTCGAGCCAGTGCTTATCGACAACCGGGAATGCCTGATTAGCATGGTGCTTGATATTACTGAAATCCGGCGCACACCGGAGCTTTTGCAACAGCAAGAAGCGTATTTTCAGTCTCTTATCGAGCATTCATCCGACGTCGTGCTCGTGCTGGGTCGCGATACCCGCATACGCTATGCCAGCCCATCGTGCGAGCGCCAGCTCGGCTACCCACGGCAGGAGCTCACAGGCTCTGCCGATCTACCATTTGTCCACCCAGACGACCTGGCAGCAGTCGAACACATCCTATTAGATACGCTTCGCACGTCCACTGTAGGTTCTCTGGAATGCTTCCGTGTGGTGCGACGCGACGGCGAAGTACGATTTTTCGAGCTCTTGCTCACCGACCTTACGCAGACAACCCACATAGAAGGGACTGTTCTTACCTGCCGCGACATCACCGAGCGCGTGCGCGCCGAACAGGAGCTTACGGAAGCACATCTGCGGCTGCGCGCTACGTTTGAGCAATCGGCCATAGGCATAGCGCATCTCGATATCGAGGGGCGCTGGCTGCGCGTAAACAGAAAAGTGTGCGATATCACGGGCTTCAGCCGCGAAGAACTTCTTACACGCACATCGCAGGATATAACTTTTGCCGATGACATCGAGACTGATGTTCGGATGGCATACCAACTCGCCACCGGCGAAATCCCCAGCTACATAATCAATAAGCGATACGTCCGCAGCGATGGCTCACTTGTCTGGACACAGCTTACGTGCTCAGCCGTGCACGATGATACTGGGCAATTCAGATTTTTTATTGCCTTTATTGAGGATATTTCCCGGTATCAAGATTCGGAGAAAGCACACCGAGAAAGCAACCAGCGTTTCTACAGTCTTGCAGATGCAATCCCGGTGATGCTGTGGATGTCGGATTCATCGGCACGCCACACATTTTTTAATAAGAGCTGGTTAGAATTTACTGGGCGCCCTCTGCACGAAGAGCTCGACAAGGGCTGGGCACGCGGCATCCATCCCGACGACTTCGACCGCTGCCGACATATCTACAGCACGAGCTTCGACGCGCGATTAGAGTTCCAGATAGAATACCGCCTGCTCCGCCGCGATCATCAGTATCGTGTGGTTCTCAACCACGGTGTTCCCCGCTACCTGCCCGACGGCAATTTTGACGGCTATATCGGGACATGTATCGACATTACCGCAATAAGAATGGCTGCCGCAGAGCGTACCGACGGCGCAGATACAGAAGATATACAACGACAGGTGCAAAGCGCATACCTTGCCAATATCGGGCAGGAAATTCGCAGCCCTCTACACAGCATTATGGGATTTGCTTATCTGCTGGGCCAGGAGGCTACGTCCGACGAGCACCGGCTTTATGCACAAACTATCCACAACAGCGCTCGATTCCTTACAAACGTCCTGAATAACATTGTCCTGCTTTCGCACATAGAATCTTCGGATTTCGGCCATATGCCAACGGAGCTTGTGCTTCAGAATGAAGTAAGGCTCGCTATTGATTCGGTGCAGGAAGAAGCACGAGAAAAGGGATTAACTATTCATTATCAAAGTGTAGAAGAGCGGATTGTACTCTCTGCCGACCAGCGCCTGCTCGCCCGGATGATAGAAAACCTCTTGCAGAATGCGGTAAAATTTACGGATAAAGGCACGATTCGTGTGCAGATAGAAAAAGAAAACTACGAACATACAGCAGTTGGCGTCATCACTATTGAAGACACTGGCGTGGGAATCGCTCCGGAATTCCTGCCCCTTGTCTTTGACCACTACACACAGGAGCTCGGCGATACCGAACGCAAGCACGAAGGCGTCGGGCTCGGCCTTACAGTTGTAAAGAAAATAGCAGAGCTGATGAATGCAACCGTACAGGTGCGCAGTGTGCACCACTCTGGTTCGGTCTTTACTGTGCGTATTCCTCTGGAAGATACTGTGGTGTAATGCCAGCATCGTTGGCAGAACAGCGAACTACGCATGGAAACCGCCAACCGGCTCGTGCGACCGGTGACAGCGACGAAGCGCAGGAGCGGAGACGCCCGTGCCACATAGTTACTATGCACGAGCCACAGGCAAATACTGCTGTATGCCTTTTGCTTTCCTGTTTGTATCAACGTCGGTAATTGTTAATTTGCAGCTCTTTTTCGTTGATTTCTTACTATACGGTTGCTTATGCTCTATCCAGATAAAACAGTTCTTATCGTCGACGACGATTCGATATTGCGTAGCACATTAAGAAAAATTATAGGTAAGAGAATGGGCATAAATGTCATTGAAGCAGGCAACCCTGTCGAGGCTTTTGAGATACTCAAAACCGTTACTCCCGATGCCATTATTCTCGACCTTCAGATGCCATATATGAACGGTTTGACGGTGATGGAGCATTTGCGCCGGATACCTGCGACCAAGGATATTCCCGTGCTGGCCTGCACAGGCATGACTCATAAAAACATCGTAACAGAGCTTCTCAAGCTGAATATCAGCGGTATTATCGCCAAGCCTTTCAACAGCGATACGGTCATAGAAAAACTGCGGATAATTTTTGATGCGGGATCAGACCAGAGCCACGAGACACAATCTCCAAAAGAGAACAACGGCCAAACCGTATAGAACTAATACCTGCGCCCATAAAGCATGATAGAGTCTATCGACAACCTTATTTCTACTGGTGCCTTCCCGCCTGTCCTTTTGATGTTTGGCGAGGAAGAATTCCTGCTGGAAGAAGCCTACAACCGGCTTATCGACACAGCAGTCGACAAAGAGACTGGTGCGTTTAATTTTGATGTCCTCGAAGGAAGCGATACGGCACCTGAAACCATCGTAGAAATGGCAAGCGCCTTTCCTATGATGGCCGACCGCCGCGTGGTAGCTGTAAAGCACTTTGAAAAGCTCACTGCAGGCCGAAGCAGCAGCAAGGCCGAGCAATCGTCGCCACTGGCTAAGTATTTTACGGCTCCTGCCCCTACTACACTGCTCATACTCCTGGCGGCGGTACCCGACCTCAATGGTATTACTTCTGCTCTTGGCAACACAAAGCAGAAGGCCAAAGGCGAGAAGAAGCTCAAAGGCGCAAAATTCCCTTACAATATCCTGCTCGGCAAATGCGCGTGGATCGAGTTTCCAAAACTGTACGACCGCGATATTGCCTCCTGGGTAGCCAAGCGCTTTAAGCGGTATGGACGGGAGATTACACCAGATGCCTGCGAACTACTGACAGCCCAAGCGGGAACATCGCTGCGCGACTTGCACAATGAAATCGAAAAGATTCTGATCTACGTGCAGAATAAACAAAAAATCACACGCGATGATATCATGTATCTGATTGGCGCGTCGAAGACGTACAACATCTTTGAACTGCAAAAAGCTGTAGGACTGAAAAATCTCTCGCGATCAATCGAAATCATGCAGCGTATGCTTGCAGTCGAACGTCAAGAGCTACTGATCGTTACGATGCTTACGCGGTATTTTACGATTCTCTGGAAACTTTCCGAAGCTCGCCAGCTCAGCCGCGACACCTTCGAGCTCGGCAAAACCGTAGGTGTAAGCCCGTTCTTTTTGCCTGAATACACAGCAGCTCTCGACAAGTACCACGTCCGGCAAATCGAGCGCGCTTTCCACGCTCTTTGCAGCGCCGATGTGGCAATCAAGACTTCGTCCGGCGAAAGCGATATCACTCTGCAACGCATGCTTACAGCAATTATCACGGCTGTATAGACTGCTCGACTTATGGTACGATAATAAGCGGTACTCCCTGTGTTGTATTCCCATCGGAAGTAAATAGCTTTGCGCGCAGAAAATACTGG
>DLHF01000051.1:0-76925 GCA_002483085.1 Ignavibacteria bacterium UBA7675
TTCAGCATTAATTGAGACTACCGAATAGTGCCATCGAGCATAATGGTTACCGAGATAACTTCAACGTCATAGTTAGATGCTTCTTTCCAATCCGAATTCAGATCGGTTCTGGTGTGGAGCTTGTGGTCGGTACCAACGCCTAACATGGTACCATCGAGCATAATGGCCACTCCGATAACAGTTCTTCCTTTGTCAGAAGCTAGTACCCAATCCGAATTCAGATCGGCTTTTGTGTAGAGTTTTAGGTCCGTACCTATCGCTAAAATGTGGCCATTGGGAAGAATGGTTACAGCGATAGCACGTCCTTTATCATTGGCAGCTTGTACCCAACCCGAATTCAGGTCGGGTTTGGTATATAGTGTGTAATTTGTTCCAACGGCCAATATGGAGCCATCCTGCATCATGGTTACAGCGATAACATGTCCTCCTTTATCGGGAGCTTTTACCCAGGATGAATTCAAATCAGCTCTAGTGTACAGTTTCTGGTCTGTGCCGACAGCCAGAATGATATTTTGATTGGAATTATTCATAGTTGCACAATATTGGTAGTAGTAATTATTTTAATCTGTTCCTTTGAACTTTATCTTTTTCTGTTTTTCTGATAAGGTCATTTGCAATGGGGTGGGGGCTATAAAAACTTCCATTTCACCCACCCTGCATCTTTGCGCTCTGATGTTACCGGGTAGACCATCTTATAAGGAGGATCTCCCACAACATCGTCCATGTAATAGGTGTTCCACGGGTTGTACCCCGGTATGGATGAGAGTCTGCGTACATAAGGACGGCCAGTTATAGCACTGGTTCTGGTTTCTCCACCACCCATTATGTCAAAGTCCCTGTGGTCGGTGCTGATAAGTCTTCGAAGCTCATCTACCCTTTGTTGAGCTGCGCTGGGAGTGGAAAAAACAGTACCCCATTCAGTCAGATACCCCCTTGCCATTTTATAGATTAGCTCTGGAACCGGAGCAACGCTGTCGCTGACATCAGCCGCATTATAATTTCCATCTGAGGTGTAGTTTCCTGCAACCGTGCCGTGCCTTCCACGGCAGGCATAAAGTGTATAGCCTATGGGTTGTTGGTCGGTTCCTTTTTTCAAAGGGTCGGTGAGCTGATAGTTATCGGCAATGTACTTCCAGGCGTTGGGCCACCAGGCATTGTAAATGGTAGCGTCCTTTGGTTTGCCAGTCATGTGCCCGTTGGGTCGTGGTACCACCGCCATGAACGGTCGATCCGTGGGCATTATACACATATCCCAGGCATAGATACCCACGTAGTTGACCACATTGGGTGGTAGCTGCGTGAAAATACCATACCATTCTCCGGTGCCAGGTACTGGGTCGATGGCAAAAATGTTAATCGGAATATTTCTGACATCTTCCGGGCCGTAGAAATAGATGAACCAGGCGGCCATAATAGCCTCCACAGCACCCCGACTGTGACCGATGAAGTTATATGTGTTCTTTTGGCTTGCAGCAGCGAGATTGGCAGCATGCAGGGCAAGGGCTGGAGCCGACCAGCCGTTTATTTGTGTGTTCAGCGAATACTGGTTACCGCCCGAATATTTCTGTACATAGGAACGTAGATCGGATGGAGCATTAAGTGGGGCATCAAACACCAGGGGTTCGCTGGTATTTCGCTGCACGGCCCAGTCGTTTTCTCCCACACCCCTTATGGATACACTCGGCATTGTGGCCTCAAGGGATCCAGTAATTTCTTTGTGGATCCGTATGGGAATATACCCAGCCTCAGGGGCGTAGATGTCTTTGTTGCTTTTTTGCCTTGTAACCTCACCTTCATCCCTAGTACAGGCGGTACCAGCAAAGCAAACTGTATAGACATCGGTTGTGAGATCGACAACCTTTTGGGACGGCTCAATAGCATGGGTAGCCAGAGTTTTGATGCCCGATGACGCTTCTTCCGGAGTTCCGCTTTGGGTCAGCTTCACAATTTCAAAGGTGGCTGCAGTGGTATCATCCCCTGTGGCTTGCAACATTTGAGTGTATTCTACTAATTGGACATACTTCTGATTGGATGCAAGAAGGGTATACAATCCTGGCTCCCAAATTTCTACCTTGATCCTCTCACGATCATCGAGGGTATCGCTTATTGCAGCTAATGGCACTGCTCCATCCTGTGGGTTGCTTACATATTTGCCATTGGCAGCTTTCAGTTCAACAACCTTGTCTGGTCCATCGAGGATCATTTGGAAGTTTTCGTTGTTGCCTATAGTAACTGCCGTGGCTTGCAGTACACTGCTATCGCCAAGAGTTACGTATTTTCCATTACTAGACTTAATGGCTACGTTG
Organism: Ignavibacteria bacterium UBA7675; assembly: GCA_002483085.1. GTDB lineage: Bacteria > Bacteroidota > Ignavibacteria > Kapaibacteriales > UB7675 > UBA7675. The sequence continues at coordinate 2,307 of DLHF01000051.1, forward strand.
ATGAAATTTTCTGTTGTTGGTGTTGTAGGCATAAAAATTATTCTTTGATTTTGGATAGAATTATTATTTGGTCGATCCTTACAAGCTCAGCAATGGGCAGAGGCGAACTTGGCATCCCCGTAATAGAATCCCGGGCAGGCTTTCGGGTACAGGTGAGGCCGGATGGCGTTCCCCATACTGGTTCTCTTCCCATCTAGAATTGAAGAGAACCGATGTGTTTTAAAAGGGCTGTCATTACTTTTCCGGGGAAAAGAAGCCATCTCTGGCTGTCTTTGGTTATGATGCATAAATAGGAAGAGGTTTGTTGGTATCCGGTTTGCCTCTCCGCTTGCAGGGCATGGGTAGTTCATCTGCGAGTTCATCTGCGGAAGCAGAATAGACTATGACTTTTTAGGGGCCGCAACATTGATGAATGGATCCCATGAGAAATATCCAACAATCTCTGCAGTGGAGTTATCGACTACAATGAAGGAGAGAACGTATTGAATTGTCACTCCCAGCCGTAACACTGTTGCTTGGGCAGAAGCCACTTGCTTATTGTGCGGTTTGGGGTCGGCGGTTGGATTGCCGCTCGGAGGCAGATAGTTCAGTACCTCGGCTGAAATATACGTCAGAGGAGTAATCGCGGGCTCTGGATTCTTGTCTTGTGGGTTAAAGACACCGTTATACAGATACACTGTATAATCGGTATTGTTGTCGAAAGTGTTGATTGTCCATGATAAAGTGTCGTTCGAATTGGCCTTGACCGCCAACTCAGAGTGCCCCTGCCCTTCGGTTGCTTGTTTTTTGGAGTCGTAGGTTACATTGCTGTGCTGCGTTGTCATGCTAATGTAAACATCTGATTCGTTCCAGGAGCCAAGATTCGTCGGCTTGTCGAGAGTACCGGCAAACTTCTTGTGCAACTGAGCATTCTTCGCCAGAGTAGCCGCGTCGACTTGGATTTGAATGTTAATCATAATATCTATGTTGTTTTTTCCTACTCATAAGGCTTTTCGGAATTGCGCCCCTGCATTATCCCCTGTGCAGGACAGATCCGTTTTTTTGAGTGGGTTCTGCTCCACTTGGTTGTACCCGAGGCAGATATTCGAGAAGAGAGTGGGTGGCACTTGATAGCTTTTCCCCATACTGGTTCTCTTCTATCTAGAATCGAAGAGAACCACTATGCTTCGGAAGGGCTGTCATTACCCTGCCGGGGGAGGTAGCCGTATGGCTGTCTTTTGTCTGTATGTGTTGTCTCTTTGGCTCGTTCTGGCAGAAAGCCGTGCAAACTTCTGCAAGGCGTTCTTTTAGCTTTGGGTAATTGAAAACCAGCCCTGCCAATTACCTGCATTCTCGACTTGAGAACACAGGTAGTAGCTCCCGTCTGATGTGCGCGCAACTACGTGGATGAATCCATCTTCGCTTGTGCAGGCACCAACATGTGTTACATTGCTCAACGGCGAACTGTTTTCACCGTAAAGAGGACCTGGATTGGACCAGGAGAGGGGATCCGAAGGGGACAATTGCCAAGTGTGTTTGACAGTGGAGTCTTCAACGTAGAATGCTTCTAATCGCCCGTCTCCATTGGTTGCAAGAACAAAATCATTCATGACTATTAGTGTTTTTATGTGTTATGACTTTTCATAGACCGTCCCGCCATTACTGAACGGGATCAATCCGTTTTTTTGAGTGGGTTCTGCTCCACTTGTTGTGTGTACGCTCCAAAGGGCGATCACTCCTTTGGCATCCCCGTACTCCAAAGGGCGATCAATTCTTTGGAATACATTCCCCGGTTTCGGGGAGAATTATTTTGTTTCCTGTACCTGCCGTGTGCGTGTGTCCCGGGCAGGCTTTCGGGTACAGGTGAGGCCGGATGGCGTTCCCCATACTGGTTCTCTTCTATCTAGAATCGAAGAGAACCACTATGCTTCGGAAAGGCTGTCATTACCCTTCCGGGGGAGGTAGCCGTATGGCTGTCTTTTGTCTGTATGTGTTGTCTCTTTGGCTCGTTCTGGCAGAAAGCCATGCATACTCTGGTACTAAGGCTTAGGATCGGTTATAATAATATTTCTCGCGCCTATTATCAGACGTGCTTCCAGAGTAGTATTCACTATCCTTATCACACGAGTATCTCCGGGATTATCGGTAGGGAACATAACGAGGCCAATAGAATTCGGGTGTGGAACATCCTCTTCGTCAGTATATGTTAAAACTATATGTTCGAAGCTATAGATATCCTCATAGGTATCCTCCACCGCATTATGTTGAACCGGTATTGGCAATATGAGAGAGGTGTTGCTGTTGGTGGTGATTTTGGTGATGGTGTTGTTTTGGGTGGCATTTTGGGTAGTGATGGTGGTGGCTGTCTGGGAGTTGTTGGATAATGCTACCCTCCATGCAATACCCATATCTAACGTAGAGACATCGCGATGACCTCTCCAAAGCATTCGTCGCTGTTCCCCGTCTCCCGTCATGTATCCTGTTACATGCACACTGACCTCCACCCTCAACTGGTTCTCTGTACCAGTAGGTATTACAGTGTAAAAAATCTCCAGACCGGCAATAAACGGTACAACTCCAGCATAATATTGGGGGGTGGTCCCGGCTGTCTGTGCCTCATGCCCGGCTGCGGTGTTAAACGATACTACGCCATTGTCTGCCAGTGCTACCGGCTCTGTGCCTGTGAAAGAAAAATTTGACATACTACCTCCGTAGAAATAAATTGTTATTGTTGCAGCTCTTTGTGAGCTATGACACGACAAAAATGCAAAACATAGGAGGCCGATGTACTACCAGAAAACAGGATGAATTGGGGTTTCAGCAGAGTGCAAACGCAGAGTGGTGCAGGGCTGGCAGAGCAGCAGAGGAGCGTTGTGGCGTGTAAACAGAGCGCAGGGAAAGGCGCAGCGGCAGGGCGGAAAGAGTTCCGAGGGGATTATTTCTTTAGGTTTTCACATTCTTACGGCATTGTTTAACAGCGTATTTTTTTTGTTTCCGGGACTTTTCACCTTTAAAGCTGTTCAGTAGGTCATGAGGGCGCAGCCGTCTCTGTTCCGGTGCTTTGCCGTTGCACCGCGCAGCACAGCCGCTCCGTGTTGTGCCAGTTTCTGCGCCTGCACAAGCCACACGAGCAGCCACGTGCAGGCCGCCGCAGGGAGCGGCGGGATGTGCGACCGGTGACAGCGACGTACCGTCGTGTACACACGCCCGTGCCACACAAAGTCTGGAATTATTAGACAACTATTCTACACAGGGGACATGAACACTTCTAATGAGTTGTTTCGCCTTATCGCAACCATGAGCAAGCAGGAGAAGCGGTACTTCAAGCTCTATACGTCGTTCTACAGCAAAGAGCAGGGGGGCAATCGTATCCGGCTGTTCGACCTGATCGACAAAGCAAAGCCTGCTACGGATGCCGCGCTTCTGGCACTGGTGCAGGACGAGCCGTTTGCTACGTATCTGCCGTGGATCAAGAACCAGTTGACAGACCTCATCCTGAGCAGCCTGGCAGCGTATCACACCGAGAGCAAACCAGACTTTGAACTGCGGAAGCTCCTTGACCATGCCGATATTCTTTTCGACAGGGGATTGTATCCGCATTGCAGAAAGATGCTGGCACGCGCAGAGAAGAAAGCCGAAAAACTGGAGCAACATCTTCTGCTCATGGAAGTTTTCGCCCGGCAGCGCGCTCTGCTTCTGCTGAAAAATATTTCGGAATCATTGGAGACAGACATAGAGGCGCTGCACTCCAAGGCAAACAGAGCGCTTCAGGGTATTCTTTCTACAAACAACTATCGTAGCCTGATGGACAGCACGCAAGTAATCAGCGCCCGCTATGCCAGCTTGCCGAACCAGAATGACATGGATAAATTGCAGGAACTCATTGCCACACCCTTACTTCAGGACAACACGCAGGCCACTACCTTTGCAGCGAAAATTGCGTTCCACAATATTCGGGGCATTTACGCACTGCTGATAAACAATGATGAAGAAGCTCGTTCTCACTACCAGAAAGCAAGGGAGATTTGGAAGGAGCATCCCGCCATGATCGAGGAACATCCAGGCCAGTACCGGCGATATTGCACCAACTACCTGAACTGTCTTGTATCGGGGAATGATGAAAAAGAGTTTTCGGCGGTAGTACAGGAGATCAAAGCTCTTCCCTCTCCTGCTCCCGAGGTCACGATGAACAGTCTGAAAGATATCTGGAATCTGGAGCTGCTCTTCCACATGAACAGGGGAAGTATGGAGCGTAGTGAAACTGTTATCCGCGAAATACAAAAGAGCCTGCAAGCATCTACGGAAGGGCTTCAGCCTCATGCCTTTGTGACGCTGTGCTACAACTGTGGCATTTTCTACTTTTTAGAAGGCAAACATCGCAAGACTTTGGAATACCTTTCCATGATTGTGAACGAGTCCCGCATTGAGCTGAAACGCGATATTCAGGAATTTACAAGAGTGTTCAGTCTGGTAGCCCACTACGAGCTACAGAATATTGATGTGCTGGACAACCTGATCCGCTCGGCACGGCGTTTTGTAAAGCACAAGGGCGCGGTGTTTACTCTGGAAAAAAGTATGTTTCGTGTTGTCGGCAAGCTCGCCAACTGCACCGATGCTTCCTCCACATATCCCATCTTCGAGGCATTATACACCGAGCTGCGCACGATCCTGCACCATCCCGATCCACAGAAACCAAAACCGCTGGGGCTGATAGAATTGCTGTTCTGGACAGAAAGTAAACTCTGCAAGAGCTCGGTTCGGGAGGTTTTTATGGAAAAAATGAATGGTGGAGATCACGGTACATTCCAGGAGATGTTCCCGCTTCCCGGGTGATGAATGTAAAGCTGCCCATCATTATCGTGGAGCCGCCCTGATGGGCGGCTCCATTCGGAATAATACATCAGGGTGCAATGCGGTACAGCATACGCGGGAACGGCGCCACTTCGCGGATGTGCTCAGCACCGCTTATCCACTTTACTGTGCGTTCCAGGCCGAGGCCAAAACCGCTGTGGGGAACCGAGCCATAACGCCGCAGATCGAGATACCACTCAAAGCTTTCCATCGGCAGATCGTGTTCCTTGATGCGCTCTTCCAGCAGTTCGATATTGTCCTCGCGCTGGCTGCCGCCGATAATTTCGCCTGCGCCTTCGGGTGCGAGCATATCCATAGCCATAGCTACCTTCGGGTTGTCGGGATCGCGTTTCATGTAGAACGCCTTTACTTCCGAGGGATAGCGGTGGATAATACACGGCTTCTCGAACTGCTCCATAATTGCTTCTTCCTGTGGCGCACCGAAGTCTTCGCCCCAGGGAAAGTCAATCTGGATAGTAGAGCCATCTGGCTGTTTTTTGTCCAGTTTTACATTGTTGTTGTTCAGCCATTCCACAGCTTCGGTATAGCTCATACGGTGGAACGGGCGGCGTACCTTTTCGAGCTTGGTAATATCCCGGTCGAGCGCTTTCAGCTCTTGCTGGCGTGTTTTCAGTACATACTGCACGATGTACTCTACAAACTCTTCGGCGAGGTCCATATCGTCGTTCAGATCGAAGAACGCCATTTCAGGCTCCACCATCCAGAATTCTGTAAGGTGGCGTCGTGTTTTGGAGCGTTCGGCGCGGAATGTTGGGCCGAATGTGTACACACGGCCTTGCGCCATTGCCGAAGCCTCGGCGTAGAGCTGTCCAGACTGCGAGAGATAGGCACTGCCGAGATCGAAGTATTTTGTTTCAAACAGCGTGGACGTACCTTCGCAGGCCGCAGGTGTAAGAATGGGAGAGTCCACCAGTGTAAACCCGTTGCCGTCGAAAAAGTCGCGTATGGCTTTTACCACCGAAGCGCGGATGCGCATGATTGCGTGCTGGCGAGTAGAGCGCAACCACAAGTGGCGATTCGTCATCAGAAAGTCGACGCCGTGATCTTTAGGCGTAATCGGGTAGTCTTTTGCGAGCTGGAACACGCGCAGTTCTTCAACATCGATATCGAAGCCGCCCGGCGAGCGCTCGTCGCTGCGGACTGTGCCGGTAATTTGCACCGAACTTTCCAGGGTAAGAGATTTTGCCGTTTCAAATATCTCTTCGGAGTTGGGCTTAAACACAACGCACTGGCAGATACCTGTTCCGTCGCGCAGGACGATAAACAGCAGTTTGCCCTTACCTGTTTTGTTTGCAACCCAGCCGTTCAGCGTTACCTTTTCGCCGACAAGCTGCGGCAACTGCTCGATACGCTGGTACGATTTGTAGCGTGGAGTCGTAGACATAATTGTAAAAGTTATCAATGAATAGAATATTGTCTTGTTCAGTTGTTGTGGCCGCAGTGCAACAGCCACGGCAGGCGAATGTCAGCTTGTAGCATGTCAGCGTTGGTTATCGGGGGAATCGATAACTGCGATGCACTTCAGCTCGATGGCGATAGGCGTGGGGAGCGCTGTTATCTCCACCGTAGTACGGCACGGTTGATTAGTACTAAAATACTCTGCATAGATACGATTATAGGTAGCAAAATCGCGCTTCATATTCGTAAGAAATACCGTGACATCCACGAGATTATCCCACGAAGAGCCAGCGTCTTCTAACACTGCTCGTACATTGCGGAATACTGAGTGGCACTGTGCTTCGATATCATACGACACGATATTGCCCTGATTGTCGAGCTCCACACCCGGGATGTCTTTGCTGCCCCGCACACGAGGACCAACGCCCGAAAGAAACAGAAGATTGCCTACGCGGCGTGCGTGGGGATACAGCCCTACCGGCTCGGGAGCTTGCTGCGAGTGAATATGTTCCGATACTGCGCTCATGTTCTACCTCGACGATCAACCGTGAAAAATTGACAGGAGAAACAGCAAAAATACACAAAATAGTTCGTATTTTAATCTATTAGTCATGGAGCTGATTGCAGCAAAGGCTGTTGTGAACTTTGCAGCTACTGGACTGGGCAAAGCGGCGGCGGAGAAGTGACTACAATTCTGCTGCACGGCCTGCAAGCAACCATAGTGCAACAAAAGGGCTCCCTGAACGTTTGGAGCCGAAAACATTTATTGTCGATAGTAAAGAGTATGGGGCAGATCTGGAATCGTATTAGGCGCCTAGCACAGTCGTATGCTTACGACTCACCTCTGTATTCGTATGAGAGTGTAGAGGAAGAGGATCAGCGGCGGCTGAAGGAAATCATCGACCAACTGAACCAGAAGCCACCGGCAGGGCAGCAGGCAAGTGCGGGGCAACAGCAGGCAAATGCGGGGCAAGGGAACAAACAAAAGCGGGAAAACGCCGAGCCCACACGACCGCAGGGCATGACTATGGAATCGGCGCTTGCCGTGCTTGGGTTGCCGCCAAACGCACCCGGCGAAGATATTAAAAAGTCGTACAAGCGGCTGATGCTGAAATACCATCCCGACCGTGTAGCGACGCTTTCGGCCACCGAGCAGGAAGCAGCGCACAGGCGGGCGCAGGAGCTTAATGCTGCTTATCAGTTTATAAAACAGCACAAGAAACTTTAGGAGCCGCGCAGATTGCTGCCAGCCTCTTCTGTCCACTTTATCGAGGAATAGCTATGAAGTCCACTGTCATGAACGCCGGAATTATTATTGGCGCGTCCGTAGTTATCGCCCTTGTCTATAATGTCTTCTCTCCGCAATCGCTCGACCTTGTCCGCAAAAAAATTGAGCTGCCATCAGCTTCCGACAGCGCACTCTTTGCCGATGCGCCGCAGAGTTCTTCTGGTATGGACACTGCTATGGCTCCACCTGCAAGGGACACTTTGGCAGTGCAGATGCAGCAAGCTCCTGCAAATGCGAATGCAGCAAAGGCACCAGATAAAACGCCTGCGGCGCAGCCAGCCGAGGGCGTGCAAACTTCTGTAGCCAGCAAGCCAACCGAGGCACCAGAAGAAAAGCCTGTTGCAAAAAACGTCACCTACGATCAGGTGATGAAGCTTTCCAAAGACCCTAATGTGCTTTTTATCGACGCGCGCAATGCCGACGAGTACGGGCAGGGGCATATTGGCAATGCGAGAAATTACTTTACACACGATTTTGAGAAGCATATACCGGAGATTGTACAGATCGACCGTGAAAAAAGGATTGTTGTGTACTGTGGCGGTGGAGCCTGCGAGCTCAGCCACGAGATGGCCGAGAACCTTCTTACCTTTGGTTTCAAGCGCGTATTTGTGTACACCGGTGGATGGGATGAATGGAAGAAGAAACAGGGAGCCAATTGAGAAGTAGGCAGACTGGTCTTGAAGCGCTGTCGGAACAACGAATGATAGCAGATGCAGCTATGAACATCGAGCGGCAGTCGGTACAGCATCGCTACGAGATTGTAGGCAGGTCCCCTTTGGTGAGCGAGGCTGTTGACCGGCTCATACAGGTTGCTCCTACCGATCTCACTGTGCTGATCACCGGCGAGTCGGGCACGGGCAAAGAAGTATTTGCTAAGGCCATTCACGGCATGAGCCAGCGCCGCAACCAGCCGCTTGTAAGTGTAAACTGTGGTGCAATTCCAGCTACGCTGCTCGAAGCCGAGCTTTTTGGCCATGAACGAGGAGCCTTTACTGGTGCTGTGGAGCAGAGACACGGATTTTTTGAAGCGGCTCACCGGGGTACGATTTTTCTAGATGAACTCGGCGAAATGCCATTAGATACGCAGGTGAAACTGCTTCGCGTGCTCGAAACAGGGGAATATTCTCGCGTCGGTTCTTCTGAAATCCGCCGGGTCGATGTTCGGATTATTGCAGCTACGAATCGCGATCTCGACGAAGAAATCCAGAGGGGCACATTCCGCCGCGACTTATTCTTTCGGCTAAACACCGTTCGCATCAACTTGGCATCGCTGCGGGATCATCCCGAAGACATTCCTCTCCTTGTGGAGTATTTTGCCCGTAGGACTGCCACTAAACTGGGCATTGGGTTTGAAGGTGTGTCGCCCGAAGCAATGCGTATGCTAATCAGTTTGCCCTGGCCCGGCAATGTGCGCGAACTCAGGAACATGATTGGCACCATTGTGACTCTCGAAAAAGGGCAGGAGATAACACCGGCGCTTTTGCGCCCCTATATTCCGCTTACACTCAAAGCACCGGACGCTCCGGGGATGCAGTCTGCGGCGTATTCGCTTGTGCCCGTAACACGGCCAGCGGAGGTGCCGGAAACTCCCGACCTCTACCAGCTTTTATTAGAAATTCGCCGTGATGTAGACTTTATCAAAGCGTTGCTGCTTGAGCGCAATCGCTTGTCGTTGCCAGAGGGACCTGCACAGGAAGAGACAGAGGAGAAACCGGCGGAACATTCTCTGCGCATCGACGAAATGGAAAAGAAGTTGATTGTTGCAGCGCTGAAGCTGCACGCAGGCAATCGCAGGCTGGTGGCACGCGCACTTGGCATAAGCGAGCGCACATTGTACCGAAAGCTCAGGGAATATCATTTGCTCGATAGTGTGTAGTATCTCGCCCGGTGTTATGCCCGGACAACGACTGCGATATAAAAGCATCTGGAAGTAACGTGCGCAGGCTTACCCAGCGTTCCTCCCCCTTTGGATTCAGCATAATTACAAGCAAATCTGGTGCAAATTCGTACATCATCTGGCGGCACGCTCCGCAAGGAGAAGCAGGTGGCGACGAATCGGTGACAACAGCAATAGCTGCAAAATGCCGTTTTCGTTGTGCAACTGCCGCAACAAGCGCGCTGCGCTCTGCACAGATGGTCAGTCCGTAGCTACTCACTTCCACATTGCAACCATCGTGGATAGTGCCGTCGTCGGCCAGCAAAGCGGCTCCTACGGAGTAGAGCGAGTACGGAGCATAGGCGGCAGTTTGTGCTCGTCTTGCGCGGAAGCGTATTTCGTCTATCATCGCAATGTATCGCGGAAGAGCAGGGGCATACGCTTGGAGCGAATCGGGTAAAGCCGAAGCATTGATGCTGCTGGTAGACAAGCCCAAAAGCCGCGCAGCTAGCAAGATTTGCATGCAGCCCGATGCAGTATTCCCAGCCCGAAAGAGCTCTTCAGCCCGGCGAACAAAGATATTCGAAGAGATCAATTGTATAGCCATAGAAAACAGGTACGAAAATTGATGCCAGTCTTTTGGTTCGTTGTCCGAACATATTCCCGGATTGCTTTTTAGTAACACTGTGCTGGCTGATAGTGCTCTCGTATAAAGAACGCTATTGAAAATGCAAAAAATCCGATAAATAGCACTGGCTATAGTGGATTCGGTCGTTCCCAAGTTTTAACAGGTCTTGTATGTCGTCTACCATACCTCTTGAGATGCCGTCGTCGAAAGCACCGGCATCGTTGCTCATAATCGATGATATTCCCCAGATTCACAATTTTCTGGCGATGCATCTGCGTTCGGAAAACTATACAATTCACCGAGCTACGACTGGGTTAGGGGGGCTGGAGATTGTAAAAAACAATCACATTGATCTCGTACTTTTAGATATCGGGCTGCCCGATATTAGTGGCTTCGACGTTCTGATGCAGTTGAAAGCTGATCCACAGTACGCGTCCATTCCTGTCGTTATCCTTACTATTCGCGATCTTACCGAAAATATCGTTCGTGCTCTGGAGTTGGGCGCTCACGACTATGTCACCAAGCCTTTCGAGCCAGCAGAACTTCGCGCCCGTGTAAAATCGGTGATAGCCATGAAGTTCTTTCGCGAAAAATTAGAGCAGAGCCGCAAGCAGTTTGTCACAATGATTAACAGCTTGGCCGAAGTGGTATTTCAGCTTACACCCGAGGGCGATATCACCTTTATCAATGCAACATGGGAAGAGATAAGCGGCTACTCTGTAAAAAATTCGCTCCTTGTTTCGCTGTATGATTTTGTTCATCCCGACGATGTGGAAGCTCTCGGCGAACATCTTCATATCCTTATTAATAAGGAAGCTACCTCTATAAAATTTGAAGCTCGCTTTATCCACGACAACGAACGGCTGTTCTGGGGCGAGGTGCAACTGCGCTCGCTTTCCGATGAGAGCGACCGGGTAACGGGGTTTGCTGGAACGCTCATTGACATTACACAAAGAAAGCATGCTCAGGAAGAGCTTGAAGTGCGCAGAGAGCGCTTCCAATTGCTCATTGAAACCAGCGATAGTGTGATATTTACTGTCAATGAAATTGGCATTATTCAGTATGCCAGCCCATCCATTTCCCATGTGCTCGGCTGCACTTCTGCCGAAGATATCGAAGGTCGGTCATTTCTGGCGCTTGTGCATTCCGACGACAGATTTGCTGCAAAATCAGCTCTTGCCTCGGCTGTTACTGGGTCGGAGGCAGCCAGTGCGTTCGAACTGCGTTTCGCAGCCCCTCAGGATCGGTACAGCTACTGCGAAGTCAGTTTTCACAACCTGCTGCATACTCCGGCAGTAGGCGGAGTCGTGGTGACACTTCGCAATATCGACCAGCGCAGGACAATACAACATGAGTTAGAGTTGCACAGTAGTGCTTTGCACGCTTTGCACCAGTCGCTTGTCACGATGCGCACGCGCGAAGGCGATAGCAAGGTCATTGCCGAGTCTCTGGGTATTCTCGCCGCTGCGGTTGGTATTGAGGCCTGTAGTATCCTCTTGTGTTCGGGTGGGGAAGACGAACTTCTATTGGTGCCAATAAGCGAATGGGTATCGGATGCGGATTTCCATCTTCCACATGAGGAACTCGTTTGCTTGCCACCGGTGTACTGGCTGGACATGCTGGATCGGCGTGTGCCGGTTGTGCTCGACTGGCACACGCCACATGCACCAGTTCGGGAATTCCTGGAGCGGTGGGAGATATACAGTCTGCTGGTATTTCCTATTATTTCGGGTGGGCGAACTGTAGGCGTCTTTTATGCGTGCCGCACCAGCGCACGAGATTGGCTGGAAGTGGAGCAGACCACCTTGGATATCGCTGCTTGGGGGTTGGGATCGCTGCTCAATGGCTTCTCTGGACCTGCTTCGTATATCTCTGCTTTCTTGCAGGGGACTACCGCAAGGCTGAATCTACCTCCTTTATAGGGAGAATAGCGGACACCACCACTGGCTGCGAGTGATGACAGCACAGGGCGCTCCGAAGCATCTGCTCCATTACTGCGATGTTATCTCTTCATTGTACACCATGGGACGGCGTGTGCTCGTACTCACTGCGAATCTATTGACCGTTTCTGTAGGCTTGTTGCCGTAATCTATTGAAAAAAAAGAGGTTGTCGGATAGTTGTTGGCTAAATTCAGAGTGCTGAAGATTCCACTCTTGCTGGAGGATTGAATCGCCGCCACAGGTATTGTTAAGAAATAGTAACACGAAAATAGCCGTTGAGCTATGTAGTTTTGTGGAGTATTGAGCTTCAATTGTTCCATTTATCAGGAATGTGTTCATGACCAAGATGCTTGCTGTACTGGCTATGCTACATTTGGTGCTGTTTCCAGCTACTGAAAAAAAGACTGTTACGATTAAAGGTTCGGATACAATGGTGATTCTCGTCCAGCGATGGGCAGAGGTTTATGGCTCCCAAAGCACTACTGTGCAGTTTCAAGTGACAGGCGGTGGTTCGGGCACCGGGATTTCCGCACTGCTGAATGGCACCACCGACATTTGCTCCTCGTCGCGTCCTATCAAACCTACGGAAGTATCTCAGCTCAAGAGCAAGTATAAAAGTAAGGGTGTGGAAGTTGCTGTAGCCCGCGACGGTATCTCGGTGTATATCCACAAAGACAATCCTGTAAAGAAGTTGACAGTAGCCCAACTGCGGGATATTTTTCTCGGTAAAACTACCAACTGGAAACAGGTGGGAGGCCGCGATGCAAAGATCGTGCTTTACAGCCGCGAAAATAACTCCGGAACATATGAGTTTTTCAAAGAGCACGTGCTTGAAAAGCAGGATTTTGCTCCAGAAGCGCAGCATATGGTTGGCACTGGTGCTCTAGTAAATGCTGTTCGCAAGGACCCCAATGCCATTGGCTATGGTGGCGTAGCCTATGCCGAAGGTGTCAAAGACCTGATGCTGGCAAAAGATGCGTCGAGTGCATATATCGAACCTACCGAAGCTAATATTCTCAAAGGCACTTACCCTCTCTCCCGATTTCTCTATTTTTATCTCCGCGAACGCCCGAGTGGTGATGTCAAAAAATTCATCGATTGGGTGCTCAGCAAGGATGGACAAAAGGTAGTAACCGAAGTTGGCTATATACCTGTTAAGAAGTTTTAACAGAGAAATCTCTATCATTAACCCGTTTCTTCTTCGTAGTTTTGTGTCGTTCAACCCGTTGTGCGCTGGTTTGATCAGAAACGGGATGACCACCTTTTTTTGCGACTTTCCGGGAGTGTATGGAACAGCATATTGATAAAAGTCTGGTAAGAAAAAACAGACGATGGGGCGAGTGGCTTATCGAAAAAGGCGTAGCTTTTGTCGCGAGTCTGTCGATCATTCTCATCTTTATCATTTTTATCTTCGTCTTTCGGGAAGCCATGCCGCTGTTTTCTTCAATGTCACTTGAAGAACCGACTGTGGAAGCTCCATCTGGAGCAACGCCCAAAGACGATGTGGTGCCTAATGAAGACCTGACACCGGAGATTTACAATCCGGAAGTCTACAACTTAGCTCCGGCTTCCGCAGATGTTCCTGCCGAAACAGCGCCGGAATCCTACGATCCAAACGCGCCGGAATCCTACGATCCGAATGCCTCTGCCAGCGATGCTTCTTCTGGTTCGACACCGGAGTCCTACGATCCGAACGCCTCTGCCGAGGAAACTTCTACGCAGGAATCTGCTCCTGTAACTGGGGATGAACCGGCAATAGAAAGAGAGAATGTATCGCTTGCCAATATTACCGGTACAAACTGGCAGCCTGTGTCAGAGAAGCCAAAGTACGGTATTTCTACATTGCTTATCGGTACGGCCAAAACAACGATTGTCGCAATTCTGTTTGGTGCCCCTCTCGGTATCCTCGCTGCCTTGTACTCCGCATTTTTCGCTAAAAAATGGCTGCGTGAGATCATAAAACCCGTCATCGAGATACTCGCCGGGTTTCCGTCGGTAGTCGTGGGTTTTTTCTGCCTCATGGTTGTGGGGTCGTTAGTCCAATCGTTGTTCGGTCTTGATTTTCGCCTCAATTCCTTTGTAGGCGGGATTGGCTTGGGCATAGCGGTCATTCCGATTGTCTTTACCATTACCGAGGACGCGTTGTCTTCGGTGCCACGAGCGCTTCGCGAAGCGTCGCTTGCAGTAGGTGCTACCGAGTGGGAAACTGCTTACAAGGTGATGTTGCCAGCGGCTTTCCCGGGTGTATTTGCTGCGGTACTGCTGGGCATAGGCCGCGCATTTGGCGAGACAATGATTGCGCTTATGGCTACTGGCAATGCCGCGCTATTCTCCTTCAACATTTTTGATCCTGCGCGTACATTTGCTGCTACAATTGGCGCTGAGATGGGCGAAGTTGTATGGGGCTCTGTGCACTACAACATGCTCTTTTTCCTTGGTGCTATTCTGTTTGTGTTCGCCTTTGGCCTCAATACTGTTACTGAGCTTTTTATTAAAGAGCGTCTTATCAAAAAATTTCACGGGAATTAACAGCGAGTATGAACAAACGTGTAGCTGGTTTTTTTGCCGTTGGCTCGACTATTGTCGCCACTGTGTGCATACTCGTCATTTTGTTTGGTATGGCCGGTATGTTCCTTGTGCAGGGGCTTCCGCACCTCTCTTGGGCCTTTTTCACAGAAGCGCCGCGCAACAACAACACAGAGGGTGGTATCTTTCCTGCTATTTATGGAACGACGCTGCTGGTGTTTATCATGACGCTTCTCGGCGTTCCGGTTGGGACAATTACAGCTATTTACCTAACAGAATATACAAAGCAGCGTGCATGGCTGCCGCGAGTAATCCGTTTTGCGGTCAATACACTTGCCGGTGTGCCGTCCATCGTGTTCGGCTTGTTCGGGCTGGGGTTTTTCGTCCAGTTTCTCGGGCAGGGGGTAGATATAGCTTTAGGCAACGATCAGATGGTGTGGGGTAAGCCCGCGCTGGTGTGGGCTGCTGCTACTCTGGCAGTGCTCACGCTGCCTGTGGTGATTGTTTCCGTAGAAGAAGCATTGCGCGCTGTGCCGCGCGAAGTGCGCGAGGGCAGCTTAGCGCTTGGTGCCACCAAGTGGCAGACTATCTGGAAGGTCGTACTTCCCAACTCGGTGACAGGTATTCTCACCGGATCAATTTTGGCAGTAGGGCGTGGTGCTGGCGAAGTGGCGCCAATCTTGTTCACGGGAGCTGTGTATTCGCTTCCGGAGCTTCCGGATGGACTGTCCGACCAGTTCATGCACCTCGGCTACCATTTGTACGTGCTGGCCACGCAATCGCCTGATGTTGATGCAACTATGCCTTTGCAATATGCAACGACGCTCGTACTGCTCGGGCTCACGCTGGTGCTGAATTTTGCAGCAGTTCTTATCCGTTCGCGGCTTCGCAGCAGGCAAATCCGTCTGTGATGTTTCCCAACGACACACTCTGTATTGTTAATTTCCTATTGTGGCTATTATTGTGGCTATGAAAAAGCACGCAACAAAAATAAAAGCAGACAATCTTTGCTTCTACTACGGCGAGAAAAAAGCCCTCGATAATGTGTCGATGGATATTCCGGAGCGCGAAGTAACCGCATTTATCGGGCCCTCGGGCTGCGGTAAATCTACGTTCTTGCGTACCTTCAACAGGATGAACGACCTCATCGAAAGCGCTCGCGTTGATGGCAGAGTAGAGATTGACGGCAAGAACATCTACGACTCGGACATCGACGTCGTAAAGCTCCGCAAACGCGTAGGGATGGTGTTCCAGAAATCGAATCCATTTCCGAAGTCGATTTACGAAAATATTGCTTATGGGCCTCGCCTAAACGGTATTCGGAATGCGGTAGAACTCGACGAGATTGTAGAAAAAAGCTTGGTGCGGGGTGCGCTCTGGGACGAAGTAAAAGACCGCCTCGACCAGTCGGCGCTCGGTCTTTCCGGTGGGCAACAGCAGCGCTTGTGTATAGCGCGTGCAGTTGCTGTGGACCCGGATATTCTTCTGATGGACGAGCCTTGCTCGGCGCTGGACCCGATTTCCACCGCTAAGATTGAGGAGCTTATCCTGGAATTGAAGGATATGTATACGATTGTAATTGTAACGCACAACATGCAACAGGCAGCGCGTGTGAGCGAGTACACAGCCTTCTTTTACCTTGGAAAGCTGATCGAATACGACCGCACAAAGAAGATTTTTACGAATCCGGCTAAAAAAGAGACGGAGGATTACGTCACAGGTAGATTCGGCTAATATTGGCAACACGAATCGCTGTCTTTTCCGATATCCATTCAAATATCCACGCTTTAGACGCTGTTCTGGCGGCTATAAGGAGTTATGCGCCGGATGCGGTGTATTGCCTAGGGGATATTGTAAGCGGCTGCGCATTCCCCAATGAATGTGTGGATAGGGTGCGCTCGCTCGGTATTCCAGTTATACGGGGAAATCACGACGAAGAAGTAGTACACTTGCGCCGCGCAAGCGGAGTGCTTTCTGTAAAAAATCTCAATACTGCGGCTCGGCTCTGGACTGCAGGTGTGCTCGGCAGCGAGCAGGCGAATTGGTTAGAGCAGTTGCCGTTTTCGCTAACAGCAGAGATAGAAGACCTGAAGTTTCGCTTTGTGCATGGATCGCCGCGCAGAATAAGCGAAAGTATTTTCCCGCATATATCTGATACTAAGCTGCGGGAGATTGCAAAATCGGCGAAATTCCGGGTTTTGTGCTGCGGTCATACACACTATCCTTTTGTAAAATTTCACAAAGGGCGGTGGTATATCAACAGCGGTACTGCCGGAAGACCAAAGATGCGGTCGGCTCTTGTTAATTTTGCGGTTGTTACTGTGCGCCGCAAGGAAATAGTAGCAGGCTTTCCATTAGTGGCTTATGATGTCGAAGCCGCTGCTCGGAGTATTTTGCAGACATCGCTGCCTCCTTTTTTTGCTGAAATTATTCGCAGAGGGATCCCGGTACCTCGCAAATAGGTGCCGTTTTCGTAAATTACCCGATGTAATTCCATTTATGGCTTTCGGGGCAAACGTTAGACGAGGAGAACATGCATCGTTCGTTTGAAGATGATCTCGATAAATTGCGGACCCGAGTGATCCGCATGGGCAGCATTGTTGAAGAGCAAGTAGAGTTTGCCTTTCGCGCTCTGATTGAAGGCAATGGCGAACTCGCCAAACTCGTGATGGAGCGCGATGAAAAAGTCGATAAGCTCGATATGAAGATAGACAAGCAGTGCCAGAAGATTTTTGCTCTTCACCAGCCGGTGGCGAGCGATCTCAGACTGCTGCTGGTGGCTCTTAAAATTAACAACGAACTGGAACGTATTGGCGATCTGGCTTATAATGTAGCACGGGCGTCGCTGAATGTAGTTAATCCTCAGGAGCTCGTGGCGCGCCTTGGCCTTGAACGCATGACCGTAGGGGCGCATGCGATGGTAAAGAACAGCTTGGACTCTTTTATTAATAGCGATCCAACCTTGGCAAACCAGGTCATGGCTACCGATTTTCGTATCGATGCTCTCGAACGCGAGATATCGACGGAAATGATCGCTTTAATGAAGCAGAGTGTCGACCTGATCGAGCCGGGTGTGCAGTTTATTATTATTCTGCGCAACCTCGAACGCATGGCAGACCAAGCTACGAATATTGCTGAGAATGTTATCTTTCTCGTAGAGGCTAAGCTCGTGCGCCATGCTACTGGCCCGGATGCCGACGACGATGATATGCTGCTACAGGGGAATGACGACCCTGATACAGATGCCTAATACAACCAACAGCACAATAATTGAGTAATGCAAAGGAGGCCTGATAAGCCTCCTTTTTCTTTTTGCATCAACGAAGCAAATCGGAAATAACGATGGGGTGTAGTGTGCTTGCACAACCCCTTCTTGCGGCACTATTCTGTGCACCGACAGGGCGGTTGGAGTCGCTACGGGCATTGTTTCGGCTCTGCTCCATCAGCTCTTTTGGGATTGCTTCGCGCCACCGGATAACGCTCTGCGATACAATAAAAGTGAAAAAGAAGGATTCTGTGCAAAAATCTGCACTTGTGCGAGTGAATATTTTATGAACTTCTTTTCATAGTTCATTCATTGTCCGTTGTGGAATTTATGTCGTAATTGCAGGACACTCAATCGTAGGAGAGTGCTTTAGGCGCTTTTCTGCGGAGTGTAACAGATATTATGTTCCACAACTAACAGGGATTCGCCGATGACAATAGCTCATGATTCGCGAAAGTATGTTGTTAAAGCTTTGATCTTTCTCGTAGCACTGCTTACCCTTCTGTCGTTTGGGTATATCGTGCAGGCAGAAGAAGCAAGAGGCGAAAACGAAACTACTTTTGCCGACACCATGACTGTATCGTCCGAGTCGTTCAATAGTGTTACCAATGAAGCAGTACTGGGAAAAGAAAGCAAGGTAGAGGTAATTGAGGCTCCTGTCTTTGAGCAGACAGGCACGGCTTCATGGTACGGCAATAGATTTCACGGACGCCGTACAGCTAGTGGAGAACGATACGACATGCATGCCTATACGGCGGCGCACAAGAGCTTGCCGTTTGGCACAATTCTCCGGGTGACAAACCTGGACAACAGCAAGAGCGTCCTGGTTCGTGTTAATGATCGCGGGCCGTTCGTTCGAGGGAGAATCATTGATCTGTCGCGTGTGGCGGCCAAAGAGATTGGTGTAACACTCCATAGAGTAAAAATTGAACAGTTCCTTCCGTCTTCTCACAATCTGGCACTCGGGTTTCGCTCCGACTGCCTGCCGCTTGAGATCAGTGGACGTATGCTGGCTTCAGCTTCCAAAGCCGATAACTTCAACGAAGCAATGAAGACCTGGAAAGAGCAGACGAACAAAGGACAGCACACCTTTTTAGTTGTGCAGCCTAACAGCGAGCCCGGCACATCTTCCTATGCGATAGGAACCTCTCCGATTACGGAAATAGCTATGCGATGAGCCGCGATTCCTGTAGTAAAATTGGAATGAACCGCCGTATATTACGGCGGTTTTTTTATTTCTGTGAGGGTCTATGCGCTCTATAGCGATAGGTGGAGCTGTTGCACTCGCTCTTATCTGTGTGTCCTGTTTATCCACTGTGCGAACGAATTACTTTCATGATCGTACCGCCGAAGAGAAAAAGGTAGAAGACGTGCGCCCCCCGCTGCTGGCGAGTGTGCGGGCAGAACAGCTAAAGCGCGATACAGTGGTCATCGACTACACGACGCCTTTTCGCCGCCAGACAGGGCAGGCAAACGAGCCGCGTGAACTGCTGCCAGCGGCGCCAGCTATGTCGCTCGTGGAAAGCTATGAAGAAGCGCTCTTGAAATTTGACGGCGGCGACTACGATGAAGCCTGCTCCCGGTTTCGCTCTATTGCCGAAACACTGTCGCCAGATGATTCGCTGGCGTATGAAGCCCGCTTTATGGAAGCCGAGTGCTCAATTACGTCCGGTAAGTCGGTGATAGCACTGTCCACGCTTATTGCGCTATCGCTCGATAACAATACGCCTGCCTCTGTGCTCGAAAAAGTATTGGTAAGGAAAGGCCAGACTCAATGCCTGCTCGGTGAGTTTGAGAGTGCTGCCAATAGCTTTAGCCAGTTTCGCAGACGCTTTCCGAAGTCTATCTATTTGCCACTCGCCAATTGCGAATCAGCGCGTTAGTAAGCCTCTGTTGCAGTGATAGGCTATGTGGCGATAGTGCAATGGACTCCAGCTTTATCCCTGAACATCCTCATTTGCTTTTCCGCCTGCTTTCTCGGTTGTCTTTCCGTTTCTGATCGCTATCCAGCGGATAATCAGCACAACGATGACAACGGTCATAATACCAAAGATGATTTGGCTGTAGCGCCCGAGCCATATCTCAATGTCCCGCCAATTGTCGCCTACCGCGTACCCCAGATAAATCATAATCACATTCCATACCGCTGCGCTCATGCCGCACAGGATGGTTGTCTTTAGCAGCTTGAGCTCCGACAGCCCGGCAAAAAAAGAAATGACGGCTCGTGTGCCAGTGAGAAAACGGTTGGCAATAATAAGCCAGTAGCCATATCGCTGAAACCACTCTTCTACCTTGTGCACGGCGTCGACAGAGAGAAAGGGGATTTTTTTCTTCTCAACCCAACGAGTGCCGAATTCATGGCCTATCCAGTACATTGTTAAAAAGCCTGTTACACTGCCTGCCGTAGCTGCAAGTAGCATTGGCATGAAGCCTATGGTGCCTATGCCTACCATCGTTCCACAGAAGACAAGCAGGACATCACTGGGGGAGGGCGGGAACAGATTCTCTATGTATGTTATGAAAAAGACAAATGCGAGAATACCAGCGGGCGGAAGAGATTGCAAGAACTCTACAGCGGATTCGAGCATAGCGAATGTTCTGAAAATTGGTAATGGCAATAAAAAGGCCAGACACTACAGGCGTCTGGCCTATCTCGGTTAGTCTTGGAATTTTATAACGACCTCGTCGAACTCCGCCTTGAAGCCCGGAATCCCTTTTATAAAGTGTTTGAGCTCTTGCATCGACTGGGGACGCCCGCTTTGCTCCATTTCCGCGCCTTTGGCCATGAGGCTCTTCAGCGCCTTGTTGTCGCCGAGCAACTGGTCGAAGTCAAGCCCCAGCAGGGTAATTGCCGATCCGTTGCGGTTGCTGGCGTTGGTTTCGATAATTGTACCTTCTACCTCGACAATGAAGTTCATCTTCATACCTTCCAGAAATACTTTCATCATGCGCAGAGCACTATCCTGAAGCGAGTCCGAAAGCATTTCGGAATCCTCCATTTGCTCCTGCTGCTCTTCTCCCAGCTTCTGGCGCAGCTCGTTTTCCGGGAAAACACGAATACGGAGAGTGGAAGGGCTGCCTTTTGTAAAGGCGAATGCGAAGCGGTCGGCTGGGCTGTTGTCGCCAGTAGAAGGGTTCACCGTCGTCGCGTCGCTGCCCGGCAATTGTTCGGTCATATTCTTCTGCCCGATCATCAGGTTCTCGATGTTGGTAAAGGCGTAGACTGCCACATAGCCCAGCTTGCCGTTTTCCTGAATTCTTTTGCCCGATACATAGGAAACACCTTGGCCGTATTCCACAGCCTTCTGGCGCAGTTTTGCTTCGTCGAACATCGCCGATTCCATCGAATCAGCCATGCTTTCATCGAGGCCGCGCATAAAGTCGGCAGTTTCTTCGTTGAATTTTACAGTTTCTATAAGAATACCGCTGCCGTCGGGGCGGACCTTAATACGCGATTCGTATTCAAGACAGCCTGTGAGCGTGAAAGCTGCGAGAATAAGAAGCAGAATAGTGCGGATCATAATGTCTCCATGCTACAAAAAAAGTATCGAAATGTAAACGTCGAGTTTGCAGTAGGGTTTCACAACCCCTGTGAGTATGGAAGTCTAATTATGGGTTTGTCGGCCTGATTTCGAGCTCGGAAATATTGGCGTGCTGTCCGAGAGAGAGAGCCGTCATCACCGCTGCCGCTATGTCTTCAGGGTGCAGTGCTTTTTCGATGTTCGGATGCTGATAGCCCGCTTGGTCGAAAAATTCTGTAGCTACAGAGCCGGGGCAGATGTTGATCACTCTGATGTTGTACTGGCGTACTTCCATAAACAGCGACTCGGCAAAACCGCGCAGAGCAAATTTCGAGGCTGCGTAGGCGCTGCCGTTCTTTACACCGTTCTTGGCTGCTATTGACAGGATATTGATAATCGTGCCTGTGCGTCGTTCCATCATCGAGGGCAGCACTGCTTTTGTGCAGAGCATCGCGCCGATAAGGTTCACACGCAGCACATGGTCTACCTGCTGCATGTCTAATTCATGGACGGGCGCAAAGTAGCCGAGCCCAGCATTGTTGATAAGTATGTCCACAGGGCCAAAACCGCTGGTTGCCGCGCTCATCAGCTCGTCGATATCGCTCTGGTTCGCAATGTCTGCCTCCACAGCAAGCGCTTTACTCTCTGTGGTGGTCTGGATAAGCGTTGCCAGCTCCTGAAGGCGTTTGATGCGCCGCGCTGCAAGCACCACAGAGGCGCCTGCTCGCGCCAGATCGAGCGCGATAGCCGTGCCTATGCCGGAGCTCGCACCTGTCACCACGGCGGTCTTCTGGAAAATATCCATAGAATACTTGGGGATTGTGTAGAGAAGAACTGTTGTAGACAAGAGTTTTCTGTGAAGAGAGACGAATGTTCAAATATGCCATGATTCCAAGCAACTCCCAAAAATTATCTTCGGGCAAAGGACACAGCTCTGAGCTTGAGCCTACCAATAGTGTGCATGCAGCAACAGTCGCAAGTTGTATTGCTCTTATGATATCGGCACTGTCGTCTCTGCTCTGGCGTGTAGCCGCTGCACCGCGCTACAGTTATCATAAGCTCGTCCGTGTTCCTACATTCATGATGTGCAGACGAATGCCGCGTGATTTTTCAGGCCGCAACCGCAGAACGTGCGGGAGCGACGGTTCCTCACCGGCTCTTCTTATTACGAGCCAGCATCTTTTTCTGGCGGCAGGCTGCTGTGCAGAGGATAAGCGGTTTTGCGACCGGTGACAGCGACGAGGCGGGCGCCCGAGCGACGCCCGTGCCACAGCCCTTTTATTTTATTATCGCATTGCCAGCACCGCACAGCCCGCGTTTGACACACCGCATGGTATTGCTGAAATTTTATCCGATGGGTCGACCGAAAAATGTCTGAAAATATGTAGATTGCATTCCATTGCTTTAAATGCGGAGTCCATGTCCGACCTTATCTATCTTCCCGACAAAATAGGGATGAACTTGCGGCAGCTTCGGCAGTCCAGCGAGTTCACTCTCGACGAGATGGCACGGAGATCGGGCCTTTCCAAATCCTTTCTTTCGATGCTCGAAAGCGGAAAGCGTTCGGCACGTCTGGCTGATTTGCGTACCATCTTGGCGTGCTACGGGTATTCGCTTGGGCAATTTCTTTCCGAAGCTCACGACCCTGAAAGCGAGGACCTGCCGATAGACCCGGCGCGAGTAGTACAGGCTGCTGCGCAGGCGGTGCTGATGGACGGCAGCAGAGAAGAGGGGAAATACAGGTTGCTGCTGATGAGGCCAGTACGCAGCGACAGCGACATTGAGCTTTTAGAGCTGCATCTGCCTCCGCAATCGCAGATGACAGAGGGCAACACGACGATAGATGCAGAGGTGCGCGGTATTGTGCGCCGGGGAACACTGCTTATCGTATTGCAGGGCGACGAGTACATAGCGCGAGAGGGCGACGAATTTTGCTATCCGGGTGCAACTCCGCACTTGTTGCGCAACTACACCGACCAGCCTGCAACAGTCAATCTTATCATTGCGCCGCCGAAGTTCTGACGTCTTTAGGCGATTGCGCTTGGCAACAAGGCGAATGGTTTATAACTTTGCGTTTTCTTTGCCGATGTTTCACATATTCACATGAGGATGGTGTCGTGACAACAGTACAATCCGCTTCGGAACATTCCTATGCTCTTATTCTCGGAGTATCGAGTGGCTTTGGCAGCGCCGTAGCGCGCACTCTTGCCCGCGAGGGATATCATATTATCGGGGTTCACCTCGACAGAGCTGCCGGAATGAAAACAGTGGAAGAGCTCAAAGCTGCAATTGAAGCACAGGGGGTTCGAGCTCTGTTCTTTAATGCCAATGCTGCCGATGCCGATCGGCGCAGGGATGTCATCGACGCCATACAGCAGGAATTCGCAGAAAGAGAAGGCGCCTCGGTAAAAGTGCTGCTGCACTCGCTGGCCTTTGGCTCTCTGAAGCAGTTCGTGGCAGACAGTCCCGGCGACGCTCTTACGCAACGCCAAATGGA
This sequence comes from Ignavibacteria bacterium UBA7675, assembly GCA_002483085.1. Classification (GTDB taxonomy): domain Bacteria; phylum Bacteroidota; class Ignavibacteria; order Kapaibacteriales; family UB7675; genus UBA7675. The sequence continues at coordinate 26,098 of DLHF01000051.1, forward strand.
AATGACTCTCGACGTTATGGCTAACAGCCTGATCTACTGGACGCAGGACCTCATTTTTGGAAAGCTCTTTGGCCGCAACGGTCGCATCTTTGCAATGACAAGTGCGGGCAGTCGGCGCATTTTACCAATGTACGGAGCTGTATCGGCTGCCAAAGCTGCTTTGGAATCGTATATACGCCAGCTTGCTCTTGAGCTCGCGCCCTATGGTATCACAGCCAATTCGATCCGCGCTGGTGTCACCGATACGCCTGCGCTGCGCAAGATTCCCGGTAGCGAGATTATCATCAACAATGCGCTTATGCGCAACCCTTACCATCAGCTTACTACAACAGAGGACGTGGCGGAAGTTATCGCTCTGCTGGCGCGTCCGGAAAGCTCGTGGATCAACGGGACAATTGTTGGAGCTGATGGCGGCGAGGACTCTGTGGACCTTACCTGGTGGAAACCGGAATAACTCGGTTGGCGTTACTGTGAATGTGTAGATCAAGATATTTTTCCACGATAGGAGAGAGTATGAAGTATTTCATACGTTCAGTGGTTGTTTTGTGTGTGCTCATCTGTTCGCAAGCGCTTTTTGCTCAGGACAATAGTACTCGGCCCATTGGCGAAGAGCTGAAAAGCCAGATGTTCTATGGTGTTGGGCTTCAGGCCGGTTTGTTCTCGGGCAGTGGCATATTAGTTCGGGCACATTTTCCGAATCGCATGGGAGCGCAGACGGCGTTTGGTGTTATCAAGCTCGGCGACAATACATACTGGACTGTAGGCGCAGAATTCCAGTATAGCTTTAACAACAATGTGGACGACCATTTCTACGGCCTGATCGGCGGCGGGTATTATTACGCTTCTACCGATGATGTCGAGGAGACCGGCAACGAACTCAATTCGCCAGCGCGGTTTGGGTTTGGTGTCGGCTATGAATGGTTTACCAGCCGCAATCTCACGTTTAATATCACACTGCCGCTGATATTCTTCACAGGCGACGAAACAACAATTCTTCCTATTCCGCAGCTTGCTCTTGTGTATTACTTCCAGTAATAATCTGCTACCAGAAGAACGACACATTCTGATAAAGAGAAAAGCCGGTGCATGTACATGCATCGGCTTTTCTTCGTTTTACAATGTTCCCGGCTATCGTGCACCGGTTTGCCGCCTTATTCCCATTTCATCAGCATGTTGCACAGCAGGCGCACGCCAACACCGGTACCGCCTTTAGGCATATAGGCAGTTTCTTTGGGCGAAATACCTGTACCTGCGATATCGAGGTGAGCCCAGGGGTAATCGGTAAAGCGTTGGAGAAATAGCCCGGCAGTAATACTGCCAGCGGCGCGCCCACCCGAATTTTTGATGTCGGCATAGTCGCTCTTGATCATTTCTTCGTATTCTTCGTACAGCGGCAGTTCGCACACGTACTCGCTCGTATAGTCGGCAGAGTGTTTAATGCGGTCTTTCAGCTCGCGGTCGTTGCCCATCAGCCCGCTTGTAGTATGGCCGAGAGCCACAACACAGGCCCCGGTAAGAGTTGCGAGATCGACAACCGCAGTGGGATTGTAGCGTTTTGCGTAGATAAGTGCATCGGCGAGGATAAGGCGTCCTTCGGCATCGGTATTATCTACTTCCACGCTCAGGCCATTAGAATAGGTAATGACATCGCCCGGTACCATTGCTCCGCCGTCGGGCATATTATCGGTAGCTGGAACAAGCGCCACGACATTGAGCTTGAGGCCAGCTTTAGCAATGGCGTACATCGTACCGATAACAGTAGCTGCGCCGTGGCGATCCATGCGCATATCGCCCATGCCAGCCGATGGTTTGATAGAAATGCCACCAGAATCGAACGTAACGCCTTTGCCTACCAGCACAATGGGATTGCTGCCGCGTGGGCCTTTGAGATATTCCATCACAATGAAGGCCGGTGGGCGCACTGAACCGCGATTTACGCCCAAGAGACCGTTCATTTTCAAAGATTCAATTTTTTTCTTATTAAATACTGTCACCTTGAAGCCAGCTTCTTTACCGGCGCTAACAGCGCGCGCGGCCAGCGATTCCGGGTAAATTTCATTGCTTGGCGAGTTGGCGAGGTCGCGCGTAAGGTTGACACCTTGTGCAATAGTAAAAGCGAGCTCAGCGCCTGGCTTGCAGTCATTCAGCCATTGTTTGTCTTCGCTGAACAGAGTCATAGCCGTAATAGGAGACGCCGATTTACCGTTTTCTTCGGAGATATACTTGTCGAATTTATAGAGGCTGAGCACAGCACCTTCGGCGATAGCCTGGGCGAGTTCGGCTGCTGGGACAGCATCAATCGAGGGCAGGTGCAGAGCAAGCGATCCGAGTTTCATCGATGAAGCGCGCTTAGAAGCCTGAGCGGCAGCACGGCGAAGGCGTTCGAGTGTAAGCTTTGCTTGTTCGCCGAGGCCAGCGAGAATCAGGCGCGGCGATTTTGCTCCATCGGTGTAGATGACAGCGCCGGTATCTTTTTTTCCCTTAAAATCCCCTGAGGAAAAGACGGGAGCAGCCGAGGGAAACTCCTCGGCAATCCGTGCGCTTTGTGAATCGAATGACTCTTTATCCTCAAAGACAAAAAGTACAACCGCATCGCTTTTCACCGCCGATGCGCGAGACGTGGAAAATGAAAGTTTCATCAATACTAACCCTTATACAACAAGGCGGCGGCAACTGCTGCACGCCGTGGTTATGAAAAACGATAAAATGCTGTACTGTGAAGACCGGAAGTAAGTTTATTCGCCTTCGAAGAGGGTCCCGGTACGGGTGCCTTCGGTGAATCCGAAATGCTTATAGGCCAAAGGCGTCGCTTCGCGTCCGCGAGGGGTGCGGTTGAGGAATCCCTGCTGAATGAGAAACGGCTCGTACACTTCTTCGATGGTGCCTGCTTCTTCGCCCACGGCAACTGCAAGCGTGTTGAGCCCAACGGGCCCGCCGGAAAATTTTTCGATAATTGTCGTCATTATGCGCTTATCCATCTCGTCCAGGCCGTATTCATCCACCTCTAAGGCGTCAAGCGCCATATTTGCTATCGGTCTGTCGATAATACCAGTGCCCTTTACTTCTGCAAAGTCGCGTGTGCGGCGCAAAAGCCTGTTGGCAATGCGCGGTGTTCCACGCGATCTGCGGGCGAGCTCATAGGCGCCGTCGTCTTCAATAGGCGTTTGCAGAATGCCTGAGGAGCGGATAATAATATCTTTGAGCTGTTCGGGCTGGTAGTAGTCCAGCCTGTTCTGTATGCCAAAGCGCGTGCGCAGCGGAGCTGTAAGAGAGCCTGCGCGAGTAGTTGCTCCTACAAGAGTAAATTTGGGCAAAGCGAGCTTAATGGAGCGCGCCGAAGGGCCGGAGTCGATCATGATGTCGATGCTGAAATCTTCCATTGCAGAGTACAGGTACTCTTCCACGACAGGCGAAAGGCGGTGAATCTCGTCGATGAAAAGAACATCCCCTTCGTTGAGATTGGTGAGCAGCCCGGCCAGATCGGCAGGCTTTTCGAGCACCGGACCCGAAGTAATCTTGATATCGGTCTGCATCTCCCGCGCAATAATATGGCTCAGCGTGGTCTTGCCAAGGCCGGGCGGTCCTGTGAGCAGGACGTGGTCGAGTGCATCGCCCCGATTGCGGGCGGCTTGAATAAAAATGCGAAGATTCTCGACGATTTTTGCCTGCCCCGTAAACTCGCTAAAATCAGGCGGGCGAAGGGACAAATCAATGTCTTCTTCGATTTTGCCTGATGCTGTCAGAGGGGAAGAGCGATGCTTGTCTATCATGGGTTTCGACCGTTGCTCATCAGAAATTGTATCCCGTATCGGTGCGGCAGAATTACACAAACATAGTGAAAAAATTTATCCTTCCTGCACCGTGTCGTCCTTTTTTAGTTTCAGCATTTCTACAGGGCAGAATCGCTGTCCGTCCTGCACACATTCATGGCTGCACGGCACGACGTACATCCGCACAATTGCATTGGGATATTTGCCCGTAATTGCGCTTGTAATGTCGTTTTCTACCCGAAAAGCCGTCTCCAATGTGTAGTCGAATGGCATGATCACATCCAGCTCAATGAACATGTCCTTGCCAGAGCGCCGTGTATGGACATTTTTGAATTCGCAGATGCGCGATATGTTTTCTACGATCACACCGATAATATCGAGCTGTATATCCTCCGGCAGCGTTCTGTCCAAGAGCTGGTCGAGCGCGGCTCTGGCATGGCTAAAAGGTACTTTCAGGGCAAAAGCCAGCAGCGCAACAGCCGTTATGGAATCCAGTACGCGGCCTAAGCTATCGAGGCCCACGTGCTTGAGTACAAAACCCAGCACGAGATTGCCCATCACGCCGATTTCCATGTAGCTGTCTACCCGCCACAAATCTGCGTCGTAGCTCATCATGGGCAAGTGAAATGTGCTCGCGTATTTTCTGTTGAGCACTACCATGCGGCGCATCAGCAAAAAAGCTACAGCCGAGTACACCATAAGCAGAGGGTAGTTGGCTACTGGAGTAGCCGCGCCAAACGAAAATACGACTTCGTACAATGTGTAGATGAACACACACGACAGCAGCAGCGCACTTGCCAGAATCGCAAGGCTCTCAAATTTTCCATAGCCGTAGTTGTGTATGACATCGGGCGAGCGCAAGCTCTGTTTGACAGCCGTTACAAAGAGCAGCGAGTTGATCACGTCTACAGCAGAGATCAAACCATTGGTCTGCACAGCCAGCGAGTCCTCGATGTTTCCGAGGATAACACCGATGATCGCAAGGAGAATACACACGGCCACCGAAGCGCGCGAAGCGAATGCCGGTGTAGTTCGGTCGAGCCAATGTCGCCACTGGGGAAATGCAAAATCCATACGTGTACTTGCCTACCGGATAACCTGTTCAATGCCGAGTTTTGTCCTGAAATATTCCATTGTTTTTTGCAAGCCCTCTCGCCGCTGTACTACTGGTTCCCAGTGGAGAATCTCACGTGCTTTGCCGATGTCGGGCTGGCGTATTTTGGGATCGTCCTGCGGCAAAGGTTTGTAGATGATCTCGCTGGTAGAGCCCGTGAGCGCAATAATCTCTTCGGCTAGGCCCTGTACGCTTATTTCGTCGGGATTCCCAATATTCACCGGCTCGACCTCGTCGGAGAGCAGCAGGCGGTAAATGCCGTCGATCAGGTCGTCGACATAGCATACCGACCGTGTCTGGCCGCCGTCGCCAAAGACGGTGACAGGTTCGCCTGCAAGCGCTTGCGACAAAAATGCCGGAATTGCGCGCCCGTCGTCGACTCGCATGCGCGGGCCATAGGTGTTGAATATACGCACAATACGGGTATCTAATCCGTGGTAACGGTGGTAAGCCATTGTAATAGCTTCTGCAAAACGCTTTGCTTCGTCGTACACACCGCGAATGCCGATAGGGTTTACATTGCCCCAGTACGACTCCTCCTGCGGGTGGATGAGTGGGTCGCCATATACTTCGCTGGTGCTCGCCAGCAAAAAACGCGCCCCCTTGTCTAAAGCCAAGCCAAGAGCTTTATGCGTGCCGAGCGATCCCACCTTTAATGTCTGTATAGGATATTGCAGGTAGTCGATGGGCGAAGCGGGCGAAGCAAAGTGCAGTACAAAGTGGACATCGCCGGGAACATGGATGAAATTGGTAACATCCTGCTCTACAAACTGAAACCGGGAATTGCCAAATAAATGCTCGATATTGTCGAGCGAGCCCGTTATCAGGTTGTCCATGCAGACAACTGAGTGCCCCTCGGCTATGAGTTTGTCGCACAGGTGCGAACCCAGAAACCCGGCTCCCCCTGTTATCAGTGCTCTGGCCATAGTTTGTCCGTGTTGATGGAAAGAAATTCAAAAATACCACGAAACCGGCATTTGTGAAATGACTCTGTTAATATAGCTGTTTTTTTATCTGCTGTTGTCCGGTTTGCAACGCGTGAATGCTGGCAATTACGACGGCGTTGGTCGCCGGTGTAGCGGGTGGTAATAGGATCGTACAAGCGAAAGTTCGCAGTTTTAAGAGTTTGAGAGAAGAAAAGGACTGTATAATAATGCCGACATCCAAAAGCTGTAAGAAGCGGGCGGGAACATCGAGAATCGGTGTGTTCCTTGCCGCGTCGCTCGTGATTGCGGGTTGTACTGCTCCGCCCGGTCCGCAGGGCGTTGGGGCTATCGACATCGCCGGGTACAGCTACACATCGTTCAACGACAGCGGTTTTCGCAAGGGAAAGGAGCGTGGGGCATTGGCAAAGCTGCGTGGGCAGACGGGGTCGCGCTGGGCAGCTCTTTGCGTATTCGAGTTTCAAAGTACACCCGAAAGCAGCGATATTGGATCTAATACGACGGGTCGCAATCCTCTTACGGGTGCTCCTTGGCAGACGACTTCTACGCTCGACGACGTGCGGCTTGGTGTGGAAGATGCTCATGCCAACGGGCTTGCGGTGATGCTCAAGCCTCATGTGGATTGCTACAGCGGCGGCTGGCGGGCGGCGATCACCCCCGACCGCGATGGCCGTTGGTTCCGTTCTTATGCCGATATGATGCTAAAATACGCGGCGCTGGCAGCCGAAACGCGAGTGGAAATGCTGTGCATTGGCGTGGAATACGCTCGGGCTACGCGACCGCAATACGATCCCGATTGGAAAAAGCTCATCGCTGATATTCGGCAGGTGTATCCGGGAAAGCTGACCTATGCCGCCAACTGGACAGGCGCTTTTGCGGAGAAAGAGGCTGAAATGGAGTACATCACCTTCTGGCCATTACTCGACTACATGGGGGTGGACTTTTACGGATCGCTTACAGGCAATGGTATTGCACCGCTGCCCGACTACGCCCATGCCTATGCCCGTATGATCGACCGTGCGGCGCGCGTGGGCAGAGTGGCCGAGCGCGTGGGGCGAAAAGTGCTTCTTACGGAAGTGGGCATCCAGTCGGCAAAGGGAGCGCTGACAGCCCCCTACGACTACACATCGGGCAATGCGGTAGGAGCCGAACCCGACGACGCAGCGCAGGAATTGTACTACCGCGCAGTGCTCGATGCATTTGGCAGCAAGCGCTGGTGCTCAGGCTTCTTTTGGTGGAATTGGGAAAGCGTAGAGGCATCGACAAAAGCGACAAACTACACTGCTGAGGACAAACCGGCGGCAGCATTGCTGAAGAGATATTATACTGTTTCGGAAGAGGGGTGACACTACTGCACAGGGCGCAGAAGTGTGGCAGAGGTGCAGCGGTATTGCAGCGCGGTGCGGAGGCAAAGCCTTGGGGCGGAGAGACTGGCGCACAGAGAACAATTTTTTCTACGTCGTTGGCCTTCTGTTTTCGGCTTTTTTACGCAGAGTTGTCCTCGCACTGATACCTTCGGACACCGGCTGTATAGGTAGCGAGCACGCGGGTAGAGGTGATAAATTCATCTGGGCACATAAGGAGATTGGAGTCGAGCACGACAATATCGGCATCGTATTTCGGCTTAATTTTACCGCGCCTGTAGGAGACATCGGCAGCTTCATGCGCCCATGAGGTATAGGCGTCGAGGGCTTCATCGCGTGTAAGGCATTCCGAGGGATTCCACGCTGCCATGCGCCCAAACGGAATGCGACGGCAGAACGCATCGATACCGAGTAGCGGATCGCCGGACTCGATAGGGAAGTCGGAGCCACCGGTAAGTATCGCGCCGTTGTTGCGAAGGCTGCGCCAGGGGTAGGCGTAGGAGCATCGTGCACCGAGCCGTTGTTCGGCCATTGGAGCATCGCTTATGCAGTGGATGGGCTGCACTGCTGGGATCACAGAGTGCAGAGCAAATTTATGTTGGTCTTCGGTGTGGACAGTCTGGGCATGCTCGATGCGCAGCAGCACGTGTTCATCGGCGACACCCTCTGTACGCATAAGGCCATAGGTATCCAGCACTCTGCGGTTGGCCTCATCGCCGATAGCGTGAATAGCCACATTCCACCCGAATTCGAGAATCGTCCGCACTTTGTGTTCTAATTCATTCGGGCTCAGCAGCGCCAAGCCGCGCGTATCGGGTGCATCCGAGTACGGCTCTGTCAGCAAGGCTCCATGGGAGCCGAGGGCGCCATCGGCATACAGCTTTACGCCGTACACGCGTAGGAATTCACCGCCAGCGGGAAGAAGCCGTTCATCGAGCCATTCGTCGTTTTGTCCGCTGATATACGACTGCACGCGTACCGACAGCGTTCCCTTTTCTGCCATATCGCGAAACAGGGGCAGCAGGGTAGGATGGACATCCATATCGTGGACTTCCGTGATCCCAAGGCGAGAGCATTCGCGTGTAGCTGCGAGGATCATATCTTGCTGCTGCTGCTCTGTGGGCTTGGGGATATGCCGGGCAACGAGGTCCATGGCATTATCGACGAGAACGCCTGTTGCCCTGTGCTTTTCGTCGCGGAGGATTGTACCGCCTACGGGGTCTTTCGTCTGGTCGGTAATTCCTGCGATATGCAGAGCTGCCGAATTCACCCACGCTGCATGGCCGTCGGCGCGGCGCAGATACACAGGTGTATCGGGCAGTACATCGTCGAGCAGGTGCGCGTGGGGATAAGACTTCGAAGACCAGAGTTCCTGATTCCAGCCCATACCCGTAATCCATTCGCCGCTGTAGCTTGCATGGGAGCGCACGCGGTCGGCGCATTCTTCGGCGCTTATAGCATCGAACAGATTGAGCCCAGTAAGCCGCATGCCGAGGCCAAGGATATGTGCATGCGAATCGACAAAGCCGGGGAGCGCCCATGCTCCCGGATAGGAGTGGTGCCCAGTTTCTGTGACAATCTCTACAGCGCCAAACAGCGGTTCTACGGATTGTATGCGACCGTGGGCTATTGTAATTTTGGCCTGTACGGGTTTCATAGGGACATGATTTCGGGGTAGGGAAACCCGTAGCTTTTCCGGGTGTGCATTGCTGCACAAATGTTCAACGGAGAAACCACGGCGCTGAAAAGAAAAAGCCGGGCTGCGGGCTCGGCATTTATCAAAAGTCGGGTAGCATTACTTTCGCAGGCGATCCGTGTCCACAGAGTTCAGAAACTCTACTTTACCTTCCAACTGTTCGCGTGTTTCTACATTCAGCGGATCGGGCAGACAGACATCTACGGGGCAGACCGCTGCGCACTGCGGCTCGTCGTGGAAACCAACGCACTCTGTGCATTTGTCGGGCACAATAAAGTAATGCTCATCCGACCAGAACTCGCCCTGATAACCACCCGGGGATGTGGAGTCGCTGTGGGTATCACCTGCGAGCTTCCACGGAACACCTGGCTCATAGATAGCATTGTTCGGACACTCAGGTTCACAGGCGCCACAGTTAATGCAATCTTCTACTATATGAATAGCCATTAATTAATTACTCCAAAACTAAAATAGGTAACAGATACCGGGATACACTTTTCTGTTGTCGGATCGAAGCTCGGAAAAATTTCTTGCCAGCCTGCTAAACTATGGATTAGCAGCAAAATAACCAAAATCCTTTTGCGGGAAAGAGGGCTGCCCGGCGTGTACCGAGTCCATGAAATTCCGCGCAGTTGTTATGGGAAGAATCTCACGAGGGAGCGCCTCGGTCTTCGCCCTTGCTGCGGTCTTTGCACCGCGTTGCATATCCGTTGCATAGCTGGCAATTATCGTAAGCTCGTCCTCGCATCGTTCATACGGTAACAAATGCCAAGGCGTCGGCTTTTATCGCAAGGCACCTCTCCAAACCAGCGGTGAGCATGTGAGCAGCCACGAAGCGGATGTGCGACCGGCGACAGCGACGCAGCGGGCGTTGCGAAGATGCCCGTGCCACAATAGTTGCTACTGTTGGCGGTTTGCCTTATCCCACCTTTGCATAGGCTTGTAGCCGAGCTATTTCGTCGCGCAGTTCGGCTGCCCGCTCAAAGTCGAGGTCGCGTGCGGCGCGTTTCATTTCTTCGGCCAGTTGCTGGATCATATCCTTGCGTTGTTCGTCGGTCATATAGCGCAAAAGCGGCTCTGCGGCCACGCGCAGCGAATGAGTTTCCGCCTCTTTGCGCTTTTCCGTGCGCTTGGCATTGATATCGGCTACGGAGGTACTGCTCAGAATTTCTTCGAGCGATTTATACACCGTGCGCGGGTTGATACCGTGTTCTTCGTTGTAGGCCATTTGCAGCGCGCGCCGTCTGTTCGTTTCGTCGATCAGCACTTGCATCGAGCGCGTTACTTTATCGCCGTAGAGAATCACGAGCCCTTCGGCATTGCGCGCTGTACGCCCGGCGGTTTGCAGCAGCGAGCGTTCACTCCGCAAAAAGCCTTCTTTATCGGCGTCCAGAATTGCCACCAGCGATACTTCCGGCAGGTCCAGACCTTCGCGCAGGAGGTTCACGCCCACCAATACATCGTATTCGCCTATCCGCAGGTCGCGCAGGATTTCCACCCGCGCAAGAGCGTCGACTTCAGAGTGGATATACGCTGTTTTGATGTTCAGCTTTTCTAGATACTCTGTTAGGTCTTCGGCCATACGCTTGGTAAGAGTTGTCACCAGCACTCGCTCTTTCTTCTTCTCGCGTATTCGTATTTCGTTGATCAAATCGTCGATCTGGTTGCGTACAGGTCTAACGCTGATTTCCGGGTCGAGCAGGCCTGTGGGGCGGATAACTTGTTCGACAACAACACCTTGCGATTTTTCCAACTCAAAATCGGCTGGCGTAGCGCTTACGAACACAACTTGCTTGATAAGCGACTCAAACTCTTCAAATTTCTGCGGCCTGTTTTCAAGTGCTGATGGCAGCCTAAATCCATGCTCTACAAGTGTGAGTTTGCGCTGGCGGTCGCCGTTGTACATGCCTCGCACTTGGGGCACTGTTACGTGGCTTTCGTCGATTACCATCAGGAAGTCGTCTGGGAAGTAGTCCACCAAGCAAGCAGGGCGTTCGCCAAAGGAGCGACCGGAGACGTGCATTGAATAGTTTTCGATGCCCGAACAGTAGCCTACTTCGCGCATCATCTCAATATCGAACATCGTGCGTTGTTCTAATCGCTGAGCTTCCAGCAGTTTGTCTTGCTTTCGCAGCTCTGCCAAGCGGTCGCGCAGCTCGTTCTGGATAGCGATGATAGCGCGTTCGAGCTCCGATTTTGTTGTCACAAAGAGCTTTGCCGGATAGAACACCACGGAATCGACTGAGGAGATGACCTTTGCATCTACGCGGGTGATATAGGAAATACGGTCGATTTCATCGCCGAACAGCTCGATGCGCACAGCCATTTCGTCTTCGGCACCGGGCATAATTTCTACCACATCGCCGCGAACGCGAAAGGTGCCGCGTGCAAACTCAAAATCATTGCGGGAGTAATGAATGTCTGCCAGCTTGTAGAGCAGCGTTTGCCTGTCGATTTTCATGCCTACACGCAGCGGCAGCAGTTGAGCCTTAAACGACTCCTTGGTGCCAATACCGTAAATACAGCTTACCGATGCAACGACGATGACGTCCTGGCGTCCTTCGATCAGCGAGCTTGTAGCGCGCAGGCGCAGGCGGTCGATTTCGTCGTTGATCATAAAGTCTTTTTCGATGTAGGTATCGGTCTTCGGGATATAGGCTTCGGGCTGGAAGTAGTCGTAATAGCTGATAAAGAACTCCACAGCGTTGTTCGGGAAGAACTGTTTGAACTCGCCGTAGAGCTGTGCTGCCAATGTTTTATTATGCGAGATAACTAATGTGGGGCGGTTGATCTTCGCTATCGTATTGGCCACGGTAAATGTTTTGCCGGAACCAGTAACGCCGAGCAGCGTTTGGAATTTATCGCCGCGCTTTATGCCTTCGGTAAGCTGGCGTATAGCTTCGGGCTGATCGCCTGTAGGCTGGTATTGGGAGACGAGCTGGAACTGCTGCATACACTCCTCTGCCGGGACTCCGGCGTTACAATAAGAGATAATCGCGCAGGCGCTCCGGGGAGCGTTCAGCACAAGTATCAGCAAGATATGGAATTGGGCAATAATGCCGAAGAGAGACGAAGGAGGAGGAGTTTTGGTGGGAGAAAAGTGCGATTAACGGAACATTTCTTTAATCATGCCCCAAGTGCGGCGAACCGAGCTTACACTGTGGGTGACAGAGACGGCGTCGCTGTAGATTGTTTTGTTGTTGCCTACCATCTTGAGCTTGTAGGTGTACACTGTGCCTGTTACTTCGGGCTGGTCGCCCTTCATATAGGCATTTTCATCGACGAAGGAATAGCGGGAAGGCGAGCCCTTTGCGGTCACCGTTGCCACATACCTGTAGTCGTTTTGGTTCTGTGTACTGCGGAGAATTTCGTAGTGGTCGATCTGCATCTCGCGGGAGGATTCCCAGTCGAGCGTAATATTTGAACCATTGGAGCGCGCAGTAAACGAGGTAATATCTACCTCCATTGCGAGCAGTGCAACGGTACAAAAGAGAAAAAGTGCTATAGCAGTCAGTTTTTTCATACGGGGACAAAGTTACATAGAATTCGTAAAAAAACAATACGAAAGAATGTAAAGTTTCGTTTACGGCTTCACTAAACAACACATAAGAGTCTTTTTGGTTACGCAGGCGTAACCACACCAATCATATCGGCGATCAGCCCCGCAATGCGCAGAGCTTCGGCGGCTTCGTGTGCTGTTACTGCTGCTGGCCGCTTGTGAAGAATAGCTTCCACAAAAGAGTGTTGTTCGAGCTGGATGGCGTTTGCCTGTGCAATTTCGGGCTTTTCAAACACAATTGAGCGTTTTCTTGTACCAGCTTCAATATTGCCAAGCATCAGAGCCGGGACTCCCGACATAGCCTGTTCGCCTTCTTCCACCAAGCGGAATACCTCCACGGCAGGAGCTGCGAAGTCGATAGAAATATAAGCATCTCTTTGGAACATACGCATTTTTCGCATTTGTTTTTGCGAAATGCGCGAGGCTGTGAGATTTGCCACGCAGCCGTTTTCGAAAGTGATTCGGGCGTTGGCGATGTCGGGCGTGTCGGTAAGCACGGCCACGCCATTTGCATCCACCTGCTTTACAGCAGAGCGGACGAGCCACAGCACGATGTCGATATCGTGTATCATGAGGTCGTGTATTACCGATACATCCGTAGCGCGGGGCTTAAATTGTGCAAGGCGGTGTGCTTCTATGAACATGGGGGCGAGGTCGTAGCCGTGCAGAGCACCGAGGCCGGGATTAAATCGCTCTACATGCCCCACCTGTATTACCGCTTCGTGCTGCGATGCGAGGTCGATTAGGTCGCAGGCTTCTGCATATGTTGTTGTAATTGGTTTCTCGATAAAACAGTGCTTTCCGGCTTTGATGCACTGCGCTGCAATGTCGTAGTGTGTGGAGGTTGGCGAGGCAATCGTTACTGCATCAGTGTGCTCAAGCGCTTCTTCTATCGAAGCAAAGGCGCGTGTGGAGTACTGTTCGGCAATGGCTGCGGCTCTGGCCGGGTCTACGTCGAATACTCCGGCGAGTTCAGCGTTCACCGCCGTTGTCCAGAGCTTTGCGTGGATAGAGCCGAGATGCCCTGTTCCGAGGACTGCTACGCGCAGAGAGTTCATACAATCACCTGAAATCTGTGGGAAAACGATGCTCCAGCTCAAGGCCGGGCAGCTAAAAGGGCCTGTTGTTCTTAACATCTATTAACAACTGGCTTAACACTCTTTTAACACATGTACATGCGATTATACGGTAACTTCGCATCGTACAAAAAGACGCCGAATCCCAAAATAACAAAAACACGGCAAATGGCAGTCACAGACGTAAAATCGACTCTCTTGCAGGAGCAAATACAACGAGCAACAACACATGTACTATTTGGAGGTTCTATGAATGTTTCAGTTCTTACGCAGTATGTGGCACTCTTTTGTCTGCTGGCTTTTTCAGCCTTCAGCAATGCGCTCTATGCGCAATCGACGGAAGGCCAGACCGAAAGCAATGGAAAAGCAACCGCGCCGGTTCTCCATAAGCATCAGGTGGTAGTAAAAACAAGTAATGGTGTAAATACCACTACGACTACCACAACAAACGGCGAGACGCCGGAAACCCGCCAAGAAGTAAGGGTGATCCGTATAAAGGGCAATGGTGCTGAGTCCAAGCCTATTGTGGTAAAACAGCTTACAGAAAATGGCAAAACGACAATGACAGTGAACGGCAAGGAAGTTGATGCTGCGGCTGCGCTGCCGGAAGATGTGCAAAAAATGCTCGACAATCTCGAAATATCAGTCGAGACCAATGACAGCGAGATGCCAATGAGACATGTGCAGGTCTTGGAACTCCAGAATGGTGGAAAAGGCGGCATACAGGTGTTCTCGTCTGGCAATAGCGCTGCACAGGTGATGGTGCTGGGGGACGACGGAGAAAAGGCGGATGTCGATATCAAGAAGATGGATGGCGATCAGGTCTCAAAAAATTTCATAACTCATATGTGGACGACCCGCCCCAAATGCCGCCCTGCAGGTGTTGATTCTGTACACGCGTACAAGTTCGAGTACAAGTTCGACGCAGAAGCTATCAAACAACACTGCAAAGAAATACAGGAGAAACTGGGGGCAATGCATTTGGATTCCACAATCAGCCACCAGTGTCATGGCGTGATGCCGCACATGGTGATGATGGAGGGCGGAGCAGATATTTTTGTTGAGATACCGGAAGTTCCTTCCGTCAAATCGTTCGAGACAGACGACTTAGGCGATGTTTCGCAATTGTACGTAGCTCCGCCGGATGTCGATGCTGCTTTCGATGCTCTTCCGGTACCGCCGACTTCGGAGCCGCGCAAACGCTATCGGGTGATTATTATCGAACGGCCTGATGGTGATGAAGCAGCCGAAAAAGCTGAAGCAACTGAAGTAGAGATCGATGATGCATCGCCTGCTACGGAAGCGGAAACCGACAGTGATAGTGATAGCTTTTCCAGCGACACATTGCCATTGGGTGTATCGGAAAACAATGCTATCAAAGCCGAGTATTTTAATGTGTATCCGAATCCAACTCCCGGCGTGCTGAATATCAGCTTTGCACTTACACAGCCCGGTACGGCAACTGTTACTGTAAGCGATCTTCTTGGCAATAGAGTATTCAACGAAGTTGTAGAGCGCCTCAGCGGACAGTATTACAAACAGCTCGACATGAGCGAGCGAGCTCGCGGCACCTATATTGTGCGTGTAGAGCAAAACGGCCAAGCGATCAGCCGCACTATTTCTGTGCAGTGAACCTTCTGGCAAGTTCCCGCGTATAGTGATCAGAATATGGTCAGTTAGCAGAAGTCCCGCGTTTCGCAAGGAGCGCGGGATTTTTTTTATGGGAGCAATAGTAGTGGGCTTGTGTACACCGACGTGCCTCCATTCAGCTTGACAATATACATTCCTGCTGGTAGTGCATAGGGCGTAAGATCGACAGTCATCGACTCAACTCCACTGGTGCGAGCCTTTTTTAGCATAGGCGACAGATTGTAGGTAGTGCCTCCGGATATTGATATGAGAGATAGTGTTCCTGCGGCTGTATTGCACGCAGTTGGAAGCACAATCGTGAATAGGGAAGATGTAGGATTAGGGTACATGCGAAGAGTTGATTCCGAGCTGTTTGACTCCACTGGAATGCTGCTTATTACTGTATCGGTGGAGTAGATAGCTATAAACCCATCAAGTGTTAGAAGGATGGCACGGTCTGCACGGGGGTAGGATATACTGATATATCGTCCTGTTTCCAATGGAGAAGGAAGAGTTGCCCAGTTTTTGCCACCATCCATAGTGCGGGTTATCTTTCCAATGTCGCCTACTGCCATGCCATAGGTGTCATTTCCAAAATCAGCCGATTGGAGAGAGAGGAGATTGCCCGTTTCTTCCTGAAACAAGTATTCCCATGATCGGCCTCCGTCCTTTGTATGGAGAACCATATCGGTGCTTCTGATACCGGGATTATTGGTATCGGAAGGACGACTACCTATGGCCCAACCAGTATTCTTATCCAAAAAGATAAAAGACCCGGGAGAACCCTGCTGAACATAAAAAGGCAGCTCTGTCCATGACATCCCTGCGTTTTCCGTAAAGAAAATTTTGCGATTGGTCTTATCGCCCTGATAAGTAAGACCATAGATAAAAAACGTATCGCGGTCTTTATAGACAATTTTACTGAGGACTTGATTTTCGGCATTGCCCGGAACTGCCAGTGGAAGCCAAGTTGTTCCACCGTCAGTTGTGCGAAGAGCTATATTGTATGCTCCGACAATAATTCCTTCCAAGGGATTGAGAAATGCTACATCCAGCAGTGGCACACTTGTATTGCCGTTCTGTTGATGCCACGTCGCTCCGCCGTCCAGAGTGCGAATAATCATTCCCGAATTGCCTATGGCTGTTATGTTGAGGGAATCAATCGCCAGTAGCGCAGTAATGTTGTGCATGTGATCAGTGGGAAACGCAGATAGAGGGGATGATTGAGTCTGCCATGTTTGGCCGCCGTTCGTCGTGCGCTCAATCAGATAAGTGAACCCTTGTTGATTCGCTGATCTGTAGTCGGCAGATTCTGCTATCGACGTGCAATTATTGGCATCAGAGCAATCAAGAGCAAAATACTGAAGATTTTTGCCGTATAGTGAAGCACGTTGTCGCAATGAATCTTCAGTGTACGACACAGATACAAGTGTGCCGTTTTCACCAACCAGAATATGAAAATCGGGTGAGTATTGTACTATTGCAGTATAGAATCGCGTTGCTCCGGCGAGTTGCGTTATTTCCCACGATGTTGCGCCATCTTCCGTGCGTAAGCTCCGTGGGTCTTCTGATTTCGTCACTTCTTGGTACACTCTGCCACTGGCCAGCCCGTGATTCCGATCTGCAAAAAACAGAGCTGTGAACGAGAATGTTGTATCATAGGGAATAGACTCCCATGTTATGCCAGCATTCGTTGTACGTAGATACTCTCCCTTGTCGCCCGCTACATGCCACACACTATGAGTGGCGATTGCAATGCAGCGCAGGTGTTGTGTCGCGGGCGTTTGCATAGAACGCCATGTTTTTCCACGGTCATAGGTGCAGATTACTGTGCCGCTGTCGCCAACGGCAAGAGCTGTATCTACGCCGATATAGGCCAGTGTATGAAGTGTGGATTGTGTCGGGGACGTAATAGTATCCCACGATATCCCATTGTTTTCCGAGCGGAAAATTGCCCCGTGCTTGCCGACGATAATCCCTGATGTGCCAGCAAAACGCACGGCGTGTAGTGTGGCTGTCGTTATTTCTATTCTTGTCCATTGCTTCCCGCCGTCTTGGGTTCGCACAATGATGCCATTACTGCCGACTATGACCCCGGAGGATGAATCGCTAAAGGCGGTGCTGTAGAGAGTTTCTGAAATGTCTACATTGAGATAATGCCATGTCTGGCCGGTATCAGTCGTTTTTCGCACGACTCCGTATTCTCCCACTGCATACGCTGTTGTTGGTGAGATAATACACGCATCGTACAGTGTTGCTTTCCACGGCTTTTGAGGAGTATGGACAGCCCATGAATCGGTTGCATATGTCGGATAAGGGGAAAGAGCTATGAGGAGCAAGAAGAGAGTGGATAGTCGATTCATAGGAGTGGTAGGCAACTCGTGATAAAGAAAACAGGTTCTTCTATTATTACAGAAGAACCTGTCATAAGAGGGCATTATTGTGCTACTATCACCGGAAGAGTTTCCTGAAAGTCAACGGACACAACTCTCAATAGGTAAAGGCCCGAAGAGAGTGTTGATATATCGAGAGGGATATCGTGCTTCCCGGCTGTTAAGCTTAGCTGATGCGACTGTATTAGCTGCATCGAAACATCGTATAACTCAATGGTGATCTGGTCTGTATGTGATATCTCAAGGATTGTAGAAATTTGATGGGAAGCAGGGATAGGATATATCTTTACAGATTCCTTCTTTTGAACAGTGGCTCCCATTTTGGTTATATCCGACCACGTTTTCCCAAAGTCTACTGATTGATATGTTCTTTTATTTCTATCGGTATAGGATACAACCTGTTGATGTGCATATTGGGGTGGGGAAATTGGTATCCAATTCCGGCCTCCATTATAAGAATGATATGAATTTCCTTTTATATCAGTATACTGTATTTGGGATGTCTGAGCCTGGACTGACTGTGCAGTTATGGTTAGACTTAACATTGTCAGTATAAATATATAAATCGTGTAACGATATGGCCTATACATTGTATTCCCTTTTTTTCTATGTGTATAATAAAGTTTAGTCACAGAGGAAATAGCAGTTGCCGTTGTTCTGTAGGAGAGGATCATTAGGAAGACTGTCGCAATTATGTTGGCCAATCTCAACACTTTGAAGATGCTCTACAAAGAGTTGTCCAAAGCGTTTACATACTTTATATGTATCAACACAACAACCTTCTGATACCTTACAGCCATACCACCACCATTGCTCAAAAATATGATCCTTTGGCCAAGGATAGCCTGCCGATTTCCAGCAAGATTTTTTACCAACTCTCCATGTAGTAATGCACTCTCCCTCTTGGTATGGAGGAAATCCCATGGGGTTGGCGATGAGGAGCTGTCGGGCTGCGTCATCCACAAGCGATTTGAAATTCATGCTTTGTAAGACACTTAAACATGAAAAATAACTTTCTGGTGGCAGTGTTACATAAGAAATATAAACATCATAGAATGGTGGGGTTGTGCAGTTACTGACCCGATACTTATAACCAACAATTACTTTGCAACTTCCAATATAAACTTCTTGCTCAAGCATATTCGATCATGTTGCCTGAGTACAGTCGGTGACACAAGGAACGCTAGCTAAAGGATCAGGATCTGGGCCAATTTGCCCATGTGAGTCCGCATAAAAACTTATGAAAGCAAAAACGCACAGTAAGATGGTACGAATCCAAGTGCCTGAAAATACAGAATCTGTGAAAATACGATGGTTCTTCATAAAAGAAATCCCTAATGGTAGAATGAAATAGTGTGGGATCGGTGCCGGTTTACAATCAGTCAAAAATAAATAGCTGTAGTGCTGTTATAGCCTAAGGTGACCTAAATAAGATCACACGCTCAATCATAGTATTGAAAAATATCTCCCTTTGAAAGTGAAACTATTTAGAGGATCAATGCCGGAGAGTCTTACTAAATTATAGGTGTTTATTCTTTGATCCAGGCTTTAACAATAATAGGTGGCAGAATATGAATATTTAGTGAATGTTTTATGAAAATTACGTACAGGCAGTTGCTATTATCAGTGTGGCGAATAAACCTGCAGGAAACCACTCTACGGCACCAACAGCTTAAATCCCGTGCCGTGTACGGTGATAATTTCCACCTCGGGATCTTCTCGCAAGTATTTTCGCAGTTTGGTGATATATACGTCCATGCTGCGACCATTGAAGTAGTTGTCGTCGCCCCACACATGAGTAAGCGCCGCATCGCGCCGGAGGACGGTGTTGCGGTTGTCGCTCAGCAGTTTGAGTAGTTCAGCCTCGCGCGAGGTAAGCCTGCGCTCGTTGTCGTCGATGAGCAGGAGCTGGTTGCGGTAGTCGAAAATATATTTACCAACGCCAAAGGATGTGCCGGTAGCAGGAGCGGGCTGCTGGGAACGGCAGCGTTTCAGCACGGCTTGAATACGCAAGAGGAATTCTTCGATGCTGAATGGTTTGGTAATATAGTCGTCGCCGCCAATGGAGAACCCTTCAATTTTATCTTCCTTCATAGATTTTGCCGTCAGGAAGATAATAGGAATATGCTCGTTTTCTTTGCGGATGGCGCGTGCTAGGCTAAATCCATCGCGTCGTGGCATCATCACATCGAGCACACAGAGGTCGTACTCCTGGCTGCGAAACTGCTCATAACCGCTTTCGCCATCGGTGCACAGTGTGATTCCATAGCCCTTGAGTTCGAGATATTCGGAAAGGATATTGCCGAGGTTGTTGTCGTCCTCTACCAGAAGAATTTTTGAATCGGTCATGCGTGCACGGCCTCCTTGCCTGCGAAGGGGAAAAATAGATCGAATCGGCTGCCCTGCCGGGGTTCGCTGCGCACGGTAATTGTACCGCCATGAGCTTCTACCATTGCTTTTACATAGCTCAGGCCCAGCCCAAATCCTTTTACATCGTGCAAGTTGCCAGTGGAAACGCGATAGAATTGCTCAAAAATACGCTTTTGGGCGTCGCGGCTCATGCCGATGCCATTGTCTTCTACCGAAATTGTAATGCCGTTGTTTGTATTTGTTGTGATCAGCGCGATGCGCGGAGAGTCGGGCGAATATTTGTTGGCATTGTCGAGCAGGTTGATAATAATATTCGTAAGGTGAACTCTGTCGGCTTGGATACAGTCGCGTCCGGCGTCGAACTGGCATTGCACCGTGCCGCCGCGCGATTCTACTTGGATCGCAATGGTCTGCAATGCCTGCTTCAGGATGTCGTGTACGCATACCGTCGACGGGCTGATCCGCACTTCGCCCCGGTCTATAACTGCGGCCTGAAGCACGCGTTCTACTTGGCTGCCCAATCGCCTGTTCTCTTCGTAAATGGCATTGATAAACCGCATCACTCGGTTGTCGCTGCCGCGCACTGCCGGATCGCGTAGCGCCTCGCTGGCAAGAGAGATGGTGGCAATGGGCGTTTTGAGCTCGTGCGTCATGTTGTTGATGAAGTCAGTTTTCATATCCGACAATTTCTTCTGCCGTGTGAGCGTGACAAGCGTAAACGAGAAGCAGCCGAGGATGAGTAGTATGAAGAGCATGGAAGTGCCAAGCACGCCCCACATCGATTCGTACACAAATTCATCTTGGTTCGGGAAATAGATCGAGAGGAAATAGGGCTCGGCAATAATGTCGTTGGGATAGAGTGCCGCGCGGAAGGCGCTTTGCTTCAGTTCGGTATTATACGATGCCGGGGTAGCAAGAGCAAACGCATTGTGCTGCGAAAGCACAGCGTAGTGGTAGGGCAGCGTAACACCGCGTTGCGCCAACTCGCTCCGCAGCAGGGAGTCGAGGAGATCGGAGGAAACCCGCTGGCTGATAGGCCGGATGCCCGTAGCCAGTTCAGTCACCACACGCGACGCCATATCTTTAATCGACACCAATTTATCGCGGTCGCTTCTCTGGTTGTCCGCAACGGCAACGGTCGTCGATTCGCTTCGTACCGCAGGTTTCTGTCCATGCGGTTGTTTGCGCGCTGGTGCATCCGCCGTTGCTACTTTGCTCGCTCCCGTGCCTGCCGAAAGCTTGGCGCGCTTGGCCTGATGAGTTGCCGCGTGTATGCTATAGCAGTCCTGGACAGCGTGGTTGTGATCTTGCTCGCACATCCACACCTGCGAAGGAGGGGGAGATGGCTCGTTGAGCTCGACAAAAATGGGTTCCTCAAACATTTCAGTCACCATGGTCTGAATGTGTTCTATCCTCTGTTCGAGCTCGGGGATATTTACATTAAACTCCATCGTGTGGCTAAAGGCCCGTGCCGATTCCTGCCATTGCATGGCTGCCGTGTCCTGCTCCCACTGTGTTCGTACTGTCACCTGTTGCGTGCGGTTGTTGTTTTTATTCCTCACAGTAATACGAGGTGCAGACCTGCGCTGGGTCAGGAATTCCTGTTGCCGGGTAATAGAGGTATCGAGATACAGGTGCATGGTATTACACATGGAGTCCAAATGGATGAGATGGATCGGAGTTGCCGAGCGATCTATAATGCCAAAGGTCTGGTTTGTACGAGTGCGAGTTCCTGTGCCCTGTGCAGATATGGCATTGTACATTCCCGATGGTCGCTGAGAACCGGAAACAACAATAGGGACAGTGTTCAGAGTGCCTTGGCCCGAGGCCACAGGAGTTCTATGCAACGTAGTTATCGTAGTTGCCAGCCGACTCCCGGAGTGAGATGCTACTGGCGAGGTAGGAGCTTCCACTGGTACGGGTACCGGTTCTGGTGTTGGCTGTGCCGGTTCTGGTGGCATTGCCTGCATTGTATCCGCTTGCATGTTTGCGGCATATACTGTTTGAGCAACGGCAGAAGCGACCTCGCGTTTCTCTAATTTGGAGATTACTGCACTCATGGCGCCGTTGACCGACTGGCGGAACAACTCGCGCTTCATGCCAACAGCGTTGTTTACCCAGTACAACTGCACACACAAAAGCCCGAATAGAGCCAGCGAGAGCAGAGCAATGACCCAGCGTATCGTATATTTATTCATGTTGTGTGTCCTCCCAATAAGTCAGGAAGCAATTTACGCAGCAGCGGGATATGATGATAGGGCTTCGGAGTCGCTTAACGTTTTTTAACAGAATGCTTTGTGTGGCACGGGCATCTTCGCGACGGAGCCGCCCTCCGTGGCGCCTCTACTTCGGTCGCTGTCGCCGGTCGCATGAGCCGCTTCGGTTGTTCTCAAAGGGGCGGCGCGGTGTGGAAGCCAGTTGCCGGAAAAAAGCAGCCAAGAGGAAACAATACAAATTGCTGCGTACATGCCTGCTCTATGCCTTTGGATGTGCCTGCTTATAGATGTTTTTCAGGCGCTCTACCGACACATGGGTGTATATCTGTGTCGTGGAAAGCGAGGAATGGCCGAGCATTTCGCTCACGGCGCGGATGTCGGCACCATTGTCCAACAGGTGAGTGGCAAACGTATGACGCAGTACGTGCGGGCTCTTTTGCGAGGCTTCACTAATAGGTGCTAAAGCGTTGTGAATTATGCGATAAGCACCTGCCGGTGAAAGTGGGTTTCCGCGTGCTGAAAGGAAGAGCGCTTGCCCGGAAACGCGAGGGTGCACAAGCTGGCTCCGCATGGCGAGGTAATGCCGCAGGCTTTCCATGGCTTTAGAGCCAATGGGGACAATGCGTTCCTTTCTGCCTTTGCCAATCACGCGGATTTGGGGTTCGGCAGTAATATGGGCAACGGTGAGCGAGGTGAGCTCAGCCACGCGCAGGCCGGAGCTATAGAGCAGTTCGGCAACCGCAGCATCGCGTGCACCTGCGGGCGTGGATGTGTCGAAGGAGGCCATAAGCCTTTCAATTTCAGCGGGTTGCAAAAAGGACGGGAGCTTCTTTTCCTGTCGGGGCGAGGGGACAAGCAGGGCGGGATTAGACGCGACAAACGCGCGTTTTACACAGAACCTAAAAAACGATTTCACCGCAGCGATTTTCAGGCGGATACTTTTTACCGAGAGCCCTTGGTCGTGCAGGTAGCCAAGGAAGGGGCGGATGTCGGCAGTTGTCAGGCTGCTAATAGTATCAATATTAATCTCCGCTTCTCGCATGTAGTCGGCGAACTGATCGAGCGCAAGGCGGTATGCTTCAACAGTATGAGCTGAGTGGTTCCGCTCTGTTTCGCAGTATTCGAGAAACCCCCGAACTGCTTGATAATACTGCATATAACCCCTGTTGATGGCCGGGAACTTGCTGTGGAGTCGGGCGCTGTTCCCCCGGTGCAAACAGGCTCCGCGCAGAAGTTAACATAAGCTGAAACGACCACCAACTTTTTTCCACAAACAAAATTTTTAGTTGACTATAACTCGCAAGACTATTAAGTTTACCGCCATTCTCTCGTACAGCATAAAGAGATACATATCTCAATCGTATTCCGAACTCGAAGGACATTACCCCTTCCACGTCGTCGTTTTCGGGATCGTCTAAACCTCTGTGTAGCAGCATACGCAGGGAAAACAATCGAACATAGACAATGAAAGACGGGCTCGTTTACGGGTTTGTCAATTGGGCATTAATCCATTGTGGGTTGATGTTAATTATTACGGGCGAACGTCCTTGCGGTCGGCTATGAAATCACTTGTGGAGCATAATCGAGCTGCCGGGGAAAAGCAGTCGCCGTATACAGCTCTTTTAGTGTGTATCGCCGTTCTGGGCTTTCTGGTACTGTTGTCGTCGCAATGGCGTTCGCGCCAGACGATAAGAGGTGCTCGTGTGGAGGGCAATGTCCTTCTCGACGAAAAGGAAGTGTTAGAATATGCGGCAATAGCGCTCGACTCGGTAACGATGGCACATGTGCGTCTTCAGGACGCCAGGGATCGCGTAGCAAAGCATCCCTTTGTCAAAAATGTGGCCGTGACGATGCAAACCGGCGAAATGGTTGTCGTCAAGATCGAAGAGCGCGTACCTGTAGCTTCGATCCTCATGCAGGACGGAACCGTGCAGTATGTCGACGCCGAGGGTGTCATTCTGCCGCACAGGTTTACGTCGAAGGCGCTCGATCTGCCATTCCTTGCGGGGATTGCAACTACATCGGGTGTCGATACAGTGCTTTTAAAGCAGGCGCTCGACATAGTGCGGGCCTTGGACGCGACCGACAGGCAACTGTACAGAAATATATCGGAAATCGCAGCTCGCGGCGGCAGCTTTGTGTTGCAGACAACCGACGGGGCGATACCGATACTGTTCGGAGATGCCAGCGAAGCCGATCAGAAAATTTACAAGCTCAGCGCCTACTGGAAGACTCAGGTATTCCACGGCGACATTCCCGATGTTTCCTATATCGACTTGCGCTGGGAAGGCCAGGTGATAACCGGGAATCATCGTACCAATGGTTAAAAGTTCCGGGACAGCTATGAACCGCTTTAAAAGAACCCAGGGAGAGCAGCAGCAGCAGACCGATGGATCGGCGGAAGAAGCACACAGCGACGTCATCGTTGGTCTGGATATCGGTACGACAAAAGTATGCGCGATTGTAGCAGCGCGCAAGCGTGGCAGCAATGGCATGACTGTACTCGGCATTGGCGAAAGCCCCAGCGAAGGGCTGAACCGGGGAGTAGTAGTCAACATCGAAAAAACTGTGCGCTCCATTCAGCAGGCTGTGCAGCAAGCTGAGCAGCAATCGGGTGTGCGCATCGAAGATGTTATCGTTGGCATTGCAGGCGATCATATTCAGTCGTTTCCCACAATGGGGATTGTAGGTATTTCCAATCCCGAAAAAGAAATTACAAAAGCAGATGTAGAGCGGCTTCTGGACGAGACTCGGAAAATCGCTCTTCCCTCCGACAGGAAAATCCTGCACATTATTCCGCAGGACTTTATCATCGACGGACAAGATGGGATTACCGACCCGGTGGGCATGAGCGGCATCCGCATGGAAGCCAATGTGCATGTGGTGACTGGCTTGGTAACTGCTGCCCAGAATATTTACCGTTGCGTAGAGCGCGCGGGTATGAAAGTAAGCAACCTTGTACTGCAGCCATTGGCGAGCAGCTATGCAGTGCTGGACGATGAGGAAAAAGAAATTGGTGTTGCGCTGATTGACATCGGCGGCGGCACGACAGACATTGCGGTGTTCGAGGGCGGTATTATCCGCCACACAGCGCTGTTCGGCATTGCCGGGCGGCAGATCACCGACGATGTGCGCAGAGGTCTTGGCATTATTGCCGCACAGGCAGAACGCGTAAAGCAGGAATATGGCCATGCCATGCAGACGAGCATCATGCGCGACGAAATGTTCATGATACCGGGTGTAGGTGGCCGCAAGCCAATGGAAGTGACAAAGAGCCTGCTATGCGATATTATCCAACCTCGTATGGAGGAACTGCTCGAATTTGCGCTGGCGGAAATCCGCCGCTCGGGCTACAGCCAGAATCTTTCTGCGGGTATTGTGCTTACAGGTGGCGGCGCTTTGCTGCGCGGAATCGACGAACTGGCGTATCAGATAACAGGCATGCCTGTGAAAATCGGTATTCCTTCGGGCTTTGGCGATGGTGGGCTGGCACCCGAAATCGAAAATCCGCGTTATGCAACAGGCGTGGGCCTTATCGGCTATGCAATGAAACACAGCGACCAGTCGGTCGTTCTCGAAGAAGAAACGGATACGCCCACCGATGAGCAGCAATCGGATAAGGCGTCGATTCTCGGCAGAATGAAGTCATTCTTCCAAGAATTGTAATAGAGTAGTCCGGTTCCCAATACAAGCAGCAGCAGCATAAATACATAGAATTAAAAATTCACAACTGTACAGAGGAAGGGTATACTGTGATTGAACTTGATACGAATATATCGCACGGCGCACGGATACGCGTTGTGGGGGTAGGCGGCGGTGGCGGAAATGCTATTAACAGCATGATAACCCGTGGCCTTACAGGAGTAGATTTTATCGCCGCGAACACTGATATCCAAGCTCTGGCTAACAACAAAGCGCCGATCAGGATTCAGGTAGGTAAAGAGGGGACACGTGGTCTTGGCGCAGGTGCCGACCCCAGTGTGGGAAATCGCGCAGTGGAAGAAAGTGGCGAGGATATTCGCCAAGCTCTCTCCGGCAGCGATATGGTATTTGTCACGGCGGGTATGGGCGGCGGTACCGGTACAGGCGGTGCTCCTGTGGTGGCCAAAATCGGTCGCGAACTCGGCGCTCTTGTCGTGGGTATTGTTACCCGGCCCTTCCAGTGGGAAGCGCGCAAACGCACACATGTGGCCGACCAAGGTATCGAAGACCTGCGGAAGCACGTCGATGCGCTTATCGTGATTCCCAACCAAAAGCTTATGTCGATTATCGACAAAAAGACGACGTTTACAGAAGCGTTCCAGAAAGTAGATGATGTGTTGTACAATGCTACTCGTGGTATTGCCGATATCATTTCTGGTCATGGCTATATCAACGTTGACTTTGCTGATGTTCGCACGATTATGAAAAATACCGGCGATGCTATCATGGGCACAGGAATGGCCTCCGGCGACCATCGCGCGGTGGAAGCTGCTCAAAACGCTATTTCTTCGCCGCTCCTTGAAGGCGTGTCTATCCATGGCGCACAGGGCGTACTTGTGAATATTACCGGCGGCTCCAACATGACAATGTTCGAGATCGGCGAAGCTGTGTCGGTGATCGAAGATGCAGCAGGCCAGGATGTGAACCTCATTCACGGTATCGTGTTCGACGACACAATGGATGATACTATCATGGTGACAGTTGTGGCCACAGGCTTTCGCCGCGAAGAAGAAGTAAAGCAGCAGACCGTGTCTATTGCAGCCGCAGTAGCCGCCCAGCAAGAGAAAGCTGCGGTGCAAGCGCAGCCGCAGCAGGTACAACAGCAGCAAGTGCAGCGTGCAGCCGCTGGCGCTGGTGCAGGTGGGGGAGTGCAGAGCTTCTATACTCCGCCCGCAGTTACTTCGCAGGCTTCGCGCAGTGTGCCCGCCAGCAGCCCAAGTGGTGTGCAGGAACTCCAGCGCTACGACGAGCCCGCATACTTGCGCCGTAAGAGCTCAGGTGGTTCTATCCGTATCAACCCGGGTACTCCCGAGCCGCGTGCCGAAATGCAGCAGGAAAAGATTGTAGAAGTTCAAGAAGAGCCGCGCCGTGAAGAACGCGAAAAGCCCGCGTTTCTACGCCGTATCATGGACTAACAGCACATATATCAATGGCACGCAAGTGCCCCTTCCTCAGCGCCGTGTCACCCGATACGGCGCTGTTTGTTTTTTATAGGTTCGAGTCCTACCGGGACGAACAAGAATGGATGGCGCTGTGTGTGTAGTTCGCGGCAATGGAACTGGCGCAAAGCCTTTGGGCAGCCACGCAGCGGGTTGTGCAGCGCGGTGCGGAGACCAACCACCCGGACGGAGACGCCTGCGCCGTCATTCTTTTGGATGGCATGGGGCGGGGACAGTCGGTATTCCGAGAGATCGCGAGTCAAGAGAGACGGCTGTAAATGATAAACACATGGGCGTTGTGAAACACCAGGAATATCATGGCAACGCTTGTAAATATCCATTGCCGGTAGGGAATATGGAAGTAAAATTTGTGCCCGACAAGGCCAATGCCCGCAAGCCAGAGCACAGGCGTGCAAGCGGGAGCCAGAAATCCCCAAAGGCTATTGCTCCACGCGCTCTCGGGAGCGCACACAAGCGCAAGCCACGACGCAAAGTAGAGCACTATTCCCGCTGTGTACACCACAAGACCGATCTTCTGCCTTCGCGACGCAAAGGAAAGCGGCATGAGAAACGCCAGTAGAAACACGAGTGTTCTCGAAGCATTTTCTCCGAAGGCGAGAGCAGCGGGGATATCGCGCCAGAATATATCGGGCTGAAAAGCAGCGGGCAATCTGCTAGCCAGCAGGATATTCCAGAGCAACACTGGTATCGCCAGCAGAAAACAATTTGCGAGATAGAATTGTATTGTCTTTGGCTTCATTCTGGGTTTTGCGTTGCTGCCTTGTTGTAAATGGCTATGTGCCACAGTGCACCACTGTAATCTACACAGAGAATGTAAACACAGCCAACCGTTCGTGGATTGCTGCCACCAATGCCGCACAAAAAAGCATGGCTGAAGCGGATTGCCGCCTCAGCCATACGCTCACAACAGTTCAGTATGTTGTGCGCTTACATGGCCAGGCCGAGGCGTATTGCTTTTTCTACGGGCGAGTCGTCGCTTTCGGGTTGCCCGATTTCAAACTCGCGTTTCCAGAACAGCGGAGGCTGCGCCAGAAATCGCGGTTCCGCACCGCGATGGGGTTGCGCCGCATGAAGCAAAAAGGGGTGGCACAGATAGACCGTTCCCGCTTTTCCGGTTGCCAGCACTTCATTGCGTTGCGGCAGCGCGACCATTGCGCTTGCCAGTTCCATTGCCGAAAGGCCTGCGTCGCCTGCTGGTGCCAGCACTTTTGCTGCATCCAGATGGGAGCCAACGCTGATGCGCGTAGGAGCGTCGCGCTCTCCGACATCGGAAAACAGGAACAGCATCAGCAGAGCGCGGCCTTTTGACCACACATTAATACGCCACTTGAAATAGTCGCTTGGGTCGTCGCCCGGAAAGCTCGCGTCCACATGCCAGCCAGTATCGCCGGGGCTATCGGGCGAAGGAAATCGCACGGGAAATGTACCCATGCTTCTGCATGGAATCCACCGATCTTTTCCCACCAACTGATCGAATGCAGAATGGAGAACAGGAGTATTTGCCGCCTGCACAAACGGCTCCTGCGAGTACATCCCCAGCCTGACGACGGGGCGTGTCCATGTTGCCTGATTGCCGGGATCGCAGCCGAGATCGTTCCACAGGATGGCGCGTGCTTCGCGTGCGAGTTCCGGAGAAAATGCGTTGCCGATACGAACAAATCCATCGCGGATAAATTGCTCGATGTGCTGTATATCAAGAGTTGTTTCCATAGGATTTTCTAAACATGATGCTGAATGAGAAGGATGTTGGCAGCGTCAAGGCTCGGCTGTCGCCTGCGCTGTTGTTTGAGAAATTTTTACTGCGAAAAATTATCAGGTAAGGACAATACAAAAGCACGCCTTCTGTAAAGGCGGGATGCCGGGAGGGCATTGGAGGGACGATATTATAATGTTAGAGTCATTCTCATCATGGCGGCAAATTTATAAGGAACTATTGTTTTTTACAAATTCAGCGGCGCATCTATCGGCACCACCTGCAATCCTTTTTTCGTGTTTTCGTCCCAATCCGCGCAGAGGGAAGAGTTCTGTTTTCGGGCGTTTTTTTTACCCTGCTGGTTCATGGTATTCTAATGAACATACCACGATGCGTGGAATCGGCGAAGTGCGCCTGTCCCTGTATATCAACCTGTGTACAGTAACGCTGAATTTCTTTCTGGACCCATTATTGATTTTTGGCTGGGGTGTATGGCTGCTTCAGTTTCCGCTCGCTTTGTTCCTCGGCAAGCATACTGCGCTCAGCTTTCGGGGGATTTGGTAGGCTTTTCCGGTGTCGAACACGCTTTCGGCTATGCTCGCTCTGTTGTGGTTTCGCAAAGGAAGCTGGCAGAAAAAAAGGCTTATCGAACCGCTGCAAGCCGAAGTCTCTCAAGAGATTATTATCGAAGAAGGCTCGTGCGAGTAGTCTGTATCCGCCTGATGTAACTCCACAAAAGCAGACGTTGTCTTGTTCATGGACAATGCGTAGAAGGCCGATTTTCGGGTTGTGAATATTGTAGGCGAAACGTTATGTACCATGTGTTGCAGCAGGGGCAAAAGATTGAGCTCAATAGCTTTCCCCGCAATCGGAACTTAGTGAACTTTTCGATGTTCACTGACCTGTCGCAACCTCTTGCATTCAGAAGCTTTTCTGTAAAGTTTGTGATGGACGGCTGCGAAATGTACCATGTAAACGGCAACCACTACGCCGTGCGAAAAGGACAGTACTTGCTGGCAAATGCACACTGCGATGGCACCATAGACATTGGCAGCAAACAGGTCGTAAAGGGTGTGTGTATTGATATTGCTCCCGATATTGTATCCGAAGTATTAGCCAGCCGCGTAGGAGCCGACACTCCTTTTCCCGATATCTCCCTTGATACTTTTTTTGCTGGCGAAGATTTTTTGGAAAACAAATACGAGGCTGGGCGTACCCGGTTGGGTACTGCTCTTGTAGAACTGGGGCGAACTCTTGATCGCAACCCCACTGCCAGCTACACCTTTGGCGATGAGTTCTATTTTACTTTGGCCGAACATATCGTGGAAGATCACCGGCATATCTGGCAGCAGCTCTACCGGATTCGCACAGTAAAGCCGCAGACCAGAAAGGACCTGTATCGAAAGCTGGTAGCTGGCAAAGAATATCTTGATACGCACTTTACTACAAAGCTCACGATTCGGTCCGCTGCCGTAGAAGCTGCTCTCTCCGAATACCATTTTTTCCGATTGTTCAAAGCTGTCTTTGCTTGTTCCCCGCAGCAATATATCATCCGCAAACGACTTGAAGCGGCGTCGGACCTGCTTCGGGCTGGCGAGCATTCTGTTGCTGATATTGCGCTGGCCGTTGGCTTTGCTGATAGCCAGAGCTTTGGTAAAGCTTTTAAAAAACACCGGGGAATTTCGCCCTCTGCCTTTCAGGAACAGTACGGCGTTTTGTAGTTGCAGCTTTGCAGCTCCTTCTATGGGAGAATATAGGAACGACGAAATGATGGCGCCGCCGTCTCTGCCCTCGTGGTCGTCTCTGCACCGTGCTGACGTCCGCGCATCAGTTACCGTAAGAACGGTGCGCGGACGAGCCGATGATAACTTCCATCCGCCGTGTGCTGTTCGGCCTTTATCGCAAGCTCTCCTCCGTACAATCGGCACTGTAAATCCGATGGCGACAATAAAGCAGACTCCTTATAGCACGCGTAGGACGCCACTGGAACTCCGCCATTCCGCAGAAGTACTGGTTCTGTCCCCATTTCCTGTTCAAGATCGCTCCACGGAATCTCATCGGCCAATTGCACCAATTCATGCTGTGGAGTGATGAATCCTGACAGCAGAGGGGCAAGCAGATTTCTCTGGTTTTAACACAGAGAGTTGCCGAGCCTACACAATCTTGCAACAGGTGTTTCTAATGAGCGATGAAAATAGCAGGATTTGACAACTGTACTATGCTTCCGATTATTAGTTTCGCCTTCGGTGGCGGTAGCCTTTGGGCTACAGACTCTTGTTGTTTCCCTACACATTGCATGATACTCAATACTATGAACACACGGATACAATGCCTTCTCGCTGTTATCCTGATGGCATGCTGCTGCCTGCACGCACAGGCGCAGACTGTTGCCGACTTTGTCCATGTACCGAACCCCGACGACTTAGAAGTTGACAGGTTTGGCAATGTGTGGGTGAACTACCGCGAGGGTACAACGCCCGATGTATGGCATCTGGCGAAAATTACACCCGATGGTGTTGTTAGCAATGTGATAACCCGCAACTACGAGCTGGGGCAGTTTGGTATTAACGACAGTACTATCTGGATTGCAGGGCCATGGGCGCAGGGCGTCGTGTATAAATGCGACCACGCCGGAAATGAATTGGACACCATGCGCCTGACTGCTCCCACTGCAATTATTCTCGACCCGGATGGCACGTGGTACATTGCCCAGAACGCACTCGGCAGGCTTACAAAAATCCTCCCCGATAAATCCCGGCAGGTGCTTGCATCGGGAAGCCCGCTGAATCACAATCTCGCTCTTGCACGCGATGAACACGGCATGTTTTATACATGCAATCTGAATAATGCGCGGGTAATAAAAATAGACCCGGCAACCGGCGAAAAAACGCTTATCACTACACTGCCGACGGCTTCTCCGTACAGCCTTGGTTTTCTCGCATATCACCGTGGGAGCTTGTATGTACCGTCGGGGCGACATTGCTTGTACAAGGTGGACACAGCAGCCACGGGGTATTCACTTTTTACCGGCACCGAACTCACACCCGGAGACCAGAACGGGTCGGTGGCAACTGCGCTGCTGAACACACCGATTTCGGTTGCGTTTTCTACCACAGGCGACACGCTGTTTTTTACCGATTCGGGCAACAACAAAATTAAAATGATAACGGGGATGAATGTATCAGTGGGGGTAGGCGAACCAATACAGAGGGGTGGTGTCTCGATACAAATTTTTCCGAATCCCGTATTGGAAACTGTGGCAATCAGGCTGGCCGATCCGCATCAGAGCATTGTTTCCATCAGCATTATCTCTGTGGAGGGGCGCACGGTAGACAGTATCTATGTACCAGAAGGCATAGCTTTCTATGATTATCCTGCGAACCGTCTGCCCGCTGCTTCGTACACCGTTCGCGTCGTTACATCAAAAGGCGAAGTTTCCATACAGCACATCGTAAAGCTGCGCTGAACCTATCTCTTGGCAGAAGTAAGACATTGCGAATGGGGGCGAACTCCACGCGGCGACGCGTAGCGCATCATTCCTATGATAACTGCTGCGCGGTGCGACGTCTTCGCATTTGTTACCGTAGGAACGGTGCGAGGACGAGCTTACGATAACCAGAATGCAGGAGCAACGGCGCCCGCGCTACGACTTCTCGAACTCCATACGCAGCAATTCTTCCTCTTCCGGCAGCAGTGTGCGCTTGCGGCGAGCCATCACTGTGCGGGCGAGTGCCACTGCTTTTTCGAGATCAAAGCGCGGTGCATCGGCGCGGCCACCCCAGGAAAACGATGGGATGGATTTTGGAGGGAAATCGCCGCCGAAAATGTTTGCGCTCACGCCCGATACCGTACCTGTATTGAACATGGTGTTGATACCGCTTTTAGTGTGATCGCCGCAGAGCAATCCGAGAAACATCCTGCCTGTGCTGATGTCGTCCGAGCGCAGTTGTGCGCGGATCGTGCCGTAGTTGTTTTTGAGGTCGGAGGTATTCGTATCGGCACCGAGGTTTACCCATTCGCCGAGGTAGGAATGGCCGAGAAATCCGTCGTGCTGTTTGTTGGAGTACGCGTGAATAATTGAGTTCTCTACTTCGCCGCCAACTTTACACCACTCGCCGATACTCGTTTCTCCGTAGATTTTTGCACCGACCTTTATCAGCGAATTCTCACCAATATAGCACGGGCCGAGAATTGTGGAGTGTGGCATAATGCGCGCGTTGTCGCCTATGATAATAGGGCCTTCGGAAGCGTCCAAAACGGTACACGGGCCGATTGCCACGTTGTTGCCGAGGAAAATACGCTCGCGTGCTATGCAGTAGACGCCTTCGAGGACGGTGGTTATCGTGTTTGAAAAGAATTGAGTGTCGTGGGCAATGGCGTTTGCATTGTGCGAAAGGGCGTCCCACAAATAGGTAATGTGCTGCGCTTCTACTGCAACGCTTTGTGTATCTGCCGGGGGTGGCATAGGCGAAGGCGAGAAGAATCCAATCGGCCCGTGCGAAGTGGTAAATACTACTGGTTCGTTTGTGCTGATGGCTTCTTCTATGTGCATCTGAAGCGCACGTGTAGGCACAACTCCGGCATCTATGACAAGTGTCCTGCCGGTGGGCGCCGTATTTGCAAGCCCTGTGCGGGCAAGAAAGGAGCGCAGATGCAGGTCGCGTCCGGCAAAAGAGAGCGATGCTTCTGGAAAAAGGCGCTGTATTTTCTCAAACAGGCGGAGTGCGCCGCAGCGAACTTCCCAAGCGCAGTGCATTGCCGAGAATGGATAAAGTGCATCCGCGTTTTGCGGCTCTGTAAGGACGATATGCAAGGGAGTAGTCATGATAAACTTTGATAATAGGAAACCGGAGGCCAACAGAAAATAGCCAGCGGCTGTGTATCAATGATCAATGTGGCACGGGCGTCTTCGCGGCGGAGGCGCCCCTCTGTGGCGCCTCTACGGGCATCGCTGTCGCCGGTCGCACATCTGTTGTCGTTTGTACGACCGCAATCGCGTAGCTGCTCGTGTATTTGCTGTATAAACAAAAAACACTCCGGCAGGAGCTGCAACGGAGTGTTTTTGTATTCATCTGTACGCTGTCGATTAGTTGTTCGAGACAGTGCCTACTGCTTCGTGCGACGAGGATTTTTTCGGTTTTTCCTCGGTAGAAGCGCCATTGCTTTCTTCGCGCACTTTGTGTTTGTGCTCGTATTTTACAGCAGCTTCCACAAAGCTGATAAACAGGGGATGGCCTGTGACGGCACGCGAGCGGAACTCGGGGTGGAACTGTCCGGCAACAAACCAGGGATGGTCGGGCAATTCGATAATTTCCACAAGGCGTTCGTCGGGGGAGAGGCCGCTCAGCACCATGCCATTGCTTTCTAAAATCGAGCGAAACTGGTTGTTCACTTCATAGCGATGGCGATGCCGCTCGTGAATAATCGACGACTTATAAGCTGCATGGGTTTTGGTTCCTTCCTTTATTACACATGGGTAGGAGCCAAGGCGCATCGTACCGCCTTTGTTTGTTACATGCACTTGGTCGGGCATCAGGTCGATCACATTTTGCTTTGTGCGGGAGAACTCACGAGAGTTTGCCAGGGGCAGGCCGCACACATTGCGCGCAAATTCGATAACAGCGCACTGCATGCCGAGGCATATACCAAAGAATGGAATGCCATTTTCGCGCACATAGCGGATAGCTTTAATCTTGCCTTCTACGCCGCGCGAGCCAAAGCCGGGAGCCACGACAATACCGTGCAGGCCCGCCAGCGTTTCCGCTGCGTTCTCGTCGGTAATTTCCTCCGAGTCGATCCATTTCATCGTAATGCGAGAGTCGTTGATAGCACCAGCGTGAATAAGCGCTTCTACGATGCTTTTGTACGCATCCTGATGCTTCACGTATTTGCCCACGAAGCCAATAGTAATATTGTGCTTCGGATGTTTCACCTTATTGACAAATTTCGTCCATGTGGAGAGGTTGTGCTTTGTGCTGCGCAGGCGGAGCTTTTTCGCCACAATCTCGTCGAAGCCATTGCGTGCAAATGCCAGAGGCACTTCGTAGATTGTATCGGCGTCGAGCGCTTCCACCACCGAGTCCTCGTCCACATTGCAGAACAGGGCGATTTTCGAGCGAATTTCCTTATTGAGCTTCATTTCCGAGCGACACACAAGGATATCGGGCTGGATACCAAACTCCATGAGCGTTTTTACCGAGTGCTGCGTGGGCTTGGTTTTGAGTTCGCCAGCGGCGGAAATATAGGGCACATACGTAAGGTGGATATTGAGCACATTGCCCCGCCCGAATTCATGAGTGAGCTGGCGCGACGCTTCCAGAAAGGGCAGCGACTCAATATCGCCTACGGTACCGCCAATTTCGATAAGGACGATATCGTATTTTTTGTCGAACACCGTCATCCGGCGCTTGATTTCATTGGTAATATGAGGCACCACCTGCACCGTCTTGCCGAGGTACTGTCCTTTGCGTTCCTTCTGGATCACCTCGAAATAAATCTGGCCCGTCGTCGCGTTGTTGTCTCTTGTCATCGACGTATCGATGAAGCGCTCGTAATGGCCGAGATCGAGGTCGGTTTCGGCGCCGTCATCAGTAACATATACCTCGCCGTGCTGGTAGGGGTTCATCGTGCCGGGATCCACATTGATATAGGGATCAAACTTAGCGATAGTAACCGAGTGGCCGCGCTCCTTGAGCAGCAGGCCGAGCGACGCCGACGTAATACCCTTGCCGAGGGAAGACAAAACACCACCGGTAATAAAAATATATTTGGTTCGAGAAGCCACAGAAATCTCCCGAAAGAAGAAGGATTGAACGAAGGATAAAATACGACGGGCACAAAGATAGTAAAATTTACAATGCCCGGAAAATTGCATGTACACCAGCGCGCAATGATATTCGGATGGATCCAAGGCTGGATCGTAAATGCTGTTATTGCACGTGGCGAAGAAATTCGCTGGATAATACACCAGAAAAACGGTTGGCGCTTCTGTCTTCGCCCCGGTGTTCTGCCTCTGCACCGCGCTGCATGCTCCGCTGCGTGGTGTGCTGCCGTCGTTCGCGCAGTCTGGCTGCCACATGCTCCGCTTTGCACCTTCCTTACCACAATAATGTAAAGACAAACCCGCGATGACCGCAGAGGCGAAAGCGAAAAGCAACACGCCCCAATAAAACAGCGCACAGCTTCTGGCCAGCCGAAAAGCGGGTCGTGCGACCGGCGACAGCGACGCGCCGGGCGCACGAGCGACGCCCGTGCCACAAACGACTTTGCTCTCCGAAAGAGGGAGGATGGAGCGAGTGGTGTGCAAAGGGCTCCTATTATCATGACAAATGGAGCACTTCTCTGGTTGTGATCTCATTACACACCACATTCCTTTTGCTCTGGCACATGAGGGTTCGTATTTTACGTAGTGCCTGCTACCCGGCAGGTAGTACCCAGCACCCACACGCTGTTGCCTTTGTATCGTATGCGAATCTTGGATTCGCATCTATTAAGTTGTAGTTTGCGCCATCTGAACCATACTAACGACCGTAGCCACGGGCTATGTGCCGCCTCATTACACTATTCGGAGTACCCCTATGTGTTGCCGAACACACCTTTTGCGTTTCCTGCTGCTTATCGTAGCAGGTTGCGTGTCCGCTACTATTGATGGACAAGCCACCGGAGCACTGTTTGTCCGACCGCTGAACAGCTCGCAAACACACGAGCTGATGACTATCAAAACCTATGATGCAACGGTCGACATTCAAGATCAGATTGCGAGCACGCACATCGACCAGACATTTTTTAATGGTTCCGATGCGAGAGTGGAAGCCACGTATATCTTTCCTCTGCCCGAAGGAGCAGTGATTACCGAGCTGATCTACTGGTTCAATGGCAAGCAGTACAAGGCGTCGCTGCGCGAAAGCAAGGCTGCTCAGCAGGCGTATAACGACAAAATCAGACAGTATCTCGACCCCGCGCTTCTTCAGGAACTCGGCGATAATGTGTTCAAGCTGAACATTGCTCCGATTGATGGCAAAAGCGAAGTGCGCTTCGAGATTACCTACACCGAGCTTCTGCCGTATGAGTTTGGTTTGGTGAAGTACCGCTTCCCCTTGCGAACCACCGGGCTGTCGCCGCAACCGCTCCAGCGCGTTTCTATTAAAGTAGATGCAAAGTCCTCTAGCGATTTTACGGTGTTCGATTCGCCCAGCCACGGCAATACAGCAGAGAACCAGATTATCAAGAAAACGGCCAGCCATTATGAAGTAATCTATGGCGATGAGTTGTTCCTGCCCGAGAAAGACTATCTTCTGCGCTTTGCCACTGCACGCGGCGATATTTCTATGAATATCCTTACCTATACGCCCACACCCGAAGATTCGATGGGCACTGATAGCTTCAGCGCGATGTGGATTACTCCGCCCGACAGCGCAGGCATGACTACGCTGCCGAGAAATATCGTGATTGCTACAGATATATCGTCGAGCATGGAAGGCGAGCGCCTTCAGCAGCTAAAAGACGCCATGCACGTGTTTCTGGATGGCATGACTGCCAACGACAAATTCAACATCCTTCCGTTCAGCACCAATGTCGTGTCGTTCCGAAACGATTTGGTGCAGGCTACTCCCGAAACGATAAAAGACGCGCGCTCTTTTGTGGATAAACTCGGCGCAGCAGGGCTTACGAATATCGACGGGGTTGTGCAGCACGCTCTCGCTATGTCGTATGATACCAATGCTACAAAAATCTTTATTCTGGTGACCGACGGTTATCCTACATGGGGCGAGCTCAACGAACAGGCGATAGTGCAGAAAGCGCACGATAACAACATGGGCCATGTGAAGGTCTTTACCTTTGGCATTGGTGATGAGGTAAGTAAATCGCTCATGACATCGCTGGCGCTCGACAACGGAGGCTATCCTTCCTTTGTATCGGAGTTCGACAGCATTCCCGCGCTTGTGCGGAATTTCTTTACACGTGTTTCTCGTCCAGTGCTCTCCGATCTGGCGATTGACTACGGCGGCCTACACATTTACGATCTGTATCCGGCACAGCTTCCCGATTTGTTCTGGGGCGCACAGGTGTTGCAGTTCAGCCGTTACCGCGATGGTGGTACCTTTCCTGTGGCGCTTGGCGGACATTTTGTTGCCGATACGTTTTCGCTTGTACAGCAGGTAGCTTTTGGAGCAGAGCAGGGCGGTGTTCGTGCTGTTGCACGGCTGTGGGCTCGGCAGAAAATCGACTTTTTGCTGCACGAAATAGCTATTTATGGTGAAAAGAAAGAGCTCGTGGACGCTGTGATTGACCTCAGCCTGCGCTATGGTATTCTCACGCCCTACACCGCATTTTACTCAGACCCAACAACATCAGTAGAAGAACAGGCTGCCTATGCCGCAGAGAGCGGATTGGTGGTAGAGCCATGTTATCCAAACCCCACTGCCGGATCGACCTCGCTTCGGTTTGTGATTCCCGATCACTGGCAGGTGCAAACTGTAGCTGTAGTCGTGTACGACGAATCCGGCAAAGTAGTGCGGCATCTGCTGCAAAGCGCACTCGCAGCAGGCGAGCACAGCGTAAGCTGGGACGGTAGGGACGACGATGGCAGGCCGGTAGTCGACGGAAGATATTTCCTGCGCATTGAAAGCCAAAATGGTTCGGTCGGTGGTGTCGTAGTCGTTTGTAGTAAATAAATTTCACCGTGTTTTTAGGAGAGTATATGCAACGCATTCTTCTCGCTCTTGTGCTAGTCCTGTGTTCCTCGCCGATGCTCTATGCCGATGCCGTGCTGAAGGACAGGGAAGTGTCGATGTCGTACTTGTTCCCAATTTCTGTATCTGTTCGCACCGAGGTAGCAGGCCAGGTGGCAGTGACAACAACAAGGCAGACATTTCGCAATACAACAGGCAGGCCGGTAAAGATTCAGTACGGTTTTCCTCTTGGTATCAGCGCTGCCGTTACAGAGTTTTCATGGTATCAGCATGGTATTCAGAAAACAGCCAAGCTTTCGGGCAAGCCTCAGGACAGCGTAAGTGGTACTCCCGGCGGAGTCTCTGATGCCGCCTTCCAGAAGTTTCTGGGTAAAAGCCCCTTCGTATTTACCTTTGTCGATTCGCTCGCTGCCGATTCCACACTCGTTGTCGATCTCACGTATATGGAGCTTTTGCAGTACACGCAGGGCAAAGTAGTGTACTCTTATCCTTTAGAGCGATTTATGCAAGAGCAGTTTGCTTTCGACTTCCAGTTCTCGCTCACGTCGGGTCGGAAAGTAGAAAGCATCGAGGCACTTTCGCATTCAATTGCCTTTACAACGACTGACCACTCAGCCGAAGGCAGCTACATAGGCGATACAGAGCCGGTGAGTGGAAACATGGTAATTCGCTATCGGCTTAGCCAGCAAGACCTCGGCGCTTTTATGCTGAGCACAAAGCCGCATGGCGACGATGGCTACTTTATCATGCTCGCCGAGCCGGACCCCAACACGTCGCAGGACAAAGTGCTGCAAAAGATATTTACTTTTATCATTGATATTTCGGGAAGTATGGCCGGTACAAAAATGGAGCAGGCCAGAGAAGCTGCCCTGTATTGTATCGACCACCTGAATCCGAGGGATAAGTTCAATATTATCGCCTTTAGCTCTCTGATCCGCAAATTTGCCCCGCAGCCTGTAGACGCTACGCCCGGTAATGTAGAAAACGGGTTGGAATATATTCGCAATCTTACAGCAAGCGGTGGAACCAATCTGCAAGATGCCGTATTGCAGGGGCTGCTACAGGACATGACCGATACAACGTCCAATGTGATTGTATTTCTTACCGATGGACAGGCCGCGCTCGACCAGCAGACAGTCGTGAATGCCAATACGAAAAACGTGCGCATTTTCGTGTTTGGTATTGGTGCGGATGTCGACCAGAATTTACTGCAACAGCTCGCCGCTAATAACAACGGGCTTTCTGAATTTCTCGGCACCAATAATGTAGAGGCCAGCATTGGTAGTTTCTACAACAAAATTCGCAACCCGCTGTTGCTGTCGCCTACTGTGTCATTTAGCGCCGGAGAGGTGTACGAAACGTATCCGCTGAAGCTGCCCGATATTTATGTTGGCGAACAGCTTGTGATGCTCGGACGCTATAAACAGCCCGGACTTGCAAAGGCCGTGCTAGCTGGAAGCAATGGCGATCACATCTTAGAATATACCTATGATGTCGAGTTTACAGGCGATTCCCTTATTAATGTGTTCCTGCCGAAAATGTGGGCAAAGCAGAAAATCGATGCTCTGCTTATTCTGATGTCGGGCACAACGGAAGGTTCCAACCAGTGGAAAGAGTGGAAAGCGGAAATTATCCGTCTGAGCTTGCTCTACGGCATTGTCTCGCCATTTTCCAGCTTCACCGATCCCGGCCAAACAACTCCGGTTGCGGAGTTCGAGGATGCTGATGTGCAGCAATCAGTCGTGCAGTGCTATCCCAATCCGTTTGCTGAACACATCCGGCTGACGTTCGATGCTTCGGTGCACAAGGGAAAAGAACCGGCAATCGTTGTTATTCGCGACATTACTGGCAGGGAGATTCGCACGATAAGGCTGTTGCCGGGTGCGCTTTCCTTTGTATGGGACGGCAGCGACGAATACGGCAATCCCATGCCAAATGGCGTATATGTTATTGCAGTACGCATCGACGGAGTGTATCATTCGCAGAACGTAGTGCTGATGCGATAAGAACTATCCAAAAAAGTACATAATGCAGAGACTAGAGGAGTCGCCTTCGGGCGGCTCTTTTTGTTTGGGTGGGAGGCGCTTCGGCCTCTGCCCGTGTGCTTGGTCTCTGCACCGCGCTGCAACGCCGCTGCGTGGTTGTGCTGCCGTTGTCCGCGTCTTGCTACCGCAAGTTCGTGTTTGTGCCGTTTGGTGGCAAGGCGAAGACGAGCCTGCGATAACCGCACAGAAGGGAGCAAAGAGCTGGAATACTTCTACAACCGGCGACTACTTTTTGGCCAACTACGAGCCGGGATTATCGTAAGAACGATGCGCGAACGAGGTCGACCGGTGACAGCGACGGGACGCATGCCACAGCGACGCCCGTGCCACCAATGAATCTTCATAAACAGAAGTGAATGCTTACAGACTTTTGGGATTGCGGAGCAGCGCGAGTATGCGATTCCACAACACTTCGTAGGGGAGAACTTCGATGGGGTCGGGCAGAGCCAAGCAGTGGAGTTGGAGAGAGTGTGGCAGAGTAGCTTTTTTGGTTGTTCCCGGGCGGAAGTCCTCTCGCAAGAGTATGCGTATCATTCTAATAAACACAGCGCTTCTTCTGTCCCGATGCGGGTGGATATACCGTTGAGCATATTTCCTCAGAGCCTCATCACGCAGCAGAATTTTTTCATAGTCGCCCGCTTGGAGCAGAGCGATAATATCTCGCAGCAGTAGCGGTATATTCATACCTTCTTTATCCTCTGTAAAGACGCTGTGGGAAGAGCGTTCTTCGATTGTCTTTCCTTCTGCAATGCTGAGAAAGTCGCTGTATAACTGCCACAAATCGTCCTGCTGAAATAATGATGTCTGCTGTATGACCGCTACTACATTCTGGCAGAGTTGTCCGGCCAGCGCATAGTTGCTACTGTGCAATGCCAAAAGAAAATACGACTGTTGAAAAGCGAACCAGTTGTCGGAGCCAACGGGGAAACTCTCGGTATGGTGTTGCGATTCCCTGATCCCACTATCGTAATCGCGCAGGTGAAGTCTACAGGCATTTTTCTGCATCATAATCTCGCCGCGCCGCGCCGGGCTGTCGAACTGAGGTTTGCGTTCCAAGAAGTCTTCCAATGTATTGCACACCTGCAAAGCCAGATGATAGCACCTTGTAAGGTGGCAGCGGTACACTTCCAATCGAAAGACGATCAGAGTGAGCATACAGGTGTCAAACTGTGCCCGGTACTTTTCGCACGCAGCGCAATACTGCTGTAGCGTATCTACAATGGTGCTTTCGGATACGGGGGAGCCCAGCAAAAGATAGACATGATCGAGGTATTCCTGCGCTTTCTGCTCAGCTTCGGCAATAGACCGATAATCCCAACACAACTTATTGTAATGCCTAAATTTCTGTCCTTCCCCTTGGGATGCCGCCACAAGCCGCAGAATTTCCGCACACTCAAGCCCCTGCCTGCTGAGCTCATAGCGCTGTGCAATCAGCAGTGCGCGGCGTGCTGGTATGGCTGCAGCCTCCATTGCGCCCGACTCCATGAGAGTCCAGGCCAGAAACAGAGAGCGTCGGCACTTGTACTTTGCCTTTTTGATACCCGATGCTTTGTCGTCGAAGCGGACAAAAAAAAGCAAATTTTCCAGGCGTCGGCACAGCTCGGTTTTAAGAGAGCGATACGGCCCATAGCTTGAGTTCTTCTTGTAGATATCTTTTGCCGCAATGTCGTCGGAGGTGTACGAGCCATTCAGTGTTTCCTTATAAAGGCGTTGAAACAGTGTTGCATCAGGTAGGGTAGGATCGAAAAATACAGGCTTTGTCTCGCTGGAAGCCACGGTTCGAATGAGTTGTCGTAGGTAGTGCATATGGAGGTCTATAAATAAAGGTGGATAGCATCATGTGCACAGTGTAGTAGTGTATGTCGCCATCTGACAAAACGGATAGTTCTGTCCGCTGCCAATAGTGTCTTCTTCCATAGGTTTGTGTTGTGTACTTCCACACTCAACCAAACTATCGTAGATGCCCTATGGAAACACTACTTGCCATGCTGCTATACCTGTCGCTGATTATAAGCGGGGGTACGTATTACGAATCTGATATTACTGATCTCGAACGAAATCATCAACAGTCCATCGACGATATTCGGCAGAATCCTGCCTCGATGAGTATAGTCGATGGTACCTATCGGCCCCTTGTACCAACTGTTATTATTCGTATTAATCCGCATCAGGAATAGCATAGCCAGTGGTTATGGTCGGCAATACACTGTGCTGCTATTATTCGTAGTTATCTGCGCCAAGTATAGCGATGCAAAGATAACAGGCTTAGTCGACCGATGCAATCCAGAATTGCATAAAACACAAACATATCACTTGCAGTGATCTACCGGGCGAGACTTTTAAGCTGTTTACACATTGAGCAGCGAGCCGCATGAGGCTTTACCGGCACCTCACGCAATAACTCTCTCACTTTTTAACCCTCATCAGGAGGTTCTATGTCCACAATTATCGGGCGTATAGAGCGCCGTTTTCTGACCGCCTTACTGTTTGGAGCAATGGTTTTGCTCCTTGTTGCTGGTTTACCCGAAAAAGGGCTGGCTCAGTGTGCCGACAATTCCTGCGTTGCGGCTTGGCAGCCAAGTACTGGTACTCAGTCAATAATTTTTGTTCTCAGCAGCGGTTGCCCCGTATCGGTGGATTACCGTATTCGTTGCTGTGGCGACAGGCAGGAGGTGTACATCAGCTACATTACTACTGCCGATCCGTGTTGTAGCGCCAGCTTTAGTAGCATGACCGTACAGCAGATTGTTGGAGAGGTAGCGACCAAGATAATGAACGACAACTCGGGTGTATTGTGGGGCGGTTGTGCCAGCACGATACGCAGAGTCACCAAGCCCACGTGCTGGAAAATGTCGAGCTCTACGGTTGTCGAACCATGTACCCCCATTGCTAATTGCTGCTTCAAACAGTCGAACGGAGTAACGGGCTTTGTGCCTTCGTCTTCCAGCAACTGTTCGAGCTATCCTCCCGGCGACAACTGCCAGTTTGTATGTCCCTAATGATTTTCCACACAACATCCCTGAATGAAGAGGTATCCTATGAATATACAATGTTATTGCCTGGCAGCCGCGCTTACCATAGGTCTGTTTGCCGGTGGTGCAGGCGCCAGTGCCCAGGAGAGTTTGGATGTTCCGGACTTCGCCACTAAACGCGTGATGGTCGTTTTCCCTAATGGTATGACACGCCATTCCGAAGACGGTGGGAATACGTGGGTAGACGGCCCGTTTCAAACAGATGAAGAACAGGGGCTGGTCCAGAGCCACAAATTAGAAGTGCGCTTTATCAGTTCGCATGGAGCGAGTTATCGTTCGCTCGACGGCGGGACAACGTGGACACGAGAGCAGTCTGGGAGCGAAGCTGTGACATCTGCGGGTGAAGAGGTGGGGCACAATGACCCCAGAATAGGTATTTTTCCCAATCCGCTGAGACAGGATGGCCGAATGAGTTTTTCGCTCCAGCAGTCGGCTCGGGTGGTCATGCAGTTGTTCGATCAGCAGGGGCGAGAAGTCGCTGAACCTTTTACCGCCGAGTATGGTGCTGGCGACCACGAAGTGACGATGAATTGCGCCACGCTTGCGCCCGGCTTTTACCTGTATTCGCTCACAATTGGCACCACACAGCACAGTGGTATGATCCAGATCATTAAGTAAGCCTTTTCTTCCACGTTCCGAACCATACTTACATTTTAAGGAAATTATATGAATTCGATAAAA
The DNA here is from genome assembly GCA_002483085.1 of Ignavibacteria bacterium UBA7675. Lineage (GTDB taxonomy): Bacteria > Bacteroidota > Ignavibacteria > Kapaibacteriales > UB7675 > UBA7675. The sequence continues at coordinate 70,534 of DLHF01000051.1, forward strand.
AAGCTCCTTATTCGTACAGCGGGGGTGTGCATGATCCTGCTTGCCGCTGTGCTCCTCTTTTTACCAGATATGGCAGTTGCGCAGGTTCCAAATTGTGCCCCTATTTCTAGCTGTCTTAATGTCACTTGGCGTTCCACAAGCCGCTATGTACACTTGAGCAATTTTTGTTGGGTATTAGTGCACTATAGAATGCGGTACTGTCCAAGCGATCCTGTTCCCTGCCAGATTATTATAGATTATGTACAAAAGCTCGACTATCCGGAAATTTGTTTGTATTGTGATCCGCTACAAAATGGTATGACCATGAACCAGATGCTGGTCGAAATTCACGCAGATATTATCAACAGATCACGTGGCATCATACCCTGCAATAATAGTATTACCCGGGTCTCGGCGATTCAGCCACTTTGTTGGCAGCACGGTCTTTTGTGGTATGATAATCTTGGCAACCCGTGTTTCGGAGGTGTGGGGCCGGGTAGCGGTTGTACAGGTGTCTACCAGAAATACACGTATTACCCATGTAGTACACAGGCTTGCTGCGAGAAGATATATGATGTGCAGTACTTCTCCGGAACGGGCATAGTGATTATTAAGCTTTTATCGACAACGGTCACCCCTGCAAACGCTGTGTGTACTTGGCCATGCGAACCGGTTTGCCCCTAATCTTGTAGGGCAAGTCGGAAATTCCTTGACTGCATAGCCAATAATGTTGATTTTTACGAGCCGTCTTCGGACGGCTCTGTGTATTTCCGAGAACCACGAACCGGAGAATTCGATGCGACACCAAATTACTACATTCCTTATACTGCTTTTGTTTTCTTCCCCGTTGCTTCAGGCTCAAAAAGAAGCAACGAATTGGTACTTTGGCTATTCGGGTGGGATAACCTTCCGCAATGGCGTTCCTGAGCCTCTGGGCGGCAGCAAAATGCAGGCAATAGAAGGCTGTGCTGCTATTTCCGATCCGAGGACAGGAGAGTTGATGTTCTACAGCGATGGTATTACTGTCTGGAACGGTAAACACGAGGCTATTGGGTGGAATCTCAAGGGAGGACACTCATCTACTCAGAGTGCGTTGTTTGTGCCGTGTCCGGGGGATAGTAATAAATACTATCTTTTTACAGTAGGGAATCTGAGCTACGACAGTACGTTGAATGAACCCGGATTGTGGTACTCAGAACTGCATCGCATTAATGGTCGTTGGCGCGTGGGGCTAAACAATGTGTTCCTGCGCGATTCAACAGCGGAGAAACTGACCGGGACTATTCACTGCAATGGTCGTGACTACTGGGTGTGCGTGCATCACTGGTATAAAAATGAGTTTTACTCGTATTTAATCACTGACAAAGGGGTGAGCCGAACACCTGTGATTTCCACTGTCGGCAAGCTGTATGATCCGCCGCTCTGGGGGCGTGTAGCCAGCGGTTATGCCATGGGTGTGATGAAAATATCCCCAAATGGTAAGCGCCTGGCTTTAGTGAATGGTGCCGATGAAACACATTCTGGTCATGAGCTTCACACCTTTTCCTTTGATAATAATGCTGGCGTAGTTGCCGACTATCTTGTTATTTCGTTGCCCATAAATGCAGTCGTTGCATATTCCTGTTCTTTCTCGCCCGACAGTAAACTCCTTTATACTTACGGATATGGTAGCCACCACATCTATCAGGTAGCGGTCGATAATAGACAGACTCCACCAGAGATTACTATTGCTGATCTCGATTATACTGGACCATTCATAGCAGGTGTCCACCGCTGTTTCCAGCTTGGCCTTGATGGTAAGTTATATATGACCGGTGGGGCATATGGACAAGGCGACAGTATAGTGTTAGTGATTGATGCTATTCCCCATCCCAATGTGCAGGGGACAGGCTGTATGTTTGAACCACAAGTTCTGACAGTAATGGCACCTACATTTGAAAGGTCGCACTCCTTCCCCAACTACATGGACTATATCTTCAACGACAGTGGTGAGAACGATGCACGCACGTGTTCTCCACCGCAGGCGATGCTGGAGGACAGGAGTTTGTGCGAAGGAGAGTGCACGACGTTTCAGGAGATTAGCAGCATCTATCCCAAGCAGTGGTCATGGATATTTGAAGGTGGAACCCCGTCGTTTTTTGAGGGACAGGTTCCGCCTCAGGTTTGTTATGAGAAAGCGGGTACGTATGTAGCGACGCTGATTGTGAGCAATGACTATGGCAGCGATACCGCTCGTAGCGCGGTAGTTGTTCATCCGCGCCCGTCGGCTGCGTTGTCGCTTGATGTGGTGATCTGCCACGGCGATACCACCGATCTGTTGGCGAGCGGCGGTGTCCGGTATCGGTGGACACCCTCGGCTGGTTTGAGTTCTGATACCGCCGCTTCACCTCGAGCATTTCCCAAAGAAACAACGACGTATAGCGTAGAAATACGCAATGAGTTTGGTTGTACGACCAGCGCAAGTGTCGTAGTTCGTGTGGAGAAGACGCTCCACGCGGAGGCGAAAGACGCGGAGGTATGTGCCGGAGAAGGTGTGCAGTTGCACGCATCCGGTGGCGCTTACTACTTTTGGAGTCCGTCAGAAGGGTTAGATAAAACGGATGTGGCCGATCCAGTAGCGACGCCGAGCAAAAGCATGGAGTATCGAGTGATTGTTTCTAATGGTCCGGCCTGTGTGGACACGGCGTATGTGCACGTGGTTGTTCACGAGCTGCCTGTTGCCGATGCAGGTCTGGATCAACAGATTTGTTCGGGCGGTGCCGCCCAGCTTGTAGCCACCGGTGGTGTGGCATACCGGTGGAGTCCGGCGGAAGGGTTGGACAATGCCGAGAAAGCTGATCCGATTGCACGTCCGAGTGCGACAACGCAGTATGTGGTGTCTGTGGCGAACGAGTACGGCTGCGAGTCGTATGATACCGTGGTTGTGGTTGTGAATAATAGTGCGGTGGTTGACGCCGGAGCGGATGTTTCGCTGTGCTCAGGCGAAGAGGTGCACCTGCAAGCCAGTGGCGCTGGCATTGTGCGCTGGCTGTGGAGCCCGTCGGCAGGATTGGATGCTGCCGATGTGAGCAATCCCGTAGCTCGGCCTTTGCAGACAACGCGTTATGTGGTTCGGGGGGAAACAGCCGAAGGCTGTGTGGGCTTTGACAGTGTGGATGTTGTCGTGCACCCGTTGGCGGTGGTTGATGCCGGAGCGGATGTCTCGCTGTGTTCAGGCGATGAGGTGCAACTTCAAGCCACAGGTACGGATATTGTACGCTGGTTATGGACGCCCGGTACGGGTTTAAGTGCTACAGATGTGAGCAATCCAGTAGCCAAACCCACAACGACGACGCGCTATGTTGTCCGTGGTTGGAATGCCTCCGGTTGCGAAACGACCGACAGTGTAGAAGTAGAGGTGACGCCCCGGCAGAACGTTGTTTTCCGCGTTGGCAACGTTGTTGCAAAAGTAGGTACAACATTTGAAATACCGATAGAGGCCGAAGTCGACGGTGGTGGAGCAGTCAGCGATTTCTCGGCTACTGTTCTTCTGCGAGCCGACGCCGGAATATTGCAGGTGAATGGCGCGACAGGGGGAGCGCTTATCAGTCGCGTGGACGGCGTGGACATAATGATGGAACTGCAGCTAACCGGTGTATCTCTCTCGACACCACGCCGCGTAGCATCCATTGAGTGTCGTGCTCTTTTGTCGCGGGATACAGCAACAGATGTGTCGTGTAGCATAGAGTCCGATGCAGCTTGTGTAGGCATCGAGTGCCGGAGCGGCCACGTGAGTGTAGAAGGCGTTTGTTTCACCTATGACACGAAAAGATTCCAACGTCCAGAGTTGTCGGTTGGTCCGAATCCGGCAGTAGAGGAAGTAGTCGTGCGCGCCGAGCATTTGTCTGGCTTAGCGAGCGTGCAGTTATACGATGCCTATGGCCGACAGCTCTGGGAGAAAGCGGGTATCGGCGCCGATGGGTTCGTCGAAGAAGTGATCAGCACTGAAGAGTATGGAGCGGGTCTCTATCTTGTTGTTGTGCAGTCTCCATCGTCGCGGTTAGTGCAGACAGTACGGATCATAAAGTAATGAGCGCTTCGGCCTCTGCCCGTGTGCTTGGCCTCTGCACCGCGCTGCAACGCCGCTGCGTAGTTGTTCGGCTCTAATCGCAGTTCGGGATAACAGTTGCCGTAGTGCATTGCCGCCGGGAAGCAGGGCTGCCATTCGCAGATTCTTTGTTTTTTGTGTGATATGGGTTATTTTTTCGCTCTGACAATGTGCGCGTGTGGGCGTATTCAGCTCACAAAAAAGGATAATACCCGATTCCCTGTTTCGGCAATATACTATTTATCTCTCGATAGCATGAGCGACAGACCCTCCTCTACAAGCCTGCGTGCGATTACCCGGCTCTATAAAGAAGCTAATGAACTACTATCGACCGATCCCGTGCGCGCAGGCCGGATAGCCGAAGATGCGCGTCAGCGGCTGCTTGCGCGCCCGCTAACCTCTGCGCTGGAACAGCAGAAGCTGGCCGATGTTCTGATGCTGCTTGCGCGCCGCGAAGACAGCCCTGCTCATAGAGAACAGAGAATGGAATACGCAATGGAAGCCCAGAGGATATACGAGAACCTCGGTGCTATGGAGGGGCGGCTTCGGGCGCTCAATCTCATAGGAATAAACTACTGGATAAAAGGAGAACTGAATCTCGCCTGTGAGTTCTTTTTGAAGTGCCTGGAACTTCTGGAAGACAATCCGTACCCCGAACGCAAATCTTCGGCTTTGTCCAATCTCGGGATGGTGTACTGGTATCTTGGGCAGTACGACAAGGCACTCCAGTATATGAAGGAAGGGTTGACTTTGGTCGAAGAGATGGAGAACTATCCAAGTGTGTGCCTGGGCCTGCTGAACCTCGGTAATCTGTACAGCAACAACGGGGATGATACCAATGCCATAGAGAGCTATTACAAGGGGCTTTCCATTATAGATACGTATTCTCCCGACCAGGTAGAGTGCAGAGGAATGCTGCTGGCGGGAATTGGCTCGGTGTTTCTCCGCGCAGGGGAATACGACAAAGCACTGGAATACTACCTGCACAGCCTAGCCATAGTGGAAAAACTCGATAAACTGAAGGAGGTAGCTGTTGCTCTTCTTAACATCGGGCTTGTGTACAAAAACAGTGGCGAGCCGGAGATAGCTCGTGAATACATCACCCAAAGTCTTGCCGTCAGAGATGCCATTCAGGATGAATTCAACAAGACTGTTGGCCTTACCAATCTCGCTTCCGTGCTCTCGCAACTTGGCAGGCACGAAGAGGCGATTGTATATGCAGAGCAGTGCCGGGCTATTTGTACTGCCAGCGGCGATAAGCGAGTGCTGTCTTATGCACTTTTGGCAATCGGACAGGCGTTGGTTGGCCTGGGTAGGTGGAAGGAAGCCATAGATCAGTTTCTGGAAGGTCTCGCTGTATGCCGCGATATTCAGTACAGCAAGGTGGAAATCGAGATTGGCATAGAACTGGGAACGACATTTGAACGCATAGGCAGAGTCGAGGAAGGGCTTGCAAATCTGCACCATGCGCTGTTGCTGGCAAAAAAAGGAGAGGCAAAACCTTTACTTTTGCAGGCGCACAAGGCTCTTGCACAGTTCTATGAAAGGCAGCAGGACTACAAGGCAGCGCTTGAGCATTCTGCTCAGTCGCTTGAGCTGAATAACACGATATTTAATGAAAACTCCGAGCGCCGTATGCAGGCGCTACAGGTAATGCACCAGGTGCAGGAAGCGCGCAAAGAGGCAGAAATATATCGCTTGAAAAATGAGCAATTAGAGCGCAGAGTAGAGGCGCAGAGCAGAGAAGTAGCAGCCAAGACAATCCATCTCTCGCAGCATACCGACTTTCTGAGTCGGATAAAGAAGATGCTTGCGGCTGTGCTTGCGGCACCATGCGAAGACTCTCGCAAGAGCATTCGACAGATTATAGCTGTTGTCGATGGCGCCCTTGCCGAAGAAGATACTTGGGATGCCTTTGAAGAGCAGTTTCAGCAAATGCACCCTACCTTTGTAGAAACGATGAGAACCAGATGGTCGGACTTGTCGACGGTGGAACTACGGGTTTGTTCTCTGCTCAGACTGAATCTTTCCAGCAAGGAAATATGCCGTGTGCTGAATATCGCCCCTCGCAGTGTAGATATGTACCGGTACAGGATACGGAAAAAGCTGGGACTCAGGCCGGAGGAAAATCTTACACTGGTGCTCGCCGGAGTGGCGTAGGGGCGGCCATTTTGTAATACAGCGATAGGTGATAGCAACGGAGCAAAGCACTCAATCACGCCCTTACTACATTACCAGCACATCGACGACTGCGGATAATTTAAATCATGAGCTATTGAACGTTCTCCCGCTGCCCTCGCAGTTGGTCTCTGCACCGCGCTGACGT
>DLHF01000051.1:77013-80892 GCA_002483085.1 Ignavibacteria bacterium UBA7675
TGCGACCGGTGACAGCGACGCCCGGTAGAGCCGTCCCGTTAGGGCGGCTCGATGCAGAGACGCCCGTGCCACAGAATCCTCACGGTGCAATACAGCCACAGACAATTTATCCTCGAAAATACCCCGCCTGCAGCCCTTTCCCGTACTGAAGAAAAACACCTTTGTAGACATCTTGTAGTGGATACGTGGTCGCCGGAAGTACGTAGATTGTATCCGTGTATGGGACGGCAGCACAGGCGTAATATCCCCTAAAAAAACAAAGAAAAAATACGGCAGTTGTGGATGCTCCGGCGGCGTTGTACAGCGCGATGTCGCCGAGCAGACTGCCGGTATAGTTCGCTGTGCTGTATCCAGAATCCCAGAGATGTAGTTGATTACTCCATACCCTCCGAGGTAACTATGAAGTCTTGTCCTTATACCAGAGTCCTATTAGCCATGTGTGTGTCGGTGCTGGGATTTATGTTGTGTTGTATGTGTTCTGTAGAGGCTTATGCACAAGTGTTTCAGTATAATGGCTCGGTAGCTTTTCCACAGGTGCGATATAGTGCAGCTACCTGGGGTGACTACGACAACGACGGCGATCTGGATGCTTTTATAAGTGGCACAGAGGTAGGGATGGGGCGTTTCAGTCGAGTGTACCGCAACAACGCAGGTAGTTTTACCGATATCAATGCCGGATTTCCTGGGATGCAAATGAGCTGCGGAGCCTGTGGTGATTATGACAACGACGGCGATCTCGACTTCTTTATAAGTGGCGATAGCAGTGGGGTTTTGCTCAGTCGAGTGTACCGCAACGATGCGGGTAGTTTTACTGATATCAATGCCGGATTGCCAGGGGTGAAAGAGGGCTTTGCTACGTGGGGCGACTATGACAACGATGGCGATCTCGATCTGCTGATAGGTGGCAATATTAGCGGAGGGATTGTTCGGTTGTATCGCAATGATGCCGGGGTTTTTACAGCGGTTAGCACAGGTTTTGCCGATGCCAGTCTCGCAAATGGTTCCTGGGGCGACTACGACAACGACGGTGATCTGGACATTTTGCTGATAGGAAACAGAGGAGCGTCGATGTTTTCTATTGTCTATCGCAACGACGCGGGTAGCTTTACCGATATCGGTGCTGGGCTGGTGGGTGTGTGTGATGGTTCGTGTGCTTGGGGTGACTACGACAACGACGGCGATCTGGATATCCTGGTAACGGGCATAGATGAAGATATCATCGCAAGAAGTTATATCTATCGCAACGACGCGGGTAGCTTTACCGATATCAGCGCTGGGCTGGCGGGTGTGTATGATGGTTCGTGTGCTTGGGGTGACTACGACAACGACGGCGATCTGGATATCCTGATAATGGGTAAAAGCAGTAGTTCCGACCATTCTGCTGTCTATCGCAACGACGCGGGTAGTTTTACCGATATCAATACCGGCCTTACAGCGTTACATCAGGGGGCGGCGAGATGGGGCGACTACGACAACGACGGCGATTTGGATATTCTCTTGGTAGGAACATTCACAAACAACCTTGGATTTGCAGGGCTGTGGAGAAATACGACAACAGCGACAAATAGCGCACCTACGGCTCCAACAGGACTTGCGGTATCCAACTTTGGCGCAACAAGTGCTACTCTTTCTTGGAATAGGGCAACCGATGTACAGACACCGGACTTGGCGATAAGCTATAATATACTGGTTGGCACAAGTGTACTGGATATTTCCGTGCAGTCGCCTATGGCCAGTACCACAACTGGTGTCCGGTGTATTGTTGACTTCGGCAATAAGCAGCAGGCAACAGCTTCGACTATTACGGGGCTTACACCGGGCGCTACATACTATTGGGGAGTGCAGTCCATAGACGGTGCGTATATGGGCTCCACATTTGCAATAGACAGTTTCTATGTCAATATCGCTCCGCAGATAAGCACGAGCCAGACAATGATCTCGGTGCTGGAGGACGGGCTGCAAGCGTTTACAGTGTTGGTGTCGGATGCAGATAATAGTATCTCGCAGCTATCTGTTGAAGCTACTTCATCCAGCCAGTCGTTAGTACCGAACAGCGGCATTGCACAGCAGGGTTCGACAGGAGCTACTACGCGGTTTACTGTTGTACCTGCAGCCAATGCCACCGGTGTTGTCGGCATAACAGTGCGGGTAACAGATGTGGGAGGCTTGTCGCAAACAACGACATTTTCATTGACAATTGTTGGTGTAAACGATGCTCCAGTGTTCAGCACGGGCGCCAATGTGCAGGTCTATGAAGACAGCGGTGTGTACAGCGCAGCATTTGCAACAGGTATCAACGATAGCGATGCGGAGACAACACAGGCACTGACCTTTGTGGTGAGCAATAATAACAACAGCTTGTTCAGTGTGCAGCCTTCGGTGAACAGTGCAACGGGAAATTTGAGCTTTACGCCAGCAGTGAATGCTGTGGGCACAGCAGTTGTAAGCGTGTATCTTTCCGACGACGGAGGTACTGCCAATGGCGGAATGAACACGAGTGCGACCCAGAGATTTGTGATAACAATGTTGCCTGTAAACGATGCCCCAGTGTTCAGCACGGGAGCACATGTTGGTGTGAATGAAGAGAGTGGTGTGTACAACGCAGCATTCGCAACAGGTATCAACGACGGCGATGCCGAGACAACGCAGACACTGACCTTTGTGGTGAGCAATAATAACAACAGCTTGTTCAGTGTGCAGCCTTCGGTGACGAGCACAACGGGAAATTTGAGCTTTACGCCAGCAGTGAATGCCAATGGTATAGCAGTGGTTAGGATGTATCTCTCCGACAACGGTGGCACGGCAAACGGCGGAGTAAACACGAGCGCCACACAGACATTTGTAATTACTGTCCGCGCAGTGAACGATGCCCCAGTGTTCAGCACGGGCGCCAATGTGCAGGTCTATGAAGACAGCGGTGTGTACAGCGCAGCATTCGCAACAGGTATCAACGATGGCGATGCGGAGACAACACAGACACTGACTTTTGTGGTGAGCAATAATAACAACAGCTTGTTCGGTGTGCAGCCTTCGGTGAACAGCACGACGGGTGTGTTGAGTTTTGTATCTTTGGCCAATGCTGTGGGCACAGCAGTTGTAAGCGTGTATCTTTCCGACAACGGAGGTACTGCCAATGGCGGAGTGAACACGAGTGCGACCCAGAGATTTGTGGTAACAATGTTGCCTGTGAACGATGCCCCAGTGTTCAGCACAGGCACAACTGTTATAGTCAACGAAGATAGCGGAGGATATAACAGCGCTTTTGCCACAGGAGTTGACGATGGCGACCCTGAAGCAGAGCAGGCGCTGGAATTTATTGTGAGCAATGATAATTACGCACTTTTTGATGTTCAGCCCTCTATTCATCCCAGTGGTTTTTTGAGTTTTCTACCCTCGGCACAGAAGCATGGAACTGCTGTGGTGACTGCTTACTTGTGGGATGGTGGCGGTACGGCCAATGGTGGTATCGATACCAGTGCAATACAGATGTTTACCATCACGATCAATTCGGTAAATGATGCTCCAGTGTTCAGTACAGGCGCAAATATAGTGGTGAATGAAGACAACAGTGCCTATAATGCAGCCTTTGCCACAGGCATCGACGACGGCGATCCAGAGACAGCGCAGACACTCACCTTTGTGGTGAACAATAACAACAACGCTCTGTTTAGTGCTCAACCTGCCATCAGTGTGACTACAGGCAATATATCATTCACTGCGGCAGATAATGCGCACGGCGTTGCTATCGTAAGTGCGTATCTTTTTGACGATGGTGGTACGACCAACGGCGGCGTGAATACCTCGGCAACGAAGACCTTTGTTATTATTGTCAATTCAGTGAATGACATTCCGGTATTCAGCACGGGCTCGAATGTGGTG
>DLHF01000006.1 GCA_002483085.1 Ignavibacteria bacterium UBA7675
CTACAGAACGCATATGGACACCTTATCGCTCGCTGCTGATAAGTACTGCTCCCGTGCGGCCATGAGTACCAACCTGCATGCCACGACGTACCTTCCACGCCTCAACTGCAAACGGAACAGCGAATAGCAATAACGGCACTATCGCCGATCTGTAGCGCGCTGCACCGACCTGCCCAGTAATGCCTGCAATGTACAAGACGATGGCAAATACAAGCGCCCTGATTGCAGTCGGACACCTGCCGCGAATGCCGAAATACACAAGAGAAAAAAGAAAACCGATATTGGCGGAAAACACTACTGCGAGATAGAACAACACGCCCAATGGAAGCTGCCCTATGCGCTGCACTATACCGCCGTACCCGCCCTGCCCGCTAAATACGCGCAACAGGCTCGCCGATTTGTCGGCAGGTAGGCTAAACAACGTGTACACATCGAAGCGACCCGGATCGAGAAACACATTGAGCACTCCCTGGGCGTGTAATATCGCATACTTGGCCGGGTAGCGCCGCAGCCAAGCCATTGCTTCACGCTCTGTATATTCTACACGCTGGCCGTAGTCCTCGATAGTAGCAGCCCGTGCCTGCACTGCGTCGACCACACTATCGGCAAAAGTTACACCGTGCTCTCGCACAAGCAACGCATGGGTGTTGTAGCTGAGAAGATTGGTCTTTTTCATGCTCGAAAAATGGTAGTAGCTCGTCCAGGCGTAGTTGCACGTGCACCAGCCAATAACAACCACGAGCGGAAGCACGCCGTAAAGAGCAATGCTCCATCTGCGCGCTTTCCACGCCAACACTGCGCCGATAAGTAGCGCCGGAACCCACAGCAAAAAAAGCACAGGCTTGGTAAGCAAGCCAGCACACAACAACAGCGACGCCCAAAGCAGCGAACGGGAACGGCGGTCGTAGTAGTACGATACACAGGCATAAAACATCCAGAACACCAATGCCTGGAAAACTATCTCGGCCATAAGAAAGTTTGCGTAGAATATCTGCACCGGCGATAAGAATACGGCCACTGCTATGACGCGATTGACCGATGGCGCAAAACCAAAACGCTCCTGCAACAGGATACTGATGCCGCTTAGTGTAGCAATGCTTACGAACATCTGCGCCAGAAGCACTACGTAGTTGTTGGACCACGACTCGATAGCTGCGATAAAGAGAGGATAGACAGGCGGACGCCGACTTACAAAATCCGGATTCCACGGCAGATGAATATCGCCGCTGTAGTACACTCCGTCGGCAAGATTATGCGCTACGTGAAGATATTCTTCGGTGTCGCGAAGTGCTATTGCTCCTGTGTGAAGCGCTACTGCCAATCCTACCCCGTGCAGAAGAAATAAATACACGAGAAAGAGGCGATTCGACCGAAGCGAAAACCATGATTTCATACAGATGAATAATGAGCAATGGCAAGAACATAAAGGAGCAACTGTTGCAGCACACGCCCGCAACAGCGAAGAAAATACAAAGGTACAGTGAAACAGGAAAAGATGTGTTCGGTTGGTATCATTATTGCGCTGTTGTTCCCGCAGTGGTACGGCAAGATTTTCGCCACGTTCCGACATAAAAAAAGCCATCTACCGCACCGACAGATGGCTTTTCACACTTGCAATAGTACTGTTATTTTTTCGAGATGGAACCTACGCCCGACACACTCTGGTTGACCACCGACGGATTCCCGTGGTAGGTGATATTCCCTACGCCCGATACATCGGCGCTGATCTCGTCGGAAGCAAACACTTCGGCATTTGACGCGCCAGATACATCAATCTTCACTTTTTTGGCCTGAAGTTCTTTTGTAATTACATCAGTCGCGCCCGATAGGTCGATAGTCAGCAAGCCTGTGCTGCCCCGCGCTTCCACGCTTCCCGCACCACTTACATCTACGGCAAATGCGTCGTTGCTTATATTTTCAACCATAATATCCGACGCCCCGGAAGAGGAGACCGAGCGAAGGTCGGGCATTGTGACAGTAACAATAATTTTCTTACTCTGGTTGATACTCCCTTCGTGCGAGACATACAGCGTACCGCTCTTCACTTCTGTTTTTATCATTGGCACAATGTTGTCGTCGCCGCTTATCACTACCGATGTTGTTTTACCACAGGCAACATTGAGCTCATAAGCACCGCTTATGTCGATAGCAGTAAAATCGCCGGTCTTCCGCTCTTCGGTTTTTTCGACACCGCTGCCGCGCACCGAACCATCAAACATAGACATACCATTACATCCACTGATAAAGAGTGAACAAATACAGACAAAAGCAGGAACAAGGTACTTCATAGGACCTCTCTCTGGGAATCGGGAATATGAAAAAAAAAAGCAACGGCATGGTGGAACGGCAGGTATGGGCAAAAGTTACAACGCGTCTACCGACCTACAATTACACGCACAACGGCTCCTGGCTTCAGCTTCCACGCCTGTGCTGCATTCCCTTTATTCACTCCTATTTCCAAGTATCCTGCGCTGCCGATATAGGCTACAATTTCTCCCTCTGCACTATCGGCGAAGGTGCGCGAAAGCCTGTGCACAACAAGATCGCCTGCGAGAATCTGCTCAACATCTTCGAGATGAGATGCCGCAATGTTCGTCATAACATTGCCAAAATGATCTTCCCCGATGACAACGCCCCTCCATCCTTCCTGTGTGCAAACGGGGTCGATATCCGAAAGCTCTACGAGATCACTGACCGCCACAGGGCTGCCGAGTTCGCGCAAAGGCACGCCCGCCGCCAGATGAGCTACAGCCGGGGCAAACACGTCCCGCCCATGAAATGTAGACGACACCACGGGCAAGCGCATCGCCGGGTTGTCGAGCTGCACGCATTCTACAGCGGGAGATGCGCGCAACACTAACGTAAGCAAGCCGTTGTCGGGCGCAACAAATATATAGTTCTCCGTGCGCACGGCCACAGCTTTTCGATGGGACCCCACACCGGGATCGACAACGCAGCAGAAGAGCGTCGACGCCGGAAAAAACGCATACGCAGAAGCGAGCTGCCAGCACGCGCCCGCAATATTCTGCGGCGCAATATCGTGGGTGAGATCAGCAATAACGCAACGAGGGGCAATGCCGAGGATTACACCCTTCATCGCCCCTACATAGATATCTTTTGTACCGAAATCAGTCATCAGCGCAACGACTGGCGGCTGCGTACTCACGTGGATGTTCTCCCTAACATTTTTGTCAAGCATAACCATTTTTGCTCTGCAACAGCTTCTCTGTTCCTACATGCTTGCACATGTTCGACCAATCTACTGGTCTACTATCGCATACAACCCTTGCTATTTCTATTGATCGCAGGCTCGTCTTCGCACTGTTCCTACGGTAAAAAATACGCGAACAACGGAAAGAAAACCACGAGGCAGATGTGCTGCGCGGTGCAGCGACCACTATACGGACAGAGGCCGAAGCGCACACCTTACCACAGCAATACGCTGGCTTCTGCTACGGATAGAACCTCACGCCCACGGCGGCATCAAATGCAGAGCCAAAAGCGGGTGACACACCCACAAGCGGACCGAGCTCAAAGAAGATTTCCAGCGGCGTATTATTCGGCACAATATTCACACCAAAGATACCGCGAAAAGCAAATCCCAAGTCGCTTCCTTCCCGAACAAAAAATTTATTTTTTCCTTCCTTATACCAAAAGCCCTTGCCTTCGCCAAAACCGAGAGCGACACCCGGCCCTGCATACAGCTTTACAACCGACGAATTAAACGCGTTGAAATGCCACAGATAATCGCCTCCAATACGCGGAGAGCCAAAGTAGGAAGCACCAATGCTCGCCGTAATAGCATTTTCTCTATTCAGCCAGAACTTTACGGTACCTCCGGTGGGCTCACCGAGAATAATACCAAATCCAAAATCTTTGTTTCGCGGCCCTTGCGCCGAGAGCGAGACTGTGGCCAATAGCAGCAGCGATACGGCCATCGCCGCGCGGAAGATACACGTGAACTTCTTCATAGTCTCAATGATCCAATTACAAAAGTTGAGAATGTGCGTTGTTCCTTGAACTACCGTACTACCATAAGGTTGCCACAACGCACATATTAGCGGAATCTAATCCTCAACATTTCGCTTTCGCCCTGTGTGTACTGGAAGCGAACAGTATCGCCGAGCACGGCGCGCTGGCTGCGAAGCTGCTCCACAACACGAGGCAGCATAGAATCGCGGCGCGCGCGTTTTGGCAGCAGGATCGTACCCGACAAATTGCCAAAGCGGTCTATCACTTCGGCGGCGTTCATTCTGCCACCGGGGCCTGTTAGCTCAGTGAGTTCTATGCTATTACCGGAATACTCTGAAGGAACCCACGACACTATTACTTCGCGCTCGCTAATACCGAGATTTTCGGCAATGCGACTGCGCAGCATAAGCGCAAGATTGCTGTCTACCTCATCAAACGCGAGATACTCCACAAGCACCTGTGGGGGAGCATTATGCGGGAACTGCACACTTGCTCCCAAGATATTGATGCCTACCAGATTGGGAACAGAGGCCACTGCTTTCTTTGCATCTCCGGCGAGATAGGACAGGCGCTGGCGAAATGTTTCTGGCTCTGCTCGTGTACTCGACAGAGCAGCCATCTTGCGCGCTGCACCGATATCGCCATAGCTCTGCACTAATGTGAGCTTTGTTGGAAAACCCAGCTCTTTTTCCACTGTATTCTCAAACTGTTCAATATCTGCATCGGTATAGAACGTATTCGTAGCTACGCGAATCCGCGTTGCCACTAACCGATTGTTGAAATCGACATCCACCGACAGGATGGACGACCGAGAGTTTTGCTCGAATATTTTTGAATGCCGCATGACGGCCTGCCGCACCTTGTAGCCCTGCGACACCTCGTTGATGGAGGTCACGAGTGGAATAAAAAGCACGAGTGAAAACACCATAAGCACGACAAGTCGGGAGCGCACTGTGCCCGTTGTCTGGAGCAGCCGGGCAATATATTTTTTAGTAAGCAGCGCGCGCATAAACCCACCCGACAGCTCCCGCTGCTTCCATTCTTCCACAAAAGTAATAGCGCTGTGGCGGGTAACGCCAAAGGCGAGTAGAGTAAGCACAGAACTGATAAGCAGCGCCGTAATATGTGCGCTAAACGACAGCAAGCCACCACTGATGATCTGCATTGTACTGCTATCGGAACCGAGCCCATAGCCCACAATTGCAAGCGGTGGAAGTACGAGAAACGCAGCTATAGGCGCAATCGAAAATATCTCTAACGACCTGCCGCGCAGGATGGCTACAGGCAGAAGTACACCGACAATCAGAGCGAGAGCAAAATCGAGCACAGTAGGCTGCGTTTGCTGTGCAACCACCCCCGGCACACCAGCAAATGGTACTAGCAACGCCACGATAGCGCTTGTCAGCACTACGGCTGCACACGTAAGCAAGAACTTCAGAACGCTTTTCAGAAAGATGTAGATATCGCCGGTTGTCAGCGACACGCTGGCGGTATTGATCACTGCGGCTACTGGTGCAAAGAGCATACCAGCAAATATGATGATGGCGTTGTCCATCACAATGCCGAGCGCGGCAACAGCAGCAGCACCAAATGTTTGCAGCCAGTAGAGCAGGTCAAAAATGCCTGTGCTCCGCACTGCAAAATGGTCGAGTTCTCTAAATCTGAACTCGCTGATAAACAGCCATGCTACAAGCCTCTCGCGAAACGTGCGAGGGTCCTCTGGCTCGCTGGGCTGCCGGATATCGGCTTTACTCTCTGCAATTAGCTCCTCCTCTTGCTCTACTTCGGCTGTTGTAGGCATCGCCATATGGGCATTGCTTGAATCGGCGTCCGTGGCCGTTTCGCCCTCTTCGGAGGCTTCGCTGCTCTCCTGCACAGGCAGCAGTGTTTTGCGTGCTGCTACGGCTACCATACCCGTCATAGAAAGGCTGGTAAGACCAATAACCGCGAGAGCGTACATCGGGAACAGTTCAGTACTGGGCACTGCGGCGTTAATTGGCGCAAAGGCCATCGCTGCGGTTGCAAGACCACGTGGAGCCATCGCGTGCACGGTAAGCCGCTCTCCCGGCGAATATTCTTTTTTATTAAGTGTGAGAAATGTCTGTGCACCTACAAACCGCGCCAGCAAGCAAGCCCCTACAATGACCGCAATGTGGAGACCCACAGTAGATGTAAGAGTATCAAACGAGAACAGCAGACCGAGAAACACAAAAAAGAACGTGCGCACGAGAAAGGAGAGTTCGATAGTGATATTGTGCACAAATGCGTCGAGGGCGTATTTTGCAGCGTCAACTCTGATGCCGAGCAGTTTGTGCAATGGCCCGCGAAAGCGCTGAGCAATGGTGCCCATATTTGCCAAGACAACACCAAAGAAAAGCACGGCAATAGCACCACTGCCCTTGAAATGCTCCACGATAAAATACAGCAGAAACAGGAACCCAAGCGTGAGCATATAAGAAAGCGATTCACCGCTTAGGCTGGCGATAAACCGCGCCCAGACTACTCCCATAACAACCGCAATGCCGATGGCCACGGTGAAGGACTGTACGATGTCGACAACAATACCTACGGGATCGGCAGACTGCGTCTGGAAAATACCGATACAGATAACAACTGCCACGATAATAAGTACGTCGGCAAGCGCAGGCTCAAGGCTGAGCAGTGTCTTTACATGATTGCGAACATTGAGCTTGGAGACAACGGGAATAATAATCGCCGGGCTGGTACCTCCCACAATCGCACCGAGCATAAGCGACTGTAGCAGTGGAAGCCCAATAACAAGGCTCCCAATAGCAGTCACCGCCACAAACGTAAGGAGAAATACGAGAATGGTAAGCAAAATGGCTTTGCCGAACTGCCGAACAACTGTTTCTATCTCTAGATCAAGGCCGCCTTCAAAGAGAATGATGATAAGCGCAACAGTACCAAAGTAGGGCGCAAAGTCGAACAATAGATCGCTTTGCACAATGTGAAACACTGGCCCCAGCAGAATACCTATCACCATCAGCAGCAGTACCGACGGGATTTTGGCAAACCGGAACAGGAGATTACCGAGAAAGCCTGCAACAATTATCCCGCCTACCATCACAAAGAACATTTCAGGATGCATAATCCTCCCTATCAAATCAATATAAAGTTGTCTGAAGTTTGCAGTATGTGCGCCGTTACTGGCACCCCAAGCTACTTCATCCGCGCATTGTTCTTACGAAAACCACAGTACTATACCGCATACTGCCAGAACAATACGCGAACGACGGGCAGAACTACCACGCGGCAGTTGTGCTGCGCGGTGCGGAGGCCAAGCGCAAGAGCAGAGACTGAACTTTAAATAACCTCTATGGCATAGAGCTGTGCTCAGCGGCTGGTTCTACAGCATGGCGCTTGCTACAGACAGCCCTCAATTTAACAGAAGCAGCCAATAATCAAAAATACAACACGTGCAATGCTGCGGCAAGGCTGCTACCGGAAGGTCTGGCCTTTCCAGACCACAGAGCGCTTGAGCAAGAAAAAGGGAATGACAAGCTCAATAAGCATAAGGAAGGGAACGGCAATTGGAAAGTACAACTGCAGGCTGCTTACGCGGAGAATGCGAAGTGAAGGCAAAATAACGAGGAAATCCAGAAAGATACGCCCGGCGAGGAGAATTGCCAGCCACTGCCATTGCCCTGCCACTATGGCCGTAGCCATTGCCAGCCAGAGCGAAGCAGAAGATATCACGAAAATCGCGGCGCGCCAGCCTAAAGCCTGACCGCCCTTTGTCCAGCGCTGATGCTGGCGAACAAACGAACTAAAGCTCTTCACAGGAAGAGTAACCACGCGCCCCGCATAGCTACATGGATAGCGAATGCTCCACGTGGTAGCAGCTACAGCCTGAAGCAAAGCGAGGTCTTCTGTAACAGAAAACTGTATCGAGCGATAGCCACCGAGCTCGTCGTACACACTGCGACGCATGGAAAGATTATTGCCAAAGCAGCCCAATGGCTGGCGTAGCCCTACCCCCGCACTCGCCAATGTGTGGTTGAATATCCATTCGAGCGCCTGAAATTTCTCGAACAAGCTACGGCCTTCGATCACAGTGAACGACGGTACCAGCCCGGTGCGCGGATCGCTAAACAGCCCTGCAATAGTCTGTATCCAGCCGGGCTCCACGATACAATCGGCATCGGTCATCATCACCACTTCCCCTCGCGACACAGCTATGCCCTGATCGAGCGCGCGCGGCTTGCCTCGCAGCACTTCATCGGGAGCTGCTTCGACGGTATTGTGCACGATAAGCGATGGGAATTCGCGGCAGAGCTCCGCAAGGATTGCTCCAGTGCGGTCGGTCGAGCGGTCGTTGACTACCACGACCTCGTATGTTCCGGCATAGGTGTTGGCCATTACCGAACGCACGCACTGCTCGATATTATGCTCTTCGTTGCGCGCGGGAATAACAACTGATACAGTGGGCATGCTTGCCGACGGCAGCGAGCGACGGCTCCGGCTGCGCTCCAGAAAAGCCCCGTAGCCAAAGAGAAGGCTACGCACGATATAAATAATAATAGCTGTTGAAAAAATTGTCTGCACAAGATCCTGGCTCATTACGTATCACCGGTAAAACAGCATGGGTAGTACACTGCGCGCAAACTTACTAAAATGCCAACTGCCGACTTGCATGTAGGCGTAAAAAATTTTCGTAATCATCCAACAAACCCTTTTGTTCTCCGTCTTCCCCGTCCTGCTCGAATTACATATGGGCTGTTTTATGCAGCATGAAGGTCTTACGCATTACTATCGGGTCAAGAAGATGAATGATCGATTGGAACAGAACACAGGCGAAGCTATTGACGCCGATACGAGCCAGCCTACTCACTCGCACAAAGCTCCATCATCGAACGATATTCTCGAAGGGCCGGTAACTGCTACGCTGTGGAAATTTGCCCTACCGTTGATGCTCGGATTCTTTGTTCACTCTCTGTATTCATGGGTGAATATGTACTTTGTGGGGAAGCTCGGCTCCTCGGCAATTACGGCTATTGGCTTCAGTGAGCAGATTAATTTTTTCATTTTTAATCTCGGCAGTGGTTTCTCTATTGGCGCGAGTATTATCATCGCTCGGCGCATTGGCGAGGGCAATCGCAATGCCGCCGAGGAAGTGACGCGGCAGGCGATTCTCTTTGTGCTGCTGGTATCTGTGGTTATCACCCTGCTGCTGATGGTGCTGCTGCCTTCCATCCTCACAGCGCTTCAGCTTTCGGGCGAGACCTACCATCTCGCGCATTCCTTTATGTCTGTGATGCTGTTCGGCGTGCCGGGCGTCTTTGTGCTGTTTTTGGTAAATGCTATTATCCGCTCTACGGGCAACTCGGTATTCGCCATGAAGATCATGCTGATGACTGTAGTTATCAATATCATGCTCGATCCGCTGCTTATTTTCGGTTGGGGTCCTATCCCGGCCATGGGCGTGGCCGGTGCGGGTGTGTCTACAGCGACTGCACAGCTTACAGGTGCAATTCTCGCTATTGTGGCCATGCTGAAAGGATGGACGGGAATGAAACTCGAACGCAAACTGCCGCGCATGGATTTCACGATTATCAAATCTATTATCCGGCTCGGCATACCTGCGTCGCTTCAGATGTTTTCGGTGAGTATCTCCCGTATGTCTATTCTGTACTTTGCCAATGCTATCGGCACGAGCATCGCAGCAGCATACACCATTGGTATCCGCGTAGACTTCTTTGTGTTTATGCCCATCTTTGCGGTGGGTGTTGCTATTGAGATTATTACCGGCCAACACCTCGGGGCGAAGAAAATCGACAGGATATTCCAGTTCTACAATACTGCTGTGCGCCAGCTCTCGTTAGGCATCGGTGTACTCGGTATTGCCATGTATTTTCTGGCTGAAGATTTCGCCCTAATTTTTTCTCCCAACGACCCCGTCGTCGTAGCCGAAATAGTATCGTACCTGCATGTAGTTATTTTCAGCTATCCGCTGTTTGCCAGCGGAATCATTGCCACACGTGTGATAAGCGGCGCAGGCGCAGCATTTCGCAGTATGCTTATTGTTGCGGGGTCGATGCTCGGTATTATGCTGCCCCTTGCCTATGTGCTTTCGCACCAAACATCTATGCACGAGCAAGGGCTTTGGTGGGGTATTCTCACGGGGTATGTGTGCTTTGCGGCTATCGCCTACACAGCAATGCGCAGCAAGACATGGCTTACAGCAAGAGTATAAAGAAGATCGGGAATACAGAAAGATACAGAAGGGAAGTCTTCCAGTAAAGGCAGTGCATCAGGCCCGCTGACAGTCCTCACTACAACGGGCCTGATCTGCACTGTGCACTGCGCTTTTACCGAACCGATTTTTCAATCATCGCTGTGGCGGCTCGCAAGTAAACCTGTACAAATTTACAGTTTATGCAGCCAGCGCACTATCGGAAGTTGTCTGATTTCACTATAGGGGAAACCCTGATTTTACGCCGATTTTTGTAGGAATAGAGGCTACTTGCATCCGGTTCAGTGCTGTAGAGCCGATAGCACAAGCGGCGTTGTACAATCGGGGCTACCTACAGTCGCGGTTGGGCGCGAACAGCCATGCGGCGCGGTGCGACGTCTTCGCATTTGTTACCGTAGGAACGGTGCGAGGACGAGCTTACGATAACCCGAACCACAGGAGCGAAGGCCGAAGTGCTCATTCCCCGCTTCTCGTCAATAAAGTACACTACCGGCAGTAGCAGTAGCAGCACTCGCCATTTGCGTTACAAACCAGGATGGGTTGCCCCGGAGGCCAGCTCTCATTTTTACATATTTCTTGTATCTGAGCCCGATATCTTTCGCACTCTGATAGCTGGCAGTTCGGATACTGAGTGGTCTCGACATCACCAGTTACAGTTCCTTCGCAATGATAGATATAGGCATCGCCCTGCCACGACACAACGATGGGGTCGCCTGCCGACAAGCCCGCTGCTTTGCACGCGTGCTCTAATGATTCTTGCGCGGCACCGAGTTCGCCGCCAGTAATTTTGCGAGATTCTGATTCGGCCATACACTATTTCCAATACATGAAGAAAAAATAAATGTGAATTAGACAAGAGCAGTACTTTGGGCTTCTGCATGTGCTTGCTTAGTTGCCATAGGCTCGCCCCAACGATTGAGCGAAGGATCGCTCACATGAGCAGCCGGGCAACGCTCTGAAGGGATCTTTGCTTTGCGGGTGACAACACAGCCACACATACCGCATATTTTGCGGTCGACAGCGCTTGTCGTAGCAAGGCGATAAAGCAGCTTGGAAGGTGGGTCTTGAATGTGCTCGCATGCAGCGCAGGCAGCCAACCGCCGTTTATACGTCTCGTCGTCTACTTCGGAAAATCCCGTCCGGCTCCATCTCCATACTGCTGTCGCCGCTTTTTTCAGCAATTCAGCATTCGACAACTCGGCGTGTTGTTGTTCGCCTACAGCGGCAGCTTCTGGCTCTGCTACAGAGCTGACAGTACTCCCGGGCAGTGTCTGCCCTGTGCCTTTAGGCGCGGGCGGATGCGTAAGTAAATGTTCGAGAAATACCGGAGTAGAGCGGCTTACCATGAGATGGTGTGCGTAGAGTGGGTCTGCAATAGCACCCAGCAGCACTTCAGGGCTTACGGGAGTATTCAAGCCCAGAAATTCGCCGAACTTCCTACAGCTCACTTCTATCGGCTGGGCGGGGTCAAATGCTTCGAGTGTTGCCATGGTTCCTCCTATATCTATAGCTTATAACATCTGTAGGCAGTGCCATCAGTAAATGCAACGATAACGCTATCGGTACCCAGCTCTTCGCAGGCGCGGTCGATATGCCCCTGTATTGAGTATGCTAATTCGGTGGGGCAATCTTGCACATCGAGAGTTTCGGCATTCTGCTCTCTGGCCGTAGAAGAATAGCAGGCGCAATTGCAGCAATTGCCCGAGGAATCGCACACCAGCACAAGGTGCCCCGGCGGCCACCCATTGCTTCTGCATATCTGATTAATTTTGTCGCGCAGGTCTAAACATTTCGCTTCTGCACAGTTATTCATGGAGATTTCCTTTGTGTATAACAACCAGCCCTGTATCTATCGACCGGGCCAGAGAGAGTTCCGTGAATTATACTCTCACACCAACACCACAGCAGGCCGCACACAACGCGGCCTGCTGTAGCTGGTATGCAATTATGCGGTTATTTCAGCGGGCAAATTAGCAGTGCTTTTCTGCGGGTTCAGGGGCTCGCCGACTTCGCTTAGAACATTAGATACTGTGAGCTTATAGTACACAGTGGGATCGAGCTCAACCGACAGACGAACAACCGATTTGTTGGTCGGGTCGACTGTTGCAGAGGTAATCGCCACAGTGGGATCGAGCTTGTAGTTACCGACATTCTCAGCAGTGCTTTCCAGCACATTCACATTAAACTTCACAAGGACGACACCGGTCTCCTCGCGTGTTGCTCCTGTTACTTCCAGATAGTCGACAACGGGGCCACCTGCACAAGCTGGCAGATACTGCGACGTCGCGCCTGCGCGCAGCGTTACAATGCGGCATTCTAATGTAGGTGTTACACAACCGATACCAGAAGTTCCCACATTACTGAGCAGGTTAAACAGCTCTTCGATCTGATCGATACCCGGGAACACCATTTCTGCATACAGTGTATCGTACCACACTTTACGCATCACAATTCGCACACCGTAGAAGTCCGACTGTCCTTCGCAGCTATAGCCATCAACCCCAGCGGGCTCACCACCGTAGAGATGTCCGAGCTCATGAGCAATGACAATGCTCAGACCTTGGAGGTCGAGAGCTTTCACACGCGCCAGACCACCCTGCACAATGACGTATGGCTGGCCATCCAGCCTAATGGCGAAAGCGTTTCCGTTGCTGTTGTGCCAATCCAGAATGAATGTTACTTCCGGGTAGAACGCTTTGTAGATAGTGAACAGATACTCCACATTTGCAATGACGTTCGTGTCGCTGTACGGATGCTTGGGCACGAAGCTGCGGATCTCCTCCGCCTGTTCCGTTGTAACGAATCGCGACGCGTTCGCCGGTATTTCTATCACCGCGTTGAGCACGGTATGCGGCCAATGCTCGGAGGTATGTACCCCCTTTTGTAGGTTTCCCAGTGCCAAAGTAGGCACGGCGCCCATTGCATGAGGGAATCGCGCGCGGTATTCCGCAGAGCCCACCACTAGTGACTGGCTAATATCCATATACTGCGGCAGCTCATCTTGGTACAATTCTACTGCGTAATCAGCACAGACAACACCATGAAGATTGAGCAGGTGATTGTCGAGCGATGTAGGCTTCGATGTACTTGTTGCTATGTAGTGCATCCCTTTGGTAGATGTAACAATTGCCACGCTTACGACCGGTGTAGTAGCACCTGTGGGTGTCATAAGTACATCCTGCTGCGGCACAAGCCTATCGGCGCGTTTCAGCTTGCCATTCGGCATCAGAAACAGATGGCTGGGTGTTACAACTATTGTCAGGCTATCACCATATCCGATTTCGTACACTCCCGGCGTCACTGCGTTGGCATCGGTGCCATTGCTGAATTCCACAACTACTTCGGACCATTGCAGATTCGTGCCGGCTGCATACACCGACTCGGTGACTAATACCTGCTCAATTGCTTTGTAGTCGTGTGCAGACACCTGCACGGGTGTACCAAAATCGGCGCACGAACACGTACAGTTGCAGCAATAGCCTGTGGTATCGCACACTAGCACTTTGTGGCCGACCGGCCATCCTTCTTCTTTACAAATGTCGTTGACATTCCCCTGCTGAGCACTACAATGTGCAGACGTACAATCTTTTGCCATGATTCCTCCATTAATGATAAAATTACCGGCGAACGATTCCCCGACCATTCGGCAATACTTTTACCCGAACAGTAGATGATGCCTTTACCGGTGAGGCATCGTAAGTAATAATGAGCCACATGTTCAGTACTTTCACAGGATCCAAAAATCCATCGCTATCCTGAAGCGATAGAGGTATATCGGTTTTCTTTGCTACTATCGACCACTCGCCAAACAGCTCTGTACCAGCGGGTACTGCGGCGCTTGCCGCGTCCTTGTCGGTAAATACGAGGTCTACTGTTGTCGCCGTAATATGCACTGCCAGCTTCAGCGTTCCTGTTACACTGATACCAGGAGCAGTCTCGATCTGTATGTAGATGTCTGCGGCCTGGATGTCCGACAGCCCAGCCGGGAACATCGCCGGGCGCACGGCAAACGATAGTACCTGCTCAAGAGCTGTGGACTGCGGGTGCATAAATGCAAACCACGCTGTGGAGAATTCCTGGGCAAGCGTAAGCGTCGTATAGCCCGAGTACTCGCTCAGCGGCGGCAGTTGTGCTACAGCCGACCGAAAGGCGGTACCGCCAGAGCGGGCAGTATAGTTCAGTACGATAATCACATCGGTAATACTTTCGAAGTTAATGCGGTTGTTCTCCTTCGGCATACGCAGTTCCCACAGAGAAACAGCACCTGTGCCTTCAAACGGCAGATAACGCTCGTCGGAGAAATTCAGCTCGAACATACCGCTGTCGTCTACACCTGTCGACAGAGCAATTTGCTGCTGTGAGCGCCAATTCGTGCGCAGCACGTTTACCTGCGGTTCGGTAGCGCCCTCGCCACCGAGCAAGAAGTTTACAGCGTTCAGATTTGGCTTCATAATTACCCGGTTGCCAAGCTGTGTAAGCGTAGCATGAATATTCTGGTACGGCCCCACGACAGCGGGCAAAAACACCGACACCGATTTGATCTTGCGCGTATAATGTCCGGGGTAATCCATATCGAACAGCTTTTCGCTGAACTCAAAGTAGCACACGCCATCGTTGCGCAGGTCCAGCACTGCCTTCGGGTCGATTTGCAAGAGTGAAATCGACTTGCGTATCTCCAAGCGGCGGCTGTTTCCCGAGGCATAAGCGCTTTCCATTTGCTGCAAGCTCAGCATCAGCGATTCGCCTGATAGCAGTCCTCTCTTCAAGCTGTCCCAGTAGCTCATATCGATAAATGGCTCTTCGCTGTCGCGCTCGTACTGGTATGCTTTTTGCGCCGTTAGAGCGAGATCCAGAGCAATCTTGTATGTCTGGAAATACACTGTCGACAACCGGCTTGCCATCCATTGATACAGATCGCGGTTGGTAAACTTGCCGCGCAGAAACTCCTCAGTTTGCGTAGCATTGTCTATCGAGCGCTGGTTGATGTCGTACTCGCGCTTGGCAATATCTTCGCGAATACGCGATGCCATAATCTGGTAATCGAGCTGCTTCACATCGTAGTCTGCAAGGCTCTGCTGGAGTTTCCAGTCCTGCTCCCGGCGCTGGTAGCCCGCCATGGTCAGGCTCATGGAGCCAATAAAGCTCTGGAAGCTGGCAAGCAGGTCGAAATACGAACCGACGGCATCGAGGCTCGAACCGACTTCACGCCCGCCGTAGGTCATAGCAAACGGCGACCCAGCATTGGGAATTAAATACGAGATAGACGCTGCCATTTTCATCACGCCGCCAGCCATGCTCAGCACATTGCCAATGATCATCGACTGGATGTTCAGCAGCTCGGCGGGGGAAAGCCCCACAGTAATGAGCCCCGTGTAGAACTGGTAGCGCATCTGCGCGCTTTGGCGGCCTTCTTGCAATGCAGCCGTAGAATCTATGGCCTCTTGTACCTGCAATTCCTTTACTTTCTGCGTCATGGTAAGGATGGTCTTCTCCTGCGTGATATTCAGCAACGCGAGTTCCTCATTATCCTTTCTTTCCAATGCACCCAGCAAACTCGCGCCGAGCTGGATGAGCGACGCCGTGATTGACTTTGCTCGGTCCAGGACAACAGAAAATCGGTAGTTGGGCACTGGTGGTTCGATGTACGAAGCCACTTTTGTAATATCTGTGCCCGAGGCAGTTGCAGCTACTAAATAGCGCGGATCAACCGGCGGCTCGAACAGCGGCAACTGGCGCTCAACACCGTCGATGTTCATGCAGTGGCGTATCTTGAACAGCCGGTCTTCAATGCGATCCCAGTATTCGGCAAAGCCCGCGTTTTCACCTACACAGAAATATCCTTCTATATCATTGTAAGGCTTGTTCTGCAACATCAGCGAATCGTTTGGAGCAGGTAGTGCATTTTCCAGATTAATCAGAAACTGAGGTATGTCGTCGCCATAGGTATCGAGAATATCTTGGAAATCGCTCGTCGCTTCCTGCTCACATACATCCACCATTTTTGGTCTCTGGCCGAGCAAATCCTGTGCAAGGACATACAGCATCGTCGCTTCTATCAGCGTCTCCCATGTGTCGCGGCTGAAAAGCTGATCGCCCCAGTCGATGAGGTTGTCTATGTACTTCATTACGATTGCCTTCTGGAAAGCCGAAGGACGCAGGTGGGCAATCGCATCGGGATCGAACGGATCGTTGTTATACACCGCTATCTGTACCGGATCAGTAAGTATATCTTCCATGCTCTCCACTGTGATATTCCGCAGAGGGAGAAATTGCCAGTAGCGGTCGGAAGGGTTCGATCCTTCTACAACGACCTCGGGACGCACTGTAGGATTAAAGATATACTCATACCACCGCTGAGCTTCCTCGAACCGTTGGCTTGCGTTGAGCCTGTCGGCAACGAGAAATGGAATATAGAAAAACACTTCCCAGAAGTATTGCCCATAAGCGCCGCTGAAATCCAATTTATCACTGGCAGGCGGTATTACCGAAGCAGTTGGGTTAAACCGGCTGAACGGCAGCTCGGGCGTTTCCTGCGATTGCAGAGTGAGCAGCCCGTCAATTCCCTGAGTGAGCAGTGTACGGCTAAGCTGCACGATTGTATTAGTTGTAAGCCGTATAAAGCGGAATGGAAAACTGCCAAATGTACCCGGTGTATCAGTGTATTTTCCCGCGAGCAAATCGGTCTCATCAGTCGAGGACAGGTCGTAATTGATGATAAGAGTATCGGTAATTTGCTTGAGTCCTGCTTCCTGCGACTGCACGAGAAATGATTCGTCGCCATTGTCGAACATAAACCATCCCGGCAGGTTTTTCACCATCTGCAATCCTGCATTTTGCTTCGATATATTCGAGAGCAAGCCGAGCGGCGTTGTACTGGGATTGGACGGAGAAATAAGCCACAAACGCGATTCTACATCGCCCATGTAGTTGTCGTACAGTGCGTTGTTGGTCTGCTGTACATTGATCGTGGTATTGTCGGCATCTAATGTACCACGATACGGCTGCGGCGACCCAGAAATCGTATTGTAGTTTTGCAGAATAAGATTCGTGCGATCTACGACAAGGCGATTAGACACCGTCATACCCGGCACAACCGAAGTATAGCCGCGCAGACCATTGCCAGTAGCTTCCACAGCGCGGGAAATAGAATTGTAAAGCATAGCGTTGAACGTATCGAGATCGCTATTGCCCGTAGGTGTCGGCGCTTCGGGTGGCGAAGCTGCGGAAGGAAGATTGGGAACATCGCCGAACACAATCATCAGCTTCTCGTCGTCGGCATTGCCTGCATACATTGGAATCGCATATACCTTATTCCAGAATACATTTCCATTAGCAAGATTGAGATTCATGGAATTCACATAACTCGTCAGCTTGCTGATATAGGGATCGGGATAAAAGTACGTTACCAGGTCGTCGACCAATGTCTGGGGCTGAAGCCATTCTCTGTTGAAATTGTAGAATGAATAGCGGATCGACGCTTTGTAAGTCACCTCGTCGCTGGATGTACCATTGCTGAAGGTAGAGTTTGTAATCTGATCAGTTTCCACCCAGAACAGGAACAACCTATCAAACACATACACCGGTGTTACATAGGGCGATTTGATACTAATATTAAGCTCTTCCCACGGCGACCAGTACAGGACGTTTTTTGTTGTCTTGTCGATAATCACTGTGCGATAGTAGTACATATGTGGCTCGGTGCCTGTGCTGCCGAACAGATACAGTGAATCGACTTCCCCGTATTCAGGATCGTTGACTGTCTGGTAGTAGCTGCCTACAATATCGAGCTTTGCCAGTTGGGAAAATTTATCGAAATAATTCAGATAAGCACGTGTTACGCTTTCCTCATTGATATCACCTTGGAGCAGTTCGTCTTCCAGCTCGCGGAACAGCGGAGTTTTATTATGGCGTAGCGAAGGCTCCAAATACATTTCTGGATAGAGATACACTTTGCGGTTCGCTTCCCAGATGCGGTAGTTCGCCATCCAATCCCACCACACTTCTTGGAAGGTTGCAGGTATCTCAACGCCGGGCTCAAGGTTCATTCGGCTGCGTTGCATATAGAGCTGCACACTGCCAATTCCCTGCTTGATGGGTGATATCCGTGCACAACCGCTCATCTCTACATCGATAAGCAGAAATTGATAAAGATCCTGCGGGGTCTGTAGCTCCGGGTATGCTGCGTTGAGATGCCATATCAGATAGCCCATCAGCGCATTGCGTAAATTAGCGTTAAGTACGCCGCTGAGCTCGTCGTACACTTCTTTCCATTCCTCATCATCGTAGCGGGCATTCACAGCATCGAGCATAATCTGCGCCATTGCATTGTACAGCTCCCAGTTGTCCCCCGCTGTAGCTGGCATGTCGTTGAGGCTGATAAGGCGCAGCATGAAGTACACATCCACGCCCATTTTCTCAGCGAGGTTAAAAGCTTTGTTCAGCCACGCTACATCAGCAACTGTGTCGGCAGCTCCATCCGGCCAGAATACTTGGCTGATTGTACATATCTGGTCTCGGCTCCATCCGCTTATCGCCGCCAGTGCTGCGCTCTTTGCACCTGTGGCACAGTCGGCGTCATTCGGCATCATAAAGTATGCTATAAGCTCTTTGTCGGCATTGTCGAATTCAGCTACGAGCACGCGGAATGTGTACAGCGTTATCAGGTTCTCCATGCTAAAGCGGAACCCCTGCCCCACCGGGCTCATGCCGTAGCTCGCCGGGTTGTCTATGATGCTGTCCATATCGCTTGCTGTGAGCGTAAGCAGCCGCGCAACAAACAGCAGGTAGGCCAGCACTGCAAAGAACTCGACAATGGCTTCTGGCGTCGGCTCGCCTTCGGGTATCAGCGTAAGGAACAGAGCAACGACATCTGTCGTGCCAGTAACAACCGAAGCAAAATCAATGAGGGAGGCCATCATCGGCATGTCGGTGACAAAAAAGTTTGCCAGCGATCCCGTAAGCCCATTTGTTTGCAGAGTGAGAAGCTGCGATAGCGAACTCTCGATGTAGAGGATATTTCTTCTTACCTGGAGCAAGATACCCTGTACATAAGCAATTTTTGTCTCGCGGTTTTCTGCGCCCGGCAGCAGGAAAGAAAGATCAGTAGAGCTGTTGAAGGCAGCAGAGAGAATACCCTCGGCATTGATAATCGCATTGGCTTCGAGTTCGTCAAAAACCTCTACCGATTCAGCTTCGCTAATAATATCGCTGATAAACGAATCGGGCCGCACGGCGATGAGCTCCTGCAAATCACTTATCCGCAGAAGCATTGTGCGTACATCTTCTGTTTTACCCGCTTGGTTGGAATCGCCTACAAACAGGTACGACAGATCGGTCTTATCATTAAAGGTAAAAGAGAGATACCCCTCTGCGTTCAGCACCGAGTTGGCGATAAGCTGGGTATAGGTATCTGCCGACTGAGTCGGCGTAATTTCGGTTGTAATAAACGATGTTTGCACCAAGCGCACCAAGGTAGAAAGCGCGGTAAATGTTCTGTCCTTGCCCAGCACAATGCCACGCGCATCAATAAATTCCTGCGCAGCGAGCTGGCGGTATATCTCCGTAGATGCTGCGGTATTGATATCTGCGTTGGCGAAGGAGCTGGTCTGCACTGCCCATTCGGCAGAAGACAACCACAAGCTCGTCATAAACGGGCGAATATCAGCAAGCGCGTATCCGGTTTTGACATACTTGTTCGGCACGCCGGTAATAGCGTATTGCAGTTCGTACACATCTACACCTGCCTCGTCCATCCACGCATCTACGCCTGTAATTTCTGCAACATCGCTGATCGATGTTGTCTGCTGCTTGCCCATGAGGTTGAGAAGAAGAAGATATTCTTCTACACTCAAGCCGAGAAGCGACGCGAACCGGCTCAGGCGGTAGAATATCGACAGCACGGGAACGGTGAGCATAATCGTGCCGTTGGTAATGCCTTCGATGCTCATTACCTGATTGGCGAGAAGAGTCAGGTCGTTGTCGCTTACAGTAAGCGAAGCTGTCAACCTACTGCGAATGGCAGAATCTATTTCTCCGGTTTGCCCCGACGGTGCTGATTGTCCGGGCTTCCAAGCGAGCACAGCATCGGTGTACAGTGGATTGCCTGCGTACAATGGATGATACGGCGGTGTGTTGCCGATAAGCAGGGCATTGTTGAACACACGGTCGAACAAATCTTCAGGTGTAGGCCCCGAGCCCACGCCAATAGTTTTGATATCCGACCACAAACTGCACAGCACATCCACAGGAGCATTGAAGCGTTCGCGCAATTGTTTTATCGACGCCAGCGTTTCTATAGCATTCTGGTCAATTGCAGTGACGCCTACTGATTTCATTGCCCAATCGACCTCGGCATACGGCCATAAGAATTTCGAGGAAAACCGTATAAACCGATTGAGTGTGTCGAGCGTCTGGAGGTTGAGATTAATAGTTTGTTCGTAGGGATTGTTCGGGTCCGTATTGTTGATGATGGTGTATAAATAGTCGTTGTTTGGAAGTACGCTATTGATAAAAAAGCTGTGTGGGATACTGCCTGTAGCCAGTTCCGCTTCGCTGAGATTTTGCTGTATCAGCGAATGGTATTGCGGCAGCGTAAGCCCGGTGCGTGCAGTAAATACACTCACCTTTTCAAGGTCTGCAAAATTTGTATCTGTAATTGTCACGCCATAGTCGGCGCTTAGCGCAGTAGCTGTTGGCGTCGGTGTTGTCACGAGCTGGTACTGTTCAAGCGATAGTTTCAGCGATTCGCGCGACACCTGAAAAGGAGCCACGTCGTACACAGCGTAGATAGTCGCTAGCGTGGTCTTAAAGTGCTCTACGTAGATGCGTATCTGTTCGAGTGGATGCTGGTAGGGCAAGCGAAATGGATAGGGTGCATTTGCCATCAGCAGCAGAACATCCGTTTCGAGGTCCGCTTCTAATTTAGCGAGCATTACCGAGTTGACAATTTCCAGGAACGACACAGTATCATTGGTATTGCTACAGTCCAATGGAATGGTGAACAGATCGGGTCGGCGATCTTGCAGCGTGAGCCCGGGCGGAATAGTGCTCTGGTTGGGCACCGTAATATATTCCTGTGCAAGGCGCATCAAATCAACAAAATACGCTGCGGGGCTCAGAATAGAACGGCAGTGCTCGCACGAGCAATAATCCATGCTGCCGAACATATCTTCGTAAGAAGGAACCGACTGATAGAAGCTGGTAAGGCTCGTATCGGTATTGGCAAAAAGCGTCGCGTTATAATGCGGTGAAGCTGTGAGATCACGAACATTTGCCCACAGAAGAGCAGTGCGGTTTTTCACATCCACGGCTCTGCGATGCAAGAGGCGTGCAGCGCTGTCGCCACCATCTAGCCGGGCGGACCAAGTGGCAGCAAAGCGGTCTTCACTCATAGCAGCAATATGGTGCGCCGAGTGCAATCCTTCGTTGTGCAACTGCGTTGCTACACTTTCATCGGGAGATAAGCGCAGCAGGCGTTGGTACGTTCGCAGGCTATCGAGAGTGTCCTCCTGGTTAAGCCCCTCCCAGTTAAGCGCATCGAGCGTTTCACGCCGAAGCAGCGAATGATTGAGAACATCTACATTCGGATTTTGCTCGAAGAAGGTGCGAAAGTCCGTGTTCGTAAGTTTCATAACATTATTCCGATTCGGTTGCTATGCAGAGTCTGTATTTTTCATTATGGATAGTACTTCTATTGCCGCTCTGCTGCTGATGAACACAGCGGCTCTATCAGGAAATCAGTGCCATGTAAGATCACTGCCAACTAGAGGATGATCGCTGAGACCGAGAGCTGTAGTAGCTGTCAATTCCCCATTCAGTCCGGCATCCTGTGTATTGGTCAAGCTCGACCCAACGATGTGATCCCAGTTACCTTGGCTCACCCGCGATATCCCCTGAAAATTGCTAAGAGCGCCGGACACATTGGGCCCTGTTGCGTTCAGATCCCCAGCCAGTGCAAACGGTGTGTTACCGCCGGTCAGATTCGTAAGATGTGAACTGGAGTTAAACAACTGAATACCGGGCAATGCGTCGCGCTTGCCACCACCGCCTTCGGGAGCATGCCATGTAAAAAGCGAGAGATCGCGTTCAGCATTGGTATTGGCTGCTACACCTGGAGCTCCAGGTTTCAAGCGCACCTGAAACTCAAAAGGACGCCTGTGCCCAAGACGGGAAGCAAATTCGTCGCGGGTTCTGAAATTTCGGGCATTGTAAGCTCCGACAATATTGGCATCGTTCGGATAGTCGGGAAACCCTCGGGGAGTCACCCTTCGTATATTTGCCTTGTTGTAAATTATCAGATAGTGGTCCTGCCTGCCCTCGGCTGTAAACCGAGTCGTACCGATAGTCCCACTTGGAGGTTTACTTCCGCTGTGAAGAAATTTTATACGAGTTCCCGGGGTAAGCCTACTCCGTAGCGAACGCTTAAAGCGCCTTATAGTACTGCCAGCTTCCTGCAATACGATAATATCTACATTATGATTATTGAATAGCCGCGCCAAGCGACGGGCTTTGTTCCTACGCATTGCATTGTTATTTTCTGCCGTTCCCCGAATATTCCAGCTCACAATCCGCGCTCTACCAAGGCCGCCCACATCCGCAAAACTCACCGGATTATTGCCGACGAAGGCATAGAAATTGAGCCCATCGACTGGGCCTGCAGGGTCGGGACTTGTCCAGCGCCCCAACCACGATATATAGTACCGAGCGCCGTAGTAATACAATCCCGTCGAGTCGTCGGCTTCCTTACCACTGTAGCGATATACTTTTGGCGAAACTTCTACCATGCTGTTACCTGCAATAACAGAAGTGCCTCCAAAAGGAAAAAATTCTTCGTAGCTAATCACATTTGCACTGCCATCTACTTCCACAACCGACGATCCGAGGTTGTTGTCGAGCTGGTAGCGTGTTTGCCTTACACCTTCCTGCTGCGCCGATGGAAGAAGGTGATTCACCACAGTAGCAGTATCGATAATTGCAAATCGCGTATTGCCGTCGGAAGCGTGGAGAGAAATCCGCTCATCCACCAAGGTTTCACCACTGTCGGAGCTTCGATACGTGCGATATATAATCTGTCGACCTAAGTAAAGCGTCTCGCGCCTGTCTGTGACATCACCACCAAAGGTAAATCGGTCTATATCTTTCCGCACGCGTTGCCCCGCATAGTCGTAGGCATAATAATCTGCATCATCATCGCCCTCCTGATCGCGCACAATCACAGCAGCGGAAGCGAGCATATTTCGCCAGCTCCAACGCATAGCCGGGATATTGTCCAATGCCAGCATATTGCCAGCACCATCGTAGGTCGTTTGCGGACTATCGGCAGGTACAGCCCTGTTGGAGTCGGCAGGCACAATAACAAGGCGCGTCCACGATTGAGATGGAGCATAATGCGACAGCTTCGTAAGATTACTGGAATTATCGTAGGTGTAGACCTCCCGGTAGTTCTGCAGTTTCTCCATGTCGTTCGGATGTGGCTGCGGGCACAGCGGCATATACAGTGTCTGCTTGAAGCCAGTAATATGTGTATTGGCCTGAATCCCCGGATGTTGCCGCCCGGTAGCTTGGATAAGCCTATACAAAGCATCATAGGTGTAATCGCTCAAAGCTTCCACTTCTTGCTGGTCGCAAAACACCGTCTGCTGTGTATAATCCCGAATGCGCGTAACATTCCCCATCGGATCGTAGGTGTACACAATATCCTGAAGAACTTCCGACAGCACCGATCCATCTGGCGCTTCAGGCCGTACCGATACAATACCTAGCAACCGTTGTGTAGTTGGCTCGTAAGTGTGTGTGCTTTTCACACCATTACCGCGATTAATCTGCGAAGCCTGTCCATCGGCCTGATACAGTATGGACGTGATAATATTTTCCGTCGAGCCATCTGGGAATTCTACATTGAGGCTGTCAGACCACCCATTGATAGTATAGGCAAAGTGCAAAGTACCGGCCTGGGGTGTCGTCTCCGATGTCTGGTTGCCTACGGCGTTGTACGCAGTTTCTGTAAGGAATTGCTCTTCGAGCATCGGGACTTCAGAGGGAACATCCCAGTTCACTTCAGTGCGGTAATCGCGGCGGTACTGCCGGATGCTCTGTATTGCTTTGCGTTCGATATTATACAGAGGAGAGGTGACAGTGCCTGCCTCATCGTAATAGCAATAGACTTCTCCGCGCAGATTTTTGGCCTGACTTTCTTCTACACTTTCTCCGTACACAACCCGCTCTACGACCTGATTGAGTTCGAGCTCGTTCAGTGGATCTGTGCCAGCGGCATGCACCTCTACCACTCTTTGCAAAATATCATAACGCGTGGATGTCGTGATATTGCGGCTGTCCCACCGCGTTGCCTCATTGCCAAATACATTATAGAACAGCGATCTGTCGCCAGAGTCCACACTGTGTATAAACAACTGCTCGGCTACCATATCGTACACTTGTGCAACATTTGGCACTGGTGGCGACAACGTACCGAGGCGTGGATCAGTCATGGATAGGACATTGCCCTGCACATCCAGCCCGGCTTTGGTAGAGAGATAAAAAGGCCCCAGTATATCAGCACTATCGCTACTTACATCCTGCTGCACATTAATAACTACCCAGAGAAATTCCCGACCCATTGTGTCGAGTGCAGTCCCGGCTGGTGTATCAAAAAATACGGCTGCCTTTTCCAGTGCATTGAGCTCATCCTGAAACGCAGGATCAGTGTCGTTGATGTGATCTTTGTAGTAGATAGAATCTTTAACTGTATCGTCTTCGTCGTACTGGATACGCGTCCAGGCATGGTACTCGGTCGCAGTAAAAAAGCCTTTTGGTGTGTTGACACGTACAGCACGTCCCATTGCATCATAGCGTGTTGTTGTGGGTATGGGCATAGTACCGCACAACACATCATCCGGGCTAAAATACGGCTCTGCTGTATAGTAGTTGAAATACTGTTCAACAGGATTCGACTTATTGTTGTAGACTGTCCTACCAGAAACTACCCATATTTCTTCGGCGCTGCTTTGTTCGTCGCACGGAGCAGCATTACCAACCTGCTCTATCGTCCGGCCAAAACCATCAATGTATTCTATGGTTTTGCGGATACGTGTTTCGGTACCCACAGGCAGTTCGCTTACATATGTTTCGCGCATCAGCGTGGCAGTGCATAGGGGTTCACCACGATCCCTCCATGCGTCCAAATCGTAGTAGTAGTACCCAGTAGCCTGTTGTAGATAGTATTCCGGCTGGTCGAGAACCACATCGTTGAACGTAGCCGGACCTCTGCGCACATATTCGTCAATTGGGCTATCTCCCTGGCGCTGGCCATCGACATCACCAAAAACAGTCATAGCAATGACAAAGCCAAGAGGATCGAACAACAGTTGGTTGACAATATTATTGATATTGACAACTTCCCAGGGCTGAAGCACTTGATAGTCGATGCTCGCACTTACTACATTTGTTATATCTCCGTCAGAAGTAGTTCCGGCGAGTTGTGCAGTGCGAATAATATTAAGGCGATACGCATCATATTCCATCTCTGTGTGGCCACCGAGTGGATCCAATATCTTTTCTAGTAAAAAGAATTTTTCTTCGCCTGTGGAAAAAACACTGATCGAGCCGGGATTCCACCAATACCCGTCCTCAAGTACATAGCCATTGCTGATAAGCATGTCGTCGGTGACCCGACCGCCATACACACTTTCGACCATAGAGGGGGGAAATACAGCAGTAGAGCCGTGATGGGACAGTGCACGCGATGTAATAGAGCCAAGCGGTAGCGCTGCCGTTTGCTCCTCGTTCCAGAAATAAGAGCGCTTGCAGGAATAAGCACGCGACTGGAGTTCACCCGGGGAGAACGCCGTGCCATAGGGTATCGAGTTGAGCAGTGCAGCTTTTACTTGTGTGTCTATCTGGTCGAAACTAAAGTACATCTGCCCGTCCAAATCCAAGCCGGAAAGCTCGGATTTCACCTGCTCATACACCGTTCCAATGAGCCGGAATCCTTCCACGACATTGATGTATGAAGAAGTGTCGACAAGCACCTCCATCTTTAGTTGTTCCGGATAGATATCAAAGACCGGATTATTAGCAACAACAGTGTTTTCACGTCGGCTGTACATCACTTGAGATGAGAGCAGTATATTGCCAAATTCGTCTGTCTCCAGAGTAAATACATGTTGTGTGCGCGGGTCTGCGGGTTCCCGTTCGTAGTCGTAGGTGATATTCTCACGCCCAACTACCAGAAACACTGCGGGCTGATCGGCATAGCAAGGTTGGTACATCCGCACTTCGTAATTGCTTTCTGATACGCGGTAGGGAATATCTTCCAGTGCACTGTTATCAAGCCCGTACACTTCCTTGCGTAATTCCTGCCCTTTGAGCGCAGCACATGCCTCGCGTATTGTTTGCGGACCACTTTCGTAAATATCCGGGCACAGAACACTGTCGGGCATGGAGTATTCTAGCGGATCGCCTTTATAGTATTCTGTTGCATACTGGCGCGACAGCACTCCAGCTTCCATATAGGCACCGGTATGGTACCAAGTGCGCGTATAAGCAGCAGGCTCATGAAGCTCGGCACTGCCTGTGCGAAATGCCATACCAGGGTGTAGATTTGAATTAATATATTCCTCAAAGGTGAGCGACTCCCATTCCTCGACATAACCAAACCCTCTGAACTCCCTCTCGATGGGGTCGTAATAGCCATCGTGATAGCTGTAGCGATTAATTGCCTTGGAACCGGAGATAAGGTCGAGGCTCTCCACGGTATCTACTACTTGTACTGGAAATGGAAGGCGAGTCAGCCAGGGCCTTCCCGCGAGCTTATCGGCGAGATAAAATTTTGTAGAGCTCACATAGCTAACACGGGTGCTTGTGCCCATGTTATTGTTCATTTCGCAAAGCAGGTAAGGCTTTACTTCGTTGCTATCTTGCTCCGTACTGCCGGTGCGTGTGCCAGCAAAACTGTAGTAATAATGGCGGACTTCGCCGTCCATTTTCGAGAATAGCAGGCAGGCCGTACCACTTCCCGTAATATCTGCAACCTGCACACTATCTATCGAGCTGTAGGGCTCTGGCAACCGGATGCTTACAGGCTCAGCGAAGCTATTGCCACTGCAATTAAGGTACACATCCACGCGGTCGGAATAGACATACAGAATGTCGGTAGTGCCCGATCCGTCGACATCAGCCAAGAGAATACGCGAGGGATCGAAATCTTCTCCCAGATGTGGTGCGTTTGCCAGCCTGACAGGTGGCCCAAAGTGCCCGTATCCCAGTCCGGGCCAGCACTCTACCGTACCGTTGCTGATGCGCACACGGTGCGCCATACCATCGCCAAATATATCAGCAAACAACACGAGTTCGCCGGGCGAGCTTTCGAGTGGAAAACCAGATTCGAGAACAGAGATAACAGGAGGACCAAATCCGAGAACGCTTTCAGACGGGTACATCGTTACTTTACCGCGCTGGAGCCATACAATATCCGAACGTCCTCCCCCAGTCAGGTCGGCCATTGTCGAGCTGGCATCAAAGCCAGCAAGCGGGTAGGAACTAAAACTTCGGAACGGCAGCCATGCACCAGTGTTGTCATTACCGTAAAAGCCAGTCCGCATCGGCGTTTCTACCATCAGGTCGAGCCTGCCATTGCCGTCGATGTCTATAAGCGAGTATGAAGGATTTTCGAGATTTTTTTCTATGGGAAAATACAACGGTGGTTCCGGTATGGTGTAATGCCCCTGCCCCTGCGGTTCCCAATACAGCGTAACAACCTCGTTGCTGCATAAAAAGCCCGGAATCCCCTCGCCGTACAAATCGACTGATTGGAGCTGTCGCGTGGAAGGATTGCCCGGTATAGTAAAATCACCATCGACAACAAGCGTGCGAAATTCCTGATCGGCGGGTTGAAATGGCGAATACGAGAATTCTACCGGCGGCAGCGATTTGCGCTCGTAGGTGCCATCGCTTCTCAGCCTGAACCCAACGACCTGTGCAGATTTCAGAAAGGAAAAGATGGGCGTTTGGTCGTACATCAGTTCCATTGCCCGCACGAGAAACCGCTGTCCATCCAGTTCGTTCTCGAATTGCTGGTACTGAAGTATGCCTCTGCATAGACGCAAAGTACGTATCTCAAATCCGGCTCTGTACGACGAAAAAGGGTCTTGGCGCACGGTCCACTCGCCCGGTTGTTCGTCGGGATGCTCAAGATTGTACTCGCCGTAGTCAAACACCACATCAAAGGCAAACTGCTCCTCTCCTTTGGTATCGATGTAGTTACCGTAGTGGATGCTCTCTATGTATCGGTTGGCGCTAATTTCGCGATCCTGTTCGTAAATAGAAGGCGGTACATTAACGCCGTTTTCCCGTTTGTATTTATACAGAATTTTATTGCCCTGAGCGTCGAAACTTTGCTCTGGCAGCCAGGAAAAAATACGTGTAGGATTGCCCGGATCGGCAATGCGCGCCTGCTCGCTTCTACCGTAGTAGGTAGTGAGATTCTTTGATGTCACCACTTTCCAGTAGACATCTTGGGCTGAAGCCTGGCTGCTCCACTGTTCAATGGACGCAAAGCTGCCTTCTACTCGTGGCATATAGGAAGTGACCTCCCACTGCACACCGTCCACATCTTCGTAGCGTATATCTGGCAGCAAACCTTCCGCCGTCGCTACGAGCTTCACTACCAAATTTTCGTCTCCGGAAAGAGCAAATGTATCGGTGTTATTGTAGCGTGGCACTCCTGTGTCTGTACGCCGAGAAATACTGGGCAGGACAAGAGAAAAGCCAAGACCAAAGACACCATTTCCACTGCCCGAATCATAGTTCAGCGAGAGGGATGGCTCTGCTCCACGTACAGGCGACAGGCGCACAGGCAAAGAGAGTTTCCCCGTACCGGTAAAGGCACCGGTCTGAAATGTTTCGCCAATGCCTTTGATTGCACCGCCTCCTTGGGGCAGCGAAATAGAAGGAGTAGATACTTGCTTCTTGTCCATATACCTCACCTGTAACAGAATTCTTCTGCCAAAGCATGCCCATCCCCTTCCGGCCCTGTTTGTTCAACAGTCGGAATGGCACTTTTTTGATGTTATATACTCAGAATGCTCTATTCTATACTCAGAATGCCCGATGCCTCTGTGAAAGCGAAATCGGATCGCAGGTCTATGCGAGGCAGTGCTGGTAGTTGTCTCTGTTGTAAAGAATATTATGACACAGATATCCCACAGTCACGGTCACTGGTCGCCTTGTCCTTATGATAAGCTGCGGTTAGGGTCGAGCAGCCACACAGCGGATGTGCTGCGCGGTGCAAAGGATGAAATACGAACGGAGACTGAAGCGATCAACAGGTGCAATTGTGCTCGCCTGTATCGTCCACACTGTGCTTCAGGCAACTTCTGTACTGCAAAGAGGAGAATTAAAAACTTACATACGACTTTGTTCAAAAAGACTTTGCAAAGCTAAAACAAAACGATCCCGTTTGATATAGGCTTCCCTCTGATTTTCCCATAGGACAGATGCTGAATTACTATACCAGAAAATACTTACTTCGTGGTAGGAGCATACCCAAGAAAGGGGATAAACGGCGGGAATAGTGAGGTGCGGGTACTCCCAAGGGTATAGGTGCCTGAAAGGTCCACGGCACACCCGCAAGTGATATCAATACTCAAACAGGCTCTTATTCTTCTTCCTCGGAATACGTGTGGTCGCCGGAATACACCTCTTCGACTTCCTCCAATGGTATATCAGATACGAGGTCGCCCAATTCTGTATCGCGCGCTGCAAAGTAGTCGGCTATTTTTTGCGCTATCTGCTTGCCTGCTACACGCTCTACTTCCGGGCGATCTGCCCGGCGCACGCCCTCCACTGAACCAAAGTGCGTAAGCAGCTTCTGCGCGGTCTTCTCTCCAATACCTGCAATCCCTGTAAGCTCGGTTTGCAGCGTGCGCTTGTCGCGCAGCGAACGGTGAAAGGTAATAGCAAAGCGGTGTGCTTCGTCGCGTACCTGCTGAAGCAAACGCAAGCTGCTGGAAGAGCGCGGTAAAAGAAGGGCATCAGATTGCCCCGGAAAGAACACTTCTTCCAAACGCTTTGCCAAGCCAATGATGGGAATTTTTCCGTACAAGCCCAGTTCCTGCATCACTTCTACAGCGCTCGAAAGCTGTCCCTTGCCACCGTCGACGATGATCAGGTCGGGCTGTTCTGTTTTTTCTTCAATCATACGCGAGTAGCGGCGGCGCACGACTTCCTGCATAGATTTAAAATCGTCGATGCCTTCCACTGTGCGGATTTTGTACTTGCGGTATTCGGATTTTTTCGGCCTGCCGTCGACAAACACAACCATCGACGACACCGTTTCGCTGCCCTGAAAGTGCGAGTTGTCGAAGCACTCTATGCGGCGCGGCGCTTTGTTCATGCGTAAGTCGCGTTCGAGCGCCAGCACGGTGCGCGGCACTGCGTCGTCGCGCTTCAGGCGTTGTATCTCCAATTCCTTCATAAGGAAGCGCGCATTGGAAGCGGTCATGTTGACGAGCTTCAGCTTTTCGCCTATTTTGGGCACGGTGATTTCTACTTTGCCACCGCGCTTTTTAGAAAGCCATTGTTCGAGGGTAGCGGCGTCTTCGAGTTCTATGGGCAGCACGATTTCGCCGGGCACATCATCGCTGTCGAGGTAGAACCGCTCAAATGTGGATTGAAGCAGTTCCATTTCGCTTTTGCCACCTGCATTGGCAATATAAAAATGCTGTTTGCCGGTCAGTTTACCATCGCGCACCTTGAAGATAACAGAGCAAGCGTCTTCGTCCTGATGCGCTACTGCCATGATATCGCGGTCTACCGGGTCGGTCGTCACTACTTTCTGTTTCGCTTCGTACTCTTTGAGCGCCAAGTAGCGATTGCGTACAAGGGCGGCTTCTTCAAATCGAAAATCTTCGGCCAGGCGCTCCATGTCGGCTTCCATCTCGCGCTCTACAATGCGGGTCTTGCCTGCGAGCACCTGCATCGCCTGTTTGATCATCGCATTGTAGCGCGGTTCTGGCACAAGCCCTTCGCATGGCCCTTCGCATTTTTTAATGTGGAAATCTAAGCACACTTTCATTTTGCCGCGCGCTATCGTTTCGTCGTTGAGCACAAGGTCGCAACTGCGGATTGGAAACAGGGTGCGGAGTGTCTTCAGCAGCGAGCGCGCATAGCCTACATCGGTGTAGGGGCCAAAGTATTTGCTGCCATCGCGCACTACTTTGCGGGTGAGAAAAATGCGCGGGAACGGCTCGTGGGTGACGCGGATGTACGGATACGATTTGTCGTCGCGCAGCATGATATTGTACTTCGGCTTCAGCTTTTTGATCAGCGTGTTTTCGAGGATGAGCGCCTCTACCTCCGAGTCCACAACAATGATCTCAACATCCACGATGTGCCGTACAAGCGCTTTTGTTTTGGCATCAACGGGGCGACCCTGCTGGAAATACGAACGCACGCGGTTGCGTAGGTTTTTCGCCTTGCCCACGTAGATAATATCGCCGCGTTCGTTTTTGAACTGATACACACCACTCGACTTCGGCAGATTCGCCACCTTGTCGGCAATGGTCAAGTCTGGATAGAGCTCGCGCTGCTGCTCATCGTTGTGCTGCTGTTCCATATCTGATCTGCTGCTTTTTATACTCAACTACAATCTCTCTTATGACGAAATACCCCTATCGTACAGGGTAAGTATCGCGCTTCGGTCTTCGCTCATACTTCGGGTTATCGTAAGCTCGTCCTCGCACCGTTCCTACGGTAACAAATGCGAAGACGTTGCACCGCGCAGCACAGGCCGCCGCGTGTTGTCCACGGGTTCACCGCAGCGGCAGGACGACTGGCGGCAGCCGGGCAAACACCTGTCCACACACCTGCTCCTATATCAGTGTCTATCTGAACTTTCCAGGGCACGTCAACGAATTTCAAATTGCCGATGTCCTACGCCTCCGGTAACCATCCCCATAGTGACCACAAATACTGGTATTACTCTGGCTCTATACCCAGAATCAGCAGTGGAACGGGTGGATTATTCCTCCCCTGTCGCATCAGATTATAGACTTCTCCTTCAAAATAAGCAATACCACTCGACATTTGAGCCTGCATAGCTTTCGTCGGTAAAATTTCCACTCCTAGGTTGATTACTCCTCCAGAGTAAAACATCATATGTTTTACGAACAGATCGTAAGCAACAAATGCATACTTACCGAACTGAACTTCTACAGCAATTTTACTTTTGACGAAATCGGTCTGATTATAAGAGTAAATAGGGCGGGTTTCGCCGTGCTCGGAAAGGAACGCTCGTTGTTGAGATGCCGACAATGGAATACTGCGCTCCATTAGCTCCCGGTTCAGGGTAATATAATAGTCGTACCTGCTTTCCTTCCAGTTGCATGTATCAAAAGCAATTTCGAATGCTTTATTCAGCTCAACGGGACTAAAAAGCATTTGGCCAGTCTTTCGTTTTTCCTTGCTTTCCTTTACACGGTGTAGTGAAGCATCGATAGATGAAATAACATGCTTGATTTCATCATAGAGTTCTGAATAGTGGACAATGAGATATTCTTCTCCGTTCAGGTGGGAATACGTTTGAGCTATCCGCATTTTCCATTCCTTTCATTCAG
The DNA here is from genome assembly GCA_002483085.1 of Ignavibacteria bacterium UBA7675. Lineage (GTDB taxonomy): Bacteria > Bacteroidota > Ignavibacteria > Kapaibacteriales > UB7675 > UBA7675. Next base: position 32,797 of record DLHF01000006.1, read on the forward strand.
AGGTGCATCATATAGTGATGAATTCCATTCCTCTGGTAAACGAGCTACTTTATCGTTTGCAGAAGGTTGATGAATTGGTTTGGTAACAGGACGTGTTTTTAAAGTACCCAATCGCATTTTGTCTATCCGCGACTGAGCCATTTTCACATACGTTACTTCCTTTTCCACCCCTATAGAATGGCGATTATTTTTCAGGCATGCAAGAAGTGTGGAACCTACTCCTGCAAAAGGATCCAGAACATGACTACATTCGTTGGTAAGAGCGAGAACACAACGTTCGATTAGCTCGACCGGGTATTGGCACGGGTGGTTGGTTTTCTCCGGGTGGTTTGATTTAACATTTGGGATTTCCCATATCTCCCGCTCCCAATCCTCCGCTACTATCTCCCAGACATCCGAGGGATTTTTTCCTTTTGGATTTCCTGAAAGCTGTCCTTTTTTGGGACCTTTAAAGTGGCGTTTACCAGGATATTTTGCCGGAATACGAACTTCATCAAGATTAAAGATGTAGTTTTCGGATTTTGTGAACCACAGGATTGTCTCATACCTTCCCGAAAAACGGTTGGAAGCATGCAAGCCATGCCCAAACGACCAGATAATACGATTACGCAATTGTAATCCATATCTTTTAAAGAGCGGGTAATAAAAGATGTCCAAAGGATACACTTCACCCTTGTCTACATAATTCCCGACCTGCCAGCAAATGCTCCCCTGATCGGACACCAGCCGAACACATTCTACAATGATTTGTTCTATCTCTGCTAGGTATTTCTCTATAGACTTTTTTTTCTCATACTCCTTGCCAATGTTGTAGGGCGGAGAAGTAATAACAAGATCAAATCTGTTGCTTTCAAGTTTTGGAAGATACTCCATCGCATCAGCACAGATCATTTCTGCTGAAATGAGAGAGTTGTTCTCTCTATGCTCAAACGGCAGAGGCTGTACACCACTCATTGTATAGTCCGGATATATTTGTCAGGGTAAAGAGATATAGAACCGATAGCGAATATAACAGTTTTTACAAATCGCCCCGTTGTGGGCGGAGAATAATTTCTTCTGTCATCATGCGATGGCTGGCATCGAACAGGGCTGGCACGACATCGGCAACGTCTTCGGGCTGGATCATGCGCCCCCGGTACTGGTCGCGCTCTTCCTCGTCCCATATCTCTGTTTCGGTAGCACCGAGAATAATATCGATCACGCGGATATTGTGGTCGCGCACTTCAGCTCGCAGCGAGCGGCTCATCGCCAGAGCGCCTGCTTTCGACGCACCATAGCCCGACGACGCTGTAAACGCCGTAACAGCCGACACCGAATTGATATTGAGAATCGTACCGGCCTTGCGCTTCAGCATAGCGGGCAGCACAGTTTTGGCACAGAGAAACGCACCGCGCAGATTTGTAGCAATCATATCGTCGAAATCCTGCACCGACAGATCGACAAGCGGAGCAAACACGCCCATACCAGCATTGTTCACAAGAATATCCACGCGCCCAAAGCGCTGCTCGATAGTGCGATAGGCAAAGTACACCGATTCTTCTTCGCGAACATCGCACTCCACGTACAGCACCTGCTCTTCGGGAAACTGGTCGGCGATCTCGCGCAGTGTTTCGGCGCTACGGGCGCTCAGCGCTACCCGGTAGCCATCGCGCACAAGGCGTTCGGCAATTGCTTTGCCAATACCCCGGCTGGCACCGGTAATCCACACCACATGCAGGGAATTATTATGCGGTTCCATACATTCCTTGTTCTTTTACTGATGTACTAGTCACAAGCTCTGCGGCGCATTATTGCCAGCGGGCAGCCTGTAAAACCGCAATTTACAAGATTTTCGCGATACGACAGATTTCCAGTGCCTTTGAACCTATAGCCGGGCACGGTGTACAACAAATCTGGGTCTACGCCGTTTGCAAGGGCTATCGCCCAACACAGCGTTTGTAATTGTTCTGCCGCTGCCGTAACTTTGTCCTTTGCTCTTGCAGGCACGGATGCCCGTTGCCCTGTTTACAACTCCGACACTGCCTATGTTCGCTTTTTACAGCAGGTAATTTTGTCCGGAAAGTTTACCGTACCTGTCCTTCCACACTCTTGCAGATGTGGAAGCCCGGTGTGTTGTTTCCGGATTTTGCTCATTTTTCAACATGAGAGGCTCTCGTGACCTGGATAAGCAAGCAGACCGCAGAAGACAAGGAAATCCAGCAGCAGATCATTGCAGCGGGCAAGCTCCCGAAACACATAGCGATTATCATGGACGGCAATGGCCGCTGGGCAGTGGAGCGCAGCCTTCCCCGTGTAGCAGGCCATCAGGCGGGTATCTCCAGCGTGCGCGACATTGTAGAAGCGGCATCGCTTACAGGAGTCCGGAACCTAACGCTCTATGCCTTTTCCATGGAGAACTGGCGGCGTCCGCGCACAGAAGTAAATATCCTTATGGATTTGCTAGTGCGCTATCTGCGCGAAGAGCTAGACGAGATGCACCGCAACAACATCCGTCTGCAAGCTATTGGAAAGCTCAACGCCCTGCCGAAAAACGTGCAGAAGCAGCTATTTGAAAGCATCGAGACCATGAAGAACAACACCGGCCTTGTGCTGACGCTCGCTCTGAGCTACAGCGCACGCTGGGATATAGTGCGGGCAGTGCAAATGGTTGCGCTCGATGTGCGCCGAGGCAAAATATCGCCCGAGGATATTACCGAAGAAATGTTCTCTACCTATCTGCTTACACAAAACATGCCCGATCCTGATCTCGTGATCCGCACAAGCGGCGAAATGAGGCTCAGTAACTTTTTGCTGTGGGAAACCGCTTATGCGGAAATTTACATCACAAACAAACTTTGGCCAGATTTTCGCAGAAACGACCTGTACGCAGCTCTGTTCGATTTTATAGGACGAGAACGCAGGTATGGAAAGACATCGCAGCAGATTGCGGAAGAAAACAACAATGAAAACTATGTGCAAAGAATTATCAATGCGTTTAAATCTTCATAGCATCCTCTTGGCTCTGTTCCTCGGCAGCCTGGGCCCCGCCGTCTCTCCTGCTCCGCTGGCCGCCCAGCAAGCCACGGCTTCGGCGAATAAAATCCTTGCTGTCGAAGTAGAAGGCAACAACTTTGCCGACGCATCGACAATTATAGCCATCTCTGGCCTGCAAGTGAACGACGAGATAAAGCCGGGTACAGACATGTTCCAGCGCGCAATCTCTAACCTCTGGCGCCGCAAACAGTTCTCCGAAATTGATATCGTGGTGGAAAAGCTCACGCCGCTTGGCGTGTTCCTGAAGATCAAAGTAAAAGAATTTCCCCGCCTGAGCGAGATTATCGTAGAAGGCAACGACGAGATCAGCGCCGAAAATGTGCGAAAAGCCGTAGGCAAATATCGGGGCGACATCCTTTCGCCCTACGATATCTACATGGCCAAGCGCGATATTCTCAAGCTCTACTCCTCCGAAGGCATGCCCTTTGCTACTGTAGAAGCGGCATCGCGCCCGGCGGATACGATATCCTACGACAAACTTGTCTTTACAATCAACGAAGGCAACGACTACTACGTGACCAACATCGAGTTCACAGGCAATGAGCAAATAGACGATGGTGACTTGGCTGGCACATTCGAAGAAACTAATACCAAAAGCTGGTACGAATTCTGGCGCTCTTCTAAATTCAGCAAAGAAGACTACGAAAAAGACAAGACGCATATCATAGAGCTCTATCACCGCAATGGCTATATCGACGCTGATATTGTGCGCGATACTGTGATCTACGACCCAGCCAACGAAGCAGTGACTATAAACATCGAGGTGAGTGAGGGCAAAAAATATTACGTGCGAGATATAGACTTCACAGGAAACCTCGCCTACGACGATGCCCTGCTGAAGCGCCGACTCAACTTTGCAAAAGGCGATGTGTTCGACCAAGAGCGTTTCCAGCGCAACCTCAACGGCAACGAAGAGCAGTCGGATGTACGCGCAGTGTACCTCGACAATGGCTATCTCACAACCGAAATTGTGGACGAAATTACGCGAATACCCGGCACCGACTCGGTAGATATTAATGTGAAAATTTTCGAGCGCAACCAGTTCCGCATCCGGCTTGTCGACCTTACAGGCAATACCAAAACTATGGATAAAGTCATAAGGCGCGAGCTGTACACGCGCCCGGGCGACTACTTCAACCGCTCGGCAGTGATCCGCAGCATCCGGGGCCTTGGCGTGCTCAACTACTTCAACCCCGAGTCGCTCAACTTCAAAGTGCTACCGGTAGACGACTCCAACGTAGACATTGCCTATACCGTAGAGGAGCGATCCAGCGACGCTGTGAACGCCTCGGTGGGCTACGCTGGTTCCTATGGCTTTACTGGTTCGGTGGGCCTTACGCTGAACAACTTCTCGATAAGCGAGCCTTTGCAGGGCGGTGCAGGACAAATTTTCAGCTTCAACTGGGAATTTGGAGCCAATCGGCTGCAAACAATTACCGTGGGCTTTACTGAGCCTTGGCTGTTTGGCGAGCCGACCACACTGGGCTTTAATATCTTCGACTCGCGCCAGAGCCTGGACTACAGCATCCGCCAGACCGGTGCATCGGTCAATATCGGGCGCCGTTTCCGCTGGCCTGACGACTACTTCCGGGGCGATTGGATTGTAAAATTCAAGCGAAACGACGTACAGGGCAACAACTCGATCTACCGCACGGGCATTACAACCGAGCTCAGCCTTACGCAAGTGCTGTCGCGCGTGAGCCTCGACAACGCAATTTTCCCGACCGACGGCTCGCGGTTTTCGCTTACAACACAGCTTGCCACAGGCGCTTTTGGTGTAGGAACAACCGATTACTTCAAAAACGAGCTGAGCTTCGAGCTGTTTAATCCCCTGCTGCAAGTAGGCGATTTCAACCGCCTCGTGCTGTATCTGAGCTCGAACATTGGCTATGTAACCGGCCTAAAAACCGACACGACCATACCGCCAATCGAATACTATACTATGGGTGGCAACGGCCTTGGCGGCATCGCGGTCACACCTCTGCGCGGCTATCCCGACCGCAGCATTGGCCCGCGCGACGACCTCGGCAGAATCAGCGGCGGTACAGTGATGGCCCGCCATGTGCTGGAACTCCGCTTTGCGCTCTCGCTCAACCCAATACCGATTTATCTTACATCGTTTGCTGAAGCAGGTAATGTGTGGTCGGATTTCACTAAAGCCGATCCCTTTGATCTCAAACGCTCGGCAGGCGTGGGCCTTCGGGTCCTGCTCAATCCTATCGGTCTTATAGGGTTCGACTACGGCTATGGGTTCGATCCTATCGGGGAACGCGGCGACCGCTCGGCATGGCGCTTCCACTTCCAGTTCGGACGTTGACAATCCGATAGCGAAACACGCGTCTGTAGCTCGCGGCTCGTTGTTAAAATCGTTGTCTCTGCGGGGACATTTTCGTAATTTGAGGCAGTTTTTCACTTTTTGCAATCCAAACAAAGGACAAGGCTCATGAGTATGCGAACACTTATGCGAGCGATTCTGCTTACCCTGTGTATCGCTGTGGTATCGCAGGTCGCTGCATTCTCGCAGAACCTGAAAATCGGCATCGTAGATTCTGAAGTTATTCTCAAGCAGCTTCCCGAAGCCAAAGATGCTGATACACAGCTCAACGAATTAATTACAAAATACCGCGACACTCTTAACCTGCTCGAAAAAGAGTTCACGGAGGGACTGGCAGCATACGAAAAACAAAAGGGGACAATGCTGCCCGATGCCAGAACGAAGGAAGAAGAGCGCCTGATGGGTATCCGCCAGCGCTATGGTGCATACCAAGAGCAAAAATTCGGTAATCAGGGCGAAGTAGCTGCTCTCCGCGAAAAGCTGCTTTCCCCCCTGCGCACAAAAATCGACGAGGCTATCAAAGCTGTAGCAAAAGAGGAAAGCCTTACAATGATCCTCGATAAAGCAGCGCCCGGCCTTCTGTATGTGGAAGACAAATACGATGTCACGTTTAAAGTGCTCGACCGCATGAAGCGTGGCAATAAGTAATTATACCAGCTTCCCAGTGGCAGCACGGCAGAGCCCAACAACGGCGCTCTGCCTTTGCTTTTTCGCAGAATAGTGCACATGGCAGTGGCCCGAAACACCACATCAACGTCTTGGTGCGGTGTTTCGGCAGAATGCTTGGAGAGTACATTGTAGCATAGGCGTTGCTATGCCGCAAGGCTAGCGCGTCTGCACTACCTACCTGTAAGTACATGCGCGGCGAGCTTGCGATGCAGCCACGAGGCGGTTTGTGCTGCGCGGTGCAGAGACCAAAGCACGAGCAGAGGCTGAAGCGAACAAATTAGCCAGCAAGTGCATGGCAGTGAACTCATTGTTTTTGTGTGGCGTATTTCAGTATCCGGGAGTACACAATAGACACACGGCTACCTTTATCCGGCTTTTCAACACGCACTCGAAGGTAATACTATGAATCGCTTTTTCCGGCTTGCCGGTATTTTGTGTACTCTCTGCGTACTCGCTGCAACGTCGGCACTGGCCCAAACACGGGTGGGCTACGTAGCATCGTTAGTCATCCGCGAACGGTTTCCCGAAGCCCAGCAGGTAAGCCAGCGCATCGAAACCGTTGTGGGCGAATGGAAAAAGAACTTGGAAGAGCGCCAGGCTGTGATCGACAATCTCCAGGTAGAAATACAGAAAAATCGCCTTATCTGGGGCGACGAAGAGCGCCGCCAGAAGGAAGAGCAGCTTCAGAAGCTGAAAAACGACCGCGAAGAATTTGCCCGCATGCGATTTGGCCCAGATGGTGAGTTCGACAAATTAGTGTCGGAGCTTTACCGCCCTATTGAGGCAAAAATATTTGCAGCAATTCAGGACGTAGCCAACAGCGACGGCTATGATATTATCTGGGACAAAAGCACCCAGCCGCTCGTGTATGTCAATCCCCGTTATGACATTACGATAAAAGTAATGGAGCGCCTCGGCATTCCTGTCGACGACCTGCGTGCACAGCAAGAAGAAGCTGTAAAGAACGACCCGCGCAATCAGGAAAAAGAATCGTCGTCCACCAGCAAGCGCCGTTCGCGTTCGCGCAGCAGGGACACAGACAAGGAGCAGCCAAAAGAACAATCGCCAACCGACCAGGAAATACCCCGGGAGTAATATGGCATCGGCAACTCTTACTGCTGCGGAAATCGCGCAGCTTGTAGGCGGCACGCTCACGGGCGATTCCAGCGTTGTGCTGCGCGACGTCCAGAAGATTGAAGAAGCCCAGAAAGGCGATATTACATTTCTCTCCAATCCGAAGTACCTCCGCTTTGCAGAAACAACAGGTGCTTCCTGTATTCTTGTCCCAACTGATTTTTCGGCACCTGCTGCACCGGGGGCAACGCTCGTAGCTGTGCACAACCCATACGAAGCATTCCTCCGCGTACTTCAGTTTTTTCACCCTGCGCACGCACCCGCACCGGGTGAACGCCATCCCTCGGCCATTATCGACCCAACAGCCAACATCGCAGCTACGGCGCATATCGCCGCAGGCGTCGTTGTAGGCGCGCGGTGCCGTATTGCCGAAGGCGCGGTCCTTATGCCAAACGTTGTGCTATACGACGGCGTGGAAATTGGCGAAAGCAGCGTAGTGCACGCAGGAGCAATCTGCTACGACCGCACAATCATAGGCAAAAGCTGTATCATTCATGCCGGGGCAGTACTCGGCGCCGATGGTTTTGGCTTTGTAGAGCACGCCGACGGCTCTTACGAGAAAATACCGCAGGTGGGCAATGTTGTACTCGGCGACCATGTAGAAATTGGCGCCAACACCTGCATCGACCGCGCGACTATGGGCAGCACAAAGGTGGAGAACGGCGTAAAGATCGACAACATGGTGCACATTGCCCACAATGTCGTGGTCGGCGAGCACACGGCTATTGCAGCACAGGCAGGCATCTCCGGCAGCGCGCACATTGGCAAGCGAAACCGTATTGCGGGGCAGGTGGGAATGATTGGCCATATTACGACTGCGGACGACGTGGTGGTCATCGCGCAGTCTGGCATATCCAAATCAATTGCACAAAAAGGCCGTTACTTTGGCTCGCCCGCCAAGGAATTCCGCGCGGCACTCCGCGAAGAGGGCGCGTTGCGGCAGTTGCCTGATCTCATCGGAGAATTCAGAGAATTACGCCGCCGTGTACAGGAATTAGAACAGAAAAAGGATTAACCTTCTTTTCTTGCCCTTCTCTCCGTATTTTTGTGGCTGCACGGAGCACAGGGGCAAGCGCAGTGTCTCTCGCTGTCGCTCGCGGCAACTGCCGCCGTTTCCATACGTGGAATACAGAGTGCCGCTCCGCCCGTTGCGGATAATTCATCTTCCTGCGTCTCCTTCCGATGCCCCAGCCTCTGCGGCAGCATCTGGACGGCTCTATTGAAGCACTTATGTTAGTGAATCAACGCACGATCAAGGAACCGGTCTCGTTCAGCGGTGTTGGCCTGCACACCGGCAATATTTCGACAATTACCTTCTATCCTGCTCCCGAAAACTACGGCTATCGCTTCGTGCGAACCGACATAGCCGACAGCACGGAAATCCCGGCGCTTGTCGATAATGTCGTGGATATTTCGCGCGGTACAACTCTGGCTGTGGGCAATACAAAAGTCCACACTGTGGAGCATGTGCTGGCTGCATTGGCCGGGCTTCAGATAGACAATTGCCGCATTGAGCTTACCTCCAACGAACCACCAGTAGGCGATGGCAGCGCAATGCCCTATGTGGAAGTGCTGCTCCAAGCGGGTTTTGTAGAGCAAAAAGCACCAAAGGACTACCTGATCATCGACCAGACAGTGCGTTATACCAACGAGGACAAGGGCGTCGACATCGTAGCTCTTCCCAACGAGGACTTCCGCATTACCGTGATGGTCGACTACCACAACCCCGCGCTCGGCAGCCAGCATACTGGCTTGTTCGACCTCGAAAAAGAATTTATAAGCGATTTTGCTCCAGCACGTACCTTCTGCTTTCTTACAGAAGTAGAAATGCTGCGCGAGCACGGGCTGATAAAGGGCGGCAATGTAGACAACGCCATTGTGATCGTAGACAAGGACATGTCGGAGCCGGAATTAGACGCCCTATGCCTCAAGCTCGGCTTGGAAGACACTGTCGTGCTCGGTACCAACGGTGTGCTGAACAACCGACCTTTGCGCTTCAAAAACGAGCCTGCGCGCCATAAACTGTTAGATATGCTCGGCGACCTCGCGCTGGCAGGAGCTCCGCTGAAAGCACAGATTTTGGCAGCACGCCCGGGCCATGCGAGCAATATCGAATTTGCGCGTAAGATCAGAAAGCTATACGAACAAAAGCAGATACTGAAAAAATTTCAGGTAAAGAAGACAAACGACGCCGTGCTGGACATCGGTGCAATTCTCAAAGCTATGCCGCATCGATACCCGTTCTTGCTAGTGGACCGAGTTACGGATTTCGACCTTGAGAACAACCGCATCATCGCCTACAAGAACGTAACGATCAACGAGCCGTTTTTCCCCGGCCATTTCCCCGGCAAGCCGATTATGCCGGGTGTACTCGTAGTTGAAGCAATGGCACAGGCCGGCGGCTTACTGATGCTCAACAGCCTGGAAGGAAGCGACAAGCTCGTGCTGTTCATGGGCATCAACAACGCAAAATTCCGCAGGCCTGTAGTTCCGGGCGATCAGCTCGTGCTCGATGTGACACTTATAAGCAGGCGATTAGGTACGCTTTCGTTCAAGGCAAAAGCATTCGTTAACAACCAGCTCGCGGCAGAAGCCGACCTGCTGGCGGCAATTGTAGACAGGGACAAAGCATGACATTTATCCATCCTACTGCAATCGTCTCGCCCAAAGCACAACTTGGCGAGAACGTGCGTATCGGGCAATTTACAACAGTAGAAGACGACGTAGAGATCGGCGACGGCACGGAAATTATCGCCTCGGCGTACATCGCCAACGGCGCCCGGATTGGCCGCGACTGCCGTATTTTCCCCGGTGTGACCATTGCAATGGCGCCCCAAGACCTCAAATACAACAACGAGCCAACAACGGCTGAGATCGGCGACCGTACAACGATTCGCGAAAACGCGACAATCCATCGCGGTACAACAGCTACCAGCCGGACAATCGTGGGCAGCGACAACTTGCTGATGGCCTATATCCACGTAGCACACGATTGCCGCGTGGGAAATCACGTGATTATTTCCAATTTAACGCAGTTGGCAGGCCATGTGGAAGTAGGCGACTGGGCTACAATCGGCGGCGCAGTAAAACTCCACCAGTTCTGCCGAGTGGGTTCCTACTGTATGGTAGGTGCGGGCACCAAGATTGTGAAAGACGTTTCCCCTTATGTTCTGATAGACGGCAACCCTGCGAGCATTGCTGGCGTTAACAAAGTTGGGCTGCGCCGCAGAGGGTTTTCCCCAGAGCTTATCCAGGAGATCAGCGACTTTTATAAAGCTGTACTGTTCTCCGGCCTTAATACAAGTGAAGGCATAAGCCAAGTGGAAGCCAACGGCGGTCTGCCGCAGGAAGTACAGGGCATTATAGATTTTATTCGCTCCTCAAAACGAGGAATTCACAGAGCGTAATACCGGCGTGCTCTATGCGATGTGCCGCGCTCTCTGTACAGTAGACAGCCTCTTCTGCGGTACACCGAATGCCTTGCCCTATGCCTGTGGCATTCCTTCGCCCGTTCATTGATTTTCAATAAAGGGAGATGCACTATGGACATCGTCAGCAGAGAAGAATTACGCGAACTAATGGAAGAACAACACGAACATTGTGTGTCGATCTTCCTGCCTACCCACCGGTCTGGAGCTGAAATCCAGCAGGACTCCATACGCCTGAAAAACCTCCTCCGCAATTGCGAAGACCAGCTTGTAGCGCTTGGCATGCGCTCAACCGAAATCCAAGACCTGCTCGGCCCCGCCCAAGCTCTTTTGCAAGACAGTCTGTTCTGGCATTATCAAAGCGAGGGATTAGCAGTTTTTTTATCGCCGACAATGTTCCGGTTCTTTCGGGTGCCAGCCCGCTTCGATGAGATGTGTCTTGTAGCTCGCGGCTTTCAGTTGAAACGCCTCCTGCAACTGCTGGCAAACGATACGTTGTACTATATCTTGGCTCTGAGTAAAAAGCACGTGCGTCTGTACCTCGGTACGCATCATACGGTGGGCGAGGTAGATATCGATACAATTCCGCACAGCCTTGCCGAAGCGCTTAAATACGATGAGTACGAAAAGCAAGTACAGTTCAGGTCGCAGCCAATGGGCGGCAGCCGTGCAGCAGGCAAAGGCGGCGGGCGCGGAATGGCGATATACTACGGGCAAGGCGGCAGCGAAGATCAATCCAAAACCAATCTCCTGCGGTATTTTCAGCAGATCGACAAGGGACTTGCTGAGTTCCTCGGCAACAGCCATGCGCCGCTCGTGATTGCTGGCGTGGACTACCTACTGCCAATCTACCGCGAGGCGAATTCGTATTCCCATCTGCTCCCGGAAGGCGTTGCAGGAAGTCCAGAACGCATGGGCACCGAAGAACTGCACAGACGCTCTTGGAGCATCGTGCAGCCGTTTGTCCTGCAAAAACAACGCGAAGCTGCCGACCGCTACAGCAATCTTAGCAATACCGAGCGTGTGTCCAACGATATACGCCAGCTCCTTCCTGCGGCTATGCAAGGCCGCGTAGAAACGTTGTTTGTGGGCACCGGAGTGCAATACTGGGGTACATACGACACCAGTACGTTCGAGGTAATCCTGCACAAAGACTACCAACCGGGCGATGAGGACCTGCTCAATGAGGCAGCTCTCTACACACTGCTCAATAAAGGTACAGTGTACGCTGTGGAAGGTATTGCCATTCCCGATGATCTGCCCGTAGCTGGAGTGCTGAGGTATTAAGAGTAAGCTGGAGATGGAAGACCGGAAGAAAAGCTATCAATAGTTATTCCTCCGGCTTCCAACTCCGTTTTTTGATGAATTATTGAGTAGAAGGAGTTCTATCATGTGCGGACGTTATGCCCTGTTTCACTCCTACGAGAACATCGCCAAGCACTTTCCATTCCACCTTGTCATCGACGACGAGGAAATGGACGCGCGTTATAACGCTGCTCCCACTCAGGAACTACCCGTCATTACTGGCGATGGACACGTAAAGCGTTTTCGCTGGGGGCTCATTCCCTTTTGGGCAAAAGAAAGTTCCATTGGCAACAAAATGATCAATGCCCGCGCTGAAACGCTTATAGAAAAACCTTCCTTCCGCACAGCGTTTCTCAAACGGCGTTGTATTATTCCCGTAAGTGGCTTTTACGAATGGAAAGCAGCCGAAAAGGGCAAACAGCCGTTTTTCATTTACCCCAGCAACGAAGGAATTTTTGCTGTGGCGGGAATCTGGGACGAGTGGAGCGACCCCGAAACCAAAAATGTCGTACACTCTTTTTCTATTATCACTACCGAGCCCAACGAGCTCATGCAAGGCATTCACAACCGTATGCCCGCTATACTCCGCCCCGAAGATCGCGAGCTGTGGCTTTCTCCATCCGCCGATCCTGAAGAACTGCTGCACGCTTTGCGCCCATACCCCGCCAGCGACATGACCGCCTATCAGGTGTCCACAGCCGTGAACAGTCCCCGCAATGATAATAAAGCACTTATCGAAAATATAGAAGCTCAATAGCCAGCGTTGTGGCACGGGCAGCTTTGCGCCGACCGCGTGGTCGCTGTCACCGGTCGCAACACCGCCTTCTCGTTGTCCAAAGGGCAGCCGCCGTTCTTCAAACACCCAGCGCCACTGTCGGGCAAACAAACCGATGGGAATTGCCCAGAACCAGAATTATTGCTATTATAGAAAAGACAACACGCCGCCCAGCCTGTATCCCTGTACTACAAGGTGGGATACAGTAGCCACTATTTTTTCCTCTGTCGCTTTCGGAAATTGCTATGATCAACAACTCTGTCCACAAGATGCTGGGCGGGAATCTGGCTATCTATCTGGCAGCAGCCATAGTATGGATGTGCTGCGGCTGCTCTTCCTCCCCTACCGAAAATCAGCAGATAACAGGCATAACAACACCTGTGGTTACGGGTCTCCACCTGATAAGGAGCAATGGCTTCTGGCTCGGTACCTGGGAAAACCCTGCCGATGAATTCATACACTATCAAGACATGATAGTATCGGGAATCGCATCGCCGCCGCTGCCGCCTTTTACCGAGTTTGTGTTTGAAAGCCCGTACCCCAATCCCGGCGATGACCAGATACTGCTACAGTATATATTGGTAGAAAAGTCGGAGGTCGAGATATGGCTGGTGCACGCGCAATCTACTGATGCCATGCGGACAAACGGCTCGGCAGCAGGAGGAGCTATCGTCGCACCTGCGCAGGGAGTGCGTGCAGCTACTCTCGCGCGGACTCTTCAGTCGGCAGGGATATACTCCCAACTGTTGGATGCGAAGGCATTGCCTCCGGGCTTTTACCGAGTGTATATCCGGGCAAATGGAATCATCCGCTGGCACGACATTCTGGTGTACCACTCATTTGGCGACCTCCCGCCGGTATTGCAGTCAATACTCTCTTATCCAACGTCCTGATAGAGCATTTTATCAACATTACCAACATCTTCAAAGGATTTCTACTGTGATATATCGACTCATCCTCATTGCAATTGCGATAGTTCTGGCCACTGCTCCAACGGCACTGAGCCAAACAGAAAAGTCATCGCACAACATCGGGCTATCCGCTTCTATTCAGGACGGCCAGTTCGACATCTTGCTACCAGTGTGGTTCAGCAATCATCTGTGTATTGCTCCGGCAGTTGGATTGCTGTGGGCGGAAGAAGGCGCATCGGATATACGGCTCGCCATTGTGCCCCGGTACTTTTTCTACAAAGAACAATTTGCACCTTATATCGGCGCTCGGCTCGGTGCGCTGATAGCCAGCCCAAATGAAGGAGAAAGTACAACCGATCTGCTGATAGGGCTGGCCGGTGGCGGAGAGTATTTTCTGGACGAACATTTCAGCTTTGGCGTGGAAGCACAACTCAATCTTACGTTATCGGATGAATTCTCTGCACGCTTTGGCAATCCCGACAAAAAGACATTCAACACGGCTGCCGCCGTATTTGCAACTGTGTACTTCTGAGGCCAACCGTCTTTTGCTATGATATAACACCAGTTTGGACAGTTAAGTCATGAAGAATGAACGAATAAGGGAATCATTCGAGTTCTTGTATTGCGAGAAGTC
>DLHF01000060.1 GCA_002483085.1 Ignavibacteria bacterium UBA7675
CTATATCAGTCCCGATTTCAGCGAGAGTGTCGACCTTCGCATAGCACCTGTAGATAATCCTGATAATATTTCAACATATCGGCTCACGGATATTCTTCGCGTAGGTCGTGCGCAGCTTTCTCGCGATGGCAATTGGTTGTCTGCATTGATGGAAGTACGCCTGCCTGATGATCGGTTTCTTTCTGCCAGCGCGATAACTGGCCTCGGTATTATCGATCTTCGTCCGGGTAGCCCGTATCGGTACAAGATATATGCGTTTTATCCCGATCACAGCAATGCCTTCAAAGTCTGTGTGAATGGCTTTTCTCTGCCTGGTTCTGCGTGGTCGCCTGATAATAAATATGTGTACCACGAACAGATTCGCCTGTCGGATACGACGGTTCAATTTGTGCGCCGCGAAGTGGCTACAGGGAAAGTGGAAGTTATTAGTGACTTTAAGGGAGCGCCGTGATGAAGTATGTAGTTACTCTGCTATGTGTAGCCTTATGGTGTTCCTCCTGTAATGACGAAGGTGGTACGGTAACTCCAACTCCTGTGGCCGCTTCGCCATTTGACTGGAACAACAGCGAATACGACTGGGCTGTTACGATTGTAGAAGACTGTAAAATGCGTGGATACGCGTTTTCGAGCTTTATACCGCACACCATTGTTCGGGTGTTTGGTGCAACAGACAACTATCTGTTAGTTACGGTTTTTCCTCCTCCGGTGGAAAAGGGCGGCTTGTATCGTTACGATCTGGCAACAGGAGAACTCACGCTGCTGTGGACTTATGGAGCCGATTATGCGCAGCTCAGCCCCGATGGTTCGACCATTGCATTACGCGGTAGTATTCGCACTGTTGCTTTTCTCAATCCCGAAACGGGTGGTTATACCGTGTTTAGCGGATCAGCAGATAGCATTGATAGCTTTGAAGGGAATGGCGCCGATGTGCGCTGGCTTCCCGACAGCCGTTCAGTGCTTGTGTACTTCACGATGAAGGATGGTCGTCGCGAAACTTTTCTGCTTTCAGCGCAACCGCCGCATACGCTTACGCCTTACTCACAGCGCGAAGTGTTATACACCTATTTTACAGGTACACGCGAGCTCTTTTTCAATCAGGAGATACGCGGTGTAAAAACATATATCGAAGAAAGGCGCATTGGTGACTCAACGATTATTTCGCGCACGAGAATGCCAAAGGGATTTTACTCGTTGGGCATCTTTAACGGAGGTGATGTATCGCCCGACGGGCAGTGGCTGGCAGCGCCTGTGCGGGCAAATCTCGCTATGACGCGGCTGAGCCACCTTGATATCATGGACGGACTCGGTATTTTCGACCTTCGCGAAGGCAGCCCTACACAGTACCAGTTGTACCGCTTTATCGGCGATCACACGCATTTCGAGTGCAATTGTCTGTCTCCTTACGATATTGGCTACAGCATGAACGCGACATGGTCGGCAGACAGTAAATATTTGTACCACGAGCGGCTGTTTATGAGCGATTCCACCATGCAACTCGTGCGCTACGATGTTGCGGCAGACACGTCGGGAGTCATTACGAACTTCTGGCGGTAATTTTGGAGGAATACATTGTGGCGCGGGCGTCGCTAGCCGGAGACGGAGACGCACTGATGGGCGTCTCTACGGGGCGTCGCTGGCACCGGTTGCCGTTTGTTCTCATCTGCGGTGAAGGCGGAAAAGCCACGCAGCGGTTATTGCTGCGCGGTGCGGAGATGCGACGTAGAGCCGCCCGGAGGGCGGCTTTTCCGAAGACCGAAGCGCGATACAAAACACAAAGGCGACCCATATGGATCGCCTTTTTGCGTTGTGCTATGCTGCAATAGTCCGCGTTTTTACAGCGGAATATTACCGTGTTTTTTCTTCGGATTGCTGTCTACTTTTGTCTCTAATATTTTCATTGCCTGAATGAGGCGTTTGCGTGTATCGCGCGGCAGAATGATATCGTCGATATAGCCGCGTTCGGCAGCTTCGTAGGGATTGGCAAAGCGTTCGGCGTATTCTGCTTCGAACTGTGCAATCGCCGCTACGCGGTCTTCGGCTGCGTCGATTTCGCTTTTGAAGAGGATTTCCACAGCGCCTTTTGCTCCCATCACAGCAATCTCGGCAGTTGGCCATGCAAAATTGAAGTCGCCCCGGATATGCTTAGAGTTCATCACATCATAGGCACCGCCATAGGCTTTGCGCGTGATCACTGTTACTTTGGGCACTGTTGCTTCGCAGAATGCGTACAGCAGTTTGGCGCCCTGGCGTATAATACCGCGCCATTCCTGATCGGTACCGGGCAGGAAGCCGGGTACATCTTCGAACACAACGAGCGGAATCTCGAAAGCATCGCAGAAGCGAACAAAGCGCCCACCCTTTACCGACGAGGCGATATCGAGCACGCCTGCCATTGCTGCGGGCTGGTTGGCAACAATACCGATGGGTCTGCCATCGAGCGTAGCAAAGCCCACGAGAATATTCGGAGCAAAATCTGCGTGTACTTCCAGAAAGTCGCCTTCGTCCACCACATCGCGGATGACGTCTTTCATATCGTATGGCTTATTGGGATTAGCGGGGATAATCGAGTCGAGCGCGTCGCAAAGGCGGGTTGGGGAGTCGGTGGTTGGCACTGCTGGTGCTCCATCGCGGTTGTTGGAGGGCAGGAAGCTCATCAGGCGCCGCACTTCGAGCAGGCATTCAATTTCATTCTCGCAGGCAAAATGAGCTACACCAGACTTCGACGCGTGAGTATCGGCGCCGCCGAGTTCCTCGAAAGTCACTTCTTCGTGAGTAACGGTTTTCACAACATTGGGGCCTGTAACGAACATATACGATGTTCCGCGCACCATAAAGATAAAATCGGTAATAGCAGGCGAATACACAGCACCACCAGCACATGGGCCGAGAATAACAGAAATTTGCGGAATGACACCGCTTGCAAGCGTATTGCGTAGGAAGATATCTGCGTAGCCGCCCAGCGATACAACACCCTCCTGGATACGTGCTCCGCCCGAGTCGTTGAGCCCAATAACTGGAGCCCCGATTTTCATAGCGAGGTCCATCAGCTTGCAAATTTTCTCTGCATGAGCTTCTGCAAGGGAGCCACCGAAGACCGTAAAATCCTGGGAGAACACACACACGATGCGACCGTCGATAGTGCCTGTACCAGTGACCACGCCATCGCCGAGCGGTCGGTTTTGATCGAGGCCAAAATTCCGCGAACGGTGGCGCGCGAACATGTCGATTTCTTGGAATGAACCTTCGTCGAGCAGTACTTCCAATCGCTCGCGTGCAGTGAGCTTGCCGCGTTTATGCTGCTGTGCAATTCGTTTTTCGCCGCCGCCGAGCTGTGCTTCTGCGCGCAGTTGTTCAAGTCGTTCGATTCGATTATCCATGAGATTCTGATAGTTCGGACAATACGTATATGAATTACATCAGTGATGTACAGCTTGGAAGTTTCCTTACTGTACGTGCACTGCAAACCGCCAAATTACACATGCTGTGAGGACTGGACAAGTAGGAGCCGCGACTTCGGGTAGATGTTGTGGGCGAATAGCTCGAAAAAATTTATATTTTAGACAATTCACAAACCTATCACATCCTTCTTGCCTGTTCTATGAAAAAGTCGATTCTCAAATGGTTCCTGTGGTTCGTAGCAGGTTTCTTTGTGTTTTTTGGGGCGCGTCTTATCTATGGCTATACCGCATATCCTGATGGCGTAGATCGTTCCTACTACGAAGATGACGGCTTTCGTTTTTCGGTGCGTAACTTTGCCAGTTATAATAAGATGAGCTATAAATCTGATGGTGGAGGAGGTATATCGCCTGATGCTGCTGTGCCCGACGCGGTGCAGGCAGGCGGGATGAAATATGAAAAGGTGGGGGTTGCACGCAGCGGCACCGACAACTTCGACAGCGATGAACACAAGACGCGTTCGCTTATCAAGCAGCACAGTATTTTAGTGCAGTTCGAGCAAAGCTCTGGTCTGAAAGGCAGGCGCATGCTGCATCTCGGGCTCGGCGTGTTGCCCGACCAGTTCGACAACGTGATAGCACAACTGCGGGGCATTGGCCATCTTCGGTCGATTCGCGTGGACAAAACCGACAAAACAAATGAGTACCGCGAGCTGCGCGCTAAGAGAATTTCGCTGGAAAAAACGCGTGATGCGCTTGTAGCGCTCAAAAGCCGGAGTGGCAGCGTAGACGAAGCCGTTTCTCTTGAAAATCGCATTTTCGACATAGAGGAGCAGCTTCAATCGCTGGGTGTAAAGCTCGGAGAGTTCGACACAGAAAACGAGTTCTGTACTGTAAAATTCTCTTTGTACGAAACAGCTTCGCTTACCATCCCGTTTGCAAGCCGCCTGAAAACAGCATTTGAATGGACTGTAAAGTTTTATTTTGGTTTTATGATTGTGCTCACTTTAGGGCTGGCTGCTCTCTTCCTTGTCATAACAATTACAGAAAAACTGCGCCAGATGTTTGCTCCAAAAGAAACGAACCGCACACAGCCCCCGCAATCATAAGAACGAGGGCTGTTCGTCCTTCACGCGCGCGCGATAACTGCAATTATTGGAATACGAAAAATGGATCAGCATACAACTGGATTGCCCGCCGAAGCCGCAGAAAAAACCATGTCTCCTGTTCTTTCCCGAACATCTGGCCCGCGCCGAATTGTCGTTGCTCTTCTGATTCTTTTGGCAACGGTGGGCTGCGACAGAGCTGCGAAATACATTGCACAGGACACACTGATGCTGTCTCCCCCAATCTCGCTTCTCGGCGACGTTGTGCGCTTCGAATATGCCGAGAATACGGGTGCTTTTCTCAGCCTCGGCTCGGACCTGCCCGATACCGTGCGGTTTGCTGTGCTGGGCGTCGCCGTGGGGCTTGTGCTTGTTGGGATTATCGTGTATATATTCCGCACGCGAACGCTGCACATCACAGAGCTCTGGGCACTGTCGCTTATCGCAGGTGGCGGTGCAGGCAATCTTATCGACAGGCTTACGACTGGTTATGTCGTGGACTTTGTAAGCATGGGATTCAGCGGGCTTCGCACTGGCATTTTCAACGTGGCTGATGTGGCAATTACCGGAGGCGTGCTTCTGTTTGTGCTTGCTCGTCTGCGCCATTCTGAGCCCGAGGCACCACCTGCCGAGCCACCAGTAGTATCTGCCTCGTAGCGGTATCACAGCAAGCGCGTTTTGTCTCTTGGCGCTGTGGAGCGTCTTACTGCACTATTGGCACCAGCCGCTGATAACAGTTATACTGTATGGTGCTCAAGTGTAAAAAGACCACGGGGCTTGGGGCTACTCCTGTAGGTCGTTGCCATCGCTATCGCCGAGAAGCCTACGCAATTCACCCGATAGGTGTTCATCTACTTCGCGGGGAATACCCTCGCTGCTCACCGTGTGGTTGATATTGCGCCGTTCCAGTTCGGTGCGTACACCGGTGAGCTGTCTGCGCAGGTAGCCATACTCCGCCAGCAGGATTTTCTCTAAAGTCATCAGATTTGTGTGATAGGTTTCTAATTCCTTCGACGTAAGATCGGCGGGAGGAGCTTCGAATACCTTTTTATTCGTCGATGTATCAACGAGAATGCTCACCTGCTGCTGTGCAGGATCGCGCAGCTCGATATTGTTTACCATAATAATCTCCTCATCAGGCTGAAGAATTTGGAGCATACGCAGAAGCTCGTGGAGATCATTTTTGCCGATAATATATTGTATCATGTATATACAGGGATATGAGTACGAATGAATGATCGGGCGGAGCCGGAGCGAAAATAACAAAATCGCAGAAAATATATGGATGTTGTCTACAGTCTTGCAAAAGTTTACAACATTTCTGTGCGGCGTGTCTCGCTGGCAGCCGCTGTAAATAGGTGTGGTGCCAGACTCGAACATTTTTTCTCTTGTCGTTTCTCCTTATATTTCGTGCTGCCGAATAAGGCCTTCTGCAATTCTATCTTTTTTAAGAGCTTATGAGTGTTGTTGTACGATCTGTCGCATCGCCTGCCGATACGATGAAGTTTATCAAAAGTCAGTGGAATTTTTATAAAAATGATCCCAACTGGGTTGCTCCGATCATTGCCGACCGCAAAAAGCTGCTGGATACAAAGGTAAATCCCTTTTATCTGCATTCGTCCATGCAGTTGTTTCTGGCCGAGGACAATGGCGTGGTCGTGGGGCGTATTGCTGCGATTGTCAATGACAACCACAACAAAACACATAACGACAAAGTGGGGTTCTTTGGCTTTTTCGAGTGTGCAGACGACCAAAAGGTAGCTGATGCTCTGTTTGCTGCCGCTGCCGACTGGCTGAAAAAAAAGGGTATGACAGAGATGCGCGGTCCTGCAAATCCGTCGATGAACGACGAGTGCGCTCTGCTCGTAGATGGATTCGACTTGCCGCCAGTTGTGCTGATGACCTACAACCCACCGTACTACGCTCGGCTTATCGAAAAAGCAGGATTTGCAAAAATCAAAGATCTGTACGCTTACCTGCTGAAGCAGGAGGACTACCGATCTGAAAAGCTCCAGCGTTTGAACAACGCGATTCGCCAGCGCAACAAGCTCACTATTCGGGAAGTAGATTTTAAAAATAAACAGCAGTTTCGCAAAGATGTCACCACGATCAAAGACCTGTACAACAGTGCCTGGCAGCCCAACTGGGGCTTTGTGAAAATGACTAATGAAGAGTTCGACTTTCTCGCCAAAGACCTAAAGCAGATTGCCGATCAGCGCTACACGGTTATTGCAGAGTCCGACGGAAAGCCTGTTGGCTTTATGCTTGCTCTGCCCGATATCAACCAGTCGCTTATATACCAAAAAAGCGGTAGGCTCCTGTCCGCTGTGTGGCACTTGCTTACCAAAAAGAAGAAAATTAATACGTTGCGTATTATCGTGCTTGGTGTGCTGCCGCAGTATCAGGGGCGGGGCATTGATGCAGTGCTGTACGACGAAGCTGGTGCCCGTGGCCTTCCTCACGGAATTACTCAGGGCGAAGCGTCGTGGGTATTAGAAGACAATGTAGAAATGAACCACGCACTCCAGCACGCTATGCACGGAAAGCTGTACAAAACGTACAGGATGTATCAGAAAGGATTGTAGAGCAGCTCATCGCAGTATGCGTCCGTAGCTGTTGCAATCCGGTGTGGCACAGCCCGAGAAACTTAGAGAGAAACAAGCCTCCGATATTTATAGTAATGTTGGGGGCTTGTCGTTTCTGGTTGCCAACTTGCGCGCAAAGCACATCCGTAAAGGTATTTACCACGGACAACGGCCATGGAAGCAACGCGGGCGGGCGAACAGGGACGGGACGAGCAGGAATTGCCGACGAAGTGCAGAGAGCAAGGAGATCGTTTTGTTTCTGTTGGCGCTTCGGCGAGCTGGGTCGATACTTGATACCACACAAATTTCTCATCTACTGATAGCTACGTCGCGCAATCTGTGTGTGCACACAAACTACATTTCCTCTGGTGTTTATTCGTCGTAGTTGGTTCGGCAGATTTTCCGCCGTAGTTTTGCAGCTCTGAATTGTTCATTTTCGGCAGATACAATGACGCAATCCTCCGATTCCATGACGCAATCGCCCAAAGATTTCGATAAGCCACAGTGCAACTGCGGTGTGGTGGGTGTTTTTAATCATCCGCAGGCAGCGGTGATGACGTACTATGCGCTGCACGCGCTGCAGCATCGCGGCCAGGAAGCAGCAGGCATCGTGGCCGCAAACTTCAGCGAAGAGAAAAACCGGACGGTGTTCTCTGACTATAAAGCGCCGGGGTTGGTACTGGATGTGTTTGCTGATAGCGATATCCTTACCAAACATCTGCGCGGCAATAGATCGGTAGGGCATAACCGCTACTCGACAACCGGCAGCATGACCTCGGCTAATATCCAGCCGTTTCTTATCAAATATCGCATGGGCAATCTCGCCCTGGCCCACAATGGCAATCTTACAAATACGAAGACTCTGCGGGAAGCTCTGCAAAACGATGGTGCTATTTTCCAGTCGACAACCGACAGCGAGCTCTTTCTGCATCTGATTGCTCGCAGCAGAAAGGAAACGCAGCTCGAACAGATTCGCGAAGCTCTGCGTATTACACGTGGTGCTTATTCTCTGGCTGTGCTTACCGATGAAGCGCTGTATGTAGCCCGCGATCCTCATGGCTTCCGCCCGCTGGCCGTAGGCCGTATCCGCAATGATGATGGATACTATGCTTATATCGCCGCGTCGGAAACCTGTGCATTCGATATTATCAATGCTGAGTTTGTGTGCGATGTAAAGCACAACGAAATCCTGGTGATTGACCGCAATACAGTGGAAACTGGGGAAATTCGCTCCTATCCAATCGACGATGTTACACCCGTTGCCCGCCAGTGTGTGTTCGAGTATGTCTATTTCTCGCGCCCTGATAGCCGGATTTTTGGTCATAGCGTCGATAAAGTACGCCGCAAACTTGGCAAGGCTCTGGCCGAAGAGCATCCGGTGTACCCGGAAGTAGAAGGCGACCGCGTGCGCACGATTCCCGTGCCCGATAGCGCTAATACGGCGGCGCTTGGCTATGCCGATCAAAGCCAGAAAATGGGCGTGCCGAATAAATACGAAATCGGCCTGATTCGCAGCCATTATGTAGGACGGACGTTTATTGCGCCCGGGCAGAACAACAGGGAAATGAAGGTAAAAGTGAAGTTCAACCCGGTGGAAGGCGTGATCAAAGATCGGCAGGTTGTGCTTATCGACGATTCGATTGTGCGCGGAACAACGTCGCGCTCGCTTGTACGGCTCATTCGCGGGGCCGGGCCGAAAGAAGTCCATATGCGTATTTCCTCGCCGCCCGTGACTCATCCCTGTAAGTACGGAATGGATTTCCCGAGCCGAGAGGAATTAATTGCTAATAATTATGAGTGTGATGCCGATAAGATTGGTGCAGCTATTGAGGTAGATACGCTTGCGTATCTCTCGGTAGAGCAGCTTATGAAAAATGTTCCGCAGGATGAAGGCGTTTCCTATTGCAATGCTTGCTTTACAGGGAGCTATCCTGTGGAGATTGATCTCAGCGCTGTGAAACACTTTACTGAAGACTGATAACGGCAGGTATTCCACCAAACCTGTCATGGCTATAGAAGGGTGCCGCTTGTGCGGTGCCCTTCTTCTTTTCTGCCCTCAATGGTACGACCCGCGCTTTGCAAAAGAGAAATGCCATTCTGTATTGTGCGTAGCAAAAAAATGCTGTACGCTTCGGTCTTCGGCCAGAGTCGCCCATTCGGGCGGCTCTACGATACGTCTTTGCACCGCGCAGCACATCCGCTTCGTGGTTGTCCGTTCCGTTGTCCGCGTATTTATCGCTATTGGAACAACGAGCGCACAGTCAATTCCTGCCGCGTGGTAGGTCGGGCTTCACCGCAGCGGAGTTGCGACCGGTGACAGCGGCCTGTCGAGCGCCACAACGACGCCCGTGCCAAGCAATTCATGAGCGATTCCGGTGCTCAATACGCAATAGTAAACTCGCCTGTGAGCTCTGCTGTGCGGCTGGGAAGAACAGTGTTGCATATAAACCAACCCTGAATTTTGCGCTGGCCTTGTATCCGAACTACACTTACAAGGAAATTGTCCTGCGTGCCGGTTGTTTGCAGTGGTACGATTGGGAGCAGTTGGCCACTTTCATACACCAGCAGCTTTGCTGCGTTGGCATTGCTTGTTGTCGGATCGCCCGACAGCGAGTGGAGTACACCGTCTACGGGCAGAGCATCGGCACGGAAATATACGCTGTTGATATAATTACCCGCTGGCGGGCGGATGTTCTGCAATTCCACGCGAAGCGATACCACTGTTCCGTCCGAGCTTTCGCTTACTTCGCAGCGAAATAGATTGTCGATAAGCTCCATTACTTGCGTGTTGTTGTTGTACTTTACGGAAATGGCGAACGACGTAGCGAGCGAACCGCCGTCGGTAATAATTTCGCGGGGTGTGTTGATATCCGGCGAGTTGACACAGGCCGTACAACATAAAGCAATCCATAGAGCGGCGAGCAAGCGCATGTGTTCTCCTGTTAGAATCGAATACCAATACCGTAGAAAACGCCAACTTTGGTTGTTGTGTAGAGTGTGCCCTCTACCGGATACATGAGCGCGCTTCCTTCCACGCCACTGGAAAACACTACATGGCTTTCCGGTATCCAGTGTACACCGCATTTCAGGCGCCCAAATGGTCCCACCGGCGTAGCGCCAAGCGCGAGCTGCGTAAACGGAATAAGACTTTCCCAGCGAAGTGCTTCGGGCGTGTAGCGATACGATGCCGCACCCCACCACAGCGTGGGATTTTGTAGAATCGTGGCTCGTTCCCCGCGCAGGGTCTGTGTAAATCTCTGAGCAAATGCTTCTCTGCCAAACTCGATGCCTGCGGCGTGCTCGTCCGAGAGGATGTACAATGCAGAAACCGCAAAGGTAGAAAGCCTTCCCTGCGATTGAGTGGGAATATCTACCGAGGGAAACGATAGAGCAGCCGACGAGCGCAGGCTGATGTCAAACTGATCCGCAGCGTCGGTGAGGAAGAACAGAGATGAGACTTCTGTTTCGTTGTACAGTGCTTCTTTGTTCGATATACGGTCGGCAATGCCGATATGCTGGTCTGGTGTTTTTACGATGGCATTTGTTATGGGAATGAGGGATGTTTCAGCAACCGTAGATGCAGCGGCAGATGCTTCGAGGCTCTCGCGCTGCCCCGCTGAGCGATACGCTGTTGCCGGCGGCGAAGATAGAGAATAATCGACACCGGCAAGAGGCGATTGTTTTGCGGAAAGAACTTCTTCTGAACCTGTAGCCACAGGAGGCGGCAAGGCAGCTTCCGATGGCTGGACTTGTATCGTGCTCTCTGTTACGGCCTGTGGTGCGTCATCGGAGCGCAGCAGGAACACAACGATAAGTGCTGTGAACAGCGACGACAGCACAGACGTTGCGATATAGGGAAACAGCGATGCCAGACGACCGGAAGCTGGGGGGGGCGCACCAAGAGGAATCGCTGTTGCGTCGGGCACGGGATCGAGCTGGTAGCCGAGCCCGCTGAATACCGCCGCTGTAAGGTCGGCAGGCAGCGCAGCTAACACTGCCTCATTGCGAGCTACGTTTCGCAACTGCATAAAGTCGCCGAACTCACGGCGGAGCCCGTCGTCGTGCGACAGTGCCATAAACAACGCTGCTTCGCGCTGCTCGTCCAGCCCGCCATCGAAATATTCATGAAGAAGTTCTTCGTAGTTCATAGTAGTCGTTTGTGTTGTTGTCCGGAAAAGTGTCCGTGCAACTGTTCTTCTGCTACTTCATCTCTTCCAGAAAAGGAGCGAGAAAACTGCGTATTTGTTTGCGTGCGCGCCACACGCGATTTTTCAATGCTGGTACAGTATCGCCTGTAATCACGGAAATCTCATCGTAGGGAAATCCCTCCATCTCGTGTAGCACGAATGCCTCGCGGTAGTCGGTGTCGAGCAGGTCAAGTGCGCGGTCGAGCAGCGACATTAGCTCGCGCTGTTCGTAAGGCTGGTCGTGGACGGCATGCCGTATTTCATCGAGAGCGATAAGCTGCATCGTGTCGCGTTTGCGGTTCAGACACAGATTGCGGGCAATGCGAAACAAATACCCAGACACATTGCCCACATCGGTGTTTTTTGCCGCTGCTGTGTGGAATTTCATCCACGTTTCTTGGAACACATCGCGTGCATCGCTTTCTGCACCAAGCACTTTCCGGCAATACAAATACACTTTCTGCGAATACCGGTTGTACAGTTCGGCAAAGGCGCGCTCCGCCCTGTCGGGCAGTGCTATCATGCCAAAAAGTTCAGAATCTGTATTGCGCGATAATGGCGTCATGAAGGCTCGGAATGTATATGTGCAGTGGCTACTGATAAGAACGCAGAGCAATTATTGTACGGAATAGCGCCGCAGGCGTTTAAAAACACCGTTGTGAGCCTCGCCGTTGGGATCTTCCTGCACATTGTAAGCCGTTTTCCGAAGCTGCACAAGGCCGATGTTCTCGGCCAGCGTCAGACTCGTTATGCTTGTCTGTGTTGCTGTCCGACTGCCGCTTGTGAACCGGACATCTTCTGGCTCGGTCAGCCTTAGTTCAAACAAATTATCCATCGAGTATTCACGTACAGCCACCTGTTGTCCAGCCACAATCATTCCGCCCTGTTCGCCCCTGTGCCCTGTGATGCGAGAGTGGTGCTGTATCGTACTCGTTATCATACTGTCGGTTCCGTCTGTCTTCGTGATACGAGCAGGCATGCTTTCATAGATCATAGTATCTAAAGCCGTCCATCCATCAGCACTACAATCGGCGCCATTTATCCAGTGATCGTCGAGACAGCCGCAAAACATTTCGTTAATATCGCTGGGCAGCATCAGTACGCGCTCGCCGTCGGCAGCCATCCAGGTCGTATCGGTTGTGTAGGTTATCCCGCCGTCATTTGTAATGTAGTGCACCATCATATACGCCGTTTTGCCAAATTTCAGGGCAGTGCCTTCCACCACAGTAGAGTCGATACCCTCTGTACCAGCGATTTTCTGATTGTTTAGGTCGGTCTCATATCGCTCGTACACCCACCAATTGCCAGTTTGTAGTTTTGCAAAATTTTCAAGCGAGCAATTGTCAGGGGTAGGTTCGGTCAGTTTGTCGCAGGATGTTATCGCGGCACAGAGTGCCAGCAGTGGGAACAGCAAAGATCGTTTCATAATTCGTTTTGTTTCTGAAAGTGAATAATGGTACAAAATATACAGGTTGTCGAGCGTTTAGCAAAAAAAAACGCGCCCTACCATAGGGCGCTTCGGTCTTCGGCCAGAGTCGCCCATCCGGGCGGCTCTATGGTACGTCTGAGTTATCATAAGAATGATGCGCGGACCAGCACCGCGACGCCCGTACCACACAAGCGCATTACTTCACCGACCAGCGCAGAAGATTGCGGCGAATGCCGGGTTTTGTATTTGCATACATATTGTTCTTCTCTGTCCCGTCATTCAGTGTATGAATGACCTCCTCTGCCGCAGCATTAAGCATTACAATTCCAATATTCTTTGCCAGAAAAAAGCGAATCGGCTTTACCTGCCGCGCTTTCCTTCCACCGCCTATGAATTCAACCTCTTCTGGTTCAATAATCTGCGCGTATAGATTATAATCTGATCTGTACTCGTGTATTGGTATGGGCTGCCCTGCGATAGTTATCGTCGATTCGCCTCCCTTCCGTCCAGAAATAACATAGTTGGATTGCACAAGGGAAGAGATAACAGTATCGCCGCCGCCGGGCAAGACGAGTCGCGAGGGCAAGCCGTCTTCCGTAATTGTATCTAATACTTTCCATGTATCAGCACCGCAATCAGCAATTTTCACCCAGAAATGGCCCATGCATTTACAAGGAAGCGGAAATAGATTTTCGTCGATAGTGTACACTTGTCCACCTTCTACGGCCATCCATGTAGTGTCTTGTGTATAAGTAATTCCACCGTCGCTTGTACTGTAATTCACTAATGTGTACGCCGTTTTGCCGAGCTTTACTTCTGTGCCTTCGACCACCACAGAATCAAGACGGTTGGTATTGGGAATCATGACTCCTTCAACATTGGTATTGTACGAATCGTACACCCACCAATTACCAGTTTGCAGCTTTACTGAGTTTTCAAGAGAGCAATCATCGGTAGCAGGCCCGGTAGATGTCCCGCAGGAAGTCATCATGGCATATGCTGCCAGCAGCGGAAGCAGAAAAATTCGTTTCATAGTCGTTCGACAATAATTGATCAATTCAACTTCGTTTTGGGACGGCTTGGCGCCTTTACCGTACTTCAAACGCCGGAATTTCCGGTGTAAAGGCAAGGACACAGGAAAAGGAAATGCGTCTCAAAAAATCTGGCTCGGCAAAAAAAAAGCGGGACGAATCCCGCTTTCATATGTGCTATTGTGGAGTTGGCTATTATTCTTCCAGGTATGTGTAGCCATACAAGCCTGACCGATAGGTAGCCAGGAACTCCTTGCCCTGCTGCGAGGGAATTTTCCCCTGTTTCACAGCATTGCTCACCCATTTTTCCATGGTGCGTACAAGTTCTTTCGGATTAAACTGCACATATTCGAGCACATCTGCTACAGTTTCGGCTTCGATCACCTGAGCGATTTCGTAGCCGGTTTCGGTGGCCACGATGTGGACTGCTGCGGTATCGCCAAACAGGTTGTGCAAGTCGCCGAGGATTTCCTGATAGGCACCCACGAGAAACGCACCGATGTAGTATCGCTGGTTGTCTTTGAGCTGATGCACTGGCAGGAAGTCGTCGTATTCATACGTGCTTACAAATCGGTCGATTTTGCCATCGGAGTCGCAGGTAATATCCTGTAATGTCGCTTCGGCTGTAGGCTGTTCGTTCAGCCTGTGGATAGGCATGATCGGGAACAGTTGGTCGATAGCCCAGGCATCGGGCAGCGACTGGAACAGCGAGAAATTACAGAAATACTTATCGGCCAGCATACGCGGGAGCTGTTCAAACTCAAACGGCAGATTTTTCATCTTTTTCGCCAGTTTGCGTACTGAGTGGGCAATAGCCCAGAACAGGCGTTCGGCTCGCGCTCGTGCGGGAAGATCGAGCAGACCAAGAGAGAACAGATTAATCACTTCCTCTTTGAGCTGCTGTGCATCGTGCCAGCCTTCCAACAAGTTGCGCACTTTCAGGTTTTTGTAAATAGAATACAGCTCTTTTACGATATCGTGGTCGTCCTCTTCAATTTTGTACTCATCGCCCCAGTTGGGCAGCGATGTTGTTTCGAGCACATTGAACACGAGTATCGAGTGGTGAGCAGTAAGCGCGCGTCCGGACTCCGTAACGAGGTCGGGATGCGGCAGGGTGTATTTTTCGCATGCTTCATAGAGCGAGTACACTGCGTCGTTGGCGTATTCCTGTATTGAATAGTTGATACTGCTGGCAGCCAGCGAACGCGAACCGTCGTAGTCGACACCGAGCCCACCGCCGATATCGACGAGGTTAATATCGCAGCCTAATTTACGCATTTGCACATAAAAGTGTGCTACTTCGCGCAGTCCAGCTTTGATTTTGCGGATATTGGTAATCTGGCTTCCGAGGTGGAAGTGAATCATGCGCACGGAGTCGAGCACATTGTGCTCGCGGGCATATTCTACTGCCTCTAACAATTCGCTGGCATTCAGGCCGAACTTACTGCGGTCGCCACCGGACTCTTCCCATTTACCGCTGCCGGAATTGGTCAGCTTGATGCGAATACCGATATTGGGCTTAATATCGATGCGCTCGGCAACTTGGCGGATCAGCTTGAGCTCGTTGAGCTTCTCCACGACAATAAATATCTTCTTGCCCATTTTCTGCGCCAGAAGAGCGAGCTCGATAAATTCTTCGTCCTTATAGCCATTACAGATAATAAGCGCTTCGGGATTGTCCATAACGGCCAGTACCGCCTGGAGTTCCGGCTTCGAACCCGCTTCCAGCCCGATGTTCGACCTCTGTCCGTACCGCACGATTTCTTCTACTACATGGCGTTGCTGGTTGACCTTGATAGGATAGACACCGTAGTAGTTGCCCCGGTACTGGAATTCTTTGGAGGCTTTTTCAAAACACCCGCTGATCTTGGAAATACGATCGCCAATAATATCCGAGAAGCGCAGCAGCAGCGGCAGGGACACTTCGTGATGAGTGATCAGTTCATCGACCAGTTCCTTCAGATCTATGGCTGGTCCACCATCCTTTTGCGGCATTACAACAACATTACCTTTCTTGTTGATGCCGAAATAGTTGATCCCCCAGCCGTGGATATTGTACAATTCCGCCGAATCATCGACCGACCATGTACGCATAGGCGATACACCTGTAAATAATAGAATGAAATGATCCGGGAACCGCTCGGCTGTACTACAACTCCGCCGGCTTTCCGCTGAAATAAAAAAACAGTTACAAAAGTACGGAATATGTGGAGAATAATTGTAGTACTTTCCTTGCCTTAAAATGCGGAGAGTAGACACCCGCCCTGCCGGGGCAACATCGCCCGCCTGTTCATCCCCTTTTTTATTCCACCGGCGTTGCCTCTATCCTTTCCTGTTCGGCGTTCTGCGAGCCGCAGGAGCCGTTTTCCCAGCACGTGTGCTGGGCTGTAAGTACACCTCTTATAAGAGCTTATGTGCATTGTCTGCGGTAGGGGTCGAACAGCCACGCGGCGGTGAGTGCTGCGCGGTGCGGAGACTTCCAGCAAGGGCAGAGGCCGAACGCGCCACCATCTTATTAAATGTTCTTATTTGAACTTGATCTAAATAAGTGTAAATTTGTGCAATGATAAAGTATGTTGTTCGGCTTTTGGCCCCCATCAGACAGCGGAAATGAACAGACAACAGGACAGCACCGGCACAGCAATCGGGACTTCTGGCAATCCGCCCCAAAAAAAGCTCGTTCGGTTTATCAAGCGTATTGGCGTCGTTGGTTTTTTGTTTTTTCTCGGCAAGGGACTGCTTTGGCTGCTGGTTCCGTATTTGATTGCAACGTTGTTCTGATTTGTATAGGTCTGTTCCTCGCTGTGCAGAAGCGTATCTGTAGTGATACTACTACGGCTATGCAAGGGATTGTTGTATTCTATTCAGCATTCACCAGAAGAATTGCTATATTTGCTGGCCAACAGGATCTGCTATTCAGGGATATTGCCGGAAACGGACGAGTATGAAAAAGAAGCCTGCCGTTGACATGGATGAAATCAGAGAGCGATTTGCCAGCTACCTCCGCAAGCAAAAGTACCGCAATACTCAGGAGCGTTATCTCGTGCTCGAAAGTGCAATTGTTATGGAGGAGCATTTTAGCGCCGACGAATTGTATCTGAGAATGCGCGGAGCCAGCCTTAAAGTGTCGAGAGCTACAGTGTATTCCACGCTCGATCTGCTTACCAAGTGCAATATCCTGATGAAGCACCGCTTTCAGGAGGGTGGAGCACATTTTGAACTGGCCGACAAAATGCCGAACCACGACCACCTAATCTGTGTGGAATGCGGCAGAATTGTGGAATTCCAGGAAGAAGCTCTCGATGAGATACAGAACAAGGTATGCGAGCAGCTCGGTTTCAAACCAATTAAGCACTCGTTGCAGATCTTTGCCGTGTGCCGCGATACACGCAATTGCGAGTACAACAACTCATAGCATCGATCAGCGCTACAGCTATTGTTCTACTATCTCCGCCCGATATTGCCCCGTACTCATTCTGATTGCCTCCCATTTCTACAGATAATTACTCCATTTTCTCCTACGTATCGTACACAACTATGCGCTATACTGTAATCGGTGCGGGTAAAAGCGGGCTTGCTGCCGCCCTGCTCGCCCAACGACTCGAACACGAGGTTTTTCTCACGGAATCAAAATCTGCTGATATTTATCCAGATGCGGCTGCTGCGCTTGCTGGTGCCAGTATAGCCAGCGAGTTCGGGGGGCATAGTGGGCGGGCTCTTGAAGCTGATTGTATCGTTGCCTCGCCGGGAGTACCGCCGCAGTCGGAGATTATTCGGCAGGCCGAAGCACGCAATATTCCTATTATAAGCGAACTCGAATTTGCCTCGCGTTTCCTCGACAACCCAATGGTGGCTATCACTGGGACAAATGGCAAAACCACAACAACAGCACTCACCGCGCATATTTTCAACTCGTCGGGCCGACCGGCGATTGCCGCTGGTAATATCGGCCTACCGCTTTCTTCGCTCGTGCACACCCTCGACCCGGCTACTATTATTGTGGCCGAAGTAAGCAGCTATCAGCTCGACCGCGTAGACTCGTTTCACCCGGATGTAGCGATGATTCTCAATATCACACCCGACCATTTGAGCTATCATGAGAGTTTTCAACGGTATTGCCGGGCGAAGTGGAAAATTTCCTTGAACCAAAACCGCAAAAATGTATTAATTTTATGTTCCGATGATTCCCCATCGTCGGAATGTGCAGCATACACAAAAGCTAACGTCTGGTATTTCGGGAAAAGTCCAAAGCAGCAAGGCGCTTTTCTCCGGGATGGCAGAATCCTGTTCAATGATGAGCTTCACGAGGAAGAGCTTATGTCCATTGATGAACTCCGCATTCCCGGAATTCACAATGTGTACAACTCTATGGCCGCGGCCCTAGCCGCACGCGCCTTTGAGGTACGCAACGAGAATATCCGCGACAGCCTTATGAGTTTTTCCGGCGTGGAACACCGCTTGGAAGGCGTCCGCACCCTGCATTCCATCGAATTTATCAACGACTCCAAGGCTACGAATGTCAACGCGACATGGTATGCTCTCGGTAGTTTTTCGCGCCCGATTGTCTGGATTGCCGGAGGCCGGGGCGACAACAACGACTACGCCGCATTGGATGAAGCCGTAAGGGCAAATGTGGAAGCAATTGTTACAATCGGCGAAGAATCAGGGGCTATCTTTAACCACTTCAGCGCCATGAAACGCTGTGTGCAGGCCGATTCGCTCGAAACAGCCGTGGCTGTTGCGCGCGATCTGGCCGAACCCGATAGCATCGTGCTGTTTTCGCCCGCCTGTAAGTCGTTCGATATGTTCATGAATTACGAGCATCGCGGCGAAGCCTTTAAGCAGATTGTGCACGATCTGCCGGAATAATCGGCAGTAAATACGCAGGCTGTCCAGAGCACGGAGAACATCCTGTGTGTTCTCTATTGTGCTGTGCAGCACAGTTATACAACGAAAGTACGCAGAACACGCGCGGCCTCTACCGCTGAAGCGTGCTCTCTGTATTCCTGTGGTTATACCTTTCGGCAACCGGTTTTTCGGCTGTCGGCTAACCAAATATAGCTATGGCAATATCCGTGCCAAAACAATCGGCGCATATAGATTGGATCATCCTGCTCTCCGCAGCAGGGCTGATGCTGTTTAGTGTGGCGTTTGTCTACAGCGCCAGTGCTTCGTTCGCTACTGCAAAGTTTGGATCGAGCGAAAAGCTGTTCTGGAGCCACGGCATCCGCGTGCTGCTGGGCTTGGTAGTTACATTGGTGTTTGCCAAAATCGACTACCATATCTGGCAGCGGTACTCCAAGTCGATTTTGGTTGTGTCGGTGGGCTTTTTACTGTATGTACTTGTGGCAGGTACGACAATCAAAGGTGCTACGCGCTGGGTCGATATAGGCTTTATCAGCTTTCAGCCGTCTGAATTGGCGAAATTTGCGCTGGTAATACACCTTTCTGCGATGCTTGCCGACCGGCAGGAGTATGTCAAAAATTTCCGCTATGGTTTCTTGCCAATGCTGATGTGGATATGCCTCGTGTGTGGCCTGATTGCAGCCCAGCCCAATCTCTCGACCGCTTCGGTGATATTTCTCATTTCTATGCTGGTCATCTTTGTCGGCAATGCGAATGTGTTGCACTTGTTGGGAATAGGGGGGCTAGGTTTTGCCGCAGCCATAGCTTACGGGCTTTCCGCAGAATACCGATTGAATCGCCTGATGGCGTTTTTTGGTGTAAAGGGCAATGCTGCCGCCGAAGCTGTTGGCTATCAGCTCCAGCAAGCTCTTCTCGCCTTTGGCAGCGGAGGTTTTTTTGGTGTAGGCCCCGGGCAGAGCAGGCAGCGCGATTGGTTTCTGCCAGAATCGTATGGCGATTTTATTTTCTCTATCGTCGGCGAGGAATACGGCTATCTCGGTGTGATGTTTATTCTTGCAGCGTTTGGGGTTATTCTGTGGCGCGGTGTAGTAGTTGCTGGCAAGGCACCCGATAGTTTTGGAAGGTTTCTGGCTTCGGGTATCACCTTTACTCTCGGTATCTATGCCCTTATCAATGCAGGTGTTACGTGCGGGCTACTTCCTACCACGGGTTTGCCTATGCCGTTTATTTCCTATGGCGGTACAGCTATTTTGTTCTCGGCAGCGGCTCTCGGTATTTTGCTGAATATATCAGCTCAGGCTGGTGTGTATCCGCGAAAGCCATCCATAGTGTGATGCCAGTCTGAACAAATTGTCGCGCAAGTGTGTACGACCGATTCCCTTTTGCCTCCTGCTGTAGTATCGCAGCGAGGTGTTATGATGTGGATGGCCAGAGACCGAAGCGCACAACTTTACTCTTTCCACTTCCGCCCATCGCAACACTTCCCCAAACACAACACCACTCCTGAAATAAATCCTGAAATAAATTATTCTTGCTGATAGCTTCGGTTTATTGTATGTTAGTGTCGTATTAACACTAAGCGGCTGGTATGAAAAAGTATTGTTATGATTATCCCCGCCCGTCGCTCACCGTTGATTGTGCGGTCTTTGGTTATGAAGCGGGTGGTGCAGTAAAGGTACTGCTCATTGAACGCGATGCCGAGCCTTACGCGGGCACGTGGGCATTACCCGGTGGGTTTGTGGGCATGGATGAAACACTCGACGAAGCAGCGCGGCGTGAGCTCGAAGAGGAAACGGGGCTGGCGAATATTTATCTCGAACAGCTCTACACCTTTAGCAATGTCCATCGCGACCCACGCGGGCGGGTGATCTCGACTGCGTATTACGCATTAGTATCGCTTGCCGGAAGAACGCCGCAGGCTGCAAGCGACGCGCGATCAGCACAATGGTATCCGCTGCGAAAACTGCCGGAATTGGCTTTCGACCACGCGCATATTCTCGAAACAGCGGTGGAGCGCCTGCGTGCTAAAGTGCGCTACAAGCCCATAGGATTCGAACTGTTGCCCGAAAAGTTTACGCTTACGCAGCTCCAGCAGCTTTATGAGACCGTACTCGAACAGTCCATAGACAAGCGCAACTTCCGCAAGAAAATCATAGCAATGGACTTGCTGAAGCCGCTGGATGAATTCCGGCAGGGTGCGAACAGGCCGGCACAGCTCTACAGTTTCGACCGTACAAAATACCGTCAGCTCGAACAATCAGGATTTCTTTTTGAAGTGTAGGACATTTTTTGTCCTGTACCTATCGGAACACAGCTATGAACCCGAACATCCTTCTACTCTCCGACAGTTATAAAATCAGCCACTACCGTCAATATCCGCCCGATACACGTACTGTTTATTCCTACTTTGAATCGCGCGGCGGGCGGTTTAGCGACGTTGTGTACTTCGGCCTTCAGTACCTATTGAAGCGTTACTTGGCAGGTGCGGTAGTAACAAAAGAGGGTATTGACGAAGCCGAGGCGCTGTTCGCCGTGCACTTTGGCGATACCTCGCTTTTTAACCGTAGCGGCTGGGAGCATATCCTCCACCGCCACGACGGGCGGCTACCCGTGCGCATACGCTCTGTTCCCGAGGGAACACCGGTGCCTGTCCACAACGTGATGATGACCATCGAGAACACCGACCCGGCCTGTTTCTGGCTAACGAACTATTTAGAAACATTACTGGTGCAGACTTGGTACGGCTCTACGGTTGCCACGCTATCGCGTGAGATTAAAAAAATGCTACTACAATTTTTGCACGAGACAGGTACACCGGAGCTTGTCAATTTTAAACTGCACGACTTTGGCTTTCGCGGGGTATCCTCGGTAGAGACGGCAGGCATAGGCGGTGCCGCGCACCTTGTCAACTTCATGGGCTCGGATACACTGGCGGCGCTTACCTGCATACGCGACTACTACAACACATCGGCTATGCACGGTTTTTCCATTCCAGCAGCCGAGCACAGCACTATTACGTCGTGGGGTCGGGACAGCGAAGTGCTGGCCTACGCGAACATGTTGATGCAATATCCCGAGGGGGTGGTGGCTTGTGTAAGCGATTCCTACGACATTTACAATGCATGCGAACACCTATGGGGCGAAACGCTGCGCTCCAAAGTGCTCGCTCGCGAGGGAACGCTTGTCGTGCGACCAGATTCTGGAAATCCTGCGGAGGTGGTATTGAATGTGATGGAAATTCTCGGTCAGAAGTTTGGGTGCGAAGCCAACCGATATGGCTACAAAGTGTTGAATCCCAAAGTACGTGTTATCCAAGGCGACGGGGTAGAGTACGACTCCATCCACGCTATCTTGCAGACACTGAAAAATCACGGTTGGTCGGCGGATAATATCGCTTTTGGTATGGGCGGGGCACTGCTCCAAAAGCTCAACCGCGACACACAAAAGTTTGCACTCAAGTGCAGTTGGGCAGATGTAGGCGGAGAAGGACGCGACGTGTACAAGCAGCCAGCTACCGATGCAGGTAAAAGCTCTAAGCGCGGACGACTGAAACTCGTGCGGAACGCAGATGGGGGGTACAGCACAGTTCCAGAAAGCGCAGCGGGAGATGATGTGCTCTCGACTGTATTTGAGAGTGGCATGGTTGTGCGCCAGTATTCTTTTGAGGACGTAAAGAAAGCGGCGGCCATACCTGCTACAGCGCTACAAGAGTATCAGCAATGAGCTTTCCAACTGGTTTCACCATGAGAAACTCGCTGGCGAGCGCTACCGCATTAGGATGAGTATTGGTGCAGACGATTTTTCGGAAGAGCCCGCAGCTCTGAAGGCGCGCAAGAGCATTATTTGGGAACAAACCATGTGTAGCAACCACGGAAATCTCTGCTGCTCCGGCCTTTTTATACGCTTCTGCCGCTCCAATGAGCGAACTTCCTGTCCGTATCATATCGTCGTAAAGCACGACCCGCCGCCCGGTGACATCGGCATTTACCGACGAAACTTCTGTTTCCGACCCGCTTATACGACGCTTCGTAACAAATGCGGCATCGACATCCATATCGTTGGCGAGCGACTCCACCCATTTAGCGCGCCCGGCATCAGTGGCGGCGAGGACAAAATCCTCGCCGCCGAGTTCGCGAGCAGCTTCTATGACGACTGGCTTACAGTATAGATGAACAGGGCGAATACCTGCTTCAAAATAGTGCGGTATACCATCCGAATGGATATCCATCATCACGATACTGGTGCCGCCCGTGCGCGGAATAGAGGAAAAAAGATGTGCACGAGTCTTTGCCGTTACAATTTCGCCCGCTTGCACTGCCCGCTCCATTGTTGAATAGCCAAAGTACGGTATCACAATTGCGAGTGACGCCGCGCCGTATTTCTGCAACGCATAGGCCAAATCGTACAATTCAAGTGTGTCGCTGTCGGAGATTGTACCACCTATCACAGCTACAGCCCGCCCGCCAACATCACTGATAATACGCTGGTAGCGTTCTCCATCGGGAAAAAGCCGGACATCAATATGCCCTTCACAGGCTGTATTGTGCTGGAGAACATCATTCTTAAGATATGTATAGGCAGCCGTGCTAAAAAGCAGAAGCGGTTGGCTATTGGAAGAAGGCATGACAGTTCCTTATTTGCTGATGGCTTCGATCTGGCTGTCTGAATATGCGTTCCGTAGTATTGTTATTCGGTATTCCCTATCGATAGGTTTTACCGATATTTTCGCGTGCTCCGAGGTCGCAACGACAGAACTTACAAACGAATCGCCATCAAAAATACTGAGGGTTTTTCCTACCCAAGCTGGGGGAATATCTACCAGCACGGTCAGAGGCTGGTTGTACGTGTCGTCGGGAAGATGATCTGCAAGATGTATTCCTATCATTCGCACATCGCCCCTTTCATTCTTATACCAATGAGCGTTTACTGTAGCTTTGCTACGCTCGCGTACATAGAGTGTTGCTTCATTAAATGTAGCACTCCATAGGTCGCGTTTTGCTATTTGCTGTAGGTCTTTTTCAAACTCTGAAATACGATAGAGTCCGGTTTCGCCTACATCGACAATGTTGTGATATGTGGGCATGAGCCATGCTGTGCGTTTTACTGTTTCTTCGAGATAACTGCCTAGCTCTTCTGCCGAGCCGACACATGGTTCGCACTGCGCTACACTATACTCTTCCATCACAAGGGTAGGAAGATCGTACCAGTTCGATGGTTCCATCACATTGCCCGGTGTAATATAGGGGTCGAGATAAGCGCCCTTGTGGAAGCTCCTTCCGCTCAGAAATCCAGCATCTTCGAGCGCTTTCCAGGTTTCTTGCTCAAATCCCATGCCGCCCGGGTAGGCATACGAGACAGGTTTGAGACCGAGATCACGCATGGTTTCATAGCAGCGTCGGAATGATTCGTATGCCTGCTGATAGGTCATGGAATCGTGGTTTGTATGCTCATCGCCGTGGCCGAAGACACCGATATCGAGAGGAATAATAACATGTTCGAGATAGCTCTTGAGATCTTCGTATTTGCGGAAATTTGCCGTTACCAGTTCAAAATCCACTTTTACACCATATCCATGAGCGAGCATCTGGACTTTATTATCGGTTCCGACTGCCGGCCATCCACTGTCGTAGGTCAGGGTGACAGCACCAGCGTGATCGTCGTACCACTTGGCCACTACTGCTTTCACTTGAACACCAGCCAGGTGCTCGGATTCAGATGGTTGTGTAGGGGCGGGTGCTACGGAATCGGAGCAAGATGAGAGAGCGAGTGCTATAGTGGCCAGAAGGCCTGTAATGCGTTGGGTATTCATAACGCCTGTAGTGTTGGTTGAGAAATGGGGATAAATAGATGTTCTTGTTTTCTTATGCCCGTTGTCTGAAATCGGGATGCGCGAAATACTTTCCAAACTCTGGCTGCCGTTGGTGCGATTGATCTGAGCCGAGCTATGCACAATAGAGAGGGCACAAGCTCTGTCAGCAACCGCAGTGTACGACGATAGAATCCGTATGGGAGCTACATCTTGTATCTGTTTGATACATGCTGGAATCCGGAATGATAATTGTTAGGATGTGTGGGTGTACAATGCAGAGAACGAAACAAACATACATTATTTCTTTGTCTTTGTCAATCCCCGGTACATATCATAGCGAGCGCTGTAAAGCACAATATTCAGGTCTTTATCGCGCAGAGTGCCGCCCGATGGAGAGAGGTAGAATATATCTGTAATGCCGGTATTTTCCTTTGCGAGCAGGCCATTTGCGTCGACATAGAAGCGCACAATTTTGTAGCCAAGCTGGGTGGGAGCTGTTTCAAGCTGGGCGAGAAGATGATGTTCCGAGAAGACATACAGATCATTGTGCGGAACAGCGTTTGGCTCCATAATGGTGCTACCTAAGGAAAATACTCTTGATTTCATGTTTTTTGTTATTTTTGTTTGCCCGAGAAGCGACCGGGTCGAACAAAACTACGCAATTTCGACAGGATGTACATGCAAACGTCCTGTTATCCGTTATAGAAGTCGGTAGTACAGCAATTTACAGAACTTTTCCGGTTAAACACCTGTATGCTCAAGTTTTTAGAAAAAATCTTCGGCAGCAAGCACGACAAGGATGTGCAGCGTCTGTTGCCTATCGTTGACGAAATAAACGATGAATACAAGAAACTCGCCACCTTGTCGGATGATGAACTGCGTGCAAAGACTACTGAATTTCGCGAACTAATCGGGGAGCGCACCAAAGAATTCCGGGAAGAACTGGACCAATTGCGCACGCGATTGCGCAGGGAAGAGCTTTCCCACGATGAGAGAGTGAAAATTTACGACTCCATCGACGGCCTCGAAAAAGAAGAATACGCGGTAATTCAGGAAACTCTCTTGGAAATTCTGCCGCAGGCATTTGCTGTTGTCAAGGACGCCTGCCGCCGTCTTGTCGGGACTTCTTACTCCGTAGTGGGAACAGAAGTTGTATGGGACATGGTGCCTTACGATGTGCAGATGATCGGTGGTATTGTGCAGCACGAAGGCAAAATTTCTGAGATGGCTACCGGCGAGGGTAAAACGCTTGTGGCTGTGGCTCCTATTTATCTCAATGCTCTGGCTGGCCGTGGTGTCCACCTTGTAACGGTGAATGATTATCTGGCTAAGCGCGACAGCGAGTGGATGGGGCTGGCTTATAGATTCCTCGGTCTTACTATAGGCTGTATCCAGTCGAACATGCCGCCCCACGTGCGTAAAGAGCAGTACCAGTGCGATATTATCTATGGTACGAACAACGAATTTGGCTTCGACTACCTGCGTGATAATATGGTGGGCTCGGAGACCGACATGGTACAGCGGGAACTCTTTTTTGCGATTGTAGATGAGGTTGACTCCGTGCTGGTGGATGAAGCGCGTACACCGCTTATTATCTCCGGCCCGGTTCCGCAGAGCGACCAGCGATTTGAGGAGATGAACCCCTCGGTGCGCGCCCTTGTGGAAATACAGAAACGCCTTGTGGCAAAGCTGACCGCCGAAGCCGAAGCACTGCTGCCGGGAAAATCGAAAGAAGATCGCCAGAATGCTGGTGTGGCTTTGCTTCGTTCCTACCGTGGATTTCCCAAGAACAACCGCCTTTCAAAAATGCTCTCCAATCCCGATCATCAGAAACTCCTGCGCGAAACTGAGCTGGAGTATCTGCGCGATCAGGGCACAAAAATGTCGGAGATAGACGAAGAACTGTATTATTCTATCGACGAGAAAAACCACCAGATTGATCTCACCGAGAAAGGGCGAGATTTTCTGTCGGTGTCGCGTTCAGATAAAGACTTTTTCGTGATTCCCGATATCGCTACCGAGCTCAGCGCACTCGAAGGCAATAAATCTCTCGAAGCATTAGAACGCGACAGGCTGAAAGACGAGGTCATGCGGATATATGCCGAAAGATCAGATCGTATCCATACGGTGACACAGCTTCTGCGTGCGTACTCGCTGTATGAAAAAGACGTGGAGTATGTGATCGACGAAGGTAAAATCAAGATTGTCGATGAATTTACCGGGCGTATTCTGGAAGGCCGTCGCTATTCTGATGGCCTGCATCAGGCTATTGAAGCGAAGGAAGGCGTGCACGTGG
Source organism: Ignavibacteria bacterium UBA7675 (assembly GCA_002483085.1). GTDB lineage: Bacteria > Bacteroidota > Ignavibacteria > Kapaibacteriales > UB7675 > UBA7675. The sequence goes on from DLHF01000060.1 coordinate 26,705, forward strand.
AACGCGACACGCAGACAATGGCTACGGTGACACTGCAAAACTATTTCCGCTTGTATCGCAAGCTCGCTGGTATGACTGGTACCGCCGAGACTGAGGCTGGCGAATTCTACGAAATCTACAAGCTCGATGTTGTGGTGATCCCCACCAACAGGCCGATTGTACGCAAAGACATGAACGACCTGATCTATCGCACTAAGCGTGAAAAGTACAATGCTCTTGTGGCTGAAGTGCAAAAGCAAGTGGCATTAGGCCGTGCAGTGCTCGTGGGGACGACAAGTGTAGATGTGTCGGAAGTGCTAAGCATCATGCTCCGCCGCGCTAATGTGAAGCACAATGTGCTCAATGCCAAGCAGCATCAGCGCGAGGCCGAGATTGTAGCAGAAGCAGGCCGTATTGGTGCTGTGACTATTGCTACAAACATGGCAGGCCGAGGTACCGACATCAAACTTGTTCCTGAAGTGCGAAGCGCCGGTGGTCTGTGTATCATTGGTACAGAGCGCCACGAAGCACGCCGTATCGACCGCCAGTTGCGCGGTCGTGCTGGACGCCAGGGCGACCCCGGTACATCGCAGTTCTTCCTGTCGTTGGAAGACGACCTGATGAGGCTGTTCGGCGGGGAGCGTATCGCCGGTATTATGCAGCGGCTCAAAGTGCCCGATGGCGAGCCGATTGAACACAGCATGGTGACAAATTCGGTAGAACGCGCTCAGAAAAAAGTAGAGCAAAACAACTTCGGTATCCGCAAGCGTTTGCTCGAATACGACAATGTGATGAACCAGCAGCGCGAAGTAATCTACGACCGCCGCCGCCACGCTCTGCGCGGCGAACGCCTGAAAGGTGAGTTGTTCGAGTATATCGAAGAGATTTCCGGTATATGGTATGATTCGCATCATAGCGAGGGCGATGTAGAAGGTTTCCAAGAGTCGGTTCGCAAGACAGTGTTGTGCGAAATTCCACTTAGCCAGAAGGAATTTGAAGCTCTGAACCGCGATGAATGCGTCAAAAGTGTTGTCGAAGCCGCAGAGCAGTTCTACGACCGTAAAGAGCAGATGCTTGGATCCGACTTTATGGGCAATCTCGAACGCGTGGCTGTGCTACAGACGATTGATGAAAAGTGGCGCGAACATCTGCGTTCCATGGACGAACTTAAGGAAGGTATCCACCTGCGTGCTTATGGCCAGAAAGACCCTCTCGTGGAGTACAAGACCGAAGCCTACAAGCTGTTTGTCGAGCTTATCAGCGAGATCAACAAAGAATCCGTGCACTTCGCTTTTGCTTATTTCCCGCAGATGACCGAACGCCAGCCTGTAGAGCGCGCGCAGCCCACAGTGAGCATCGGTACGCAGCCCTCTACGCCGCAATCGCAGCCCCAGTCGGCACCGCCTCGGTACACGACAATGAGCATGGGAGCTATGAACTTTTCGCATCCCAGTGTTACTGCTCTGCCGGGAATGATGCCGTCGGAATCAGGTGAAGACGACCGCCAGAATCACAATCCTCCATCTGGCCAGACCATTACGCGCGACGATCCGAAAGTAGGCCGTAATGATCCCTGTTGGTGCGGTAGTGGCAAGAAATTCAAACACTGTCACGGTAAGTAAGTTGGGCAGTTCGCCTATAGTAATTTGACAATAACGCCCGGTTCTGCCGGGCGTTTTTCTTGATATAATATTATGAGCCAGCAGGCAAAAAGCCAGGTAACGCTGTTTACCGATGGAGCGTGCAGCGGCAATCCCGGACCCGGTGGTTATGGAACGCTGCTTGTGCACGGCCCGCATCGCAAAGAACTTTCCGGCGGTTTCCGCCGCACGACGAACAACCGCATGGAATTGCTCGCCGTTATTACTGGATTGGAATCGCTCAAACGCTCGTGCCGCGTTACCGTGTACACCGATTCCAACTACATTGTGCAGGCTGTCAACAAGGGCTGGGCGCGCAAGTGGCGCTCGCTCGGGTGGATGCGAAATAAAAAAGACAGGGCCGAGAACCCCGATTTGTGGGAGCGATTGCTCGCCTTGTGCGAGATACACGAGGTCGCATTCCAGTGGGTGCGTGGCCATGCCGGGCATACAGAAAACGAATACGTAGACAGAATAGCCGTAGCAGCTTCACAGTCATCTGATCTCGCAATTGACACTGGCTATGAACGAGTATAGTGGCGCTTCGGTCTTCGGCCTGGCGTTTGGTCTCTGCACCGCGCTGCACCGCCGCCGCGTGTAGTGCTCGACCTTTGTCGCAGAAATTGCAGGCAAAGTTGTCGCTCTCCGGTAATAGCGCACAGCCTTTGGCCAGAGCTACAGCGGACTATGCGACCGGTGACAGCGACAAACCGGACGCCACAGCGACGCCCGTGCTACAAGCTCTTCTTTATCCACTGCTTGGAGCAACAGGGCAGAAAAAAGGCGACTACGTTGGTAGCCGCCTTCTGTACCGTTGCATAGAGAAAATGCCGTTTATCGCGTGAGTACCAGAGTACCGGTAGCTTCATAGCTACCTACCTTCAGGCGGTAGACGTAAGAGCCGGAGGACATGATCTGTCCCTCGGTGTTATCGCCATTCCAACGCACCATATACGTGCCCGTGGGAACCGGGGTGTGGAAAAGCTGTCGTACTTCCTGACCTTGAGCCGTATAAATGATCAGCGAAACGGGCTGATATGCCGCTTCCGACGGAACCGAAAAGCGCACTGTCGTAAAAGCGTCGAACGGATTGGGAAAGCTCGTTACGGACAAAGCTGAAACTACCGGCGCGCTGGTGCCTATGCCTGTTGTAAGACCTGTGCGCAGAGAAGAGCCACTGCCACGACTTTCGCCATTTTTATCGGCCAGATAGAGATTTACATAGTCTGGCCGCGTTCCTGCGGATGCTTGGTACGATTCCTGCCACTCTTCGTCGGTAAGGCGCTTAAACCCTACGGAAACATGTTCGTAATAGCTCATCGTGGGGCCAACAAACGCCGTTGTCTGGCCGTCGGGCATGTTCACTGTCCATACACCCATATTAATCGGGCCTGTTCCCACGTGCATTACCCAGCCCACTGGGTTGCCTTCTGCATCAGTAGGCGCCGTATGGATGTCTGCGATAACGCGGTCTTCTTTTTTCAGCCCTTCAAAATAGAGATTAGAATACCAGCCATTGTACTCTGGATCGCCGCACCCTGGATTGATAAAGAGCATAGTAGATAGAAAATCCTCTTCTTCCTTGGACAGAGCGGTACCGCTGAGCTCTTTGCTGGCAATTTGTTCGAGCATATCTGCGATGTCCCCTACGCGTTTAAAATACGCAGGAACTATTTCGTCTGCCCAGCCCAGATTTATCTTCGAAAATCGCTCAGTTGCTTCGCGTGCCAGCGTACTCACCGTGGAATAGAAGGCTGGTATAGGTTCTACATAGCTGTAGGGGAAGGAGCAAGTAACGCCTGCCGAATACGACTGTTTGGCGTACAGCAGGTTGTCGTGCCGCAACTGTGCCCAACTGGCAAGTTGCGTATTCATTTTTTCCTGCCACCATGCGGCTGTCTGCATAAACTTCGGCAGGTGATCGCGCTGTTCGGGAGGATTCAGTGAGCGAATAGAATTGAGCCAGAGATTGTAGTAGGTGCCATTCCAGAATTCATTATCGTAGCCATCGACAAGATACCTGAGAGCTGCGAGATTACCTCCGTAGTTATAGCGATCAATTTCGGGTTGCAGGAGCTGTGCTGCTGCATTGTTGCCAAGTGTGAATAGAACATCCAGAGTGGAGGGCAACATACGAAGAGCTGGCAGCCGGTCGTACACCACATTACTTGTAATGTAGGAATCGAGGATAAAGCGCTGGCCGAGAAGCATCAACGCTGATGCAGGCTTGGTTGTCTCAGCATCAAAGGGATTGCTATAGAGTATTTGCGAATTGATGCGCTGGAAAGCGTAGGGCTGGTTCACGAGGCTTTCCTGAAATGCCGTCAACTGCTGCATATCGAGCAGATCGTCGGCGCGCGTAATTCCCATGGAGGAAAACAACGTGCGCAGATTGTTGATGGTCACATTATCCTGCTCGCCTACAAGGAATGAAAGGATAGATTCCATCTCGTCTACAATGGCAAAGGAACCTGCATTTTGTGCTGCTTCCAGCATCATAGCCGCAACGATGGTTTGCCTTTGCAGGTCTTCCATTTTTTGCGAAGAAAGCTCATCCTTCGGGCTTGTAAGGTACAGTTCGGTTCTGCCCAACCACATCATTGCTTGGAAATATTTTGAGAGCTCTTTATCGGCTGCGTAGTGGCCGCGCGGTGTAAATTGGCTGAAATCGTACACCCGCGAGGACGACGAAAACAGTGGGTACTGCGAGGGTTGTTCGTTTTTGATAAGCTCCAGCAGCTCGTCTACAGTTTTTTGGCTTTCGCTGAACACAGGAGTAGTAGGCGAACCCAGCAGGTGAAGCGGAACAGTAAGATAGACATCGAGGTCTGAAAGCATGGGAGCGAGCTCAGGACGGTTGTATTTTTTTTTCAGTTCGGGGAGCTGGTTGTGCAGCCCTGTAAGTAGATCGCCCAGCTTGCCGAGAAGGAATTCTCTTTCGGTAGTAGAGAGAATATTGCTATACGACATGTGCAGGGCGTGTAGAATGCCATCCGTGGAAATAAATACTGGCAAGTCTTTGTGATAAACATCTGCATATGCCTGTACAAAGGTCGGTGCCGAAAGCCGCTCTGTCACCATAAAGCCGTGTTTACCGAGAAGCGCCTGCTCGTAGGCCGTGAGGTCGTACTTCTGACTGATGCTGTCCAGAAATCGCGCCGATGACTGCGGTGAAGCGAGCTTCTCTGCAAAAACGCCTGCGGGGTGATTCTGCATCACCTCTGTTGCGCTCATTGTTTTGTGATCGACCAAGAATTGTTTATACGCTTCGGGATCAAAATCTTGTGCACTTACTGTGGCTGCACTGGCACACAACAGAAGAGAGGGAAGGACATGTCGTAGTCGCAATCTCATACAAACCTCCGAGAAAATGATGTGATATATTAGAATAGACAATGTTGTCAAAGCAGTATCTACACCGCACGTTGTATAAGAGCAGAAGCTCGGAAAAAGGTTGCACAGAGTTTGTGCGAGGTAGGTGGTTGTGTGTGAAAAAGAAAAAAAACAGGCGAAACATCGGGGTCAGCAATATTTTATTTGAGTGCCTCTGCTCATCCCCAAACCCTAATTATCCCGCCTGTTTTTTTAGATCCAACAAGTGAAACTTATGTGGTCATTCTCTATAGTGACGGTTGCCTGTACAAGAACACAGCGTTTAAAAAAAAGTTACAAACGGGTATTCGGATGATCTTTTTGTTACCTTGAGTCCTGTCCACAGGGGTTGTTTTCAGGACGGGGACGTTCCAATTTAGGCCATATGCCGTATATTGCAATCATAGCATATATTCAACGGACCCCACCGGTCGAACAGTTCTATCAGCCATGAGTATGCGCGTATTATTTATTCCGTTTGAATTTCTCGTTTGGCAGCGCGGCGGAGCATGGCCGTACAGCGTACATCTTGGTATGGAGGAGGGGCTTCGGGCGCACGGCATCGAACTCACAACTATACCGGGCACCTACGAGCTACCATCTTCTTATCAGGCCTCGTGGTTGTATCACGCTGCACGGCTGTGCGAAGGAAAGACATTCGACCAGGTATGGGTGTACTTGCGCCATTCGCAGCTCGACGATAGTATTCTGAACTGGATTGCAGATATTGCTCCGGTGCGGATTGGCTTCGTGATGGAATCGCTCGCTCATTTGCCGGAAGAGCTTGAATCTTCGCCCCAATTGCGCGAGATAGAGCCGTTTATGGAGCGGCAGATGAGAGCCATGACGCATGTACTTGCTTTCGATGAACGCGATAGCGACGATATTCGCGCTCGTGGAAAAAATGCGATGTGGTGCCCGTGGTCTATTCCTCAGCGCTTTTTGGGTTTGCCTGTGGCTGTGCGGCACGACCACCGTGCTGCTTTTTTCGGTATTTTGTATGGTCGGCGTGCGGAGTTTCTCGGCCACCCCTCGCTGCGGGATATTCTCGCTCATGCGCCGAGGACGGAAGACGGAACAGAACTACCGGAGATATTCGACCAAACAGCGATGTACTATCACGCGCGTCTACACAGCGGTGAACTTCTCGGTGTTGCCGACCTTGATGAGTACCTCGGGATCGTGCGCAGGCTGCGGCGCACGGTGTTCGACCGTTATCTGACAGCGCTTGGAGGGTGGGCTGCAAATGTTGTGCTGCCTGCTGGATTCAAAGGCTATTCTAACCGTATTGTAGAAAGTGCCGCAGCTCGTGTTCCCGTCCTCTCTTGGAATGTGCCAGACCGTCCGCGCAATAGTCGTCTGTTCGAGCCAGGCAGGGAAATTCTTCTGTTCGACCGCAATGATCCGGACTCGCTTGCAGAGCAGTTGCGGCTTGTACTTGGCAATCCCGACTACGCCCGCGACTTGGTGCATAATCTGCATGAAACTGTGCTGTTCCGCCATACATCCGAAGTACGTGTGGAGCAGATACTTCGGTGGGTTGCAACGGGTACAGAACCCGACTACATGCACTTGCCGGTAGCAGGAGAAAATATTTGAAAGTCTTTGCCTGGGCTTTGTTTTTATAGGTTTATTCATCTGTCAGGAGTAAGAATGAAATCCCCTGTCCTCTCCACCTGTAGTGGTGTTTTCCGCCACCTCTGTGCTGCGGTACTTGTACTTCTGGTGCTGCCCACAGCGCTCGCTGCCCAACCCGTAGCGCTCAAAGAAAATATCGTTGTCAAAAAGCTGATGGGCACAGAGAACTACGCTGTGCTACTTGCCCGCGACCCCCACACTGGTGGGCTCTACTACGCCAATACCGAAGGAGCTATCTACCGAGTAGATTTTGCAGGAAGTGCTCCGGCTTCTGTTCCGATGTACACGGCTGCCGATCACGGTATGAGTGCTTTGGCAGGGTTTACTTTTTCTAATGATGGTACGATGTTTCTGCTCGGCAATTTCCAGCAGGGTAAATCGACAGTGCTGCGCATTCGTAGAGGAGTACCAACATCTGGGGGCGACACACGCGTGTGGTCGATGGTGGCAGAAAGCGAGCCTTATCCACTTGCGGAAATTTTTAATCATTTGTTCAACAGCATTATTGTAAGCCCAGACCAACAGTACCTGTTTGTGCAGGGAGGAGCGCGTGGTAATCACGGCGAAGTACACGACAACGGTGGTGCCTTTCCCGGTGCGCGCGAGCTGCCTCTGACATCGGTGATCTTGCGCCTGCCGATAGATGCCGACAGCGTAAGACTGCTCAACAGCGAACAGGCTTTGCGTACAGCAGGCTACTGGTATGCCGATGGTGTGCGTAATACGTACTCGATGGCTTTCGCTCCTAATGGCGACTTGTTTGGTGTGGAGAATTCCGGCGACCGCGACGATAGCGAAGAGCTGAACTGGATTCGGGAAAATCATCACTATGGGTTTCCGTGGCGTATGGGAACCAACGACAATCCGCAGCAGTTTTCGGGATATGATCCCTCTACCGATAAGCTGATAAATCCTCGGTTTACTGCTGCTAAAAATGGATACTTTTACAATGATCCTACCTACCCGCCACCTCCTGAAGGTGTTGTCTTCACCAATCCGATTATGAGCGTTGGACCCGACGCCGACAAATTCCGCGATCCGGTAGACGGTGTCGTGAAAGACGCTAGTGATATGGGAATCACGATAGGTACGTTTACTGCTCACCGCTCTCCCTTGGGCTTGGTGTTCGATACCGAAGGTGTGCTGAATAGCGAATATCGCGGCGATGGCTTTTGCCTAAGCTGGACGCGTGGTAGCGCTATCAATGATACAATCGACGGCCCGTTCTTTGACGCCAGCGAGGACTTACTTCATCTCCGCCTTGTGAAGATCGAAGGTGACTACCGTGTGGAAGTACGTCGTATCGTAGAGAAGTTTTCCCACCCGGTAGCTGCTGTTCTAAGCGGAGCAACAATGTATGTGCTGGAGTCTGACGGCGACCACAATCTCTATGAAATTACTTTGCCTGTTGTGAACTCAGTAGGGCAGCCTTTGGAAGCAGCCTCGCGCATTATTGCCACGCCGAATCCCGCAGGACAGACCGCCACTGTTTCGTTCGAACTGGAGGTGCCTGCTATTGTATCTCTGAAGCTCTTTGATGCTTATGGTCGTGAGTCTGTGTTAATTGCAGATCAGTTTCTGGGCGCAGGGGCACATGCGGCAGACCTCAATGCTGCCAAACTCGCCTCGGGACGTTACTACTACCGCCTTGTAGCAGGCGGGAATGTGTATTTCGGTACGCTAGCTGTTGTTCATTGATTATTTCACGCCGCAGGGACGGATTCCTGCACACGTGGTAGGTAGGACACAAGATGTGCACTGGCAGGCGCTTCGGCCTTTGCGCGTGTGTAGCATCGCTGCACGCGCGCAATTATCATAGTAATGATGCGCGGACAAGCAGCCGCGTGGCTGCTCGCTTTCAACCGTGAGCAGTGGTAGACACGGGCGTGATAGCTCTTTGTTTACCACTGCCGACCGACCGTACTTTTTGGGAATTACTATGATGCTCCCGGCAGGAAGCACAGGGCCTTTGGTCGGAACTGCAATGGAATTATTGCAAGAACAATGTGCAGACGAGGCGACCCGCCGGGTACCGAAGAGACGTCTGTGCTACCCGCGCTCTATTTGTTCTATGCCCGCAGTTGTCGGGTTCTTCATGCCCCGATTGGGAATCTTTTTATTTGTTATTTTTTTCGTAGTTGCAGGAGGGCCCTTCAGCCGGAACAAAGACCGCTTTGCTATGAGCTTTCTTTGTTCCGGTGCAGCTCAAATACTATTGATATTTGTTGTGATAAACTGGTGTTTTTCACGGAATTGGAGCCGAGAAGGTTAATCTGCCGGTGTTTTGGACGATATACAAAAAGGCTTTCTTCTGGCGCTTGTTTTTCGCTATTGCAGCAGAGCCTGGCTATAAGGGGGTTACCACTGCTCATCCCAGTCTAGGACAGTAATAATCTGCGCAGTATCGCCGAATTCCTGTAGCACATGGGGATACAGAATGGGATCGCCTTCCACGATAGTCACTGCGTCCTTGTGCTGGTCATGGATATCATGGAGCAAGTTGATGGTGTATGTACCTTCAGAAGTAATCAGCCGCAGAAAAAGCATGATGCAGAATTTCTTTTCAGCAACGCTCAGTGTTTCAACTACTGTAGACATAGCGCTTCTTCCTTGTCTTAACTGTTGTATAATTTGAGGCAAAATTATGAGTGCCGACGGCTCAAACTACAGAAGCTTCCGGTAAAAAAAAAGATCACTTGCCGCCCATAACTTTCACGCTTTCAGCCTCAGAAACGACAGCAAAGGAGAGATGGATGGCAACAGTAATAGCCGTGAATAGCGCGTAGAGAAGCGCAAACTAAAAGGAACTTACTATGCAGGAATTATCGGAACTTGTGCGAATTCTTTCTGCGAGACGCTCTCGCACGATCAAACTTTTTATCGAAGAGGAAGAAGCTCCCGATAGTTTCTATCTGCGGCTGTACGAGGGCATTCGCAGTGGTGAGTACACGACTGACGAGGGAGCGGCGGCTGCTCTGTACGATGCCGAGCCAGGTGATAACCGCTACCAGATTTTGAAATCGCGACTTAAGAGCAGGCTATATCCCCTGCTCTTTTTTCTCGACATCAGGCAGCCAGCCCATTCGGCAGTGCAGGAAGCGGAATATCGTTCGCTGCTCGATATGGTAGAGGCGACGATTTTATTGCGGACAGGTGGCAGGCAACTGGGTATCAAAATCATCCAGAAATTGCTTGTAACGGCGCAGCGCTACGGCCTTACGCGCATGGAAGTAGAAAGCCTGAAGATGTTGCGCAGCCACTATGCCGTAAGTGGCTTGATGCCGCATTACGAGCGGTACAACAATCTTCTACAGCAGGCTTTAGAACTGCTGGATAGGGAATACAAGGCCGAAGAACTGCTCGACAATCTTACCATACACTTTGTGCATTCCACAGCGCATAAACCCGACCTCTATGGTGTGGCTGGTTCTATGATCGACGACATTGAGGCTTTGCGCAGCCGGGGTAGCACGCGCACCATCGAAGAACTGTACTACCGCATCAAGGCTTATGCTCACCAGGTTCGATTAGAGTACGACAAGGCATTGGAAGTATGTAGCCAGGCACAGTTGTATTTTAAGGAAAACCCATTATTCGCCAGTGCCCCTCTGATGGGGGGGATTGCACTTATCCATGCGGAGTGCTGCCTGCATTTGGGGCGATACGACGAAGGCAAACAATTTGCACAAGCATGTCTGTCGTACTTGCCACTGTATAGCAACAACTGGATGCTTGCGCACACACCTTACTTTTTGCTCGCTATGCACTCCGAGGATTTTGCATTGGCAGATCAGGTATTAAGCACGATCACACAGCAGCCCCGCTTTGTCCACAACCAAAATCCAGCGCGCATTGCACTGTGGAAAATTTTTGAGGGATACTTGATGTACTGTTTTCATTCCGGTTGGGCTCAGTTCAGTACGGCGGAATTACCACAGGGCACGCCCCGGTTTCGGCTTTCGCGTTTGCTCAACGAAGTGCAGTCCATCTCGCGCGATAAAAGCGGCACCAACTGTTCCGTGCTTGTTCTACAAGTCTTGTGGCTGTTGGAAGAGCGTAAATATGAGGAAATTGACCGTATGAGCGATGCACTTACCAACTATGCTAAACGCTATCTGAGATCGGACTCATGCCGCCGCAGTCTTTTGTTTATCCGCATGGTGCTTGCGATGTGCCGTTCTGGCTTCGAGCGAAAGGGGACGCAAAAGCGCGCAGCAAAGTACACAAACGAGCTTCGCTCACTGCACCCTTTATTTTTCAAGGGAATGAGTAGTGCAGAGCGGCGCTTGGATAGCTTGGAAGTGCTACCCTACGAGAAATTGTGGGAGCACATGCTGGCACGGCTGCAATAGAACATTACTGAAATATGATGGTAGACTACTAAACTCCACTTAAAATATTTCTTTGCATTGTTCGTGAAAGGCCGTAAGTTTGGAAACTTAAAAAGTGGCGAAAGTTTCCGGCTTGATGTTTTTTCATGATTTTTGCAACAAAAGAAACGGAACGGCGTACCAGTTGCCCGGCAAAGTTCAGGAAAATGGCATAGGCAGAGCAATCTGCTTTTTTTAGACCGCAATGGAAACTTTTAGCGCAAATTTCGTTTCTGCATTCTCTGAAGGTAAGCATGACGGGAGATAGCCAGGTACAGCAGCGCATCATAGAGAAGGCTGAGGAGCTCTTTCTGAAATTTGGCATGACCAAGGTAACTGTTGACGAAATTGCAACGGAACTTGGTATAAGCAAGAAGACGCTGTATAAGTATTTCGATAGCAAGGAAGCCCTGCTTTGGGAAGTAATGTTGGGACGGCGTACCCGGATTCAGGCTGGAATTAACAAGATTATTCAGAATGAAAGCGATGATTTTGTGGAGAAGCTCGCGAAGCTCATGGCCTATACAGGCGATCAGTTTGCGCAGGCGACACCTCAGTTCCTGCAAAACCTACGCAAAGCCGCTCCGCACGTATGCAAGGAATTAGAGCACGACAGAAATTCATATGCGCTTGAGGCCTTTCGGGCTCTGAGCAGCGAGGGTGTCCAGGAAGGTTATGTGCGCGGTGATATTAGTATCGAGTTTGTTGCCATAATGTATGTGTCGTTAGTACAGAGCATTATGCACTCCGAAGCCATGACCCAACTTCCAATGACTGCTGCCCAGGTGTTCAACGCTATACACGATGTGATATTTTTTGGGATGTTTACGGACAAGGGGCGGACGAAAATGGAAGTGATTCGGCAAAAAGGGCACCCAAGGTAAGAGCTATACCGATACAACAAGCAAAAAAACAAACAACAGGTAGGCGTTTTGGTAAACGCCGAGCAAACAGGATCGGGGTTGGTAAGCCAACCACTTCTTTATTCGGTTTGAGAGAAACTATAAAAACTTTTTTCGTTTCCGGAGTTTATCTATGAGTATCATTAGTTTCAGAAAAGGCATAACCGTGCTGGCCGCAGCAGCAATGTGCCTCACTTTTTCAACAGCAGCAGCACAGCAGCGCAGAACGCTGACAGTTGAGGAAAGTGTTCGGCTGGGGTTGGACAATAGCAAGCAGATTTATTCATCGAAATCGGCTGTGCAGGCTGCTGATGCCCGTGTAAATGAAATCGGCGCATCGCGCCTTCCGTCGCTGAAATTTACCGGGGGGTACACACGCCTAAGCGATGTGCCCGCAACAGCTTTCTCCGTGCCGGGATTTGATCAAAGCATCGAACTCTCGCCCAGCATTCTGAATAACTACGTGATGCGGCTTACACTCCAGCAAACGGTATTTACGGGCTTTCAGTTAGAAAATAGCCAGAAATCTGCGGAATACAGTGTGCAGGCCGCCGAAAAAGAAGTCAATGCTGCCGAAATTAATCAGGCGTATTCTGTAAAGGCCGCGTACTGGTCGCTTTACCGCGCTATCGAAGTGAAAAAGCTGAATGAAGAAAATGTGCAGCAGGTGCAGGCGCATCTTCAGCATGTAAAAACACTTACCGAACATGGTGTGGCGCAAAACAACGATGTATTGCGGGTGCAGGTGCAGCTTTCCGATGCGCAGTTCCGCCGGTTGGACGCAGAGAACAATGTGCGCATGGCTATGGTAAACCTCAATAATCTGCTCGGATTGCCGCTTTCTACCGAACTTGAACTCGCTTCGCAGATCGGTAGCCCGGTGGATGAAATTCCGGCGCTGGAAGAATCAATCAATAAATCGCTTACCACGCGGCCCGATGCCTCGGCAATGCAATACCGTGTGCAGGCAGGTAAGGCAGGAGTAGATGCCGCAAAAGGCGGATGGTACCCCCAAGTCTTTCTCTCGGCTAATTATAATTACAATCGTCCGAACTCGCGAATATTCCCTACCAAAGACGAATTCCGTGATACATGGGACATAGGCGTAAGCGTGAGCTTCGATGTGTGGAACTGGCGTACAACTACCTACAAGACCACCCAAGCCGAAGCACAGCTCGCACAGGCCGAATACTCGCTGGGGCTTATACGCGATGGTATTTCCGTGGAAATTACACAAAGCTGGATAAGTCTGCGCCAAGCACGCGAGCGCATTGCCGTGGCTAAAACAGGCGTGGATCAGGCAGAAGAAAGTATGAGAACAATTAACGAAAGCTATAAAAACGGGGCAGCGCTCAATACCGATGTGCTCGATGCGCAGGTAGCGCTTCTGCAGTCGAAAACAAACTACACGACAGCGCTTGTCGACTACGAACTCGCAAGAGTGCGGCTACGCAAAGCAGTAGGCGACGAATAATACTACGCAGGGAATGTTGTGAAATAAAAGAGACCAGTGCGGCAACATAAACGGAAGGCGACAGCGAATCGGAAAGCGCCGCACAATAACCTAAGACGAGTGGATGGATACGATGCCGGAGTGGGTTGTAATGATAGGGTGATACATATAATGGCACGGGTGACGGACAGAATAACATCGTCGGAAAACGGAAGAATATAATTGAGTAGGAAACATCGACAGCGGGTACAGGATGAACAAATTCCGACGGCGGTAAGAGTGGTGATGAGAAGACAGGATGGAAAAGGCGCCCGTGCCTTTTATACCACAAATGTGAAATAGGATCAGACGAAGACTTTACTTTTTTTTCTCTTATAGAGGTATGTTCATGAAGAAGGTAGTTATTGTTCTCGTAATACTTGTGGTTGTTGTCGGCGGTGTGGTATTTACCCTGATGAGCAACAAAGAAAAAATGCAAGCGCAGACAAAACCAGATATTATCACCGCCTATCCGGTATCGATTGCTGCGGTGGAACAGCGCCAACTCTCGCAGACACTCTCGCTTGTAGGTACGATTACAGCAAATCGCGAAGTAGCAGTCGTATCAGAAACCCAAGGTCGTGTTACAAATCTGGCGTTCGATATGGGCGACTACAAAGGGGCGGGATCGGTGCTGGCACAAGTGGACGATGAACTGAAAGCTGCAAGTTTCCATATGGCAGAGGCAAATCTCGAAAAAGCTAAAAAAGACCTCGACCGCTATGAGTCGCTCTACAAGGAAAAGACAGCTACAGATGTGCAAGTAGAAGGCATGCGCATCGCCTATAAAAATGCAGAAACACAATTAGTAGTAGCTCGCCGCCAGTATCGCGATACCAAAATTACAACGCCCGTAGCAGGCGAAGTAGTGTCGCGCACAATTGAGCTCGGCTCGATGGTGCAGCCCGGTATGGTGATTGCAAATGTTGTCGATATCTCTACACTGAAAGTAAAACTCAATGTGCCGGAGCAAGATGCATTTAAGATGAAGCGCGGCGATAAAGTTTCGATCACAACCGAAGTATATCCGGGAGTGACGCTTACCGGTACGATTACGACGATCTCGGCGAAGGCTGATGAAGCTCATACATATCCCGTGGAAATTGCTCTGGCCAATAGCAAAGACCATCCGCTTCGCGCTGGGATGTTTGGCCGTGTGAACTTTGAGGCTGTGCGCCGTGAAAGCGCTGTGGTTATCCCGCGCGAAGCACTGGTGGGCAGCATTAGAAAACCGCAAGTATATGTGGTGAACGGCGATAAGGTACAACTCCGCGACTTGATCATCGGTATGGAAACAGGTACAGACTTGGAAGTGCTGCAAGGGCTTTCCGGAAGCGAGACAATTGTAGTCGGTGGTCAGAATAACCTACAGGATGGCGTTAAAGTAGTTGTAGTGAAGTAAGTAGGACGGTAAACGAACATTAACTTCCCAAAGGAAAACGGAAATGACTTTAACAGAACTCGCTATAAAACGCCCGTCCTTCGTTGTCGTGATCTTCTCGGTGCTGGGCGTGCTTGGTCTCTTCAGCTACACTCAGTTGAAGTACGAACTGCTGCCGAAAATGTCGGTGCCTGTCGTGACCATTATGACGGTATATCCCGGCGCTTCGCCAACCGAGGTAGAGAACACCGTCACCAAGCCAGTAGAAGACGCTGTATCGGGTATCGATAAAATTTCGCGCGTGAACTCTACATCAATGGAAAACCTGTCGATGGTGATGATCGAGTTCACACAGTCGGCAAATGTCGACCTCGCTATTCAAGATGCACAGCGCAAAGTGAATCAGATTTTATCTACGCTGCCCGCCGACATCAAGGCGCCTGTGCTGTCGAAAATTGCTTTAGATGAAATTCCCATTCTGCGCATGGGCGCTACAAGCTCTATGCCTTCGCGGGATTTCTATCAGTTTCTGAAAGACAATGTGCAGCCGCGTATTGCCAATATTGCCGGTGTTGCACAGGTAACACTTATCGGTGGCGACGAGCGCGAAATACGCATCAATCTCGATGCCCAGAAATTGCAGGCATATGATCTCTCCGTCAATAAAGTCCTCGGCTCGGTGAAATCGTCGAACCTCGACTTTCCCACTGGTAATGTAAAGGATCAGACCACGCAGTATGTTGTGCGCCTTGCGGGAAAATTCAATACCGTAGAAGAGCTTCGCAATCTGGTGGTAGCGCGCTCGAAAAGCGGCGGTGAAATTCACCTCTCGGATGTGGCCGAAGTAGAAGATGGCAATAAAGATATGAGCACGGTAAGCCGCCTGAACGGCCTGACCTCGATAGGCGTGCTCGTGCAAAAGCAAAACGACGCCAACTCTGTTGCTGTGAGCGAGCTTGTGCGTAAAGAGCTCGGCAAGATGGAAGCAGACTATAAGGCGAAAGGGCTTAAATTCTCTATTGCACAGGATGGCTCGCTGTTCACTATCGATGCTGCTGATGCTGTGAAGCACGACCTGATGATTGCTATCTTCCTCGTGGCTATCGTGATGTTTCTGTTCCTGCATAGTTGGCGCAACTCACTGATCGTAATGGTGGCTATTCCCGCATCGCTTGTGTCGACGTTCTTTGTGATGTATCTGCTCGGTTTCTCGCTGAACTTGATGACGCTGCTAGCGCTGTCATTAGTAATCGGTATTCTTGTGGATGACTCCATTGTGGTGTTGGAAAATATTTACCACCACATTGAAAAAGGTGAGGAAAAGCGCAAGGCTGCTCTTACCGGGCGAAACGAAATTGGATTTGCCGCTTTGTCGATTACTCTTGTCGACGTGGTAGTGTTTCTTCCACTGTCGTTTACATCGGGTATTATTGGTAATATCATGCGCGAATTTGCCATCGTTGTGGTCGCTTCCACATTGATGAGTCTTTTCGTGTCGTTTACTATTACGCCGCTTCTCGCTTCCCGATTCTCCAAGATCGAACGCCTCAGCGAACGCTCGCTTCTCGGCAAATTTGGCCTGTGGTTCGAACGCGTGTACGAATGGTTCAAACGCCAGTATATAGGCATTCTGCGCTGGAGTCTGAGCCATCGCTGGGTAATTATCATATCCAGCATTGTTCTGTTCTTTGGCACGCTGATGGGCTTGTTTGGTGGCGGTTTCATCGGGTTCGAGTTTATTAAACAATCCGATCGCGGTGAATTTACTGTAACAATAGAAACACCTCCGGGCTCCACTATCGAAAACACCAATGCGGTAGCACAGCAGGCAGAGCGCCTTATTGCTACTATGCCGGAGATAAAAACGCTGTTTGTCAATGTCGGCTCTTCGAGCGAAGGTCTTGTTGGCCAAGCGTCGAACAACGCCGCCGAGATCAACGTTGCTTTAATTCCTAAAGAACAGCGCCATCGCTCCACAGACGAAGTTGGCCATGCGATCAAGCAGGCGATTCAACAGCTTCCCGGCGTTGATGTGCGTGTGAACCCAATTGGTATTTTTGGTACTGCAAACCAGACGCCAATACAAATTGTGATTAGCGGAACGAACCTCGCCGAAGTGCAGAAAAATGCCGAACACGTAGCTACACTTCTGCGCGGCATCGAGGGTACAGCCGACGTCCGCCTTTCGGTAGAAGATGGCAAGCCGGAGACACGAGTCTCCATCGACCGGCAGAAAATGGCTGCCTATGGCCTTTCTATTGCTGATGTCGGTAGTGCGCTGAAGGTAGCGCTAAGCGGCGACGAAGATTCTAAATTCCGCGAAGGCAATACAGAATATACGATGCGTGTTATGCTCGACGAATTCGACCGTTCCAACATCGACGATGTAGCGCACTTGACGTTTGTTAACTCGAAGGATGAAAAGATACAGCTTCAGCAGTTTGCTTCTATTTACCAGACCACTGGTCCGACCAAACTGCAGCGGCAAGATCGCAACACCTCGATTTCTATCTTCTCGCAGGTAGCAGGAAAGCCGTCGGGTACAATTATCGATGAGTTCCGCGTTATGCTGCTCAAAGAGCCGCTTTCTAATGCTGTGACAATTACCTACCTGGGCGATGAGAAAAACCGTCAAGAAGGTAATTCGAGCCTTGGCCTGGCGCTGCTGGCAGGTATTCTCTTTATGTACCTGATCATGGTGGCTCTGTACGATTCGTATCTATACCCCTTTATCGTGTTGTTCTCTATTCCCGTAGCTATGATTGGTGCCTTCCTCGCGCTGGCGCTTACAATGAGTTCGCTCAGTATTTTCTCGATGCTCGGTATTATCATGCTGCTCGGTCTTGTAGCTAAAAATGCTATTCTAATTGTAGACCGTACCAACGATATGAAGCTGCACGGCATGAGTACACTGGAAGCACTGATGGATGCAGGTGAAGCACGTCTTCGTCCGATTCTGATGACAACGCTGGCAATGGTGTTTGGTATGCTTCCAATTGCGCTGTCGGCTGGTGCAGGTTCTGAGTGGAAGTCTGGCTTGGCTTGGGCTCTGGTCGGTGGTCTTACGAGCTCGATGTTCCTTACGCTGGTTCTCGTACCGGTAATCTACTACAAATTCGATCAGTGGAAGATTGGTATTCCGGCGTTTTTCCGCAGGTTGTTTGGTCGCGCAAAGACGACAGATCAATCGCGTGCTGCCGGTATTTCGCCGCAGCCCCACGAAGGCTGATAGCTGCACTCTGTATTTGAAGCACCCCTTGCGAAACCGCGAGGGGTGCTCTTTTTTTAAAGAGGCGAGGTGATGTTTTTTTGCCCTCATCCTTCAAGCACGAATGAACCCGGTCAATCGTCAAACAGAAAGCATCAGTGATGGATACGGTGCTTCCATGGCACATCGCAGAACATGTGCCGACCCGCATCGGTAGCGGGTTCTCAACCTTCTGCACACCCTCTATGACGCCGGGTTTTTGCCCGGCGTTTTTGTTATACGCTGTCCAACAATACTACAATGGAAGGTGTTCGCCGCGTTCGGAATACTCTGGAAATACCTCTCTGTTCTGTATAGCACGGGCAGCGCTGCGGCGCCCGGCTCGCCGCTGTCACCGGTCGCACGAGCCACTTTGTGGTTGCCCGAAAGCCAGCCGCCGGAAAAGACTTTAATCAATAATCGACAGTGCACAGCCGACTGCTCAACGGGTAGTTGCTGCCTGTGTTCGCAATAGTGCGGATACGGGCGAACTCCGCGCGGCGGACGTCCTCGCTTTGTTACCGTAGGAACGGTGCGAGGACGAGCTTACGATAACTGCTGCGCGGTGCAGAGACAATATGCGAGAGCAGAAGCTGAAGCGCGCCTCTGCCGGTGTAGTAGGATGTTGTTTTTTGCTATGGCACTTGCGATACTTGGAAGGCATTGCTGCGAACCAATACTCTGTCGGCGGCGTTTGTGATTCCGTCGAGAGTAATATCGCTCATCAAGTAGCCGAGCAGACCCGAACCGCTGCGCACTTGTACGCGGTCGGCGGCATTGATAATACCATCGCCATTTACATCGCCAGAAGCAGGGCCAAACACTCCCGAAGCGAGCTGTATCATCGGCAGTTGGAACGATGAAAACGCCTGTGCCTGCGATGGGCTGAAAGAGTGGTTCAACGAGCAGTCGGACGACAACAAGACTGGCTCGTTGCTCATGACTGCTATGTGGGTGCGATGCCGTACCACAATGTAGTAGTTGCCGTTGGGAAGGGTTGAATAGTCGAGATGTAGAGATTTTCCATCGGTGCCAACGACGGTGCCATCATTGCGCAGGAGAGCTGCACAGCGGGCTACAGTAGCTGTGGCATTTGTCGCGCTGCGGAATTCGAGAAGCACCCAGTCGACAATTGCCGCTGGCAGGGTGTCCCACGCCTCGGAACCAGCATAATAAAATGGAGATATCGCATATGGTTGCTGTGCAGGAATAATATCCTGTTGGCTGAGCAATGTGCGCATCTGTGTGCCATCAAACGGCCCTTGCAACACGATATTAACGGTAATGGTAATAGGATGAATAGTCACTGTCACAGTATCAGCGGCTTCGCAGCCGGAGGCGTTCACCGCAGTGACAATGTACGTTGTTGTTGTGTCGGGCGCGGCCACAGGACTGGCGATAAACGGATTGCTCAATCCAGTGGCTGGTTGCCAAGAGTAGCTCGTGCCGCCTGTAGCTGCAAGCAGGACACTGCTGCCCTCGCATATTGCTGTGTCTGCTCCTGCCGATACCGCAGGACGCGCTGCTGCTGTAACCGCTACGGGTTGCGAACTGGCCGCACAGCCGCTCAAGCTATAGACTTCGACGGTGTATGCGCCGCTTTCTGTGGCAATAATGCTTTGTGTCGTTGCACCATTGGACCACAGATAGGCACTATATCCCCCGCCAGCGTCGAGTACGACGCTTCCGCCTTCGCAAAATAGTGTAGGCGAATGTGCTGTAATGGTAGGCGACGGAGGTAGAGGTTGCACACTTATGGAGATCGATGTGGAACCGCTACAGCCTCCGGCTGCTGTTACGACGACTGTGTAGGAACCAGCTTCGCTTACTGTAATTGTGTGGGTTGTCGCACCATTGGACCAGATGTATGATGTATAGCCTGTGCCAGCCTCAAGCGCGATGCTGCTCCCTTGGCACAATGTTGTGGATCCGCTGGGTGTTATCATGGGCATGGGCGAGTTGGAAATAGCAATGCTCTGTGTTGTTGCGTTGCTACAGCCAAGTGCCGAAGACACCTCAAGCACAATGCTGCCAGTGGTGCCGTTGCCCCCCCAGTCCACAGTTACAGACGCGCTGGTCGAGCCAGAAGTAATTGTTCCACCGGCTACAAACCAAGCGTAAGAAGATGCTGCTGCCGATGCTGTGTACATCACATCTGATGACTGGCTACAAACATTGGTTGGCCCCAGAATAGCAACTGTTGGCAGCGGCGTCACTGTTACACTTGCACCTGTAGAATTTGTACATCCACTCGCATTAGCCGTTGTGACGGTATATGTCCCGCTTTGTGCGACGGTAATTGCTTGTGTTGTCGCCCCATTGGACCAGAGGTTGGAAGTAAATCCTGCACCTGCGTCGAGCGTCACATTCCCACCTTGGCAAAAAGTTGTTGGGCCGTT
>DLHF01000059.1:0-218 GCA_002483085.1 Ignavibacteria bacterium UBA7675
GTGTATGTCTGCCGTATCAAAACACCGGCAGGAACAATCACAAAGCCTGTTGTTATAAGCCCGTAGGAACAGTGGCACGGGCAGCTCTGCGACGCCCGTTTAGTCGCTGTCACCGGTCGCATCACCCGTTTGTCGGTTGGCCAGCCGCCTGCCGCCAGAAAATTCACGCGGTGAAGGCCGTACAACACGCGGCGGGCGTGCAGCGCGGTGCGGAGACC
>DLHF01000059.1:231-3494 GCA_002483085.1 Ignavibacteria bacterium UBA7675
AGACCTACCGTAGAGCCGCCCATAGAGGCGGCTCCGGACAAAGGCAGAAGCGCAAGCACTATTCTACTTTTCTCGCAGCATGGTGTAACTCCCTCCCCCGGCATGTGTTCTTTGGCAGCCTTCGACATACTCTAAAAAAGCCGTATTGATACAACACGCCAAGCGGGGACAAAGGTGCGGTATCGTGTTCTCGCAAGTCTACTCCGTTCCTTCCAACACACAACAGAAAAGGCATAGCCATGAACTACGCTACCTCTCTCTTCACAGCTTTCATAGTGCTGATACTGACTCATACCAATGTGCACGCCCAGCCGCTCTGGCACAATGGCAGATTTACCTCGGGCAGCAGCATAAGATTAACAGCCGCTCCAAACGGCTCATTCGCCTTCACACTGTACCCCGACAGCACAATGGCAACCGCCGATCTCTACCGTTTTGCTCCCCAATCCCGCCAGTTTACTCATCAGGGAACGTTCACAACCGACACGCTCGGGCAAATCGGCTCGGTATCATGGGCGGGAAAAGCCCTTGTTCTTAAGGATCATTCCCCCGACAGCACGATATATGAAATTATTTCCACATCGTCGCACGAGCCTCTGGATAGGTTCGGGATTGGAAAGCCCCAGCCATTGGCTTCCAAACCACAGCGGATAGAAGAAGCATTATCCAGAGATGATATGGCTGCAGACAGCACAGCCGTAGAGTATATCTACCAAGATGATTTTATCCACACGCTCTACTGGTGGAATCGCCGAGTACAACTTCCTTCCGGAGAGTTAGCTACAGGATGGCAAGCCATGTCGCGGCAGTTCACACCCCAACACTACCCCGGGTTTATACTATCGGAAGAGAACGACATGGTCGCATCCGTAACTCATAAACAAAAGGAGTTCTATCTGGAATTGTGGTATCGCCATACTTACCCCGGTTGGCCGGCCAGTATCTCGCTACCCGGCGGCTACAGCGCATATATCAGCGTAAGCGGAAGCGAAGCCGCGTATATAGATACATCAGGAAACATCAGGGTAGTGAACATCAGAACAGCTACAGTCGCTACGCCCAGCTTTCCTTTTCCTGTAGATTTTATACGCTTACAGAACAATGGCCAGTACTTGCTCGCCACTGCAACCGAACCACAATCCGGACAAATAGTGCTTTATATCTGGGATGTTGAAGCTCGTGCTCTTCTACATACAATCCACACGCATGTTCGCAGAGCGTGGTTAGCAGCGCTGTCGGAAGACGGCAAAACGGTGGGAATAATCACCGGACCTGATGTTGCATGCCCTGTAGAAAATACTCCTGAACAAATCTATGTCAGCAGAGTCGCATGTCAATTCTATAATGTAGCAACAGGGGAGCTTATTGGCCGCTGGCCGAACAATGGCCATACCGACAATATTACAAGCACGGCGTGGTCGCCCGATGGCACACTCGTTGCCTCCGCAGGCATGGACCTGCAGACAATGTGGCACAATGCAGCAACAGGAGACCTTGTGGGAACGATACCCGGCAGCGGCGTTCTCCTCTTTGCGAATGCAACAACTCTTCTGCGCGCGTCGGGAAATTCGATAGAAAAAATAGACCTTGCTACAGCAAGCATTGTACAGGAACAACAGCTTGCTACCAGCACTGCAATTACTGCACTGCGCATCTCGCACAATGGCTCGACAATAGCAGCGGCTACCGAAAGCGATATTACACTGCTCTCTTATCCCGGCCTTGTGCCAATGCACACAGTAGTGCCCAGTCCACCCCAGACCATCAGCGATATCGCATTTACAGGAACTGGCAATGTGGTGGCGCTGGTATTGCTATCTACCAATACCACAACAGCAGTGGCTACCGTGTGGAACGCAACAACAGGCGTGCAAATCTCTGCAACAACAGTAGAAGCGTCCCATGCTGTTGTGCAAGCAGAACTTTCTGCCGACGGGAAGCAGCTCGTGCTCTGGAGTTCCACACCAGACAGCTTACAAGGGAAAATATACACAACAGATGGCCAGCTTCTGCGCTCAATTCAGCTCGGCAACGACAACCAGAATCAAGGACATTTTGACAGCGAGTTTTCATCCGATGCCTCCTCCCTTTATCTGATACGCCGGGAGTGGTTTACAAACAGATATAAGGAATCAAACACCTACCTGCGACAAACAATCAGGCGTTTTGCCGTCAACGACACAGCCTCGGAGATTGTAGGATTTTCCGAATGGAATGCAAAAGCTGGACTTCTGCGCATCGCACCCGACCAGAGCAGAGCAGCCTACAGTTTTTCGTCGGAGGAAGACGCTACGTGTAGCGAGGGAGTATTGGAATCTGTGCGTTTGGCTCCAGTACCGGCCATCACATTCGCCCCTTCGTCTATCGACTTTGATACGGTGTACGTTGGCGAATCGCATGAGCGGAAAATCACCATCACCTCGGGCAATTCTTCCCCGGTTGTACTGCTACAAATGTCGTTCTACGAATTTGACACGTGGCACGGCATATCGGTACAATACAACCACTCATTTCCCGATACACTTATGCCCGGCGATGAGCGTACTCTTACGGTGACAATGGCTCCCCCACACTATCCGATGGCTCCGGAACAACCTGCTTTAAGCAATGTGCTCGACTCCATTGTGTTTACTACCCTCAACGGCTACGACGACGCCATAAAGATGAATATATACGGCACGGTCATCGGCCCTGCACTGGCCACAGATATACCGGAAATCAACTTCGGCGATGTGCCAATAGGTTCGTGGCAGGAGCGTAGCATCGTCGTATCGGGCAGCAACAAGGCAGGCATTACAATGACCAAAGCAATTCTCGAAGACCCCAATTATCAAGCTATGGATTTTTCTATCACCGCCGGAGTTGTGGGAACAGTACACCTCAACGAAGGTGAAACAAAAGAGATAACTATACGCTACACGCCAACCCGCGAGGAAGAACGCGAACTCTCGTTGCTTATAGCATCGAATGATACGGCGGCACACGACTTCCGCATTCCAATTCGCGCACGTGGTGTACTGGTCACCAGCACCGCAGAGCTGGCAGTTCTGCAACAGCTACGCATCTCCCCGCAGCCCGCTTCGTCGATTCTCACTATCAGCTTCGAGACTGCCGCTCCTGGCACAGCAAGCATCGAGCTTTTTTCCACAGAAGGCAGGTTGGCAGCGGCAAAGTACGGATTAGACCTCGGCACCGGCACACACACAACAACGCTTTCGGTGGAGCATGTGCCTGCTGGTGTGTATGTCTGCCGTATCAAAACA
>DLHF01000022.1:0-124 GCA_002483085.1 Ignavibacteria bacterium UBA7675
TGCCGAAGGGATTGATTCAACATTTCGTTCGCGTACAGAGTATTATAATGTAGCTGCTTCCATACTCGGAAAAATAAAAGGTCAGTATCTGCCTGTACATTGTGTGTATCCACACCAGGCAAAT
>DLHF01000022.1:214-59510 GCA_002483085.1 Ignavibacteria bacterium UBA7675
TCATCCAAAACGCTGGCCGGCTATTGTTGAAACAGATGGAGATGTGATCAAGCATATCGAAGGAGAGATTCGGCCCGCCGAAATTGGCGAAGAGTACATTGTTTTTCTAACCTATCTGGCTATTACCGACACTACTGATATACTGGTCCCTCTCAATACTTTTGAAGCAAACGGCGGATTGTTCCGCATTGTGGACGGAAAGGTAGAAGACCCGTCCAATGTGTTTGGTCTGGGCACTTCGCCAACAGTTGCAAATTTCAAACAGCATCTGGCAACACTGATTCAGAATATCAAAAGCTGGCAGGCGCCACAATCGCTCGCTTCCGAACCGAAATAAATTCTTTCATTATATCCGGTGTTCTTTTATTTTGGCTCGTCCCTCATCAGCATGTCATAGACCCTCCGCTTTTCACTCAATACATTATTAACTGTTCTTACTGTGGGGTTCTTTATGTTTCAACGCACAATCACTCTCTACCGTCCGTTCTTTCTCGCCTGCCTTTTATTAGTATTCTGCTGTAGTATTGCCGGCGCCCAATGGTACGGTGCCGGTACACAAAGAACAGAATCCAGTGTTCCTATGCCGCCTTTGTCTGTCTTGCCTGAGTTGCACACTGATATGTCTTTGGACTGTTTTGTCGGATACATCGCAGGGGATTCCATCAGCAAATCGGCAAGATACAGCGATCTGTTCTTTGGCTTTAATAACAATAAAATGGATGTGCTGCGCTATTCCGCCCGTTTCATGTATGCAATGAAGGACTACAATCCCATACTTTTCAGAAGATACATTCATACCAGCAGTTTCATGGATATTCCCAATGTGCAGTATCAGTCGTATGTAGCCAGTTCCTACTACGGCATAGAAGATGAGCTCAAAAAAAGGATTGATGAATTCGGAAGAGGATATGCGATGCTGGTAGCTGCCGACTACATTCTGCATATTGAAGTTGCAGATGTTGCCGAAGGGATTGATTCAACATTCTCTTCTCGTACACTAAACTACAATGTAGCTGCCTCTGTGCTCGGTAAAATAAAAGGACAATATTTGCCGGTACACTGTGTGTATCCACACCAGGCAAATCCCAAAAGGGAAAGGGTATTGGGTGGCTATGAAAACGGCTCTACCAGTGCCACCTGCATTAAATTCGGTCATCCAAAACGCTGGCCGGCTATAGTCGAAACTGACGGAGATGTGATAAAGCATATCGAAGGAGAGATCCGGCCCGCCGAAATTGGCGACGAATACATTGCTTTTCTAACTCTCATGGCCATAGATGAGTCCACCGATTCAATTTTTCCTCTCAACACATTCGAAGCAAACGGCGGATTGTTCCGCATTGTGGACGGAAAGGTAGAGGACCCGTCCAATGTGTTTGGTCTGGGCACTGCGCCAACAGTTGCAGATTTCAAACAGCATCTGGCAACACTGATTCAGAATATCAAAAGCTGGCAGGCGCCACAATAATCATCTATAAATATCACCCACTTAACTAATTACCTTCTGTTACGAGGAGAATGTATGTCTATCCATATATTCCGGTTATTACTACCGGTTGTCTTTCTATTTATTGAAATGAGTGCTATAGCTATTGCTGATCCCAAGATTATGTTGTGGACGTATAATCGACGCCTTGCTAATAATGTCTACTATGTGGAAATATGGGCGTCTCTGGCCCCGAATGAGGTGTGGAGAATCAGTGATTGCGATATTTACCTACAATGTAACAGAAATGCCTTGGATGAATCGAGTTATAGAGGGGGAGCCGTATTTGATCTCGACAACAGCTTGACGAACAATTCGAGTTACAGTTGCAAACAGGATCAGGTGGGATCGCCTTATTTTTTTGCCAGTCTGTCAATTGTTCAAGAAAATTTTAGCAATGTTGTGGTAAAAACAGCAGGTTCATCCGGAATGGATTTCCGGATTGGTACTTTGAGGTTTGATCTGATTCCCGGTCGTGGTGGAGAAATGGACGGTATCAATTTTACACCACAATTTGTGGCCTTATCCGAATACGACCCGGGATCACAGACTACAAGGTTGATAACTCTATGCAATCAAAATCCTCCGGGTAATTGTACCTTGCAGCAATTTTCGCTTTTGGGAAGTTCTCCCCGGATAATTGATCAGTCAGGAGTTGCATGTGTCAGTAAATACTATCGAACATTGTCCTGCTCGGCACAGGAGGCTGATTACATTACTACAACGCCTTTAACTGCTAACTGCTCACACTGGCCTGATCAGGCCGGACCTGGAGGAAGTATTCATGTCGCCTACTATAATACTGACATTGATCTCACACAGGGCATGCCAGCCGCTGTACGGCTTAGAGGGCTTAATACGAGCGAGCTTAATACATTAGCGGAAAATGCCCGGTGCCGCTGGGAAAGGCAGCTTGATTTTAATGAATTTGAGTGGCGTACCACAACCACAGGAGGATGGTTCTATTGGGAAACAGATATTGCAAAGTTCCTAGGTACTCCTGGCGCCCTTGCCCTTACTACGCTCGCTTATGATTCCAATACACCACATTATATTAAAGATTCTTCTACATGCGGGTACGTCGCGGGTCTTGCTAATCATAGAAGTGAAGTGAAATTTAATAATTCGGCAGAATTTTGGGTGCGTAATCCCCATGTACGATGGACAACTGATATGGCTGCCTGCGGGGGAGGCCCGGACTGTAGAGATTTTTATACAATTGTATTGCACGAGACCGGACATTATCTGGGGCTAACTCATCAGGATAGTTGGGAAGCTGTTATGTGTTTTGCCTCCGCATCATATGGTCCACACCCCTTTTTGCACCAATGCGATGCCGATAACATACGAAGGCTGTATGCTCCGACCCGTACAGGTATTCCCGATAATCTTACTTTCTGTGGGCCTACGGATGTTCAAGAGTACTCCGGAGAAACTGCACTCGATCAGGTCTTTTCAGTCCGCCCCAATCCAGTCGTCGGCAATGAAGTAGGGATGCGCTACAGGCTCGCCAAGCCCGGAGATGTAAGGATATATGTGTACGACCTGCTCGGCAATCGCGTCCAGACCATTCTGGAGGGGTATCAGGAGCAGGGCGTTAAAGATATACAGGTCGGTCTGGACGTCCCTGATGGTGTCTATTTCATTGCCTTGCATCTCGACCGAAGAAATTATCTCTGCAAGATTGTGGTAAAAGGGAAGTAACTTTAAAGCGCTTTTGCGTGTATAGAGCAGGAACTGTAATACGGGAGCCGGAACACAATGCTGTTTCGGCTTCTGCGTTACAGCACATGGGAATTTATTCTTCTACTTGATAGATCGGCCTCTTCATTGTAAATTCGGGCTTTCCGAAACTTCATGACAACGGATTTTCATGAAAAAATATACTATTGTCCTCTGGTTCTTTCTCGCTTTCTCTGTTCCTCTTGCACTTTCGGCGCAGAGCATAACAATTCGCGATACAACTGTGCAGCGTGGCACGATTTTTCCGGTGGATGTTATTGCAGAAGGAATACCAGAAGGCCAGAGAATGAGCCTAAAAGTAGAGTACAATTACAACTTGCTGCATTTAGTAAGGGCAGAAGGCGCGGGCAATCGTATTATGCAGTGCATGCTGCCCGATGTAAAGGCTACGGATAGGACGGAAGGGAAGCTGGACACTCTTGAAGTTTCATGCTCTGCAATCAAGCCTGCTGCTACTTCCGGTGTTTTGTTTACATTGTATTTTGAAGCTCTAGCTGGGCCCGACAGCGTGGTTGCTGTAGAAACATATGGTTTTGCAGTTGATGGAACAGAAACGCTGGGTGTTGCTTACCGGCCAGGCAAAATTAGCATACCGGGCATTCCAGTGTTTCCACAGCCCAACGAAAGCCTGTCGCAGAGCTACCCCAACCCGTTTGGCTTTTTTACGACGTTCGACTATACGGCAGACGATGATGTCAATGTAGAGTTTCGCGTGTATTCGCTTGCGGGACGCCACGTAGATGAAGCAGATTATAAGATTGTAAGAACCGACAGGACACTGAGCATCGAGCCGGGATTCAACATGGCGAACGGTGCGTACCTGATGCAGATGAGAACAGACAATGGAGTGTACCAGGTGCCATTTTTTTTCATTCGATAAAGCATAATGAAGATACTCCACTTACTTCTTTGTGCGGTGCTCGTTTGTCTGGCTATGCCGGTGCATGCCCAGGATGAATCGTTCAAACCGCTGAATTCCGAAGGGACAGAATTCTGGATATGCTTTCAGAAAAACTACCGCGATTTCGACCAGCAGACGCGCAAGCGCTCCGACTCGCTGTCGCTGGAATTATTTATCACCTCCAACCAGAATGCGAATGTTCGCATTGAGATCGAAGGAATAGGCTACCGCTGGGATTTCAGCATAAGAGCCGGTACTGTGTCGAATATCCGTATCGATACAAGCGCCCAGATTACAAGCGTTAATGAGCGCGAACGCCTCGGTATTCATATTATTTCCGACAATCCAATAGCTGTGTATGGCCTGAATAGGCGATTTCAGACCACCGATACATACCTAGCGCTTCCAGTGTCGGTATTGGGCACGGAATACCGCGTGATTGCTTATGAAAAGCTCTCCGACGATCTGCTGTCGCAAATGGCTATTATTGCCACCGAAGACAGTACGCGTATTACTATAACGCCTACAACTGCTTTGCAAGGGCGCCATCCGGCAGGAGTGCCTTTTACTGTGGATTTGCGCCGTGGCGATGTGTACCAAATGATTGCAGAATATCTTCCGAGTTCTAAATCCGACCTTACCGGCTCGCTGGTGACTTCCAACAAAAAAATTGCAGTGTTCAGCGGGCACAACTGTGCCTATGTACCTGCTTCTACGCCAGCGTGCAACCACCTTGTAGAGCAGATTCCCCCGATAGGGTCGTGGGGTAAACATTTCTATGTGGGTACGCTCGAACGGCGTTCGCGGTCTACTCTGCGGGTGCTGGCGTCGGAGCCCAATACCAAAGTATTTCTCAACTCCGAGCTCGCTACCGTGCTTAATGCCGGGGAATTCTACGAAAATCCGAACCTGAGCCGCAATACGCAGATTACCGCCGATAAGCCCGTGCTTGTAGCACAGTATGCACAAGGATTTAAAAACGGCGATTCGATCGGCGATCCTATGATGATCCTTGTTAGCCCCACGCAGCAGTTTTTGAGCCGATATCGCTTTGCTACACCTGTGAATGGCTCGTGGCGGCACTATATCAGTGTGGTTGTACCGCGCGAGGCTGTGAGCTCGATGAAGCTCAATGGGATTTCTGTCAGCGCTTCGCAATTCTCTCAGTTTGGGACGAGCCGCTACATGATTGCCAATCTCGAAGTGCCATATGGTACACACCGAATAGAAGGGAATAAGCCCTTTGGGTTGTACTCCTATGGCTTTGGCTTTGGCATGGATGCTTATGATGCCTATGGGAACATGGGCGGGCAGTCGTTCGAAGAATTGGGCAGTGAAAGTGATACGCTGGCGCCAATGGTCGAAGCGACGATGGTAAAGGACAACTTCAAAATTATTCTGCGCGACGACCGCGAAATAGACCGGGGGCTGAAAAAGGCTACAATCCTTGCCAATGAAGGGCTGGACATTGTGCTGCCGCTTATTGTGGAAGGCGCACCGCAGGCCGATATTGTCGTGCGGCCTCTCGTGCCTGATATCTTTAGCAAAGCTCTCATAGAAGTGACGGACGCGGCTATGAACACCGCTGTATTCACCGTCTGCTATGCGCCAAGTGCAGAAACCGGGAACTTCAGCTTTTCGCTCACGCCGGGCAATGATGTTAATTGTGCTCCGGGTGCCTTGGTGTACTGGGGCGCATTTGCCGAGTACAACTACAGCTTTCACTCGGCAGACTTCGGCTCTTCTGGAAATATTCGCTCGCTTGGCCGGTTCGATAAAGGTTCCGGAAGCGGTGGTTATGGCGGTGTGCTGTGGGGCATTCGCTTGGCACCAGAATGGGGCTTTTCGGCGCGCTTGGGCATGGAAAGTATCGGTGGTGTGCTTACAGCTCCGGATTCCATCCGCTCGCGTGTGCTGCTCCCCAGTGGCGAACTCCGCCCCTTTCAGGAAGCCCGCACGCTCGATCTACAAAATATGTACGTGTCGCTCTCGGCAGTAGGAGAATACTACTTTAGCTTGAACTACTATGGTTTCCTCGGCTTGAAAGGCACGCTTGCTTTGTCGAAGTCGGTATTGGTAAACCGCACGATTCTCACCCCCGAAAATTTTGCCTACCAAAACGGCGAGCGGGAGAAAGCGGAGCTCGATGGCGCTGCCGATAACCTCTCTTCGTTCATTCCAGCAGTCACGTTTGGCGGCGGAGCAGTGTATCCGCTGTGGAAAAAAGTCTCGATCTTTGGCGAGCTGTTTTACACGTATCATCTCGGCAATATGATTTCCGATGGCGATTGGCATGTGTCGAAGCTCGGCCTGCATGTCGGTGCGCGTGTGCGTATGTAATTGCGCTGCCGCCGGTTCACACTTAATGGTTCAATCCCTTGATTTTGCGACAAATTGCAGCGGTTTTCGAAAAAGATGTGCGTAGCGAGATCAAAACACGCTACGCGCTTAATGCCGTGCTTATGTTTGTGCTCACCACTGTAGCTATGATCGTGTTCAGCACTGCCGACGAAAAGCTCTCTAATGGGTTGGCCGCAGGCATCCTGTGGGTGATTATGTTCTTTAGCGCAATGACCGGCCTTTCCAAAACTTTTGTAAGTGAGGAAGAGCGGGGCACGGCTATGCTACTGCGTATAAGCACTGCGCCTACGGCTGTGTACTTTGGCAAGCTCTTCTTTAATATTCTGCTTACAATTGTCCTGTATGGCACTGCCGTCGTTCTGTTTTTCCTCTTTGTGCCGGGTGTGTACATCCGCACGCCTCTGCTATTTGTTACAGTCTTTGCGCTTGGCGGTATTGCCACTGCTTCGGCTGTAACGCTCATCGCTGCTATCATTGCCAAGGCCAATACCAAAAGCGCGTTGTTTCCTGTCTTGTCATTTCCCGTTCTGCTGCCCTTAGTGCTCGCCGGTGTAGAATCTACGTACCAAGCACTTGCAGGCATTGCCTTCGAGCAAGCGCAAAACAATCTCATTATTCTCGCGTGCTACAGCGTGGTGCTGATCGCTGTCTCTTCCATGCTGTTCGATTTTGTGTGGAAAGAGTAGCCACAACGCTGGGCTCCCGATAAGTCTTTATGGCACGGGCGTCGCTGAAGCATCCGCTTAGTCGCTGTCGCCGGTCGACCTCGTCTGCGCATCGTTCTTACGATAATACCGCAGCGGCTCTGGCCAAAGGCTTTGTGCAAGAGTGGAACGGCTTGTGAGTGCAAAGAGCGAACCTGCGTGTCGGGGGGGGGGGTATCGCAACAATGTGCGGACAACGGGGCGGAAAGCACGCGGCGCTCGTCCGTACATCATTCCTATGATAATTGCAACGCGGTGCAAAGACCGAAGGCGAGGGCAGAGGCCGAAGCGCACTCATTACTGCTTTGCAGTGCGATCCCCGCCTACTCGTGTTCTTTTTCGGCAGCCAGCGCCCATTAACCTACAACACGAAAGTGAATTACTTTGCCGGTTGCGATATTTTCCCCTATTTTTGAATATCTGTAGCCGTAGAGAGCCGCGAGTTGTAACTAAAGCGATAATCCCGGTTTCTCTTCCCGCAGGCACAGGCTCTTCAACAGGTAGCATACATGAAAGCATTAATCCTCACAGCCGGGTTTGTCATTGGTCTTGTGGTTGGGCTATATCCTTCGCCGGAGAAACCGCGTCCGGTGTGGTGGCAGATTGTTGTATTTAGCTTCTTTTCTGCTTTGATAGCTCTTGCTCTGCTTCCGCCGCTTGGCGGGCAATTTGGCGATGCGGTGCTGATGAGCCGAATCACTGGCAACAAAGTTGTGCCGGTGCACGCCGAACTGCTCCACGAAACAGTTGTGCACGACGAAGCCTCCCGCATGTGGTCGATACAAATGCGCGATTTTTCAGCCGACAGGATTCGCGCTACCGTGATTTTTCCGTTTGAGCCCCCTAAAGAAGCCCGCACTGTTGTCGTGCGTATGGAGCGGGGCGAAAGCGATGTCGTATTTCGCGCACAAGACGTATTATCTACCGACCCGTGGCTTACCCTGCCGTTTATTCCCGATCTGCACGAGCGCGCGCGCAATATTTATTTCCACGTACCGCTGTCGTGGGTGGCTGTGCTGGCGTACTTGATAGCGATGGTGTATTCGGTGCAGTACTTGCGCCGAAACGATCTGGCATATGATGTAAAAGCGGTTGCAGCGGCGGGAATAGGCACGCTGTTTACAGCGCTGGCTACGGCGACGGGCGCTATTTGGGCAAAATTCAACTGGGGTTCGTTTTGGAATTGGGACCCACGCGAGACATCAATTTTTATCCTGCTGCTGATCTACGGAGCGTATTTTGCGCTGCGTTCAGCGCTCGACAGCGAAGAACGCCGTGCTCGGCTTTCGGCTGTGTACGCCATATTTGCTTTTGTAAGCGTGCCCTTTCTCGTGTTTATCATGCCACGCCTGATGGAAGGATTGCATCCGGGGTCCGGAAGCGAAGGCAATGCAGGGCCGGTGATAAGCGCACAGAGCGATGTATTGAATCCCCTGAAACAGATTATTCTTTCGCTGGCATTCTGTTCCTTTACCATGCTGTTTTTCTGGATGTTGTCCATAGCTGTACGCACAGGACTTCTGCGGCATCGGGCATGGGGCGAGGGAGCGGACGGCCAGGCCGAAGGCGTGTTGACCACACAAAAGTAAAGCAATCCGATGGAAAAATTTCTTATTGAAAATCCCATGTATGTCGTGTTCCTGATCGTATTAGTGATCTGGTGTGGCATAGCGTGGTATCTGTTTTCCCTGAACAAACGAGTGGAAGAGCTCGAACGCAAAACACGACCGACAAACCGTACATGAACAGCGGGTGTCAATCGTCGTAGGGCGCAACAGTTTTTCCGCGCTATTTTCCCTGTACATCCATGAAACCTCGGTATATTATCGGCGGCCTTATTGCCGCAGTAGCTCTGGTTGTCGGCATGTATTCGCTCGACGCCAGCAAGATTGCCTACAGCGATCTTACATACGCAGAACAATCCGGCAAACGCGTCCAAGTAAAGGGCGTATGGGTAAAAGAAGAACCGACAGACTACGACAGCAAGGCAAACCGGTTTACTTTTACGATGCAGGACACGACAGGGCGCAATGTGCGCGTGGTGTACAATGATGCAAGGCCGAACAACTTTGAGCTCGCGCAGAGCATTGTTGTCAAGGGGAGACTCGAAGGCGGTGTGATGCACGCCGATCAAATTCTTACAAAGTGTCCTTCGAAATACGAAGGCAATGCCGACGATTTGCACAAGCCAGCGGCGCCGGGCGTATAGCTACGGTTATAGGTTGCGTGGTGCAGCTTTGAGCCCGCGTCTCCTTCCGGCGATTTATCCAGCTCTATCCATCTGAACAGCTATGATTGGACAGATACTTATCAACTTCTTGTTCGCGTCGGCGATTGTATCGTCCGGCGCGTATTTTTTATCACTGCGGGGCAACGACCTCCGCTTGCGGACGCTCGGGCGCTCGTTCCTGCTGGTCGTGTTTGGCGGTATGCTAATCGCTTCGGCGGTGCTGCTGTATAATATCGTAACGCACGATTTCCGCTATACATATGTGCAGAGCTATTCTTCGGAGAATCTTCCTTGGTACCTTCTGGTAGCTACGTTCTACTCGGGGCAGGAGGGGAGCTTTATGCTCTGGACGCTTCTTACCTCGCTGATTGGTGTGAGCCTGTTACCGTATGTGCGGCGGCATCAGTATGAAAGCGAAGTCATGGGCTTTTTCTCGCTGATTATTATGTTTTTGCTACTGATGCTAGTAGCGAAAAGCCCGTTTGCCTATGTGTGGGAAACCTATGCCGCCAATGGGATAGCCGAGGGATTTATGCCTCAGGCTGGTCGCGGACTCAACCCATTGTTGCAGAACGGCTGGATTACTATTCATCCGCCTATTTTGTTCACGGGCTTTGCTTCGATGTCGGTGCCGTTTGCTTTTGCAATGGCGGCGCTTATCAAGCGCGATTTTCACCACTGGGTAAAGGTCGCTCTTCCTTGGACGCTGTTCGCGGCGGGTATTCTCGGCTTTGGCATTATGCTCGGCGGCTTCTGGGCCTACGAAACGCTTGGCTGGGGTGGTTTTTGGGCATGGGATCCGGTAGAAAATTCTTCGCTTATTCCGTGGCTCGTATGTGTGGCGCTTGTGCATACTATGCTTACACAGCTTAAAACAAAGGGGTTGGTGCGCACGAATATCGTGCTTGCCCTGGCTGCTTTTGTGTTTGTGCTGTACTCTACATTCCTTACGCGCAGCGGTGTACTCGGCGATTCCTCGGTGCACTCGTTTGTCGATCCTGGTATGTTCGCTTATATACTACTGCTTGTCTTTATCGGCACATTTGTCTTGATCGGCTTGGGCCTGATTGTAATGCGCGGTCGCAAAGCCGAGTTCGGGAACCTCAACTTTAAATTTACCTCGCGTGAATTTACGCTTTCCATCGGTGCGGCGATTATCATGATCAGTGCCATGTTTGTTTTCTTTGGCACGAGCTGGCCGGTGTTCCACGATCTTTTGGGATTGGACAAGGTCGCCGCTACAACGCCGGATTTCTACAACAAGACGCATTTATATATCGCGATGGCTATAGGCGTTATCAACGCCATTTCGCTCATCCAGAGCTGGCGCGCTACTCCGGGCAAACAATTTGTGCGGCGTATGCTGCTGCCGTTCGGATTGAGCATTGCTGCAACGGTGGCGTCGTATGTGCTGGGTATCCGCGATCTGCGCTTTACTGCTTTGGCGTTTTCCTCGTTTCTGGCATTATTTGTCAATCTAGAGCTCTTTGGCCGCATGGTGGTGAAAACACCGCTGCAGGCAGGCACATTTGTAGCGCACTTTGGTGTGGCGCTTCTGTTTCTTGGTATTATCACAACAGCCCGCTATACGCAGACGGAACACCTCCGGCTCGTGCAGGGCGAACCAGTGCGCGCTCTGGGCCACACGTTTACGTTTGTAGGCAAAGAGCAAGTAGAAAAGCACTTCCTCGACCGCGAAAAATGGCAGTATCACGTGCGGGTCGACGACAAAGAAATTCTCAAACCTGTGCTGTACTGGAGCGACTACAACCAGCGGCAGTCGGCGTTTCTGGAGCCTGGTATTAGTTGGGGCTTTGTGCGCGATGTGTATGTAACGCCCAAGGCTACCGAGACCGTGGGCGATCCGCCAATGCTGACGATGAAAAAGACACAGACGATGGCGGTGCCGCTCGATACGAGCTATAACATTACTATGGTTGGGTTCGATATGTCGGCGATGATGCAAAATACCGATGCGAACAAGCTGCGCATGGGTGTACAAGTCGATATTGAGCACAATGGACAAACGAGCTCGCATGTGGTCTACACGACCTTTATGGGTGAGCAAATGGCGTCGCGCCTTCCGTCGCCTGTGCAGATACCAAACACTTCCTACTGGATATCGTTCGACAAGCTGATTCCCAACCGCGAGAGCCTCGGCCAATCGCAAGTTGTACTCGCTTTTGTGGATATGAACAATCCCGCCACGCAGCCAAAAGATGTGTTTGTGATCGAAGCATCCGTGAAGCCACTTATCGGTCTTGTGTGGATTGGTGTGATTTTGATGGTCGCGGGATTTTTTGTGTCGATTGCTCGCAGAGTGGGCGACCTCAAACGGGAGCTCAGCCGCAAGGCAACAGCCTCGGGCGAGGCAAAGACGCCGGTGCCTAACAGTCCGGTGCGAGTGGAAGCGGAATAATCCGCAGCGTGATGCGGGCCGGTTCTCAGTAAATGGGAACCGGCCTTTTTCTTTCATGGAGGAGAGAATGATGGTACGATGTTTATTGGTTGTTTCTTTTGCTGTTATTGCATCGTCGCCGTATCTTCTTGCACAAGAGTTCGAGTCGGTGCATCAGGTTGAAAATGCTCGCCAGTCGGTGTTGTTCAATAGTGCCGCACAGGCGGAGGAATTACCTGGCCTTGGCAGGATGTCGATAGGTGTGGATAGGCAGGTGCTGGCAGGCAAGGGGCTCTCGGCGCAAGTGCTGGGGTGGTATCCGTACTGGATGCAAAGTGCCTATACCTCGTTCGACTACTCGCTGCTCTCTACTATTGCCTATTTTTCGTATGAAGTTGATACCGCGACTGGTTCCTATACGACAGTGCACTCCTGGAAGACCACCGATCTCATCCCCCTGGCTCATGAAAATGGCACCAAAGTGCTTCTAACCGTTACCAACTTTGGCAATGCAAATAACGCTGCCGTACTGCGAAGCCCGGCAAAACGCCGCACGCTGATCGACAGCCTGTGGGTGCTTGTGGGCGAACGCAATGCCGATGGCGTTAATATCGACTTCGAGGGAATGACTGATGCCACATTGCGCGATTCGCTCGCGGTGTTTATGCGCGATCTTGCACAGCTCTTCCACAGCGGATTTAGGCCGTTGGAAGTTTCTATTGCGCTGCCACCTGTGGATTGGAGTAGCATCTTTGATGTGAAGGCAATAGCTGCATCGGCGGACTACTGTGCTGTAATGGGCTACGATTACCACTGGCAGTCGGGTCCGGATGCCGGGCCGGTAGCGCCGCTTGACAGCAGCAAGCTCTGGGGCAAATACTCGGCGTTGCGTTCGGTTCGGACCTATCTGGCAGGCGGGATCCCACGCTCAAAACTCCTGCTGGGCGTGCCGTATTACGGGTATGAGTGGCCGGTGCAAAGCTCTACGGTGCCTGCCAAAACTACGGGAGCGGGGTTGAGTATGCAGTATTATCGTGCCGCCGAGCGCGCTGCCGAACACGGTCGTAGGTGGGATGTGGCGTCGTCTACGCCGTACTATATCCACTCCACAGAACCGCGACAGGGCTGGTATGAGGACAGTACGAGCTTGGCCGTGAAGTACGATTCAGTGAGCAGCTACGGGCTGGGTGGTGTTGGTATTTGGGCGCTTGGCTACGATGGTACACGCCCCGAACTCTGGAATCTGCTCCGCAAAAAATTCTCTGTGCCCACCGGCGTAATCAGCACTACCGATCCGCAGTTCCATGTTGCCATTGCCTCCGGCGATGGACGAATTTCCGTTGTTTGTCGGCTGAATGTTCCTATGAACATTGTCGTGGAAGTGTGTGATATGACTGGCCGGTTGGTCATTGCCCGCGATTGTGGTGTGCAGCAAACCGGAGAGTACACGATCAGTGTGCCGATGCAAACAGCACCGGGTGTGTATATCGTGCGCGTAAGAGCAGAGAACAATATGGCGAGCCAAATAGTGGTGCTGTAGAGCGCTTCGGCCTTCGCCCGTGCTTGTGGTCTCCGCACCGCGCAGCACATCCGCTTCGTGGTGTTCCGCCGATATCGCACATTGCACAGCCTGATGCTGTTCCTATGGTTTCATTGTTCGTGACGCAATTCGAATCCGCTATCAGTTTACATCTGAATACTATAGTCTGTAGTGCGACAATGACTATTGCTTTATCTTGTTCTATTTTAGGTGGTGGAAAAAGTCGATAGGGCAGTGGCCAATGTTTTAAAGAAGCTCCGTGAGCATAAGAAAATGTCACAGGAGCAGTTGTCCTTTGAAGCAGGTTTGCACAGGACATATATCAGCCAGCTTGAGCGAGGTATCAAAAGTGTAACTGTAAAAACTTTGTTAAGAATTACCTCAGTTCTTGATGTCGAAATAGATGAATTTATGAGAAAAGTAAGGGATGAACAGAAAGATTTATAATCTATCAGAAGGTGAAAAACAGCGATTGGTCAATGCCGTTAGGGCTACACTGTCAATACCCCTTATCGACGGTCTGGAGGATTTTATCTGGGAGGTAATTTTTTGTTATACCAAGGATATTGATGTTGTAGATCCCCTTTTCGGGATTAGAAGCAAAAAACTCTTTGACATTGTCGATAGCGGGCGGAATATAGGGTGGTCTGCAAAAGCCCTACAGTGTAACGCACAGTTGGTAAAAGATTTTGAAGTCGTAATTCAGAGAGCTGATATTATAGGAAAGAGGGATGCTTTAGGTTTTCCAATCCTCACCATTGATTCCGATCCAAATATGCTTGGCGCTGCCCTACTGAGGCACTGGCACGATAAAGTTGAAGGAGACGCGGCTGATCAAGGTGTTGTAGACAAAAGAATTTGTATGCTCATAAAGTCTCCATTACGCCTCGGCAGCATTCAGTTTACCTACTACGAAGAAGAAATAGCTTCCTATACACCCGACGAAATTTCGTGGAGGTGGACCAATGCTGCCAAAATTGGACTACAAGGAGTAAGAATAGTGGATAATTTTTGTGTATATCGGTGGTATCCCAATCAAAAGCAGTTCTTTGAGAGGTTCCGCTCGCAGTATGAAAATTATACTTTCTCTATTGAGCCTCAACGTGTTGCATTAGACGAGATTGTCGATTTTCTAAATAAGAAGAACTCAAGGCATCCCTGATTCCATCTGCTAACCTGTACATAAACAAAGAGGGAACCGCATTGCCAATCTGATGTGCCTTTTCGATGTATGTGCCTGTAAATCTAAAATCATCAGTAAAGCATTGAAGTCTTGCAGCCTCTCTTATGGTAATCAATCTATCTTGCTGCGGATGTCCATATCTACCTGATCCTGGATGGAAAACCCAACGTGTAATAGTTGGGGCAACTCCTGTAAAGTCTAATCGCCCGTATGCCCCGCTATAGCCACCTTTAGGCCGGATGTGGTCGGGGAGGTCTTTAATCCCTTGGCCTGCTTTTATTGATTTAATACGCTCAAATTGTACGCCCTTTAGCTCCCGCGTGATATGATCGTAAAGAACCGCATTGGTGCCTCGCATGAGGCTTTGGAATGTGTTTAATGGAGCCTTGTCGTAGCTCATTTCTAAAGCTCCTTCTCCGTTCTCAAGCCTTGGTAAATCTGATATTGCATCCCAAGCTGAAATATAGCCATCTATCCCCCCAAACAAATTGGATGTTCCCTCTTTCTGGTGGGTTTTCAAGGGGAAATCGGGAAGTAGGCCCGTTCGTGTTGCAAAGAAAAAGCACCTCGATCTGCGCTGAGGTATTCCATAATCTGGACCAAATAGAACCTTTGCGTGTACTCTATATCCCAATTTTTCTAATCGTTCAGTTATTTGCTTTCTCACCTCGCCTTTAAAAGCATTATATATTTCTGCAACATTTTCCATCACCAGAGTTCTAGGTAATAACTCTTCAACAAAATCTAAATAATTATTGAAAAGCTGATTCCTCGGGTCTTCCAGAAACCTATATAAAGAAGGTACATTTTTTGAAAACCCTTGGCATGGAGGGCCTCCTATCAAACAATCTAGCTGCTCCCTGTCTAGGCCAAGCTCTTCTCTTATATGTCCGGGGTGATACTGTGTAATATCGCCGCAAAAAGTCTTTGCATCCGGGTGGTTTAGTGTGAATGTTTTTAATGCAACATCCCAACTATCGAGTGCTCCAATAATCTTAAAGCCTGCTTTATAGAGACCCCACGACATTCCGCCACAGCCGGAAAATATATCTAGCACCAAAGGTTTCATCTTTCAAATATACGGCTTGAATACTATAGTAATCAAGCTTGTTGAAAACTTTTAATTTGTGAGTTGCATACTTCGCTTCCTTCAGCTCTTGCATCTAGAAATGAACTGTAGTAATTTGATTCAAAGGTACAAAATAGATAAGACAGTTTTGAGCCTTATAATCATGAGCTTCTCTATGTTGTCTTAGTATGGTTAGATGTTTGCGTAATTCCCGGCATATGCTTCGCGCTACAACCTATTTTTCTCTTGTTTGTCGCTGTGCAAAATTTCATCTTTGGCGCGGAGTGTGCGCTAATCCCGGTTCCAATGTAGTCGCTATGTAATCGTTTAGTGATAGCCCGGCAGTGCTGTGCTGCGCCGGGACTGCGATTCCCCGAGCTTCTCATCGAGAGCATACTATAATCGATATAATACTATGAGTAACCGACGCGAATTTTTCTCCCTGCTTACGCGTACAATGGCCGAGCCCGCCAGATCGCAAGAGCAACCGGCGCGGATAACACCGGCCTCCGGACTGGAAGCCTATACGGCTCCGCTCACGCTGGACGACGTGTACCATTTGCTGCGGCGTATTACATTTGCTCCAACGCCCGCGCTGGCGCAGCAACTTGTTGGCAAAACAGCGGACGAAGCTGTAGAACTGCTGCTCGGCAGCGGGGACGACGCGCCGCCTGCTTCGCCTGGCGACTGGATCGACCTCGCTACGGAAAATCCCGAGAACGCCGACTTGGACACGCGTAATAGCATTGAAATGCAATGGCAGAACAACTTTGCCAGGCTTCAGGAATGGTGGGTAGGGCTGATGCACGGCGAGCAACTTCCCGCGCGCGAGAAGCTCACACTGTTCTGGAGCGGCCACTTTACTACAGAATTTACCTTCGACGACAAGGCGATGCCGCCGCAGTTGTTGTACAGGCAGAACCAGCTTATACGCTCGCTACGCCTTGGTGATTTCCGGCAGTTTGCCGAAGACATGACGCTGAATGGCGCTATGCTCATGTATCTCGGTGGCGAGCTGAACGTAGCAGGTAAGCCGAATGAAAACTACGGGCGCGAACTTCTCGAACTCTTCACAACCGGACTGGGCGCCTACACCGAAGGCGATATACAGGAAGCTGCCCGCATTCTCACGGGCTGGCGTATAGCGCGCTTCAACGACGAGCCAGCGCTCAACGGCATGTACAACACGTACTTTGATGCAGAATCGCACGACATCGACGCCAAGCAGTTCATGGGCGAATCTGTGGCCGCTCGCACGCCCGACAACAACACCGAGTATCTTGTCCGCCGCGACGAAGTGCGCGAGCTTATCAATATTATTTTCCGGCAGCGGCCCGATGCCGTAGCGCGCTTTATCAGCCGCAAGCTGTATCACTACTTTGTGTACAGCAAGCCCGCTGCTGGCGACGATACAATTATTAACCAGCTTGCAGACGTATTCAAACAAAGCGGCTTTCAGATACGCCCGCTCGTGGCGGCGCTTCTGAAAAGCGCCCACTTCTTCGACGAGGCCAATCGCGGTGTGCAGATCAAGACACCGGCTGAATGCCTTGCAGGGCTGCCGCGCCAGCTTGGAACACCCGACGCCCGTGTGAACGACGTGATGAACACCATCGAGCAAGTGCTGATGGACCCGCCGAACGTAGCGGGATGGGAAGGCTATAGAAGCTGGATAAGCACGACAACGTACCCGCTGCGCTCGCAGTTCGCTCGCTCGTATGTGCAAGCTCTTCCCGACACTTCCGCTGTGAACTTTGCCAAACAATTTCCCGACTACGACGATGTCGAGAAACTAACCGCT
Organism: Ignavibacteria bacterium UBA7675; assembly: GCA_002483085.1. GTDB lineage: Bacteria > Bacteroidota > Ignavibacteria > Kapaibacteriales > UB7675 > UBA7675. Next base: position 17,631 of record DLHF01000022.1, read on the forward strand.
GCGCTTGAACGCTACTTCTTGCCCAAGTCCGTATCGCAATCGCGGCATCAGAACTACGTAAAGACGCTGCTACAGGGAGCGCCCGACTACGAATGGCCGCAGATCATAGCGACCGATACAGCAGGAGCCGCCGTGCGCCTGCGCGCATTGCTCAGTGCATTTATCAAAGCCCCGGACTTCCAGCTCTGCTAATACTGAAGAGAGAAAGCGAGGCAGGCAGGACAACACGCGGCGGCAGTGCGACCGGCGACAGCGAACGACAGAGGGCGAAGACGCCCGTGCCACAAAGATTTTGTATTTCCGGAGTAACAACGATATGAAACGCAGGACGTTTTTGAAATACAGTACGGCTGCAACAGTAGCTGCGGCGGGAACAAGCATGATAGGCGGGCTGCCGGTGCGTGCAGTGTCGCCATTAGGACTGCTGGACTCTGCGGAGGAGAACGACAACATTCTCATCATTGTGCAGATGTTTGGCGGCAACGACGGGCTGAACACCATCATTCCGGCAGAGGACGATACATACCAGAAGATTCGTCCTTCGATACGCGTACCCGCAGAGTTTGCTTATCGCATTGCCAGTTCGCAGACATTTATGCACCCGGCGCTTGTGGAATCGCACAACGACGGATTCATGCGCTTGTGGGACGACGGTCGGCTGGCGGTGATTCAAGGCATTGGCTATGAAAATCCCAACCTCTCGCATTTTCGTTCTACGGACATTTGGCTGAGCGGCATCAACTCTTCCGACCCTACTGTGCGCCTTGGCGACGGCTGGGTAGGGCGGTATTTCGCGCATCGCCATCCCGACTTCCCGCAGGTGACACCCGACCATCCGCTGGCTGTGCAGATCGGCGGGACGCTATCGCTTGCTTTCCGCAGCGAGCGCGGCGACACGGGCATTGCACTTACCAACCCGGAAGACTTTTTCGAGCTCGGGCAGGGGCTGTCGCCCGACGAAGAGCCGATGGCTGGCGACAGCGCCTTTGCACAGGAATTCAACTTTATCCGCACCATAGCGCGCGACTCCGACCGCTACTCGCAGGTAGTAAAAGATGCGTTCGACAAAGGCACCAACACGCTGGACTACGACAAGGGTTTTGCCAAACAGCTTCAGCTTGTAGCTCGTCTGATTTCCGGTGGATTGCGTGCAAAAGTGTATATGGTGCACATGGGCGGATTCGACACACATGTGCAGCAACAGGATATTTCGCAGCAAGGGCAGCATCCCGGACTGCTGAAAGCATTCAGCGCTGGTGTGAGCCAGTTCATGCAGGATGCTCTCGAACAAGGCTTTGCCAACCGCGTTGTGGGCATGAATGTGTCGGAATTTGGCAGGCGTCCTTACGAGAACGGCAGCCACGGCACCGATCACGGAGCTGCATCGGTACAGCTTGTGTGGGGAAGCAAAGTGAAGGGGTTTGTGTACGGCGAAAATCCCGACCTGAAAAATCTGAACGCCAATGGCGACCTCGTGTATCAGTTCGACTACCGGCGTATTTACGCAGAAGTGATGCAAACGTGGTTTGGCGCGAGCGAGGCCGACAGCGAGGCGATACTGGGAGCAAAAATAATACCGCTGCCGATTCTGCAATCCACGGCGACATCAGTGGAAATTCCGGTGGTGAGAAATGCCGAAGCGGGTTTGCATATTGCGCCAAATCCCTCGCAGGGCGAATCGACGCTTACCTTCGAGCTCGTGCAGCCTGCGCGTGTAGAAGTGGAGTTGTATTCATCTCGTGGCACATTGGTAACACCTGTGTACAGCGGCCTTCTCGGCATGGGCTACCACACTCTTCCTGTTGCTGTGCGGCAGACGGGCGCGTACTACTGCGTGTTGAAAGCAAATGGCCGCAGGCTCATGGTGCCGTTTGCAGTGGTGAGGTAGAGTGGAGATGTAGAACTGTAGAGCATGCAACAGCAATAAGAGAAAACCCGGCTGATATGTCGGGTTTTTTGTTGCCGCAAGGGCCAGATTGTTATTGAAAATCAGACCATAATGGAGTATAGGATGGACTATATCAACAGAAAAAAGCGGCTTTGCACACACTGCAAAGCCGCCGTAGAACATCAGTTTACGCCCACCGTACCTTGGCTTCCATCGGGAGGTTGCGCTTGCCCTCTTTGAGTGGACTCTCATCGGTATAGCCGAGGTAAAACAGCCCGAGTACTCTGTCTTCTTCGCCTTCCAATTCGAGATACTCTTTCATGGAGGGATGCAGTGTCATGCCGCCTGTTTGCCAGAACCCAGCAATGCCAAGCGCTGTAGCTGCTATCCACATATTCTGCACGGCACACGACACCGCCGCAACTTCCTCGAACTCCGGCAGCTTGTCGCTGTGGCGCTTCATGCAAATTGCAATAATATGCGACGACGTACTGCAATCGGCGAGCTTTTCATACGCAGGCTGCGCGAATTTTTCTTCGGGCGTATGCTTTTTGTAGAGCTCGGCATGGTCGTGGCCAAACTGCTGTACTTTGTCGCCGCTAAAGACCACGAAATACCAAGGCTCTGTGCGCTTGTGTGTAGGTGCCCAGTCGGCCATGGACAAGAGCCAGCGCACAGTATCATCAGGAATTTTTGTGCCGTTCATCTGTGCACGCGGCACCGAGCGGCGATGAGCAAGTATCTGTTCTATAACAGTTTGTTGTTCAGTTAGCTGGGGTATAAGCTCGTTCTGCATTGAGTCGTTAATATTGATAGATAAAACATACCATACATACAGCCACAAGGAGCCGTAGTCGCGTGCAAAAATACAAATATGCGCGGGATAAATGCAGAGAATACACCTACAGGTTTTCAAGCAGGAGAGAGGGTGGCCTGCGGGCTGCTTGGCGCACCATTTACTTTTTTTCATTAAAAAAACTTTGTATTTTGGACATCGCCTTGTCCGTATGCCAGCATATCTTTTCTCTTTGTCACTTTGCCTATGACCACGAATTTTTTTTTCCTGCCTATAGCAGCGCGCATTGTGCCGCTGTTCTGTATATGCCTTGTTCTTACTTCTTGTGGGTACAAGTCGTATAGAGTGGGCAGCGATGCCATGGAGCCAACATTTAGCACAGAAGACTACATCATGGTGTATAAGACCAGCGATGTGCGGTTCTACGAGGTGGCTTTGTATGAGTACCCCTATCCGGGCAAGATGTACGGAGCCATGCTCATGCTCGGTCGTGTGTGCGGTATGCCGGGCGACATCGTAAAGTTCCAATACGGGTTACTGTACAGAAATGGCCAGATGAGCGATACTCCCGGCAACTTGCTACCCGATGAAAACTTCTATGGGGCGAGTACTCGAACGGTATTCGGCTGGACGAAACAGAACAACTGGACGCCGAGGAATTATGGAGCTATCACTGTCCCAGCAAAAGGCAAAACGCTCACGATAAGCCGCGACAATCTGAATGTGTATGGCGAGATACTCCAGAAGTTTGAAAACGTATCGTCGTCTGCTATAGACAATGTGCCCTTCAAACATGTCTTTATAAACGACTACTATTTTATGGTTGGCGACAACCGGGGCAATTCCTACGACAGCCGGTACTTCGGCTTTGTACCCCGCAAGTACATCACCGGCTTGGTAGTTCTCTAAACAGTCTGTAGGCGCGTGGCCTTGCCCTCAACCACATGTGCTATTGCGCTTCGGCCTTTGCCCATGCTATGAGTCTCCGCACCGCGTTGCACGTCCGCCTCGCCGCTGTGCAAGTATTCTCCGCGCATTGTCGCCGTAAGAACGGCGTGTGCAAGCCTGCGAGAAGCCCCGATGCAGAAGTCTTTTTCGCAATCACACCGTTCCCAATCGGCGGCAGGCAGCCGGGCAAGTCGACAACCGGCTTGTGCGACCGGTGACAGCGACCAGCCGGGCGCCGCAAAGATGCCCGTGCCACAAGAATACAGATGGTGCCAGCAGGCTGCATAGCGATTGTAACTCTCCCAACTTCTGCGTCGTGAGTGTCCCGTAATTATTCTCTAACCTTCTTACTTATTTACGTCCCTATGATAACTTTACGCTACTTCCTGGCTGCGCTTGCAGTATTTTTCGTTTCCCTCCCCGGACTCTGTGCACGCCCGCACAAAACAGCAATTACTATTTCTCCATTTCATCTCACGCAGCCTATTGTTGAAGTGACTGGTGAATTTGCCATGACGCGCGACATTGGCATGGCTGCCATTGTTGGGATTGGCAGCTACGACGGAGCCAGTTTTTTTGAAATAGGTGGACAGTACAACTACTACATTATCGGCAATTTTAATCACGGTATGCAGCTCGGCGCGGAATTGCTGTACGCACATCTATCCGACGGCTTCAGGCTGGGAGATGACAAAGTCAACTGGGCTGGACAAGGGCTGGCTGTGAGTCCTTTTCTCGGCTACAAATTTGCCGCAAACTACGGACTTACTTTGAATATTCAGGGAGGTGTATCGCTGGTGGTCGCGCGCGCCAGCGTAGAGAGCTCTTACGATGGAACGACGGATTCCGCTTCTAATAGCACTGTAGGGCCACTTCTGAATATCAACGTGGGCTGGTCGTTCTGATGGCCGCGCGGCGCATAGGAGCAACGGCGATGCGACTTTTTTATGGAAACAGTCTCTTATACCTCTGAACCCTGATGTACTACTACTGTGCTCTATTAATACGGAGAAGTGATGCGCTTGAAATCTGCTATACCCATGCTTGCTGTTTGCTTTGCGCTGACGTTGTCGGGCTGTGAAATTATTGATGACATAACCAACCCTAACAATCCGCCGCACGAGCTTTCCTGCGAGCCGACAGGCCCCACACATGTTGTACCGCTGCCCCTTATCGACTTTATGAATGACCCCTATAATCTGCTTGGTGTTGCTATTACCGGCGATGTACTCTGTGCAGATGTAGCGTATAGCGGCGGCTGTACAAACCACACATTTTCGCTTCTGGCCAACAACGAATTGATGGAAGGCGGCACGCCGGAACTTCAGGCGTATCTGGTGCACAACTCTAATGGCGACCTATGCGAAGCGATGATCCACGCAAAGACAGGGATTGATCTCAAGCCGCTGAAGGAACATCTCCGCACTCTTACAGGCAAGGAATCTGGAAGTGTGATACTACATGTGAACGGAACAGGTAGCACGCACTCTGTTGTCTACTCATACTAATGTACCTATTGCAACGCCTTGCCGAGAGGGGAGGCCGAGCAGAACACATCAGCCGAGGAATGCTCTATGTTGTTGAAATTAGGAATAGCCTTCTTTGCCGTTTGTTTGCTGCTCACGAGCTGTAGCGAAATAGACAACCTGATAACAGGGGGGAACCAGGGAAAGCCGCAGCCAGCCCATATGGAGTGCGAACCTGTGGGAGCAGTAGATGTAACAGACCTGGCTTGTATTCGAATGATTTCCCATCCATTCCGGTTTTCTGGCGGTGCAGTCGTGGATGGTGACAAGCTCTGCATGGGTGTAAACTACAGCGGCGGCTGTGCAGAGCACAAGTTTGATGCGTATGTGTACACACACGCTATCAGAGAGAACCCGCTTCGGGTTGTTGTCATACTCAATCATTACAACAACGACGACCCCTGCGATACCTTCATAACGCGGAAAATAGGCTTCGATCTTACGTCGCTGAAGGAGCATCTGCAAAAGCTCACGGGGCAGCCATCGGGCACAGTACTTTTGGATGTTTCTGGCTACGATGAGTTGCAGACAGTAGTCTATACATATTAGCAGAGTAGAGAAAATAGTGCGGGCGTTTCGCCACCGCTCGCGCTGTTCTTTTGTACTGCACAACATATCTGTGGTAGAGAGTAACGCGGTGCGATCAGCCGACAATCATTGATCGCATCGCGTTCTTTTCTATGGGCAGTTTGGCGATTGCCAACAATTGATTTAAACGCAGAAGCGCTTCCCCGAAGGAAAGCGCTTCTGCTGTTTGCACCATCTGTAAAGCAAAGACAACCGCCGCAGCCAAAACCTTACTCAGCATTGTCGATTTGTGCGCGTTGGAGGTGGCCCGAGAAGTCGATGTACACTGTTTTCCACTCAGTAAAGATTTCAAACACCGTCCAGCCGCCCTCGCGGTGGCCATTACCTGTGCCCTTGATACCGCCAAATGGCATATGTGCTTCTGCGCCAATAGTCGGCCCGTTGATGTAGGTAATACCTGCTTCTACATCGCGGATGGCAGCAAATGCCCTGTTTACATCGCGTGTGTACACCGCCGACGACAGACCATAGGCCGAGTCGTTGATCAGGTCGATAGCATCGTCGAACGACGTAGCTTTTGCCACTGAAAGCACGGGGCCAAAGATTTCTTCCTGGAAAATGCGCATGGTGCGTGTCACGCCAGTAAAGATCGTCGGCTTAAAGAACGTACCGCGCGCCAAATCGCCATCGGTAGCGCGTTCACCACCGAGGGTACAGGTAGCGCCTTCTTCGCGGCCTATGCGCACATATTCCTCAATGCGTTCGAGTTGCGAGCGATTGATAACCGGGCCCATTTGTGTAGAGTCGTTCAGGCCATCGCCAATCACAATGGTTTCGGCGCGTGCAGTGAGTTTTGCCATAAATTCATCGTGAATTGCTTCGTGTAGGATCAAGCGCGATGTAGCAGTGCAGCGCTGCCCGGTCGTGCCAAAAGCACCCCAGAGCACGCCGTCCACAGCGAGGTCCAGATCGGCGTCGTCCATAATCGCAATAGCATTTTTCCCACCCATCTCAAGCGAACATTTTTTGTTCATCTGGCCGCAGGTAGCAGCGATTTTCGAGCCGGTAAGCGTCGAGCCTGTAAAGCCGATGAGCTTTACGTCCTGATGCTCCACAATAGCGCGCCCGACTTCAGCATCGCCGTGCAGCACATTGAACACACCTGCGGGAAGGCCAGCTTCTTCGAGAATCTCAGCAAAAATGACAGCAGCGTGCGGAGCGTCTTCAGAGGGCTTAAAAATAACGGTGTTGCCGCACACAAGCGCGGGCAAAATTTTCCACGAAGGCACGGCCACTGGGAAGTTCCACGCAGTGATGATGCCACAGATACCTACAGGCATACGGAACGAAAGGTTCATCTTGTTGTTCATCTCGCTCGGCGCATTATAGCCGAACAGACGGCGTCCTTCGGTAGCCGCGTAGTAAGCTGTGTCGATAGCTTCCTGAATATCGCCGCGTGTTTCAAACACCGGCTTGCCCATTTCGCGCGTCATAATGCGCGCCAGCTCCTCTTTGCGGCGTGTAAAAATATCGCCGGCTTTGCGGAGAATATCGCCGCGCTTGGGAGCGGGCATAAGCTGCCATGCGCGTGTAGCAGCTTTGGCAGCGCTTACAGCGGCTTTTACATCGTCCATATCCGACAGCGGGAACTCACCGATCACATCTTCATTGTTCGCCGGGCTGATATTCTTGAACGTTCTGCCGCTGGCTGAAGGCACCCAAGAGCCATTGATATAATTCTTAAACTCGATCATTGCGTCGTGTCCTTTACTGATTGCATGAAACACCATTGGAAGCAGGACGGCAAATTACGATGTTTTTGGGGAATGGGGAAATGGGAAGAACGTTATGCATTCCCCTTATCATATTCCTCCATTGCACTTTGGTTCGCTACATTAGGTGTAGAAGGGGCTCCCTGTGGTTTATCCTGTGATTTATCATGAATTATTACGACTATTAACCATGGAATTGCAATACTGATAATTATACATACTACAAGCAAAATTTTGAAGAAATAAGGCACATTATCTATGGGGGTAAAAAATAATGCGAGTACAGGCAGTACAGTGCATGTCAGTATCGTCAGGAGATGCCATGGCCATATCCATCGTCCCAAAAGTGGGAACCATGGGTATACTTGAATTTCTTCTCTGAAACCTTCAGTCTTTTGTATTTCCCGTAGGTATACATGGGATAAAGTGATTAAGAAGTAAAGCAGCACAGTGAAGAGTGATAAAATACTTGCAATACTCGCAAATTTTTGCTCAACCTGTAAGCCAAAAAGAGAGATTTTTTGTTCACTCCTTTTCTTCCCAGCTTCAAGAAGAGCGAGAGCTTCCAAAATTGTTACCCCCCGGATATCATTCCAAAATAAGGACAATGCCGGAAACATAACATCCGGTTGATCTATCTGACTCGAACGGAAATAATTCGGATATCGTTCTGCAACCCATGTAGAAAAACTTGCTTTAGATAATGGATATATATGAACTGAAAAAATTCCAGATCGTATAAATTCATTTTTATCCGTAAATGGTATAAGCTTTAATGTGTATAATAAAGGTAAGGTAGCATTGGTATCAGGCTTTTTTGAAGCTCGTAGATATGACTCAAAGATTGACACAGAATCAAAAGACAGTTCTGGTCGGATATGGATTGTAGAATGTAGGGCATTTTGCATGGTGGTAGCAGTTGCTCCAATGAAGTGGAATATAGGAAGTTCTTCAAATCTATTGCGGAGAGTTGGTGTTTTACTTTTGTCAAAATCTAATACTGGATATAGAACTGGCGGTGATTGAGAGAATAATTGTTTGATCTTTTCAATAGAATGATATTTTGTTGGAAGTGGAGTATATACTGGTAGATTACCGGTTGATGCAGGCCAGCAAATAATAGTCTTTAGCAAGGCTATAGAGGTGTCATAGATAGGGATATAACCCTGTAGCTGACTGGCGTAACATGTATCGAATATCTTCTCTAAGAATAGGCTGTTCCTCTGGTAGAGCTTATGAATCGAGGAAGTATGTGTAATTGAATCTACATACTCTTTGTAGATGTTTATATCTAATCTGGTCAGAAAAGTATCAAGTTGATTGATTTCATCGATAGCATCCTCATAGTTCTTCTGTTCCGATGGTGAAATCGCAAAGACCAGAACTGTGATGCTAATACCCATCAAAAGAATATGGGTTGACCGTAAAGTGCTGAAAATCTCATTCATTGAGTACCTCTATTTCAATTTATCTGATGATCTATCTCATAAAACTGATTCAATGTTAGCTACTATTCCTTCTAAAAATTATATTTCCCAAGCCGGAAAAAAAAGGTCAGTTAAGCGTCGAAACTTTCTGTGAGACGGGCACTTTGGGACGCTGAAATCTTCTACAATTCTGTCGGGTGCGCCGCCGGACCGCCCGTAAGGGCGGCCTGCGGTACGTCTTTGCACCGCGCTGCATCCCCGCCGCGTGGCTGCTCGGCCTTCGCCGCAGCGGCTTGTGCGACCGGCGACAGCGGCCAGACGTATGAACAGCGACGCCTGTGCCACACCCGTAGAATTTCTTCTTTGCACTCTTCGCTTCCCGGCTGTAGCTTTGCTGCTGTTTGCTCCCGTTGCGCAGGGGCAGGATTGTACAGCACATGCAGTAAAAGAGGAAAAACATGCTTCCACTTCGCGTTGCCATGCTTTGGCATCAGCACCAGCCGTATTACAAAAAAGACGGGGAGTTTATTCTGCCTTGGGTGCGCCTGCACGGTGTAAAGGACTACTATGATTTACCCGCTTTGCTTATGGAGTACCCGGCAGTAAAGCAAACGTTTAATCTCGTTCCGTCGCTGCTTTTGCAGGTGCGCGATTATGTAGAAGGCAATGCCCAGGATGCTGTGGAAGTGCATACGCTCGTGCCTGCTATCGAGCTCACCGATAGACAAAAAAAATTCATTGTTGACAACTTTTTCCTGTGCAATGTAGACAGGATGATCCTGCCCTACGAGCGCTACCGCGACTTATACGAGCGCATGCACAAAAGCACGGAGCGCGATGTATTCAGCGCAGACGACTGGCGCGACCTACAGATGTGGTACAATCTTACGTGGATTGGCCCGATGTGCCGCAAGCGGAGCGATGTACAGGCGTTTTTCGACAAAGGACGCAGCTTTACCGAAGAAGACAAGCACAAGCTGCTCGCTATTCACAGGCGTATTCTGGCGCAAGTAGTGCCGGTTTTGCGGGCGGCGCTCACAAGCGGACAAGTAGAGCTGAGCGTTACTCCGGCGTTCCATCCCATTCTGCCGCTGCTGTGCGATAGCACCAGTGCTTCTGAAGCTATGCCAAATGCAGCGTTGCCAAAAACACATTTTCGCTATCCACAGGATGCCGAACGCCAGGTGCGGCGCGGTCGCGATATATTCGCTGATGCTATTGGCTCGCTGCCCATGGGCATGTGGCCCGCCGAAGGCTCGGTCAGCACCGAAGCTCTTTCCGTTATTGCGCGCGAAGGATTCCACTGGGCTGCGTCCGATGAGCATGTATTAGAGCGTTCGCTGCAAAACTACGGGCCGGTGGATAAGTTCTATCCCTACACGTTTCGCGCGGCGGGCGGTGAGGAAATGGGTCTGCTGTTTCGCGACCACGTGCTTTCCGATCTGATTGGCTTTGTGTACTCCAACTGGAATCCCGTCGACGCTGCTGCAAACTTCTGCGAAAGGCTCAAGGAGATACGCGCTCTTATTATTGCCGAGCACGGCGAAGAGGCTTTGCACACTGCCGTCGTGCCTGTGATTCTCGACGGTGAGAATTGCTGGGAATACTACCAAGACAATGGCGAAGACTTCCTTCGCGAATTATTCTGCCTGCTGGGTTCTACGCCAGAGCTGGCGACAGTGACATGCTCGGAGGCCGTAGCCGTGGAGCGCCGTGCAGTGCTCAGCTCTGTTCATGCAGGATCGTGGATTAATGCGAATTTTTCTATATGGATAGGGCACGACGAAGACAACGAAGCATGGGATTTACTCGGGCAGGCGCGCGAACATATTGAAAATGCACGGGAACAGCGCTCGCCGCACGAGTACGAAGCGGCCATGGAAATGATCAGCATTGCCGAGGGGTCCGATTGGTTCTGGTGGTATGGCGACGACCACGCATCGGCCAATGATGATACGTTCGATAGTTTGTTTCGCTGGTATGTGGAGCAGGCGTATCGCTGTATGAATCTCGATGTGCCCGACCGCGTGTTTCTGCCGATTGCTACGTCTGGCCGCGACCACGTGATTGTGCAGCCTGTGCGCCCAATTACGCCGGTAATCAATGGTAAAGTAATCAACGAAGTAGAGTGGGCTGGTGCGGGCTACTACGATGCAGCGCTTGCAGGCGGTGCCATGCACCACGGCGTCGATATTTTTAAGCGTTTGTGGTTTGGCGAAAGCAATGGAACGATCTATTTTCGCTGTGATACAAACAGGCCACTTGCTGGCGACGAAACGATACGATTAGAATTTCTGGAACCGGTGAATCTTACAATTGAGTATTCTCCGTGCTCTCTGGCCGTAGAGTCCGAACATCCGGTGCGGCTCGGAAAAATTATGTTCGCTCTGGACGAAGTGATGGAACTCGCGTTTTCATCTGCATTGATAGAACGCCATACGACGCCGGTGATTAGCATGCGCGTGCGCGTGGTGTCGCATCACGCCGAGCAGGTCTATCCGGCTTCCGGTGCGCTGGAACTTCGGATGGAAGAATAGCTCTTTTTTTCTTTGTAACGATTCTTCTATACAGATATTCATAACTCAATATGCAAAAGATACTCGTACTACAGTTTGCATGTACGCACTCCGGCGACGAAGCCGAGGCCAAACTCGCACGACAGTTGCCGCGCTCTATCGGGAAGAAAATTCAGGCCGCAGAAGTAGCCGAAGTAGATTTTCTCTCGTTGCGGGATACCGTGGACGGCGCTGTGTATTTTGTGAACTCTACAGAAGTGCCCGACCGCACGGCGCTTCAAGAAATGGCGGCAAACCAGGGCGTGCGCTTTATTCTGTTTGGCAAAGCAGGTGCGGGCGAGCGCATTACTATTGATGCACAGGTGTACGATGCGGAAAGCAACGACATCGTGTTTCGCAAGTTCTTTGAAACATACGCAGGCTATACTATCGACGCGCTGGATGAAATTGCCTATCGCACGGTGCAGCTTTTGGCTATAGGGACTCTGGCGGAAGAACAGCGCGTGGCAATGTTTCGCAGGGAAACCGCCAGTTGGGAAGCGTTTCTGTACTATCTGATGGCAGAAGACGACCGCTATGGATTGGAGCATGAAATTATTCCGCATGAAGTAGAACTGCCAGTGTCGGCATATCTTGAAGCCTTGCGCATCGACCCGACAATGGAAGAAGCCGAGCGCGGGCTTGTGCGCTTGCTCGTGGAACTCGCCGAACGAAACCTTGTCGCTCATGAGAGAGTTCTTGAAACACTGAGCACGGTGGTCGATGAATTTTCGGGTATGGAAACCGCAGCCCAGGCATTTGTGTATTTTCTGTTGGCGCTTGGCAGAGTAATGGAAGCAGAGGAAGAAGCTCGTCGCTCTGTGGAAGCTATGCCAGAGTCGGCTGCTCTGCACAGAGCTCTGGCTGATGTACTGTTAGAATTAGGGCGAACCGACGAGGCCGTGGATGCGATTGCCGACTGGACTGATGCACATCCGTCGTCGGAGAACTACGAACTGTTGGCGGAGTTCTTCCGCATGTGTGCCGAAGTGGAAAGTGTTCCCGATGCCGATGCGCGCGAAAAAGCAGCGATGGCGCGGGCCGAAGAGTGCCGGAAGCACGAGGAATTGCAGGCGCTGCCAGTGGTAAGCGATGCAAACTGTCATCTCAACTAATGTGCGCTCTGTTCATAGAGTGCGGTGAAGGGATCAGATCATATGCTAAAAAGTTGGTGTTTTGCGTGTTGCTGTATAGCAGTGGTATCATGTAGTGGCGAACCGGAAGCGGGCGGGAATGCAGTTCCCGACACCGTACATCAGTCACCCTCCCAATCACCCGGAGAGAATGAGTTCGCCGATGTTAAGTCCGTAGTGATTACTCAAGAGAACGAAGAGAAGGTGGGATTTTATATCGATCATAGTACACAACTGACCGATGAAGAACGGCGTTTGTATCGCTCGGCTGCTCTGCGGGCCTCGATGGAGGCTATGAAAGCCAAGAACTCTGCCATGCCGTTGACAGGGAAAACGGTGGGGCAGGTCATAGAAGAAGAGCGAAAGTACCAGGTGGATCACGGCGAAACGGGGTCGGAGCTCTTGGACACGATGGAGAGCCATGAGGCAAAGAAGAAGGCCAAATCGCATGAGGAGGACAGCGATGTCCATCTGCAGGTGTATCCCAATCAACCGGCAGGGGTGATACCGAGGTGACAAGGTTGGTATGGTAAATAAGCGGTAGATGGGCTAGTGCCTGTTTGCCGCTTTTTTTTGATAGTTTCTGCACCAGAATGATTGTGGCACGGGCGTCGCTGGTCGGGGGCGCCCGTAGGGGAGGCTCAAGCGCCTCCCCTACGGGCGGGTCGCTGTCGCCGGTCGCACATCCGCCTTATCGCTGGCCGAAAGCCTGCCGCTTTTACAGATCGCGTGATGTGGAAATGTCGAGCGCGGGAGTTTCCTGCGGGCGTATAGCCCGGTACACGACAAATTTGCTGAAGGTGGTGTCTACGCGATAGCGCTGGGCGAGCACTGCTCCGTACTGTTGGTGTAGCCATTCCATGCTGGTGGCGTCTACGCCCGTGATATCGGGATGGCGGTCGTTGGTTTGCACAATAAGCCACTGTGCCGAAACGATTTCTTGTGCAAACACTTTTTTCCAGCGCAGCGCACACCACTTGGCTATGTAAAATTGCGATGAAGGAAGCATGGGAGCCGTAGCCGGTTGCAGAAAAAAGTACACCGGTGCTGCGTGCACGCTTACCACGAGAGTATGCTGGCTCGCTTCGCTGTGTTCCAGCACATACGCCGCTGCTTCCCGCTGATCTTCTCGGATGAGAATGCTTTCCCCGGGATCGGACTTTGTGTGCTGGCTATTGGGAATGCCTGTAAGGGCGAGCGCAAGGCCATAGCTTACACGAGCAAAGCGCGGGAGTGGCGTAGCGACAAGAGCAAGTGCACTGAGCGCTACTATCGCCGTGCGTTTGCCAGCAGAGCCAGAGAGCCACATCGAAGACAGGACATGCCAGACTTCTGCAAAGCCTATAGCAATCACCGGCGCCAGAGCAATGTGCATGCGCGAAAAGTGATAGGGCAAAAACTTTCTTTCCACCACAACCGAGAGCAGCAGAAATGCGCTTTCCCAAAGCAATAGCGTGTAGAGCAAACGCATATCTGGTTGCAGCAATTTCCTGCGGCGCAAAAATGCGATAATTCCTACAGTAGCGCATGCGGTGTACACGAGCGAAAATTTATTGGCAAAATACAGGGCGAGCGCCTGCGCCATCGTAGCGATTCCACCGCCGCCGGAAGAGTGAAGCGTAGCGTAGGTGCGTACAAAATCCACGACTATGAGGTAGTCCCACCACGCGCCCGACGCCAACAACGGCGCGTACACAGCGGCAGTACACAGTGCGAACCCAACGGCGAGCAGAAGATACCGGCCTGCTGTCTTTGCAAATGCCGGGCGGCGCACGGCGATATCTACCAGAAGAAACGGCAGCACTACAACGCCAAAGGTGTATTTCAGATGGAGGATGAATCCATACAGCACGCCCATTGCCAGCCACGACCACGCCCGCTCTGGATGCCGAATGTACAGGTACAGCATCCACACAAGAGGGAGCGCAGCAAGAGTTTCGCACTGAAGAGTTGATGTGAAATTGGAGGCCGTGTAGCCAAGTGCGTAGATGACAGGAGCAATCTGTACCGCAATACGCGGCACCCCACAGCGATGCAGCAGAAACACGAGCGAGGCAAGAGTACAGCTTTGCCATACGATATCGAACAGGCGCAGCGACAACTCTGATGAGCCGAGCAGAAACTGGATACAGGCGAACAACTCGTAGATGAGCGGCGGCTTGATATCGACGAAATTGTGGTAGAGCATACCGCCGTCTACCAGCGTTTTGCCGCCAAAAAAGAAGATTGCGTGGTCGGGCGATATAGGAAAAGCGAGCGTGGGCACAAGGCACAGCAACGCGAGCAGCATGGCAGGAACAAAAGATCGGTAATCGAAGACCGAAGGCTGAAGGTGTGCCATAGCGCAGTATTCCGCTGTTTGATTACGAAGTTTTTACAATGCGCAGAGCAATGTTGAAAGCCAATGCGCCGTAGGGAATGCGGTAGTCGAGCTGCCCAAGTGCGTCGAGCGGTTTCAGCAAAGCCGAAGCGCGTTTGCCAATGAGCGCTTGGGCACATACTTCGGCATTAATTGCAAGCGGTTCCAGCACCAGCGACGAGCGAAACACATTGGCGATGCTGTACTGCCCGCCAAAACGCGAGCGGTCGAGCATGGCTCGGAAATCGCCAAGTGAGTAGTGCCGGTGTTTTACCGGCGCAAGGGCTGGGTCGGGTGCAGCGCCGTTTTTTAATTTGTAGGCCATTCTGTACAGCGGGGGAGCCGTGCGGTGTAGTGCATAGCCGTAGTTGTAGGGGTCTAACCACTGGAACAACCCTCGGTGCGGCGTCGAGACAATAAATGTGCCGCCCGGACGCAGAATACGCGCCATTTCGTTGAGCGCTGCAATTTCGTCGTCGACGTGTTCGAGTACATCGCTCATCACAATCACGTCGAACGAAGCGTCGGCAAAAGGAGTGGACTCCAATCCGCCTCTGTGGAAGTCAATGTGCGGATAGCGCTTCCGGGCAATTTCCACGTCGTCGCTGATCTCTATGCCAGATGTTTCGCTGCACTTCTCCGCAAAAAAGCGGGTAGCATAGCCCCAAGAGCAGCCTGCGTCCAATAGCGAGTGCGTTCCTGCCGGAATCCAGTCGTAAGCCAAGCGCATACGACCCGTAAGTGGATACTCGGGGTATGCAGCATAGTCGTTGGGATTAGGCATGTCGCTGGTCATCAAATTGAATATTGCAATGAATAAGAGCCGGAACAGCGCCACAGGAAGGCGGAGCACGACGGCAGGCAGAACACCTGCGAAGCCACAAAGATACAAAATCCGCAATAATTTGTCGGAAAGAGCGAGTTCGCACAAGCAGTGCGCTCGCGTGGCTGCGGATACCACACAGGTGCAATACGGCTCCGGCAGGACATGTGATTATCGCTGGTCGGTGGAGAGCCGGAAGCGGAGAATACGGTTGTTGCCTGTATCGGCTACGTAGACTGTTTTGTCGAAAAATGCTATGCCTTTAGGCTGTTTAAAGCGGTTTGTTTCTTGTACAGCGCTGCTGGAGCCGCCAAACGAGTGTTGCTCGCGCCCTTGCGATGTGAACTTGTACACCGAGTCTGTGCCCGCGTCCACGATGTAGATATTGCCAAAGTTGTCGGAAGTCGCATCTTCCGGGCGTACAAAGCGGTTGACGGCGAGGAAATTATTCTGTGTTTGTGCGGGATTAAATTTCTGCCCCCAGTCGCCAATGGGATCGGGAAAAAAGCGCAACCACTGCGCTCGGTACTGCATGCCAGCGCCGGTCTGTGTAAAGACAAAATCGGCAGTGTTGCCAATGGTGGCTATGCCGCTCAGGTCGCCGATGGAGTTCAGCGCATTGCCTATGGGCTTGAGCGACGACACAGGCGTGAGCAGTTCATCGCCGGGCGTGATTACAAGAACGGCGTTGTCGGGGTCGAACGGCGATGAGTTGAGCGGACCAGTGCGTGTAACAAGGTACGAGTTTCCGGGCAGCACAGCTACGCCCGTATAGCGCCGGTCGGGTCGGTTGGGCTCGCTGTAGGCAACAGATACCGGAGCATCGCCAATGCGGTGGTTGCTTTCGCGCAGGCTGATGCGGTACACAGCGCCAATAGTCACTGCCGAACCGCCAATTGTTGTGTCGAGCTCACCGGCCACAAGCAGATTGAACAAGCCATCTTGTGCTATGGCTACCGGGTGTTTTACTGATCTCGACACCCCAACAACACGGCCAGCGAGGTCCATCATCACAATGCGGTCGTTGCCCGTATCGGCAATGTACAGAAATGGCTCGCGCCCTACGTGCACATCCGAAGGCTGGTTCAGCCCGGCTTCCAATGCGGGCAGCACGGGCAAGTACAGTGTGTCGTTGATCTTTTGTCCGCTGTCCGGTGGGGCAGTAGGCGCTTCAGGTTTGTCTGCACATGAAGCGAGCAGCACAAGAGCCGAAGCAAAACACAGATGCACAAAAAAACGATGTATGGACATAACACTACTAAACGTATGGAGAATGTCTGCTGCTAATTTCTGATTGGCACGGGCGTCTGTGCCGGAGCCGCCCGTGCCGGAGCCGCCCGTGCCGGAGCCGCCCGTGCCAGAGCCGCCCGTGCCGGAGCCGCCCGTGCCGGTCGGCTCTGGCCGATGGCTTTGCGCTGTTGTTTGGGAGAACGACGAGCGCTGGCCTACTCACCTATGCAACTTTGCGATGCGCGGACAGCGGGCAGTACAGCCACGAGGCGGGAAGTTATCGTAGGAACGATGCGCGGACGTGTGCTGCGCGGTGCAGAGGCTAACCGCTGGCGCGAAGGCCGAAGCGCCGCAATTTGCCGTGCTTTTTCTGCTCCTTACAGCTTTACAGATGCCCCGAACCGATGCACGGCTCCGAGCGTAGTAAACCGTGAGTACGCGTAGTCCACAGCGATAGCGTAATCGTCGAACACAGGCACTACCACCCCGAGCCCGGCGCTGATATCTTCTTCTTGTACATTCAGCTTATAGCCTGCGCGCGCAATGAGCTGCGCCGGAAATGCTTCCGAAAATGTAAGTGCGTACTCCGCACCGATTGTATAATTTTCTGCATTGTCGCTTGGATGATTGAGCTGTAGAGCCACCGTAAGGCGGTTTGTAGAGTCGAGCACGGGCTCCATTGCAAAGCCAATGCGGAACACTGTAGGAGCATCAAAACCGCGAAAATCGCTTATTTGTGTGCCATTGTAGAGCTGTGCTTCGCCGCTGGGCTCTTTCTGATTGCTGAAGTTGGAAACCGCCACAGCAAAGCGCGTGGTGCCTAATCCCGTCCAGTAGAACGTACCTGCATCAACAGTAAACGCATTAATATCTACATCGCCCAGTGTTTCGCTGATATAGCGCACAGTCACCCCGGCGCTGAACTGATCGGTAAAGCGGCGTGCGTAGGAAAGTCCGAATGCGATATTGTCGAACTGAAAGAACTCGCCAGTGCCGTAGGGCTGTGTTTCTGTGGTAACGCGAATAGAAGGCAAACTGGCGCGAGCTATACTTACACCGAGCACGTTCTCTTCGTTCAGCCGGTACACTGCGCCGCCGGAGGAATGCCGCACGCCGCCAAACCACTGTGTGGAAGTAAACTGCACTTCGTTGTTGTCGAGATTGCTCATTCCCGCTGGGTTCCAGTAGAGCGCCGAGGCGTCGTCGGCTACGGCTGTAAACGACTCTGCCATGCCCGCCGCACGTGCGCCCATGCCAATGCGTACCGAGTTGATAATCGACGTACCTGTGCGTTCTTCGCCAAATGTAGGAAATACTTGAGCCTGCACATGTGCCATACTTACAGCCAGAAGGAGCACGCAGCACAATGCGGAGCGCAGAAAAGCGCGCATAGCGGACTGTCGAATCGAGTGTATTGCCTGTATCATGCCTGTATCAGAATCGTACTGAAGTACCGAGGCGCACCGTCCTGCGGTTGAGGTAGCGCGAAGGATTGAACGGATAAGGATCGATTGGGCTTTGCAGTTGTGGATACAGCGGATCGTTCCAATCCGTAGGCGTTGGATCGCCGTATTCATACGCTCTGCCTGTGACGGGATTGATTACCTCGGGGTTTTTCCTGTCGAACAGATTGATTACTTCTACCGAAACCACCCATTTCCAGCCAGCAAAGGAAAAATATTTTTCGATATTCATATCTACCCACCACCACGGCATACCAAAGACGCCGTTGATATTGTCGTTGTCGGAGCGGTACACCGGGCGTCCGTTGGGCAGGAGCTGCTGTTTGCCCGTTGTTGGGTCGATCACCGGAATTTCCTGTGTATAGCGCTCGCCGCTTTGGTAGAATATGCGTACAAAGGCATTGATGTCTTCCAAACCGGAGAGGCCGAACAGCGGGTTGTCTTTTTTCACAATGAAGTTGGCCGTGAGATTGAACTGCAATGGCCTGTCCCACGACATAAAGGTTTCGCCTACGACGTCATCGGCAGCGCCCTGAGCTACAAGCGAGCCTTCGTCGGCTGATCCACTTTTGCCAGTGACCACCGAGTAGGTGCCAGACACTTGGCCGCGAAACCAATCGCCGATGCGCTTTTTGTATTCTATTTCCAACCCACGCGAGCGAGCGTAGTCGGCATTAACATAGGTAAGGAACGAGCCACCGGCCAGACGGGGATTGTCTACAATAGCGCGGCGCGTTTGCACATAGTCGAAAATGTCTTTGTAGTAGGCAGTCACTGTAAGCACATCGTCGTTGGAGAGCTGGCTGCGAATGCCGATCTCGTAGGCGATAGTTGTTTCCGGGTCGAGGTCGGGATTGCCAAATCGCTGATAGGTAGAGCCTGCTGCCTGCGGAGATAGTTTTGCATACACGTATTGCGGGCGCGGCAGTTTATTAAAATGGCCATAGGAGAAAAAGAGCATCTGGTTGTCGGTAATAGGATGCGAAACGCCGATGCGCGGGCTCAGCCTTCCTTTCCAGCGCAGGCCGAACATCGAGAATGTTTTGTCGAGGTAAGACGCGCGCTGCTGCTCTGTAATCGTGGGAATGCTGGTGTTGGCAATGGCATCGTCCACAAGTGCGCCCGGTGCCCAGAAGTCGAAGCGCACACCGTAGTTCAGCACTAATCCCTGGAAAGAGATATTGTTTTGTGCGTAGAGGGCGCCTATTGTCGTATTGGCGTGGAATACATCGTTGTTCAGCCCCAGCGGACCGAGCCACGGCTTGTAAATATTGGCTTGTTGTAGTTCTTGAAAGCGCAGATCGACGCCGGTTTTGATGCGATTTTTTTCGCTGATATAGTTTGTAACATCGGCGCGTATGTTCCACTCGTCGATATAGTGGTCGTTCCAGATATTGCCATTACCAACATCGTAGAAACCATCGCCGGGGATAATACCGAGGCTTGTGGAATCGCCTGTTTCGTAGTATTCCGCCGGAACTGTGGGGATATCGCGTGGCTCGCGGTATTCGCTGAAATCTCTGCCATTGGCATCTACTTTCAGGCGCGAGAAAAAGTTACTGATGCGGAGTTCGTAAAAAGTAGAGGTGCTGAGCGTCTGCATCCAAGCGATGCTGTGGAGCTGCACAAGCGACGCATAGGTAAGAGCGCCGTCGGTATTTTCCTGAAATTCGTATTGGTAGCCGGGGCTTGGGCGCGAGTATTCAAGGTTAGTTTGGAGCGACCGCGTATTTTGGTTGATTGCAGCGCTGGAATTGTAGGAATACGTAAGGCGCATAAGCGGGCTTATCTGCCAGGTCAGCTTGCCGAGGCCCGTAATTGAGTTGTCCTGTCGCGGTGCAAATACGGGGTCGAACAGTGTAGAATGCAGGTCGCTGCGCGCAAATGCCGGTGTAATACCATCCGAAAAATTGCCATACAGATTCAGAAAAAAGCTGATTTTGCCGGGCAATTCTACGCCGAGCGCGGGCAAAATGACGGTGCTTATGGGCTCTGGGCCGCCGAGGCTCAGCTCTGCGATATCGGTAAGGAACGAAGAATTTGTGTCGCGGTCGTAGGGGCTGCGCTCAAACAGGCGCCACGACCGGCGGTAGGAGGCCGAGCCTTCGTAGTGGTCGCTGCCATCGCGTGTTTTTATATTGACAACGCCGGAGGTCGCCTGGCCGTATTCGGGATTAAATCCGCCGGTAATGAGCTCTACTTCTTCGATAGCTCCGGCGCTGAGCTGGAGCCCGAATCCGGTTCCGGCAAGCGGGTCCTGCACCGATACACCGTCCAGGAGGTAGGCAGCTTCGTAGCCGCGCCCACCGCGTATGTGGATTTCCTTGTTTTGCTCTACAACGCCGGTTTGCTGCACTAGCACATCGCTGATCTTTTCTGCTACCATTTGCTCGATGTCTGTGCGCCCGATGGTCTCGATGCTCTGGGTTTCTTCGGCATCGACAAGCGGCTTATCGCCAATCACCATAATACCACGGTCGAGCGTTACATCCGACTGCTGTAGAGCGAAGTCCAGCACGAGCGTATCGCCATCGGCCACGCGCACGCTGGTTTTCTGTATTTTCGAGTAGCCGATCAGCGAGATTTCGACGGTATATGTTCCCGCCGCCACATTACGCACAAGATACATACCGCGCGCATTTGTGTAGTTGCCGTAGGAGGTGCCGGGCAGGCGCACAGTGACGCTCTGTAGAGGTTCTTTTGTGGCCGCATCGGTTATCCGCCCTCGTATGGCTCCGGCGGCGAGCGCCAGAGAAGGAACGCAAAACAGAAAAAACGCTGTGCGAAGCAGGAATGCTATTGGCATAAGATATATCGAAAATCGGTTGCCGGAAGAAAATCCTGTTGGAGCATCGAACGCCGCACCGATGTATTGTGCGATTGCAAGGCACCGTTGTTTTTACAGCACTCGGCGTTTCGGGCATGGAGCTTTATGGGCACGGGCGTCGCTTGGCATCCGTATCGTCGCTGTCGCCGGTCGCAACACCGCTGCGTTGTTTGCCCACAGGCTCATCGCTGTTTCCAGCGGTTGGGGCCGAGCAGCCACGCGGCGGGCGTGCAGCGCGGTGCAGAGGCAGAAGTGCGGGCAGCGACAGAAGCGCGCCGTTACAGTCCAAAATCAGTTGTCAACACTGTTTCTATCAGTTTGCTAGCGGAATTTTGCGCGTTGAACAGGTGCAGCGGAAGATTGATAAACACCATGTCGCGCAGGCCGCTTCGCACGCCTACAATGGGGCGGCCCGGATAGGCTGTATTTTCCGGCAGACGGTACAAAGCCGTTGCTGTAATGCGTGGGTAGAGCGTATGCACTCCGGCCACATTGCCTTTTTCTTTGACAATATCGGGGTACTGACCTGCCACGGCGTTTTCGGCTGTGATAATGCTGCCGTTTTTGAGCGCTTGTGGAAAGCCGGGAAGCTCTGCTGCCGAGACGCTATCAACGGGGGCAAAATCTACAAGTGCGCCTGTTGCTTCTACCGAGGTAGGAAGGCCGGTTGTAAACAGCACTTTGCCGCCGGTGCGGTTGTAGTCGGGCAGAACCTGCTGCGCGAGCGCCAAGTCGGGTCGGTTATCGCCGTACCAGATAACCGCGCGGAACAGTTTCAGTGTTTCGATGAATGCGGGCGAGATAAACAGCGGTAGATTTTTGGGTCGTGTCGATGGCGATAAGCCTTCGCGGATGTCGAGCACATCAAACCTTCCTGCAAATTTTCCGCCGGCCACGCTGCCGAGCGCATCGGTGTAGAAGTTGTCGGCGTCTTTTGTGCCATAGTCCTTTATAAGCAGGATATCGCCTTTGGGCTTTTTGACAAACCACGTGCCGCCGGGTGCTGGATACTGTATAATTGTGCTTTTCAGGCCGCCATTGTCTACTGCGCGAAGGTACAGCACATTATCGGCATTGGGGAGCAGGCCATTGGACTCGCGGAGCGTAAGCAGGGTTTGCGAGGGTAGTATGGTTGTCCACGCCGCTTGTGCGCTGCTGTCGTTCAGCGACCACTCTATGGCGCTGATAGATTCGCGCCCGTCGGTATCATACACCGAAAAGAGGAAGGAAGCCACGGTAAAGGTTGTATCGGGATTTTGCCGCACTGCACGCGAGGCCGCAGAGGAATCGGCGCCGAGCACGATAAGAGGTGCCGAGTTCACGATGTGGTACTGCACAGTAGCGGGCGTCGGGTCGGTTGCACCAGCTAGCCCGGTAAATTCTTCGCCATCGCTGTGCAGGCCATCGCCATCGCTGTCGATAAAGCCCACAGTACTGCCCTCGGCGGGAAGGCTGCCGGAAACGGAATTGTCGACAGCCGCTATGGCAAAGACATAGTTGGAGTCGTTCACAGTAATTGTAAGCGAGAACAGCGAGTCGTTTTTCTGTGTAAAAAACCAGTCTTTGCGGTTCCACGAATACAGATAGCCCGCTACGATGCCGTCTGGGTCGTCACCGTACCAGTGCACGCGAATTCGGCTGCTTTGCACAGTATTGACTTCGGACAATGCCAGATGAGTCTCTGGACGTCGGTTGGCAACCGGCGAACCGGTGGGATCATCCTTGCAACCGGGCAGAGCGAACAGAACGGCAAAGGCGAGAGCGGCGAGAATCTGTCTCATAAGCGCAGATGCTATAGATGTATCGCAAGGGCGTCCCAAGCAGGGAAGCCCTTGGCAGGGACACCCCGGTGGGATGTCCCTGCGGCGGCAAAACGAGTATTATTGTACGACGATGAGCTGTGTAGACACTGCATGGCCAGCCGTTTCCACTGTGCAGCGGTAGGTACCTGCTGCAAGAGCTGAGCCGTTCAGCGCAAAGCGGTATGTGCCTGCGGGCAGATTGTTCTGCACCGATGTGTACACTGTGCGGCCTTGTACATCTACCACGCGGATGAGCACGCGGGGCGCGTAGGAGTCGAGCTCGCACTCTACTGTTGTTTCACCTGCAAATGGGTTGGGGAAAGCGCGAACTGTGCTGACAACGTCCGAAGGCAAGTACGCCACACTTGTCACGATTTCAAAATCTTGGTCGTTGCGCGGGACTAATTTGTAGTTGCCAAAGCTGTAGAACATAATACCGCGCAGGTACGGGAATTTCTGGCCGATGCTGACCTGCGTTTTGTTTTCTACATTGGGATTGTTGGTAATCGAAATATTGCTGTCGTCCACTTCCACGCGCATTGTAGCTTCCGGGTTGCTTTCGTCGGCTACGAGGAACTCACCGAAGTTGCTGCCTGTGTCGGCATTGGTATCTACTACCACAACATTTTGGAACTCCACGAGCATGCTTTCCCACTGCTCTGCGTCTGGGCTACCCATCGACTTTTTGCTGAAGCTGGCAGTAGAGAGAACAACGGGATCGACGGGGGCAACAGTACCTAATTTTTCCACCGACGTGATATTGCTGAGTGCGGTAATGTGGAAATCTGTTGTACGAGCGCCGCTTTCTGCGACAGTACCTGTTATTTTTACACGGTCGCCTCTGCTTGCTGTGCGGATAGCATCATCGGGCGAATTTGTAATCAGGAACACACCGGAGTACGGCGTGGTGCCATCCTGCATATACATGCGGGTAAAGTTTGCACCTGCGATATCGGAGGGGTCGGTTGTTATCACGCCTTCGAGCGTCACTGTATAGCCCTGGTACGACGACGAGCCATTGGCATTGAACTGCTCGCGCACATCCGAGATTTTCGCCGGGCGGTCGAGCACGCGGTACACTTGGGTACCGTTCAGCGGGTAGGTAGATATCTTTTCATTGTTGTCGATAGCAATCGCCTTGTACCGCACAAGCGAGCCAGCGGGCTGTGCCGGAATGGTCGCGATGTATGTGGCCGAGCCTTCGGGCGAAGCTGATACTTCGTTGTCGACGCCGCCGTCTACGCTATAGGATACTTTTACCAGTGCTATATCGCTGGAGCCCTTTTGCACTGTGATCGTGACTTCGGGATTATTCTGCGGCGAAGGGAATGGCAGAGAGAGGTCGCGCTGGAGGCTGGTAATCTCTGGGGGGGTCACTTCGCTCAGCGTTACATCGTCCACATACACCGGCGTGATCATGTACGACTGCACGCCACCGGGCGTATTCGAGCTAGTAATATATCCGCGAACTCTTGTAAATGTTTGGCCTACTTTATAGCCTTCAAAATCCGGGCGGAGTTTGGGTTTTGTTCCTGTCTCTGTTGCTTTGCTAAAGTAGCCAGACTGCGAGCGCATGTAGATTTCGTTGCCGTTTTTGTCGGCGAGTACATAGTCGAATTGCGTAAGCGAAACGACCGTCACATCAGTGAGCTCCACCTGCATGCCGACGTATTTGGATCCATCTTGGAAATTTTGTGTCTGGCCGCCGACAGGTCCTGTGTAGAAGTCGGACACTGATACTGGCGTAGCCATAGTGGGGACGTCTTTGTCGTCGGCAAACTCGATCTGCGATTCTTTGATGATTTCTACCTGTGTAGCACCGAGCAGCCCAGTGGGAAAATTGGAGATTTTTACTAATGCTTTAATAATATTACCGGGGCGTGCGCGGTCGAACAGCGTATTTGTTCCCGAGGACGTATCGGCTTGTAAAATATTAATACCAGCATAGCTCTGAAGTGCGCTTGCCGTATCGCGGAGGAACGACACCCAGCGCGAGCCCGCCCACAGGATGGGGCGACGGTCTTCGATAGGATCGACAACCGGAGGAACGGTGACAATACCAGTCACCCACACAGTATCGCCCAACAGGGGAGAGCGCAGGGAGCCAGCGTTGATAGAGTCGGCGGGAAGTGTCATAATATCTTTAACACTTACTTCAGCATAAGGCTGAGCCATTACTGCTGTTGCCGAAAGGCATGTTGCGGCCAAAAGAGTACACAAACGTTTCATAGTATCCTCATAATGATATGAAATTCATAAGGGGTTTGTCGTCCGTTGTTCTGTGCCGGAGCTACTACTTTACAACAAGCAAATGGCCTGTTTTCTGCGATCCGGTTTCTTTGTCCTCTACATGTACAATGTACATACCCGATGCCGTTGCTTGGTCGTCGTTGGTGAGCAAATCCCAACTGTGCTCGCCACCGCTGAACAGCGGGGCATTGTCGCCAGTGCTGCCCACCTGTTTATACCATTCTATATCACCGCCGTTGTCTGTTGCTGCATCGTGTTCGAGCGTGCGTACAAGGTCGCCGCTCATGGAGTAGATGCGTATAGTCGCACGGCGGGGAAGATTGTAGAAATACACTTTGCGTCCGCGCTCAGCGATACGGTTGCTGGAGCGGATGTCCCACTCCGCCGATACATAATACGGATTGGGATAGATGCCCACAGCGTCGCTGGAGGGCGGCGTACCGGGGATTGCATGTGTTTCTGTGGCCAACAGGCTGGATTCCAGCGAGGGAAAGCCGCTGAGTTCGTCGCCATCGCTGAATGCCGTGAGCGCCAGCGTGTACTGCCAGCCGTTGAGCACATCGGAAAACTCGTACTTATAAGTATATCCGATTGTATCGCCTTCAAAATAGATGCGAGTAGGAGCTCCTGTGCCATCGGTGATCTGCACGGCGCTGAAGCCATTATCGGCAGCTACGCCATTGCCCGGCTTATCGTAGCTCGCAGCGAGGTGCAGCGAGGGTCTGCTCGCTATGTCGTCGCCTGCATTAGAGCGATAAATGTTATATCCCTCGAAGTTTTTTCTATTGCTGATAATATCCACCGAGTTCTCTGCATTGTCGCTCCAGTACAGTGTAATTTTTCCGCTTTCCACCTGCACGCGGTACAGTGGCGACGGCGGAGGAGTGGGAAGCACATAGCGCACAATGCTGCCATTGCCCCGGAGGTCGACTTCGCCGGAGTCGAGCTGGTTGTTGCCATTGACATCGGTGCCGTTGTAGGCGCGGCGAGCCCAGCCTGCATTGGCAATGAGCTCTTCCCGTGTAGATTCCGTATCAGTCTGCGGCGAGCCGGTTTTTTTAGCGCACAGAACAGCAAAGGCCACTACCACCGAATCGCCGGGCGCAAGGCGCACAAATGGGCCGGTAGAAATCATGTGCGAGCGGTTGCTCGGCGTAATCAGTTTTTGCCTGATCTGTTCGGGTGCAAGCTGGTTGAGATAAGAAGTTGCGAGCCTTCTGTATTTGTCCTCGTCGTTCTGTGGGCTCTGGCTCCAAAGGTCGCCTGCGGAATTGCGGAACTGCCAGTTGTTGAAAAAGGCGGTGTCGACGGCGGGCGTAGAGCCCAGCAGCATGGTAGAGCCGTAGGAGTCGGCCAGGCCATTGTCGCCGGAGATATCCCATTCATACATGAGGCGCAACGAGTCGATAAATCCATTGCCGCCGGTGGCATAGAATGCCGAACCGCCCGGGCGTGTAATCTTGGTATTACGCACGACCATATCGCTCCACAGGCCGGTGTACACGCTGTCGATGGGCACAGAGGAGACGTTTTTGATCGTGAAGTTCAGTATCACAAAAAAGTCGGCAAACGAAAAATTCCACGCATAGCTTTCCATGTGCACAGCCAGCCCAAGCGGGTAGTCGTGGCTGGGAATGCGTTGGTTCAGTACGGGGTCGATGAGATTGGTATCGGTAAAGTCGGCGAGGAAATCCTGATGGCTTACAGCTTTGGGCGTATAAAACGGATTTGCAGGCAGCGACGAGCGCTGCACAAGGCCAGCTTCGGGAGCTGTGGTAAACTCAAAGCCTTCGGAAAGGGTAGCTACGCCCGATACATCAACAGCGCCGGTGGAGACCGCGTACACGCGATTGCCGCCAAACTCTTTGATCCCGCCTATCCAGAGTCCGCCGATAAATAAGTGCTCGATACCGCTGTTGCGCGTGTATTCGCAGGAAGGCTGGGCTGGCCAGTTGGCAAAGCCCGACCCGATCACGCCAAAGTTGGTAATCGTCAGACGAATATTGCCCGCATTTGTAAAATGCGTTGCGTCGTCGGCCTGAATCTGTTTGCCGCCGGGTTTCCCGCCCGAAAGCACAGGCCGTACATTGCTGAAAAGGCACAGAATAATCAGTGCCACAAAGCTCACAAACAATCTCATAGCTGGCAAAGATATAGAAAATAGCATTGATAAACCATTATGATTTAGTTATATGGTGCGCCGGAAGTTACGGTGCCCGACTGCATGCAGCGCGAGAGGGCCTTAGAGCCAGTTGATGGAGGATCGGCACCGCCGCCCGTGCCACACAGAATAAATAGAATAGCTGATAAATGCAGGATAGGAGTGGTTCTTATCAAAGTTGGTTTCCTTATGTTGCACCTTGTGAAACTTTCTATCGGCAGCCGCGCACTCTCTACCCAACGTCACGACTGCTTATTCAAATTGCGAGAATTATGACAACTGACCAGTCGAAACAAGAGCGTTTTCTTGCGGCATTCGAGCCGGTGCGGCGCCGGTTCTCCGCGTATGTGCAGGCGATGGTACGCAATACCGAGGAAGCAAAAGATATTGTCAGCGAGACTATCCTTATCGCCTACGAACAGTTCGAGGACGTGCGTACACCGTCGTCGTTTGTGTTCTACCTATTCACTATTTCGCGCCGTATTTACCTGAAACGCGAGCGGCGTGGCCGTTTGTTTGGGCGCTATAATCAGGAGGAAGCGCAGTACATTCCGGCGGAGTACGAGCGCCCCGATGTTTCTACCGATGTCACGCTGTTGTACAGGGCGCTGGCCAAGCTCCCTGCCAAGCAGCGCGAAGCGGTCGTGCTGTTCGACATCGCCGATTGTACGCTTGAAGAGGTGAGAGCGATCCAGGGGGGAACGCTTTCCGGTGTAAAGTCGCGGCTGAAGCGTGGCAGGGAAGCACTTGCTGAACTGCTTGGCGTTCGCAACGATTTGTTTCCGTCCGACGGCGCGCGCTTGCGCGCGCCAGCAGGCGAGAAAAGCACTATGGCGGTTCTGTAATATTTCATTTGTCCCACTATTACTCTTTCCTTATGACATCGCACGAAAAAACACTGTCGTCGATATTGCGCGAAGCCAAGCACGCCGAGCCGCTTGTAAGTGCAGAAGACGCGCAGAAACTGATAAGTACGCAGCGAATAGTTCACAAAGCTGACGCAATGCGCGCTCCGTGGCGCAAGCCACTCGTGATTGCTGGTACAGCCGTGATCTCGGCCATTCTGGGCGCTCTTGCTGTGGCGCTTTTTGCCGGGCACCGCGTGCCTGTCCTGCCGTTTTCGCCCGGAGCCGATACACGTGCAGGCGCGGCCACAATGAGCGCGCAGGCGGCTGGCGATTCTGCTTCGTACAGCCGTATCGGGAAGATGTTCTATAGATACTTTTCCTACGACACGTTGTTCGAGCGCAAACTCCGCGCACTCCCTTTCGGAATAGCGGGAAATGCAGAAATGGCCACGAGATTTGTAGAGCTTACTCCTACGGAACTCGCGCGCATCGGTGTGCGTGTGGAGGAGGGCAGCACAGAACTGTACAAGGTGTGCTCATATGCTCCTGCTCTGGCTGAACGCTATATCATCGGCCCTAAGCACATCAACTTCCCGGACATGGAAAAAATCGACGAGTACCCGGAGGTCGTTGTGCCCGATTTCGAGCCACTGCTTATCAGCGACGACAGGGGCATGTGGAGGCGGATTGTCGTGCAGCGCGAGGCAATAGACCCAGAGCTTATACACGAGTACGATCAAGCCTCGGTGGAGGATAATGAAGTGCGGCACGCCTACCTTATCATGGAAATGTCGCGCCAGAGCGAAGAAAAGCTCCGCCGCCGTATCAATACGCTCATTCCTGTGATTGTCCGCACTGGCCGCTCCTACACCGAGGCCGACAGGCGCGACCGTAAATTTCGTCCGGATGTTATCCTGTGGTACGAGCCCACCGCCGAATTTCTGGCGCATCTGCCCGAGCGCATCGCTTCGCAACTGCGTGTAGAGCTTGCAGCTTCCGAGCTGCTTACCGCAGCCAACCGTGTGAACCCAGACCTCACTGTGTCGGTACAGCGCCGACCCGACCTGCGAGGTGGCGAGCACGACGTACAGGTGCGCGAGGAACTGGCGTCGGGAGCTATTTCGGGATACGTGGATCGCGTGGTAGGCGGCGACAAATATTTAGATGTGTGGCGCACGTCGGCTGGAGCTATCCAAGGCTCCTATCTGTATCCCAATCCAGCGCCCGAAGGCCGTACTGTGCTGCGCTACAAGCTGTTGGAAAGCCGCATTGTCTCTATCACGTTGTTCGACATTTGGGGGCGGCGTAT
This sequence comes from Ignavibacteria bacterium UBA7675, assembly GCA_002483085.1. Classification (GTDB taxonomy): domain Bacteria; phylum Bacteroidota; class Ignavibacteria; order Kapaibacteriales; family UB7675; genus UBA7675. Next base: position 47,276 of record DLHF01000022.1, read on the forward strand.
CAAAGAGCTCGTCTCGCCGGAAGCCCGTACTGCTGGCGAAGGAGAGTTTGCGCTTGGCTGCGGCGAGCTTCCCGAAGGCATGTATGTCGTGGTATTGCAAACCGACCGAGGAGAGCAGGCCATACAGCGGCTGATGATAGAATAATAACACTACGGTGTATTGTTTGCGATTAGGAGCCGTGTGGAGAATTCCGCACGGCTTTTGTTTTTTATGTTCTTTCTGATAGAAGTTCTCTCGTGTTCTGCTGCTGGCGCAAGTGTCTTCGCTCTTGTACTTTGGTTATCGTAGGAACGATGCGAAGACGAACGGCCCCGCCCCACCGCGTGTGTTGGTGGGGGGCACCGCAGCGGCAATGCGACCGGCGACAGCGCCGCACCGTGCGCCGCAGAGAAGCCCGTGCCACATATTCTTTTCTCTACGGCATTCGCTCAAGATGCCAAGCTCATCAGTTTCAAAGAGTTGGCGCTTCATTTATCATCATTTTTCTACATCGACATGTTTTTTTGAGAAATAGCGCGAGCTCTTTCTATCGTCAGGTTTTTTTGTATATTCGCCGCACCTGTGTTACTTACTGTCTCTTTTTACAAATGTTTATGAAGCACATTGCTCTATTTTGTTTACTTGCAGGGCTCTGCTACACCGCAGATGAAGCCCGCGCTCAGCAGTCGCCGATTTCGTTTGGGCTAAAGGGTGGCGTAAATATGACAACGGTTGCAGGCGATGACGCCAATCTTTCTGCGTCGAAGTTTCTTCCCATAGATATGTTCAGCCAGTTCGGGTCGTTTGATGTCACTGCTGAACCGCAATCGAAAACACTGTTTAGTGGCGGTGTGTATGTCGCTTACATGTTCAATTCTCTGCTGTCGGCACAGGCCGAGGCGATGTACACCAGCAAAGGGGTGAGCTACGACAAGGATTTTTCCTACTCGCTCAGCATTTTTGGCTCGCTCAGTGGCAACATGAAAGCAGATGCCGAACTGACCTATATCGACATTCCGCTGCTACTGAAGATCACAGCTCCTGTCGAGGGATCGATAAAGCCTTATGTGGTTGTAGGGCCGAGTTTCGGTATTCTAGTTGATAAGACTACATCAGTAGAGGGGAGTGCGAAGGTGGTAGTAAGTGGCCAGAGCAATGAAGTGCTCAACGGGCCGATTCCCGCTGTGTTTACCTTCAATAATCTCGATATCGGCGCTACTTTTGGGGGCGGTATCAGCTTCCGTACAATAGCAACTGCGATTGGAGTAGAAGCGCGCTACACGATGGGATTCCAGAGCGCTGTCAAGTCTGTTAGTGTAGATGGAAGTGCGCTCGGAGTTGGAGATACCTCAAGTGAACTCGATATGAAGAACAGAGCTTTTGGCATTACGGCCTTCATGGAATTTTATTTCTAATATACAGCCTTACAAGACAAGGCTGGTCGCAAAACCACGGTACACCGTCTGTAGGTGGCTACTATTACTAACCACATTACACACTATTTGCTATGAACCGTTCTGTGAAAACAGTACTCGTATTATGTTGTTGTATAACAATTTGTGCCGTCTTGCCATGTGCGGCGCAATCGCGATCTGCTTGGTCGATAGGCGCTATGGGCGGCCTGTTTGGCTCCGGGCCTGCTGGCGATGACGCTGAGTTTTCTGGCAGTTGGTTCCATACCAGCCCGAACATAGGCAATTGGACACCGAGCTTCAAGAAAGACGTCGAATCGAAGTCCACCATGCTTATATCTGGTGGGCTGTATCTGCAACATTATTTTACAAAGAGCCTCGCGGTGGAAGTCGGGGCTTTGTACAGGCCAGAGGCCCTGTATTACGAACAGGATGTGACATTCAACAATCCCGACTACTATCCGTGGTTGAGGAAATTTTGGATGGAGGGTCGGTTCAGCTACATCGAATTTCCGCTACTCGGCAAAGTAGTCTTCGACGTAAAGGGCGATTTGCTGCCGTATGTCGTTGCAGGGCCGAGCATCAGTGTTCTTATCAGCCAATCGCTCGTAGGGAAGGTCGGAGGTTTTGATCCCGGTGGCGGGGGCAGTTTATTCCGCACAGAAGCCGATATGCGTACCACGCTGCTCGGAGCTTGCATCGGAGCAGGCACTTATGTGCGAACCCGCGAAAAAGTAATGTTCGGCCTTGATATTCGCTACAAGTGGACTTTGCAGTCGGCAGTAAAGTCGGTGAAAATAGAGAACGAACGTTCTCGCGATATTGACTTGCGTTTTTCGTCGTGGGGCATTTGCGGGCTCATGGAAGTTGCCCTGTAGAGGTATTTTGGGCGTTGAGTGTCCGCGCATATGGCGGTGGATCAATTTTATTCTCTATCATGATTGTTATCTCTATTATGAAACGTTACATTCGGTCTCTGGCCTTTTTGTTCTGTCTTCTTGTGGCAGGACAACTGCATGCCGATCTGCCTGCTACGACAAAGCACACATCGCCCGATGGGAAACACACCTATGAAACTGTGCAGGGCGATATGCTCGGCATGCGGGTGTACACCCTGAAAAACGGTATGAAGGTGTACATGAGCGTCAACAAAAGCGAGCCGCGCATCCAAACAATGATAGGCATTCGCGCAGGCAGTAAATACGATCCGGCTGACGCAACAGGCCTAGCGCACTACCTTGAGCATTTACTGTTCAAGGGAACCGACAGATTTGGCAGTGCCGACTACGTCAAAGAAAAGGTGTACCTCGACCGTATTGAGGACTTGTACGAGCAGTATCGCTCTACCACCGATGAGCAGAAGCGCGCGGCGATATACCGCGCTATCGACTCTATATCGGGCATTGCAGCGGGCTATGCGATTGCCAATGAGTACGACAAAATGGTCGGTATCATTGGAGCATCTGGCACGAATGCCTGGACATCCGATGAGCAGGTAGTCTACATAAATGATATCCCGGCCAACCAGCTTGTACGCTGGCTTACAATAGAGGGAGAACGCTTCCGCAATCCTGTGCTGCGCTTGTTCCACACCGAGCTCGAAGCGGTGTACGAAGAGAAAAATATTTCTATCGACGACGACGGCGACCAGGCATATGAGCAGCTCATGGCAGTCCTGTTTCCCAACCATCCATATGGCACACAGACAACAATTGGCACAATCCCACATCTGAAGAATCCATCGATCAAAAAGATCAGGGAATACTACAATCAGTATTATGTGCCGAACAATATGGCAATGGCTATTGCTGGCGACTTTAATCCCGACGAAGCAATTACCGCTATTGAAAACGCATTTGGCGGATTTGCGAGCAAAGCGATTTCTGCGCCTACATTTGCACCCGAGCCGCCGCTGCCGTCTACGGTGGTGCGCGAAGTTGTTGGGCCGAATGCTGAGTCTCTGCTCATGGCATATCGCTTTCCCGGACCGGGGAACCGCGATACCAGAGTGATGCAGATGATCGACATGATACTCTCCAACCGCACAGCCGGGCTTATAGACCTCAACCTGAACAAAGCGCAAAAAGTGCTGCGCGCTACTTGTTCACCCGACTTTCGCAACGACTACAGTATCCACCTGTTTACCGGTTCGCCGCTTCAGGGGCAGACACTAGAGCAGGTGCGCGACCTGATTCTCGGGCAGATTGACTTGGTAAAACGCGGCGAGTTCGACGCGGCTTTGCTTCCGGCTATTATCAACGACTTGCGTATTCAGCGCATGGAAGCAAGCGAGCAAAATTTCCCGCGCACGATGAGCGCTGTCGACGCATTTACCAAAGGTGTGGACTGGGCTACCTACGTCCATGAGATAGACGACCTCGCTACCGTGACTAAAGAGGAAATTATACGCGTTGCAGGCCAGTACTACAACAATTACGCTCTTGTGTTCAAAAGAACAGGAGATGTCGGGGAACGGGAAAAAGTAGTCAAGCCCGCAATCACGCCGGTAGAAGTAAACCGCGAGGCAACATCGCCCTTTCTGGAAAAAATAGCTGGTATGAGTGCGGTGGAGATCAAACCGCAGTTTATTGATTTCAAAAAAGATGTACGCGTTGTGCCCATCGACCGGGCTTTGCCCCTAGAAATGCACTATGTGCACAATGATGAGAACAAACTGTTTACGCTGTACTACTTGTTCGATATCGGCAGGCTGAACAACAAGGAAGCTGCTTTTGCTGTAGAATATCTGAAATACCTTGGCACATCGAAGATGAGCGCCGACGACGTAAGTAAAAAATTCTACGAGCTCGGCTGTAGCTTTGACGTGGTAGCTGGCGACCGCGAAATTTATATTTCGCTCAGCGGCTTGGAAGACAACTTCCAACCGGCTCTTCAACTGCTGGAAACAGTACTGCGCGACCGCCAGCCGGACAATGCTGCTCTGGCTTCTCTTGTAGATAGAACGCTGAAGACAAGAGCCGACCGCAGGAAAAACAAAAATGTCATTTTGCAGGGAGCGCTGGCGAGCTATGGACGCTATGGCGCTAAAAATCCGTTTAGATATACCCTGAGTGAAGCGGATTTGAAAGGGCTTACAGGTGTTGGATTAGTAAACGAAGTAACGCGGCTGCTCGGCCTTCAGCATCGCGTGCTGTACTATGGCCCGCAATCGCCCGAGGCGGTAGCCGACATCGTGCGCAAGACACACCAACTGCCACATCCCGACCCGGAGGTGGTAGCAATGTGGCGCTCGCTTCCGCGCGAGGCTGTATTCAGCTATCGAAATCCAGATGCCGACACTGTATTCTTTGTCAACTACGACATGGTACAGGCTGAAATTATGTGGATAGCAAAAGCCGATAAGTACGATGCCTCGCTGGTGCCTTCGATCAGCCTGTACAACGAGTATTTTGGCGGCGGGATGTCGTCTATTGTATTCCAGACGATTCGCGAATCCAAAGCGTTGGCGTATTCTACCTATTCCTACTACTCTACGCCATCGCGCCGGGAAGACCCGCACTTTGCAGTAGCCTATGTAGGCACGCAGGCCGATAAAATCCACGAAGCGATTATAGGCATGGACTCTTTGCTGCACGACATGCCGTATGCGGAACTCGCCTTTGCCAATGCAAAAGAGGCGCTAAAGAACAAGCTAGAGACCGAGCGCACACTTCGCACCGATATTTTGTTTGCCTACGAGCAAGCGGGCAAACTGGGGCTGAACCGCGATATTCGCAAGGATGTGTATAGCAAACTGCCCTCAATGACATTTACTAACGTGAAAGACTTCTACAGCCGCTATGTGAAAAACGGCAAATACACGATGCTTGTCGTTGGCTCCAAAGATCGCATTAATCTCGAAGACTTATCGCGCTATGGCGTCGTAAAAGAACTGACATTAGAAGAGGTGTTTGGCTACTGATATCCGGGAGGTCCCGCCGTTGGCACGCCGCGCGGTAAAGCGGTGTAGATAGTTTAGAGCAATGTCAATTGTGGAGGTGTAATGATTGATGAATATATTTTGACCGACACCGTCGCATCGCGATGGATAGAAAACTGGAACAGGCGTGACATCGACGGTTTAGTAGCGATGTACGACGACATTCTGCAATGCCGATCACCGTTTGTCCGCGAGCTTACAGGCAAGCAGGATGGCCTTATTGACAACAAAGTCGACTTGAAAGACTACTTTGGAAAAATTCTCGAAACCTTTCCGGATATGCACATGCTGCTCGGCAGCGTGTCGACGGGTATTAATTGCGTGACGTTTAGCTATACGTGCATGGATGGCTACATTGCCGATGCCTCGCTTACGCTGAACGACGAGGGCCATATCACCGTGTCGAACTTTACCTATCGACGTCAGGATGTATTTGCCGACAGGCTGAAGAGCATACCGAAATCCTTTATACGCGAGATTCTCAAGGTGACTACGCAGCCCGAAATCATCTCGTTTGCCGGTGGCCTCCCGAATCCTGAGTATTTTCCTGTGGACGCTATCCGCGAGGCTTCCTCGAAGGTGCTGTCGTCGCACGGTGCTCAGGTGCTGCAATACGCTGTCACCGAGGGCTATGCTCCATTGCGCCAGTACATTGCAGAGCGCTATATGCAGCGCTTTGGCATGCACGTAGACCCCGCCGATATCTTGATTACCAATGGGTCGCAGCAGGGGCTCGACCTAATAGGCAAGGTAATGCTCAACCCCGGCGATGGCGTCGTGCTCGAAAAGCCGAGCTATCTCGGTGCTATTCAGGCGCTCTCGGCCTATGATCCGCGCTTTATAACGGTGCCTCTGCTCGAAGACGGTGTCGACACGGTGGCATTAGAAGAGACCTGTGCTACGCGCAATGCGAAGCTGATGTACGCTATTCCCAATTTCCAGAATCCAACTGGTATCTCGTATTCGCAAGAAGTGCGCCTCCGCACAGCCGATATTCTCGGTCGCTACCAGATGTTTCTCGTCGAAGACGACCCGTATGGCGAAATTCGTTTCATAGGCGAAGATCAACCGCCTATCAGGTCGTTCTTGCCCGACCAGACTTTGCTGCTCGGCTCGTTCTCGAAGACTATCGCGCCGGGGTTGCGTATGGGCTGGGTAGTGGCTCCGCAATACATTGTAGAAAAGCTCGTGGTAGCAAAGCAGGCCGCCGATCTGCATTCAAACTTTCTCTCGCAGCGCGTGATCTACCAATACTTGCAAGACAACGACGTAGAAGCGCATATTGCTCTTATCAAAAAGGCGTACAAGCGCCAGCGCGACTACATGGTGGGCATGATCGAGCAGTATTTTCCGCCCACTGTCCGTATTACAAAGCCGGAGGGCGGCATGTTCCTGTGGGCTACGCTACCCGAGGGAATTGATGCCAAAGCTGTTTTCGATATTGCCATCCGTGAAAAAGTGGCGTTTGTGCCGGGTGCACCGTTCCACCTGCGGGGCGAGGGCGGCAATACTATGCGGCTGAACTTCTCCAACTCCAGCGAGGAAGCAATAGCGCAGGGTATTGAAAAGCTCGGTGCTATCCTGTGGCGCGTGATAGAAATGGACTGATTGGGCTTAAAGTATATACACAACATCGCCGGTGAGCACGTAGTTCATCGGCGATGTTGTGGTAATAAGAGGAAAGGCCTACATTTGTGCCAAATAGGTCGAAAATTACTATGGATGCAATAATACATACTACACCAATGACTGAACCTGTTCATGAAGCCGATATTGTCGAAGAGGAAAAAGAGAATCCTGCCGACGCGGTTATGGATAAACCTTTTAACCCTACGCTGATCGATATCAAAACTAGATCGCTTACGCTCGATCTGCTCATTAAGCGATTATCCGCGCAGCCTCCTGAAATTGATCTTTTTCCAGATTTTCAACGGCATGACGACCTGTGGGATGACCGCAAACAAAGTTTGCTTATTGAATCTATTCTCATCAATTTTCCTCTTCCCGTATTTTATTTCGATGGATCGGATGACAATCAGTGGGCTGTTGTAGATGGTTTGCAGCGGCTGAGCACGCTACGCAATTTTGTTGTGCAGAAAAAATTAAGGCTTACAGGACTCGAATTCCTGACACACCTTGAAGGGGTGGGATATGATGACCTGCCGCGCCCGATGCAACGGCGTATAGAGGAAACACAGGTTGTTGCTTATATCATTAATCCCGGCACACCAGATGAAGTGAAATACAATATCTTCAAGCGAATTAATACCGGGGGGCTTGTACTCAACAACCAGGAAATACGCCATGCCCTTAACCAAGGCACTCCCTCGCGCTTTGTGGCTGATTTAGCTACTACTAATGAATTCAAAATTGCTACAGGCGGGCGCATTCGTTCCGAACGAATGCTAGATAGGGAGTTCGTTACCCGTTTCTTGGCCTTTTATACATACGGGCATACGGGCTATAAACCCGATTTAGACACGTTCCTGAACCAAGCAATGGCTGATGTTGCCAGACTTTCTGACCATGAGCGAGAAAAAATCAAAAATGATTTTATCGAGTCGATGAAGCTCGCCTGGGAGGTGTTTGATGAATGGGCATTTCGGAAAATGGATACACTCGACAAACCATATCGTTATAAGCCTATTAACAAGGCTTTATTCGAGGTCTGGAGTGTTGAATTCGCCCGCTTGCTGCCCGATGACCGGCGGAAACTGGGCGACAAAAAACAGGAGGTGCGAGAAAGTTTTGTTAGTCTTATTACTTCCGATCCGAAGTTTGTTGATGCTGTGACAACTTCTACGGGCAACAGGGGAAAAGTAGATTATCGGTATATAATGATTAAACAACTTCTATCTGCTGTGTTACAACATGATTAGTAAACTCACTATACAGAACTTCAAATCACTAAAAGACATTTCGATCTCTACCAAACCGTTGAACCTGCTGATGGGGTTGAATGGTATGGGGAAGTCTTCGGTAATTCAGTCTTTGTTGCTGCTACGGCAGAGTAATAGCTTAGACCAAGGTACTCTCCACTTCAATGGCAATTTCGTGGAGATTGGAAAGGGAAAGGATGCGTATTATCAATACGGTATCGAACAATACATCGGAATACATCTCGTTCTGCAAGACAGCAAAGAATTAGGGTGGAAGTTCAGCTACGAAGCAGACAGAGATTACGCTCATGCGAAGGAGAAATACACTGATGAGCAGCTACAGAGCTGTTCACTGTTCACCAGTAACTTTCAGTATCTTCATGCCGAGCGAAAAGGACCACAGACTGTCTACGATACGTCGTCCAGCGTTGTTGGCCGGAGTAGGCAGATCGGAATGTACGGTGAATTTGCGGTGCATTTTCTCAATGTTTTTGGCAACGAAAAAGTAGCACTTACACTGCATCACCCCAAGGCAAAATCCGAAATCCTCCTTCATCAGGTAGATGCTTGGCTTGGGGAAGTGGCTCCGGGCGTAAAGCTGAATACAACGGAAATACCGGGTACGGGAAAGATGATTCTCGATTATCAGTTTGAAGCTGGAACACTCCATACCAACCGATTTATGCCAAGAAATGTGGGGTTTGGTCTGTCCTATGTGCTGCCTATATTGGTCACTCTACTCTCATCTTCACCTGATAAGCTCATTCTTATCGAGAATCCAGAAGCCCATATCCATCCGCGTGGGCAGGCCGAACTTGGAAAGCTCATTGCGCTTGTTGCAGAGAATGGAGCTCAGCTCTTTGTGGAAACCCATAGTGATCATATCGTAAACGGTATACGAGTTGCCGTAAAAGAAAAGTTCATTGAAAAGTCAAGAGTTGGTATTCTCTATTTCAGGCGTGTAACAGCAGAGCATGAAAAATACTATGAGCAATATTCGACGTTTGATGCTATTGATGTAGATGAACAAGGAGAGCTGAGTGATTACCCACAGGACTTTATGGACGAATGGAACAACCAACTTATAAAATTGCTGTGATATGCAACTAATCTTCAACGAATTGAGCTTGCACCCGCTCACCACCGATAGAACCTCTGCCTACAAGCGAATGGAGACCTTCTTTGAAACTGTAAAGGCTGCAAAGATTTGTCACCCCGCTTTTAACGGCATACGTTTTGAACAGGAATTCTCCAATATTATGCTTACAGGAGAATATTCACTTGAGGATTGGCTCAGGGAACCTGCACAAAGAACTCGGGCTATGTTGCTTCGGGGTTTGGCGCGCCGTCCGTTTATTGATACTGATGATAAGAGTGCAGAAGAATCCTATATCACCTACCGTTATTATCATATCTCATCAAGCGGAGAACAAACCGAAGCAGTGGGGCTTGCAGCCGCTCATATTTACCAGATGCCTGCGATTAGCTTTGCCGATAATGAGGAGTTTAGGCGTGTACTTATAGATGTCCTTATTGTTTCTGAAGAGACACAGGATGAAGTTCGCGATAGTGTGCGTAACGTATTTTCACCAGATAATTTCCGCGATAGCGAACTCGTCGAATGGTTAAATGAACCTCGTATAAGTAGCCTGTCCTCTAAAGAAGAACTGCTATCTGCCTTCCCGGATTACGAGTTCACAGAGCAAGCGATTGCAGATGTTTTGGCAATATGCTCCTTCGGTAGAAAAAGAATTGATCGGTTAATACTTCTGCTACGCGATATAAAGAAGAACCCTCATCAAGGTGGGCTTGGGAAAACCGAAGTTCTATCAAGTGCGAGTGGGCTGTGTTCAAAGCGATTGACCGATGAGGATCGCATCGTGTATTCTCTCAAGGATGGTGTGATTCGGATTATAGCGTGCAAGGGACATTATGACAACCTGTAGTGCACACCAGCGATAAGCCTGTGGGCAGCGGTCGCGCTCAGGTGTACAAAACAAAAGCCGCCACAGAATTACTGCGACGGCTTCGGTCACATGGAAACTATGCAGATAGCTTACTTCTGTAGCATGATCTGTCCAGTACTGCGTCCGCCCGGTGTTTTGATACTATAACCATAGATGCCGGTTGCTACTCTTGTTCCTGCTGCGTTTACACCATTCCAGCGTACTTCGTGCAGACCCGCGCTCTGCATACCGAGGTCGAATGTGTAGACAGTATTCCCAAGAGCATCGAATATATCAATGCTCACTGGTTCTGCTTTACGCAGTTCGTAGCTCAGCATAGTGTGATCGCTGAATGGATTGGGTCTGGCTTGTAGCGCTCGTACAGCCGCATCGCCGGTATTATTGTGCTCGCCGATGCCGGTCGTGATCTGTGCTCCGATGGGCCATTGGGCGTCGCTGCCGTTGATATCTCGGAAACCCATTCCCTGCATATTGGGTGCAGAATCGCAGCAGTAGTCTACTTCCAATGTCGCATAGTCGATATTTGCATCGTCTTGCAGGAAGAAGTCAAAGTCGCCGTCCTGTAAAGCCGCGAGAATGTTGGTAGTTGGGTAGGCGGGTAGATTTTCCAGATCGAATGTAATAGTAGCATCAATCATACTGCTCCATCCGGATCCGAGAATCTGCGGAATCGTTGCTCCCCATACGCCACTGCCATCGGCGAGGAATACGATCGCGTCGGTGGCATCGAGGTCTTTGATGTGAATAATAAATCGCGCTCCGGTCACATAACAGCCATCGGGGAGGAAACCTGTAAAGGTATGGCCAATGACTCTGTCGGAGCCCGAGTTGTCGAGCTGCGTGGAACTGGCATAGGGATAGGAGAAGTTCATAGCCGCCTGAAGTTCAGGACTGGGCGAAGTGTCCTCTGGCCCATTATCAGGATTGAAGTCGTCGTTTTCGCCCACAGTCAGCGAGACTGTAGAGGGGTTGCTGCATTTTTCCTTGTTGCCAAAATCCAGACCGCTCACCGCAACACCGGGAACATCGACGTGGTACACCATTGCGTGCGGTCCTGTCTGTACCCAGCCCAGTTGTTGTACTTCAAAGAGCGTCCATGTACCGTCGGGAAGCGAAGAGAATGAATAATTGCCACTGGCGTCGGTGGTAGTTGTCACCGTACTGCCATTGTAGTAAGCCTGGATTGTCCAGCCAGCCAGACCGGGCTCGCCCGGATCGCGCACGCCATTGTTGTTCAGGTCGTTGTACTTTGTACCAGAAAAAGGCTGTGCCTGAGCTTTTGATGTAGTGCAGAGTGTCACCACAAAAGACATAAGCAGAAGCATGAGAAGTTTTTGTCCCATCAGGGAAGGTAATCCGGGTGTCGACTTGATATACATAAATTCTCCTGGAAAATAAATAACTGATACTGTGAATGGTAATGAACGGGCGCAATACTTCCCGGGTCGCACAAATAAGATGACCAAGGAGTTGCGCCGAAGAAGTCGTTGCTTCATACTACATGACACCTTGTTATTAGGGGACATATACTATGAAAACAGTGGTTAGCGGCAAGCTGCACCTGCTGTATCTCGCTTGGATACCCCAACCCGAGCGAGAATAGTAGACACAGAGTCTACAGTAGGCTCACATGTTAATTCCCAGACCGCAAGCCAGCGATTGGCCTGTGGTCAACAGCTAAGCGGAGGTTGCGTCCGGTGGCAACGCTGCGCCGAGCGCTGCCATACTACAAGCGTTATGGTCCGGCAATCACGGGCGTAGTTGGTCCACCTCATCCGAAATACTCTGCGAGAAGACCCATGCGGAACACAGTTGCATAGTGTGTAGAGAAACTCACTTGTGTCCTCTTTCATTTTCATGGGTAGTATAAAAGTCAACATCCGGTCGTGCACAATAAAAAGCAAAGTCTACTGTACAAGTGTAGCAATTTGGAGGATAAGTGTGTGCCTTCGTTTATCCGGCGGAAGGTTTATCAGACGGTATCTTGGCCGGGCGCTTCGGCCTTTGTCCGGAGCCGCCCATATGGGCGGCTCTACGGTAGGTCTCCGCACCGCGCT